>JAEWJR010000103.1:0-5037 GCA_023386445.1 Bacillota bacterium | reverse complement strand
TGTGGTCTGCTTTCGCTTCATATAGACAGGTATCCACATGAATTTTCAGGCGGACAACGTCAAAGAATCGGTATTGCAAGAGCTCTTGCACTTAATCCTGAGTTCATAGTATGCGATGAACCGGTATCAGCTCTGGATGTTTCAATACAATCACAGATAATAAATCTCCTGGGAGATTTGCAGAAGCAGTACGGATTTTCCTACTTGTTCATATCGCATGATTTAAGTGTTGTCCGGCATATATCCCATAGAGTTGCGGTAATGTATCTGGGGTCGATTGTGGAATCGGCTGATAAATCCGAACTGTATGAAAATCCGCTGCATCCTTATACAAAAGCACTATTGTCGGCAGTGCCTATTGCTGACCCCAGAGTTAAAAAGGAAAGAATTATTCTGACAGGAGATATACCAAGCCCGGCAAATCCGCCTTCCGGCTGCCGTTTCCATACACGCTGTCCAATATGCAAGGACATTTGCAGTCAGCAGCAGCCCGAACTGAAAGATGCCGGAAACGGCCATATGGTTGCGTGCCATTTTGCCGGACAAAGCATTAGTGCAACATAAAACTGTATAATTATCAACTGGTTTGATATAGTAAGAAATTGATATAATCTAAACAATTCTGCTCGTTCGAAAGCTTTTTAAAGCTTTCGAACGAATACAGTTATTAAAGGAGAAAAAACTTGTTCAAAGGTAAGAAAAAGGAAGATAGGACAACAGAGGAGAACATGCTCACCTTTAAAGATGTTATTGCATTATTGCTCTCAATAGTCCAGATACTGCTGCCGTTCATACTGACCGTCATAGCGGTGTTTGTTTTTTTAATATGGTTTCTGGTGAAGTTCTGGCTCAAGGGCTGATTTATTTTCGGTCTTCTGTAAAGGGAACAGCTGTCATAAGTTATAAAAGAACATAATAAACATAAAAAAAGAAATATGGTAAATCATATTTCTTTTTTTAATGCCGGCCATTGATTTTTATATGTTTATAAAGTAGCTGGAATAACCTGAAATAAACGGGTTGCTCCAGTTTTTATTTTGAATATAAATGTTAAATATTTCATAATAAGTATAACCAATACTTTTTGAAATATATAAATAAAATTTAGTTCAAAATCTGATAATAAAAAGTTATTTCCATGTTAGCCCTGGCTAAAGACTCTCACTTATTGATAAATCAAATACCATATGATAAAATAATAAAAATACATCTAGAAATAAATGTAAATAATGTAACAAAAAGTCATAAGATATGAAATACAACAGTATGCCAATATAGATCATGAAATCCAGCGGCATGTAAATAATTATATCAACATACTGTCGGAAAAGTAAAATATGCCGGGAAATATAAGTCATTTTATTGCGCTGAGTTAATAGGGTCGCAGTTAGGAGGTCATATGCTGAAATACGTTTTAAAACGGTTGTTAGTATCACTGCTGACATTATGGATAATGTTTACTTTAACATTTTTCCTCATGCATTTAACACCAGGCAGTCCATTTTTGGGTGACAACAAAATAACGCCTGAAATATTTGCAAATCTGGAAGCAAAATACGGTTTGGACAAACCTATTTTGATACAGTATGGGATTTATGCCAAAAATATTCTTAAAGGCGATTTTGGTGAATCAATCAAACTAAGCGGACAGAATGTAGCAGAAATTATATCCAGAAAATTTCCTTATTCTCTCAAACTCGGTATTTTTGCCAGTGCGATTGCCATTGTGACAGGTACCATCCTTGGTACTATCAGCGCACTAAAAAAGAACACCGGTGCAGACAGAGTGATAATGTTGGTAGTGACAATAGGCATTGCAGTTCCCAGCTTTGTGGTAGCTACAGTAAGCATGGTTTTATTCGGGGTGAAGCTCCGTTTGTTTCCCACTGTAAGTAATCTTGATACCTTGTCCAGTTACATCCTGCCCGGCTTTGCACTATCCTTTTTTCCGCTGAGCTTTATTACAAGGCTGATGCGCTCTTCCATGCTGGATGTTATTAACCAGGACTATATAAGAACTGCCAGGGCTAAGGGACTTTCCGAAAGAATAGTAATCTTTAAGCATGGCTTGAGAAATGGAATTCTCCCTGTCGTTACTTATGCAGGCCCTATGGTTGCAGGTGTTTTGACAGGTTCCTTTGTAATAGAATCAATATTTTCAATCCCTGGATTGGGAAGCTCTTTTGTAACCAGTATTACAGCAAAAGATTATCCTACCGTCATGGGTGTAACAATTTTTCTTGGTGCATTACTGATTTTTATGAACTTCCTGGTGGACATATTATACAGATTCGTAGATCCAAGGATCAATATAACAAAATAGGGGCAGGTGTATAAAAAGTGAGAGAAACGGATAGTACGGCAGTTTTGGATAACAAATTGTTTATGCCTGCCACTGAAAGTGAAAAGGCAACAGCTGAATTTATGCGCCCTGCAATAGGGTATTGGAAAGATGCCTGGAGGAGGCTCCGGGCAAATAAGGTTGCAGTTGGGGCCCTGGCTGTTATATTGCTGGTGCTGCTGGCAGCAGTAATAGGGCCGATGCTCTCTCCGTATAGATATGACCAGATTATCAAGGGCAGTGAGAATTTATCACCAAATGTTCAGCATATTTTTGGTACCGACAGTCTGGGCAGAGATTTGTTTACTAGAACGATGATAGGTGCCAGAATTTCAATAGCCGTAGGTGTTGTAGCCGCTATTATGATTTCCATTATAGGAATCCTTTACGGCGCTGTTTCAGGTTTTCTCGGGGGCTGGGCCGACATTGTGATGATGAGAATAGTTGATATAGTTTATTCAGTTCCTACAGTACTGATCGTAATTCTTCTGCAGGTAGTTCTTAAGGAGCCGATTGACAAATATCTGTCATCTGCTGATTCTCCGGCTTTTTTAAAGGGTTTGGGAGTGGGACTGATAAGCATATTTTTTGTTTTGGCTTTACTGTATTGGGTCGATATGGCGAGAATAGTCCGCGGACAAATTCTGGCTTTGAAAGAACAGGAATATGTTCTGGCTGCCAAAGTTCTTGGTGCCGGCAGTAAGGATATTATCTCCAGACATCTGATACCTAACTGTATAGGTCAGATAATTGTTGTTGCAACGCTGAAAATTCCCGAAGCTATATTCGTTGAGTCATTTTTGAGTTTTATAGGTCTAGGTGTTTCCATTCCCATGGCTTCGCTGGGTTCCTTGTCTCAAGCAGCTCTGAAAGGAATATATTCATACCCCTACATGCTTATTTTCCCCGCTGCAACCATCAGTGTCATTATCCTGTCCATGAATCTTTTCGGAGACGGATTAAGAGATGCACTCGATCCAAGAATGAAGAAATAGCCTGAAGACTTTAGACGGCCAATTAACCTCCTTTATTCGCCAATAGCGGTAAAGGATATAAATTTTATAACATTTTGAGGCCATAAATGTGGCTCAAAGCCATACATGGCTTGGGAGGTTAAAGTGGGTAAAGAATTACTTAAAATAAATGATTTGAAAGTTTCATTTTTTACGCCGGCCGGTGAGGTTCAGGCGGTTAACGGTATAAGTTATACCCTTGAACCCGGAAAAGTTCTGGGTATTGTGGGTGAATCGGGTTCCGGGAAAAGTGTTTCCTCCCACTCGATCATGGGTCTTATAGATAAGCCTGGAAAAATTGTCAGGGGCAGCATTACTTTTAACGGAAAAGATGTTTCAGCCATGAATAAGGCTGAAAGGCTGAATTTTTCAGGTAATGAAGTAGCAATGATTTTCCAGGACCCAATGACCTGTCTGAATCCCGTATTTACGGTAGGAAGCCAGATAGCTGAATCACTGCGTCACAAATACGGGAAAATCTCAAAAGAAGAAGTCAAGAAAAGATCAATTGAACTGTTAAGCCTGGTGGGTATAAATGAACCTGAAAAACGTTTGTCTCAGTATCCTCATGAATTTTCAGGCGGAATGCGTCAAAGGGCAATGATAGCCATGGCACTTGCTGGAGCTCCCAAACTTTTAATTGCCGATGAACCGACAACTGCCCTGGATGTTACCATTCAAGCACAGATACTTGAACTGTTGAAGGATATCCAGAAAAAAACCGATATGTCCATAGTTCTTATAACACATGATCTCGGAATAGTTGCTGATATGGCTGATGATGTTATTGTCATGTACGGAGGAAGAATCGTTGAACAGGGTTCTGTCTACAGCATTTTTCACCATTCCCGCCACCCGTACACAAAGGGGTTGCTACGCTCTCTGCCCGACTTGAAAAAAAAGGGTGAAAAGCTCATTCCTATAAGTGGAAATCCTATTGATCTTCTGAGTCTTCCAAAAGGTTGTGCCTTTGCACCAAGATGCGAGAGCTGCCTTAAAATCTGTATCAACCACACACCGGCCGAATATGTTGCAGAAGATGGACATAGAACCGCCTGCTGGCTTTATGACGAGAAAGCAGGTAATAGCAGGGAGGTAAATAGTAATGGTTAATTCAGGAGTGCTGCTGCAAGTCAATAATCTAAAACAATATTTCCGCATAAGAAATCATCTGGGGGAAAAAGCGTCGGTTAAAGCTGTTGAGGATGTTTCATTCAATATATATGCAGGTGAGACCTTTGGTCTTGTGGGTGAATCAGGTTCGGGTAAAACAACTCTCGGACGTTCAATCCTGAGAATCTATGAGCCAACCGATGGTCGGATTAAATTTTCCGGGGTAGATATAACAAAACTCCAAAAGAATAAACTATTGCCATATAGGAAGAAGATGCAATATATATTTCAGGATCCATACGCATCACTTGACCCTAGAATGACTGTCTCCGACATTGTCGGCGAGGCTTTGGATATTCACAAACTTACCTCTTCAAAAAAGGACAGGGCAGACAAAATAAGAGCTCTTCTAAGGCTTGTCGGTCTTAATACAGAACATTCCTCACGTTATCCGCATGAGTTTTCAGGCGGTCAGCGTCAAAGAATCGGTATTGCCCGTGCCATAGCAGTTGAGCCGGAATTCATTGTTTGCGACGAACCTGTTTCTGCGCTTGATGTGTCGATCAGAGC
>JAEWJR010000083.1:0-34127 GCA_023386445.1 Bacillota bacterium | reverse complement strand
GCTTAGATCAATCATCTTTTCCTGAATTTCAGGTTCGAGATTGAATTTAATCCATTCATAGGCTGCCTTGGGATTTTTGCTGCCTTTTAAAATAAACAAAGGATCCACGTAAAGGACATCTCTGATCTTGTCGTTTCCGGCATTTGGTATGGCAGCGATGCCCACTTTGAAAGATAATTCATTGGTGCCGCTGAGTATCCAGGCACCTGCGGGTTTCATAGCAATTCTTCCGCTGGTGAAGGACTCTCCGCTTTGACCTCCCAGACCCTGAACTATTGAATCGGTCGGGCTGACCTTATCCTTGAACACAAGATCCGATAGTTTCTGGTATACATTAATTACTTCAGGTGAGTTGAAGTATACTTCCGAAGGATTTCCACCATTTGTCCAGGTATCATCGGAGTAAACCTTTGCTCCGAAATACAGCGGCCTCATATCGGGTTCGGCCCAGAACCATTCAAGTCCGTATGCAGCATCCTCCATGCTGGCCGAATTTACAGTGAGCTTTTTGGCATATTCAATCATTTTATCCCAGGTCCAGCTTTTGTCTTCATAATCGGCGGTAGGATACGGAACATTTGCCTTGTCAAACAAGTCCTTGTTGTAAGCCAGTACAGATACGTATGTATTTAGCGGGAGTCCATAGTATTTACCCTCGATTTTATAGATATCTGCAATTTCCTTTGGTATACCCACAGCCACAGGATCGTATTTATCGGCTTCCATCATCGGTGTCAAATCCATCAGCAGGCCCTTGTTGTAATATTCCATGAAGCCTGCCTGCCCGAAATGTGAAGTGACATCCGGAGGAGTATTTCCGGCTATCATTGTCTGAAGTTTCTGATCAAATTGATCATATGGAGCGGTAACAAGTTCAATTTTAACATCAGGGAATTTTTTGTTAAAATCGGGAGTAAGTTTGGTTACGTAGTCCCTGTCTTCCTGATTTAAGGTCAGGTATGTAACCTTTCCCGACACTCCGCCTTTTCCCCGGGCGGCATCGCCGCTGCCGGAACCGTTTCCTCCGCACGAAGACAGCAATAAAGTCGAGCACATGCAAACACTCAGGAGAGCCGATAGAAACTTTTTGCTTTTTACCATTTGAGAATCCTCCTTAAACTTTAATTAACATTTATATTTATAGAAGTTTGTCCTGTGGGTGTTATAAGTTACCAGGCTTATTTGAGCCCGGTCAGGACTATTCCTTCCACAAAATATTTCTGGGCTATGAAGAACAAAATAAAAATGGGCAGCAAAGAGTACACTGATCCCACCATAATCAGATTCCAGGGGATAAGCCTGAACGCTGAAATCATGCCGCTCATGCCTATAGGCAGTGTAAATTTGCTGTCGGTGTTGAGGTATATAACAGGTGTTATAAAATCATTCCAGGTCCATAAAAATGTAAAAATCGAAACGGTGGCCATGGCCGGTTTGCACAGCGGCAGGGCTATATTCCACCAGGTTCTGAACTCACTGCAGCCGTCAATTTTGGCGGCATCGAATAAATCGTTGGGCAGTGAACTGAAAAACTGCTTAAGTAAAAATATCATATATGCCGAGCCGAAGAAGGAGGGGACAATCAATGGAAGAAAGCTATCCACCCAGCCGATATTTCTGAATAATAAATATTGAGGAATGATCAATGCAGGATAAGGGAGCATGAGTGTACTTAACAGGATCATAAACAGGAGGTTTTTCTCCCGGGCTTTATATCTGGCAAAGCCAAAGGATACAAGGGACGACGAGAGAAGTGTTCCTATTAATACAATAACTGCAACAAATATGCTATTGAAAAAATATGTTCCGAACCGGATTTTTGAAAAAATCAGTCCGAAATTTTCAAAATGCAGTGCGGAGGGAATAATAGTCGGCGGAACTTTGCGGATTTCCACATTGCTTTTCAGGGCAGTGGATATCATGTAGAATATCGGTAAAAGCATAATTACGGTAACAATCACCAAGACTGCAGCAGATACATACCTGCCTGCAGTTGATTTTTTCTTTGGCATCCGGACCGGTTTATTCCGTACCGGAACTTCAGTATTCGCAGGGCCCATTAGTTTTGACCTCCCTCATAATATACATATTTGTCAGAAAGCTTGAAAATCAGATAGGTAAGAAGCATGACGGTGACAAGCAGGAGCCAGCCCAGTGCCGAGGCGTAGCCAATCTTATAATTTTTAAAAGCATTGGTGTACAGGTTGAATACGTAGAAATAAGTGGCATAGTGCGGGCCGCCGTTTCTCGTCATTACCACAGCCTGGGTAAAGGTTTGAAAGGAATCTATAATACCCATTACGAGCTGGAATAATATGATCGGAGAGATCATCGGCAGAGTAATAACTCTCAATTGCTGCCATTTGCCTGCTCCGTCCAGCACTGCAGCCTCCTGCAGGGAGACCGGGACACCCTGCAGTGCAGCCAGAAAAACTACCATACCGCTTCCCGTCAGCCACAGGCTCATCAATATCAGGGCAGGTATGGCCCAATTCTCATCCATAAGCCACATTGGTCCTTTAATTCCCACCAGTGATAAAAGATAATTCAGTAAACCGAAATCGGAATTGAATATCCACAGCCATAGAAGAGACATAACAACACCCGAAACCATGCTGGGCAGATACAGGGAGGTTCTGAAGAACCCCATAAAGGGTACCTTCTGATTTAAAAGTAAAGCAAGAGCAAGGGAGAGGACCAGCTGTACGGGTACACTCAAACAGGTATAATACAGTGTTACTTTTATGGATTTGAAAAACAGGTCATCACTCATTAAATCAGTATAATTCTTAATTCCAATAAATTTTGGTGCATCAATTATGTTGTAATCGGTAAAGCTGTAAAAAAGCGATGAGATTATGGGATAGAGAGTAAATACCAGAAGCCCTATTATCCAGGGTGATAAGAATATGTACAAATTTAACCGCTGACGTCCGTTCTCGTTTAATTTCAATAAAATCAGTCCTTTCTCAAAGTATAAAATGTTAAACCACAGAGAAGAAACAAAGATTCAAATAAATATAAGCGCTTTTAATTTTATTATAAAATAGCTTTTAGATTATTGCAATCAGTAAATTTTAATTATTAAGAATATAAGCGCTTATATTGTGCTATAGTTTATTGTATGATAATATGATTAAAAGAAGATGCATAAGCTTTGATAAAAATATTCATTAACTTTAAACATGAAAAGAAAGGAGAATAATCTTATGAAAGGGTTGAAATTAGTAATAATAGGGGGAGGAAGCAGTTATACTCCCGAATTGATAGAAGGAATGCTTGAAAGACAGAGTATACTGAACACTTCAGAAGTTGTTCTTGTGGATATAGCCCAGGGGAAAGAAAAATTACATATAATAAAAGAGCTGACTGATAGAATGGTTAAGAAATGCGGATTTGATATCAGAATTTCGGCTACCATGGACAGAAGAGAAGCTTTAGCCGGTGCGGATTATGTTATTACACAATTCCGGGTGGGCGGTTTGGAGGCACGTTCCTCCGATGAAAAAATTCCGCTTAAGTATAATACCGTAGGGCAGGAAACAACTGGACCCGGAGGATTTGCCAAAGCTCTGAGAACTGTTCCGGTAATACTGGAAATAGCAGAGGAAATGGAAGAGCTATGCCCGGATGCATGGCTTATAAATTTTACAAATCCATCGGGCATTGTTACCGAAGCTGTAAGTACTTATGCGTCCATAAGGTGTATAGGCCTGTGTAATGTACCAATAAATATGGAAAGACACCTGTCCGAGCAGCTGAATGTTCCTGTCGAAAGGCTTTATTGCGAGTTCGTGGGGTTAAACCATTTGTCATGGATAACCAAGGTATATGTAGACGGAGTTAATAAAACAGAAGATCTGTTTGAAGAAGCTCTTTTCAAGGAGAATATCATGAAAAACATACCCTCGGTAAATAGCAGCAGAGAGGTTATAAATATACTCAAGCTGATTCCGTCGCCATATCTGGATTATTACTTTTTCGAAAAGGAAATGGTCAGGGAAGAACTGGAGTCGCTGAATAATGGGAAGGGAACCAGGGCAGACAAGGTTAAGTCGGTTGAAAAGGAATTATTTGAATTATATAAAGATCCCGGTCTCAATGTAAAGCCTGCGCAGCTGTCCGAAAGGGGAGGCTCTCTCTATTCGGAGGCGGCATTGTCGCTGATACAGAGCATTCACACCAACGATGGCCGTATCCATGTACTGAATGTCCGCAATAAGGGAGCAATCAGTGATTTGCCGGAGGACTCCGTTATTGAAACAAACTGCGTTGTTAACAAGTCGGGTGCTCATCCTGTTGCCGCCGGTAAACTGCCTGAAGCGGTACGCTCACTTGTTATAAGTGTAAAGCAGTATGAAAGGTATACCATTCAAGCTGCTGTCAACGGCGACAGGGCTGCTGCCTTCAAAGCGCTTTTAAACCATCCGCTGGTACACGGAGCCGATAACGCACAAGCGCTGCTGGAGGAAATAATTGAAGCAAACAAAACATACCTGCCAAACTTTTTCAGGGGGCGATAATCATGGCATATGTTGCAGGAATTGACGGAGGCGCCACTAAAACAAGGTGCCTTGTCGGGGATACGAATGGTAATATCCTTGGAGATTATACCCTTGGCGCTTCCAACCATCAGACTGCCGGCAAAAGTCAGGCAAAGGCCATTATAAATGAGGTTTATAAAGGTGCATTGGAAAAGGCAAAGCTCAAAAATGAGGATATAAACTATGTGTATCTGGGTTTATCCGGTGCTGACCTTCCATCTGATTTTGAGTTTTTAAATAAGCTTTGCAGGGATATTTTTCAGACCGGCACGTTCAAAGTTGTAAATGACGCCTGGATAGGCATGAGGAGCGGGCTGAAAGGCACCTGGGGCGCAGTTTCCATTTGCGGCACCGGTTCAAATGCCGGAGCCTGCAGTCCTGACGGAAGAAGTACAATTTTGAGTGCGCTCAGCTATGAACTTGGAAATTACGGCGGCGGAGGGCATATAACCGAAAAGGCGCTTCATCATGCCTTCAGGGCCCATGAAGGCACAGGCAGGGATACAGCTCTGGTTACAGAAATACCTCTGCTTTTCGGGGTCGACAATATGGACGATTTACTGACAAGGTTCTATCCAAAGAGGCTTGTAAAGGAGGAGGAACTTAAAAGTGTACCGCCGCTGGTGTTCAGACTTGCTAATGATAGAGATAACGTGTGCCGGAAACTCCTTATAGATATGGGGCACGTTATTGGTGAATTGATACTCGGCGTAATAAAGAAATTGGGAATGGAGAATCTTGAGGTACCTGTAGTTCTTGGCGGAAGTGTTTATAAGGGAGATAATCCTCTGCTTATTGACGAACTGACTACCACAGTGCATGGAGAAGTGCCGAAGGCCTATTTTATAGTTCCGACACTTCCGCCGGCTGCAGGAGCTTATCTTTCAGCTTTAGACAGCATTGGCACTGAACCGGGTCCAGACATATATCATAAATTGGAAAAATATTTTACATAGATACTTGAGTTGAGTTCCATTTTATGGCTCCATTCTGTATAATAAAAAAATATATTATTTTTTTATTAGGCGGTGATGACATGGACTTGACTATTGATGTTACAAAAACGGCACTGGAAACCGACAGATTGATTTTGCGGGCCTGGCAGGAAACAGATGTAAACGACTTTTACGAATATGCGTCTGTTGAGGGTGTTGGAGAAATGGCGGGTTGGAAACATCATGATTCAATTGATGTTTCCAGAAAAATATTGCAGTCTTTCATATCGGAAAAAAATGTTTTTGCAATAGTAAATAAGGAAAATATGAAAGTGATTGGGTCTTTGGGGTTACATAACTCCTGGGCTAATGAAGAGAACAGTTATGCGCATTTGAAAATTAAAGAAGTCGGATATGTCTTATCCAAAGCATATTGGGGAAGGGGCTTGATGCCTGAAGCAGTAAATGCTGTGATCAGGTTTTGTTTTGATGAATGCAAATTGGATGCATTGACCATAGGCCATTTTTCATCCAATAATCAATCCAGAAGAGTTATAGAAAAATGCGGATTTACATTTGTAAAACAAAGTGAGTATTATGCAGGCCAGCTGCAATTAGCCTTTGACGATATGAAATATATTCTGTTGAATAGGGCCAATTTGAACAATTTTGTAAAAGCTCACGACTTAGGAAACGAATAGATCAGGAGAAAATCAGTTTTAAGCTGACAGACTATATATCAGAAATCTGTGACGGGGATCAGTATCACACATATGAGGTACTTTAATCTCTTTTATTTGTGTGAAAGGGGAAGCGGTATCCAGAAAATAAATATAGTCCATAGACGGATAGTAAAGTATAATATCTACGGATCTTTCATTTGTTTGGACAGAAACCAGAATATTTTTTATTACTTTTGCAAATATTTGCATTGAAAAAGGATTAAAGAAGTAAAACTTATTGTCTGTTGATTTAATGTGATAAGTTTCCGCAAAACAGTTTAAAAAATCAATATTGTCCTTTTTACATTTATTTGCCTGAAAGTAGAATTTTTTATTTTCAACAGCCTGCTTAAAAAAGTAGCTATTCATTTCTATCCCTGTAACAGAGGAGCTGAAAAAGTGATTAACGTAAAAGTTGAATCTTCCCTTTCCGCAGCCAAAGTCAACCACACTGTCTTCCTGTGTAAATCCATATTGCTGCGACAATATCTCCAATGCCGGGTAGGAGGTTGGTTCATATCTGTGATAGTGAATAGATTCATTAAATACTTTCTGATCTCCCAATGTTCTTATATTAAGTAATTTTTCGTAATAATGCTCATTCATAGCGGCCTTTCCCAAAATTAATTTTCTGAAACTTTATTACAAGATTTCAGTTTAATTATATTTTAATAAAATGCATAATACAAGGTAAGTGATGCGATGGAAAAATGAGTATTATTTCTTTGATGGTATTTACATAAACTGGCTGATAATGGTACAATCTGGGTGCAAGGAGTATTAGTGTATTTTGGGAGGAAGATATGCAGTTGGATAAAATAGTACAGAAGGATTTTAGCGGTTGTATTTCAGTGCTTAAAGACGGAAATGTGATTTTTGAGAAGAGTTACGGCTATGCAGATCTGCCCAATAAGATATGTAATAAACTCAATACCAAATTTGCCTCAGCTTCTGCAGGAAAGGTTTTTGTTGCTGTAGGTATCCTGCAATTGATAGAAGCCGGCAAGTTGAATTTTGAAGATACTGTTGGAGATTTGCTTGACTTTGACCTGAAGGCAATTGACGGCAAAATAACGGTCAGGCAGCTGCTATGCCACACTTCGGGAATTCCTGATTATTTTGATGAAAGTATTATGAGTGAATACGAGGAATTGTGGAAGGACTATCCAAACTATAAGATCAGGACATCCTCAGACTTGATTCCGCTTTTTATTGACAAACCGATGATGTATCCGGCAGGAGAAAGGTTCCAGTACAATAATACGGGATTTGTAGTTCTGGGCTTGATTATTGAAAAAATAACAGGTCAATTGTTTGATAAATATCTTCAAAAAAATATTTTTGAACCTTGCGGTATGTTTGATACAGGTTATTATGAATTGGACAGGCTGCCTGCAAACTGTGCAAATGCATATATTTTTGATCAACAACGCAAGGAGTATTATACGAATATATACAGTGTGGATGTTAAAGGGACCGGAGCAGGCGGAGCATTTACGGCAGTCACGGATGTAAATAAATTCTGGTCAAATTTATTAGACGGTAAACTCATTTCTGCTGAAATGCTGGCACGGATGCTGAGCTTACAAAGCAGTGATGAATCGGATTACTACGGATATGGGGTCTGGCTTGACAAAACAGGAGAAAATACATTCTCACCATATTTTCAAGGCTGCGATCCGGGAGTGGCTTTTATATCCAGTTACGATATGACGGCAAAATTAAATATTACAATAGTGAGCAATTTCGGATGTGATGTATGGAAGTTAAGAAAAGCAATAATTGATGCTGTTTAATGAGATAAAATATTAATATAGAAGATGCTGTCTCATTTTGAGACAGCATCTTTATGTCTGTGACTTCTACAAGCTTGCTTTCAGTTTATCAGGTTTCTGCAATTAACTTTCCTAATTCGGTCAGGTCGTACCCTCCCATGCCTTGCAGCTCCAGTTTGAATTCATCAGAACGGAGAATTGAAAAAATTGCATCAACAGCAGGGAGATTCATGTCTTCTTTTTTGAGTATCATGTCATATTGTTCATTCTGAATAGGTATAAAGTCAATACCTTGTACCTGCAGGCAGGCCTTTTCATTCCCGATACCGCAATCTGCCTCGCCCCTGGCAACGCTGCTGGCTACTGCAATATGTGACTGATGCTCCTTTGCGTAGCCTTTGATTGATTTGCCCGAGATCCCCATTTTGCGTAAATGTTCGTCGAGAAGTATTCTTGTTCCGCTGCCTTTTTCACGGTTAACGATAGTAATATCGGACCGTATTAAATCGTTCCAGCCCTTAATATTTTTAGGATTGTCTCTGGCAACATAAAAGCCCTGCATACGGCTGGCAAGGCGTATTATTACGGCAGGAGTCCCCGGCAGCATTCTTTCTATATACGGTACATTATACACGCCGGCCTTACCATCCCACATGTGGGCGGTTGCAGCCTGGACTTCACCTTGATACAGGGCGTAGACTGCATTATAGCTGCCTTCATATGAACGCAGCGCCCGGATTCCCGCAGTATGCCTGTTGAGATAACGGCATAATATATCTAAGATAACATCCTGCCCCGAAATTATGAAGGTATTATTAACAAAGTACTGATCTTCATACATCACAGGAGACGGGATTTTTATTGTCTCGTTGAAACCGGAAGGCAGAGTGAGGTCTTTTGTTTTATTTTTGTACTTTTCTACGTCAGCCAAATCAACTCTTAACTTCTTTCCAACTCTGTAGGAATTTAGTTCCCTGCGTTTCATCAGATCATAAACCGTGCTTTTGGATATTTTTAATATGTCTGCAACTTCCTGAGGAGTTAAAGGCTTATTGTCCATAGCTTTTCGTACTTGCCTTTCATTTGTTGTTTTAATTGGATTATAGCATATTTAAACATGTAAATATATAAATTGTATCCTGTTATTATATTTTTTGTTTTAATACCCTCTATTAACAATGAATAACACGCCTCACGCCAGCTATTTTGCCACTTTTCTTTGTCGTCGTCCTTGCCTTGCGTCAGCAAGGCTGCGTCCATCCTCCTCGAAAATTTCCAAAATATCTCGGCGTGAGGTCTGTGATTTTTGAGTGAGATAATTTGGTTTGCGGCAAGGCAAACGGCGTGCAGTAAGGCTTTGTGCCTTTCAAGCGGCTTTAACGCAGCCGCAGGGCAAATTGACCACTCAAAAACGTATTGTACATTGTCAATAGAGGGTATCAATCATATTAACGAGGTTCAGCGGGGAGTGATTTTTCCATTATGTATTAATACGTATCAAAATGAAAAAAGATTATCTTGTATTATTTACTGTATGATTAGAATGTATTTATTTATATGCAAGTTTAGATTGTAAATTATGCATAAAAGCTTGATTTTGAAATAACAAAAAACTGGGCATAATTCATAAAAGCACTGAAAAATAGAGTGAAATTAGATAATGTCGATATAATAGACGAAAAAAATATGAAAGTTTTGACAAATTAATATTGCAAAAGTATTGACATGTAACAATAGAATGTGTATAATTGTGTAAAACAGTACAAAACAGATAATAATATAACTTAATTTCCAAATAGTATTAAATTGTACTGAAATAATTACTAGATGTTCAATGAGAGCCAATGACGTCTATCAAAAAAATCTGATTTAAATACCTTCCATTAAAGGTTGCAGAATAGCATACAGCTATGTCGCAGCATACAAAACAATCCTCATTTCAATGAAGCAATGCAAATATTATGGGAAAGATTATGTAAGTCTATTTTACAAAGCTGTATTTTAGTCAAAGAAAAATCAACTATTAAAAATTTCATATTTTAATGAGTAACGAAATATGCTGCTCACTTTTATTAAGTGTTGTCTTTTTTAAACAAGCTTGATTTGTAAAGCAGCTTAATTTCAAAATATACCTGTTAAAAATCCAGGTACAAATACTAATATTTTAAACAATAACAACGGTTCAGTTAAGGAGGTATTGACTATGAGAAAGATAGCATTTTATGGAAAAGGCGGTATCGGAAAGTCTACAACACAGCAGAATACTGCAGCGGCAATGGCACATTTCTATGATCAGAAAATATTTATTCACGGCTGTGATCCAAAAGCAGATTCCACACGACTGATATTAGGCGGAAAGCCCCAGGAAACTCTGATGGATGTACTACGTGAAGAAGGTGCCGAAAAGGTCACCAAGGATAAGGTCATAAAAAATGGTTTTAAAAATATCCGCTGTGTTGAGTCCGGTGGTCCGGAGCCCGGTGTTGGATGCGCAGGGAGAGGCGTTATCACTGCAATTGATTTGATGGAAGCGAACGGAGCATATACCAATGATCTGGATTTTGTTTTCTATGATGTTCTGGGAGACGTTGTCTGCGGCGGTTTTGCAATGCCCATAAGAGACGGCAAGGCTCAGGAAGTTTATATTGTCGCATCCGGAGAAATGATGGCAATCTATGCAGCAAACAATATCTGCAAGGGTCTGCTGAAATATGCCAAGCAAAGCGGCGTGCGCCTTGGCGGTATCATCTGCAACAGCCGTAAGGTAGACAGGGAGAGGGAATTCCTGGATGAGTTCACTGCGTCAATAGGAACACAGATGATTCATTTTGTGCCAAGGGATAATATTGTACAAAAAGCAGAATTCAATAAAAAAACAGTTGTAGAATATGATGCCAACGAAAATCAGGCAATGGAATATGGAGAGCTGGCAAGAAAGATTATTGAGAATAAGAATTTTGTAATACCTCAGCCGCTTACCATGGATGAACTTGAAAAAATGGTTGTAAAGTACGGAATCGCAGATTAATGGGAAAGGAGCCATCCATATGAAAATGTTAAAAGCAATCGTACGACCCGAAATGGCTGATACAATTGCAGATGCGCTTGCAGAAGCCGGTTTTAGCTCAATGACAAAAATTAATGCGTTTGGCAGAGGAAAACAGAATGGTATTATGTTCGGATCCATTCACTATGATGAGCTGCCAAAAACCATACTGATGCTGGTAGTTGAAGATGAGGCTGTCAATGAAGTTTTAAAAATTATTAAATACAAAGCGTATACCGGTAATTTCGGTGACGGTAAAGTTTTCATTACGACCGTTGAAAGGGTTATGACGGTCAGGACCGGTGAAACAGGATTATAGGTGACACTATAAGTGAGTGGGATTATCCATTAAATTTGGGGTGTCAGAAAGGCAATGGGATTTATTATGAAGGAAATAATTACGGTTATCCGGCCAAAGAAAGTAAATGCGACGAAAGAAGTCCTGGTCAGGCTTGGAATTCCCAGCATGACTGCCATTCCGGTTCTTGGCAGGGGAAGACAGAAGGGAATTGACAGTGAGGTTAATATTGAGTACCGCGTTGGGATACTGGAACACAATAAAAACGGAGGTATGAAATATGTACCCAAGAGATATCTGTCAATTGTTGTAAGTGATGAAAATGTGGATACAGTGATCGATGCCATAATACAGGTAAACAGGACGGGGCAGATTGGTGACGGAAAGATATTTGTCTGTCCGGTAGAGAATGCTCTGCGTATCCGTACAGATGAGCAGGGGAACGATGCAATAAATTAAACACAGGTAAGGAGGTTTATTATGCCATATCATTTATTTAAATGCAGTGAATGTATACCGGAAAGGGAAAAGCATGCTGTTATTAAAGGGCCGGGGGAGACTCTTGCCGATGCTCTCCCTCTGGGATATCTGAATACCATTCCCGGAACTATCTCGGAAAGAGGCTGCGCTTACTGCGGTGCAAAGCATGTTATCGGTACGCCGATGAAGGATGTAATCCATATGAGTCACGGACCGGTGGGCTGCACCTACGACACCTGGCAGACCAAAAGGTATATCAGTGACAATGATAATTTTCAGTTGAAGTACACTTTCGCAACCGACATGAAGGAGTCGCACATTGTATTCGGTGCCGAGAAGATCCTTAAAAAGAATATAATAGAGGCTTTTAAAGCATTTCCGGATATCAATAGAATGACCATATACCAGACCTGCGCTTCAGCGCTGATCGGTGATGATATCAATGCCATAGCGGCGGAGGTTATGGAGGAGATGCCAGAGGTGGATATCTTTGTCTGTAATTCCCCCGGCTTCGGAGGACCGAGCCAGTCGGGCGGTCATCATAAAATCAACATTGCGTGGATTAATCAGAAGGTTGGAACCTTCGAACCCGAAATCACCAGTGATTATGTCATTAATTATGTCGGTGAGTACAACATTCAGGGTGATCAGGAGGTTATGCAGGATTTCTTCAAGAGAATGGGAATACAGGTGCTTTCCACGTTTACCGGCAACGGGACATATGACGGACTGCGTTCAATGCACAGGGCACACCTGAATGTATTGGAGTGTGCAAGATCGGCTGAATATATATGCAATGAATTAAGAGTCAGGTACGGTATTCCGCGTCTTGACATAGATGGTTTCGGTTTTGAACCTCTGTCGGCCTCTCTGCGTAAAATCGGCATGTTCTTCGGCATCCAGGACAGAGCCGAAGCAATTATCAGTGAAGAGGTGGAAAGATGGAAGCCGGAGCTTGACTGGTACAAGGAAAGATTAAAGGGCAAAAAGGTATGTCTGTGGCCCGGCGGTTCCAAGCTTTGGCACTGGGCAAACTGTATTCATGAAGAAATGGGGGTTGAGGTGGTATCGGTGTATACCAAATTCGGTCACCAGGGAGATATGGAAAAGGGTATTTCCAGATGTGAGGAAGGTGCGCTTGCCATTGACGACCCCAACGAACTGGAAGGTCTTGAGGCTATGGAAGACCTTCAGCCGGATATTATTTTTACAGGAAAAAGGCCGGGTGAAGTCGCTAAAAAGATCCGTGTCCCATACCTCAATGCACATGCATATCACAATGGACCGTGGAAGGGCTATGAAGGCTGGGTGAGGTTCGCCCGCGACATATATAATGGGATATTTTCTCCCATCCATGAACTATCCTTACTGGATATCAGCAAGGATGAGATTCCTGATGACAAAGGGTTCATGACTCAGCGACTGCTTTCGGATGTCAATTTGAGCGATGAAGTGAAGAATTCCACTGTTCTTCGTGAATATACCGGAGAGTATGACGCATTGAAACGTTTGAAGGAAAAAGTATATCCGGAATTCCCCAGAAAAAGTGAAGCTGTTATGCAGGTCTCAGCCATATAGCGGAGGTGAATTGATTTGGAAGAAGCATTATTAAAAGAAAGAGCGGAAGAATTACTGGATTTTATTATGAAGAAATGTCTGTGGCAGTTTCATTCCCGTGCATGGGACAGGGAAAGGCAGAATGAAAATATCATCAGAAAGACAATGCAGCTATTGTGTGATGAGCCTGTGGAAAATGATACACCCGAGCAGAGGTGCTACTATGTAGATGCGGCATATCTGGCCGAGAGTTATAAAAAACGGTTTCCATGGGTAGCTGAAATGAATAAGGCTGATTTACGGAAAGTTATGCAAAGTCTGAAGGAACGACTGGATTATCTGCTTGTAACCGGCTCCCTGAACGCAGAATTAACTGATCCGCTTTATTGACAAGGAGGTAATTATGAACTGTGATGTTAAAGATAAAGAACGTGCAGGTGTAATAAATCCCATATTCACATGCCAGCCTGCCGGTGCTCAGTTTGCCAGTATAGGAATCAGGGATTGTATCGGAATCGTCCATGGCGGACAGGGTTGTGTAATGTTTGTCCGCCTGTTATTCTCCCAGCATTACAAGGAGAGTTTTGAACTGGCTTCCTCATCTCTTCATGAAGACGGCGCAGTGTTTGGTGCTTTGAACCGTGTGGAAGAGGCGGTGGATGTTTTGCTTATGAGATACCCGCATGTCAAGGTGGTGCCCATTATTTCCACCTGTTCGACGGAGGTTATAGGTGATGACATTGACGGTGTTGTAAGGAAGCTGAATGGTACTTTGCTCAAGGATAAATTTGCAGGACGTGAGGTGCACCTGATTCCCATCCATTCCCCAAGCTTTGTAGGCAGTATGGTCAGCGGCTATGATGTGGCTGTAAAAGAATTTGTATCCTATTTTGCAAAGAAAAGCACACCCTCCGATAAAATCAATTTGATTACGGGATGGGTGAATCCGGGTGATGTGACTGAATTGAAGCACCTGCTGTCGGTGATGGAGATCGAAGCAAATGTATTATTTGAAATTGAAGCTTTTGATTCTCCTCTTATGCCCGGGGGAAACCATGTATCCCATGGTGATACAACTATTGAAGAGCTGGCCGATACTGCAAATGCCAGGGCTACTTTTGCTCTGAACCGGTATGAAGGCGGCAGAGCTGCCGAATATCTGGAAGCGGAATTTGAGGTTCCTGCTGTTATCGGTCCCACACCCATAGGTATCCGCAATACCGATGCCTTTCTCAAGAGGTTGAGTGATGTCACCGGAAAACCCATTCCAGAGTCATTGGTAAGAGAAAGAGGAATTGCTCTTGATGCAATTACAGATGTTACCCATATGTTCCTGGCCGATAAAAAGGTTGCTATATACGGAAGTCCGGATCTTGTTATCAGTTTGGCGCAGTTTTGTCTGGATATGGAAATGAAACCGGTGCTCCTGCTGCTGGGCGACGATAATACAAAGTATAAGGAGGATCCCCGCTTAAAGGAATTCCAGGAAAAGCTGGACTATAAGATGGAGGTTATTGTAAATGCCGATTTGTGGGAGCTGGAGAACCGTATTAAAAATGAAGGCCTGGAGCTTGATTTGATTATGGGACACTCCAAAGGAAGATTTATCTCTATAGACTATAACATACCCATGGTCAGAGTGGGTTTCCCCGTTTATGACAGAGCCGGCAAGTACCGCCATCCGGTAGTTGGATACCGCGGTGCCATGCTGCTGGCAGAAGAAATAGCCAATGCATGGTTTGCCGATATGGAGTATAAGCGCAACAGGGAGCCTGTTCTGAATATGTGGTAATCACCAGGCTGCGGCAGAGAGCCGCTGCACTTCATATCAGACTTCCGGCTGCTATTAGACAAAATTATGGGAGGTTATATGAGAATTCATTATTTACAGCACGTACCCTTCGAAAACCCGGGAGCCATACTGGCTTGGGCCGAACAACGGCAATATCCGGTGACGTCCACCAGGCTATATGAGGATCAGCCTCTTCCGGAGCAGGACGATTTTGACTGGCTGATCATCATGGGCGGGCCTATGAATATCTATGAAGAAAGCAAATATCCATGGCTCGTAAGGGAAAAAGAGTTCATCAAAGCGTCCATAGACAGCAATAAAGTAACTATAGGCATTTGCCTTGGCGGGCAGTTGATTGCAGATGTGATAGGCGGAAGGGTAATACAAAATGAGCACAGTGAAATAGGCTGGTTTCCGGTAAACTTCACAGAGCAGGCTTTTTCAATGCCGCAGTTTTCTTTCCTGCCGAAAGAAACGGTAGTTTTTGAATGGCATGGTGACACCTTTGTTGATTTACCGGAAGAAGCAGAACTCCTTGCTTCAAATGAAGCCTGCAAAAATCAGGGCTTTGTTTACAGGAACAAGGTATATGGATTTCAATTTCATCTGGAAAATACCATTGAGATTATCACCGCTCTGATTGAAAACTGCAAGGATGAAATGATACCAGGTCCATATGTACAGTCCTCCGAAGAAATATTGGCACAAAAAATTCATTTGGAGCGGAATAATCAGTGGATAAAGTTATTTTTGTCACAGCTGTCATTTTTATATGAAGAGGGAGAAAGCAGATGGAACAAATCAGATATAAGCAGCGAATTTGTACGGATACTGCCATAATAGAAGAATTTCTTGCAGTAACCAGAACCGGCGTGATTGGAATTTCGGGAGCCAAATACCCTTACTGCGTTCCGGTAAATTATGTGTGGAAAGACGGAGCAGTCTATTTCCATGGGCTTGGTTCAGGCAAAAAGGTACAGCTGCTCAAGGATAATCCGGAGGTAAGCTTTACAGTGTATCAGGAATTTGGAACGGTCAAGGATCCGGTACCGTGTCATGCCGACACTTCCTACAGGAGTGTAATGCTGTTCGGACATGTGGAAAAGGTCGAGGATTTTAACGAAAGTGCGGATGCTTTGCAGGCTATAGTTGAAAAATTTATGCCGGGTTTCTATCCCGGTAAAATATCCTCGACTCTTGCGGAAAAATACCGTTCGGCACATGACAATAAGGCAGTTGCAGTATACAAAATAATACCTGTTGAGAAAACGGCCAAAGAGAATGTTGCAGATAAAGATAATTTGTTCCAGGGATAATTGAAACCGTCTTAGATTTTGGAAACAGAAGGGGGTTGATTCTGTGATTTGTGCCCAAAAATATAATTTGGAAGGAATTCTAAGCTATACTACCTATGCTTCGGGTGAAATGAAGGATTGTAAATTGGATAAATACAATGAAATCAGAATAGGAGGGCAAACGTTTATTCCAAGATACAAAAAGCCCGACGAGAGAAAAAGGGATAACAAAACAATAACCTTTTATGAGAACGGAAATATAAAAAGCATGGCACTGGAAGAACAAGCAGAGGTTACCACATCAGTAGGAGCAATACGTGCTGAATTAATAACTTTTTATGAAGACGGGGCGGTGGACAGTCTGTTCCCGCTTAACGGGCAGATTGGTTTTGGCTGGTCTGAGAAGGATGAAGAACAGCTTCTGGAGGAATTGCAGTTTGACTTGCCCTTGGCCGGTTTTAAAACCAAGATAATCGGTCTCCGGTTTTACAACACCGGAAATTTAAAAAGTTTGATTCTTTGGCCTAAAAAAACAATCGAAATAAAAACTCCCATAGGAATATATCCTGTGAGAATCGGTTTCCGGTTATATGAAGACGGAGCACTGGAATCTTTTGAACCTGCGGTTCCTGTTTCAATACAAAGCAGTATCGGAACTGTAATTGCTTTTGATCAGAATGCGGCAGGTATGGATGCAGACTTTAATTCCGTTAAATTTTATCCCGACGGCAGGCTGCAATCCTTATGTACCAACAGCGATATTGTTATAAACAGGATTTCCGTTCCTGAGAGGACCATCATCTATCAGCAGCTCAGGCTTGATATGCTGACCGATGAAATGGTCAAGGTGCCGGTAACCGTTTTGTTTCATGAGAATAATGTTACAGTGGATAATGCTGTTGAAAAACTGACTTTTTCCATATCCGATTCAAAATTTTTGTTCCTGCACGACGGGAGCTATATGGAGAAAAAATGCAGCCCCGGAAGTGATTGCTCGGGATGCGGCGCATCATGCATGTGACCCTTCAAAAGCAGGTGTTGAGGAACTAAAAAGTATCGGAACGTATCAATGAAAGGGGGACATGGACATATTTATGGAAATAGCTGTATTGGTTGATTCGGAGGGAAAAACCTCCGGATTTGATAAAGATGGAAGCCTACGGATATATTCAAAGGTAAATTGTGAATGGACTGTTGTCAGACATATGGAATATAGCACTGAGAATGTCCTTGACTCCGTGACTTTGCACAAGAGGATTGATGAAATCAGTGATTGGCTTAAAAATTGTAAAATCGTCGTAGTAAACCGCATCCGGGGAATCCATTATATAGCTTTTGAAGAGAGACAGATATCCATGTTGGAAATAAAGGGCCTTCCGGAAACCTTTCTGGAGGATATCAGGGAATGTGTGCAGCACAGTAGAACCGGTAAGAAAATACCAATGGAGCATAATGCAATCTTTGAGCTCAGGCCCGGTATTTTTCACACAGACCTTCGTGAGGTAATGAAAGGCAACACCTCCTATAATTCAAAGCAGATTCTGGTGCCTTTCTTAAAAAAACAGAAATACAGTTTGCTGGAAATCATATGCGAGCATGTTCCAAAATGGCTGGAAAACGAGCAGAATGAATTGAATATAAGAATTTCGGTAGAAAAATATAAGGACTGTATGAAAGTCAGGATCTACCCGCACAGTGGAGGTAATTATGTTGAAAACAGAAGAGGATAATAATGAAAAAGTGAAGGAAAAAACCGTGAAGCATCCGTGCTATAACGGCTGCAACCGTGAAAATGCCAGAATACATCTCCCGGTTGCCCCAAAGTGCAATATACAATGCAATTACTGTGTGAGAAAGTTTGACTGTACCAACGAGAGCCGGCCTGGGGTTGCAACCAGAATAATAAGTCCGGGGGAGGCACTGGAAAAATACATACAGGTGAAGAAAACCATGGCGAACCTTTCTGTGGTGGGCATCGCAGGCCCGGGAGATGCCCTCTGTGATTTTGAAAATACAAGCAAAACGCTGAGTCTCATCAGAGAATATGATCCCCATATTACCTTCTGCCTTTCCACAAACGGCTTGATGCTGCCCAACCATGCAGATGAGCTTGAGGCTTTGGGGGTCAGTCATGTTACTGTAACAATTAATTCGGTTGATCCTGAAATATCGGCGAGGATTTATAAATATGTCAGATATGAAGGTGTGGAGTATTCCGGGGATAAGGCCGGTGCTTTACTGATGAAGAACCAGTTGACGGGATTGAGCAGGCTGATTGAAAAAGGCATTGTCTGTAAAGTGAATATTGTAGTCTTAAAAGGGATAAATGATTTCCACATACCTGAAATCGTTAAAACTGTTAAAGAACTGGGCTGTTATATTGTCAATATCATGCCGCTAATTCCGGTGCAGGGAAGTGAATTTGAACACCTTCCGGCGACTACGGCCCAGGAAATAATGAAACTTCGCAGGGAATGCGGTCGGCTGATCCGCCAGATGCATCACTGCAGACAGTGCAGGGCTGACGCTGTGGGATGTTTATAAAAAATTACAATAGCTATCATAACAAATACTTTATATTATTAATTTGTAACGGCCTTGAAGGGATAAAATCAACCCTCAAGGCCTGATTTTTATGTTTGGTATTCATATAAAAGTTATATGGCTATCATGACTGAAGTGGATTTTATTATGGCTTTTGCTTCTACTCCTGCAGCAAGGCCAAGCTCTTTTACAGCCGACATGGAAATAGTTGAGGAAACTGTACTTCCTCCATTTGTTTTTAGAGTCACTATTGCATTTACAGCACCATTTTCAACTTTAACAATTTCACCTTCCAGTTGATTCCTTGCGCTGATTCTCAATTCTCCTATTCCAATCATAACGTCGGTAGATTTTATCACTGCGATGGCGTCCTTACCCGGAGCAAGTTCCAGATCCTTTACTGCAGACATGGAAATTGTTGCGGAGATTAAATCCTTTCCAGCTATTTTTAAAATAACGATTGCATTTACAGCGCCTTCCTGGACAGATTCAATTTTACCTCTCAGCTGATTCCTTGCACTTATTATCATTTTTTGTCTCCTTTCCACCTGCATATTCAAATAAATAATATATATAAATATGTAAAATAATAACATATGCCCGGATTAACGTCCAGTAGTCCAATGATAAAATTCTTGTATTTATATTACGATTCCGTAACTTATATTATGGAAATAAGTTGTAAAATTGAATAAGCAGGCTGGAAAGCACGATATTTGTTTATGGAAATCTTGAAAGCCGGCATTGCTGCGTAATTATTTATGAAAGGCGGAAAGTAATTGAAAATCATAAGGAAATTATTGCTTTTAGTTGTCGGCATTTTTATTTTAACTTCCTGTAATTCCATTTCAACTGGCGGACAGGCATTAAATTCACAGTCACCGGCACGGTTGAAGTCAGGTGAGGCGTTATCCCCTTTTACCCAGTTTGAAAACTTTGAAAAAGGCGGAGAATTGGGTATTGAAAATGAGCAGGTGGATAGCATTTTACGGTCCTACGGTATTTATGATAAAATAATGGCAAAAGTACCCCGAGAAGATTATACCGGTTCGAATTACTCTGATGTTAAAATCAGTGGTTTCAGTATTGGGAACAAAACAGTTGCACTATTGCAGATAAATAAGGGGCACTTGTATATTTATGTTATGCTTTCAAACAGCGGTGATAAATGGATAGCTGACGGTTTTGCCTACCTGGCGGAAAGATTTAAACCGGAATACAGAGTTGAAAAATCCAACGACAATACAAAATACTGGTTGGTTGTCAAGCATGAGGCAAATCATGGTACCGGATTACAAATTTTTAATGAAACATGGTACAAGCCGGATGGGACCGTTGCAGGGGAATATCCTGTAGAAGGCAGTACTTTATTCTTCCCTCAATCGGTTCAGCCTGAGGCTAATACATATTTTTTCTCTTCGGCAGATTATGACGGTGATTCAAGGATACATTTATCCTACTCTATAAGTTTTGAATATGACTACCGGGACAACCCCCAGGATGAGGGTTTTTATTTTACAAGCAAATACCGTCCTGTAATACGTGAACACTGGGAATATGATCTGAAAACACAGCGGCTTCAATTTACAACATGCGACCCGGCTTTACCTCAAAACTTAGTCGGGATGAAGCGGAAAGTATCGTCTGATTATGGTATATTACAGGGATATATTGATTTTTACCGGGCCCGCCTGGGAGATAAGATGGTTACAACATTAGAAGAATGGGAAAAATTTATGGAGTTGAAATAACTTAGATGTCCGCCCTATACTGCACCTGATGAAAATGGGGATATAATCCTTGATTATTATATTCCTGCCATCCATGGCTGAGAAGTTCATCCTGTTTCATAATAATTAATAATCTATATGAAACAGGATGACGCAGGTATAATACAAAAAGCTCTTTTCAGTATTCCAGACAGAATATGAAAAGAGCTTTTTGCAACTGAGACTGTTATATTACTTGGGAGGACTTGAACTAATAAGCTGCCGCTCTGCTTGAAGCCATCTTTTAAATTTTGCGGCATTACTTCTGGAATATAAATAATATATAAATGGGAGGACCCTGTTCAGTGTATTTCCAACTGCAAAGGATTTTGACGGATAAATAAGTCTTTTGTTTTTTAAAATTCCCCGGACTATGGCTTTGGCAACCTTTTGGGCCGGTTGTACAGGCCAGGGTACGGGAGCCATATTGCCTGCAGTTTTAAAGAAATTGGTAGCGGTGGCAATGGGATATACAATCGAAATATGTCCTTTGTCGTTTTTTTCGTACCTGTATACGTCGGCAAAGGAATGAATGGCAGCTTTGGTGGAGCAGTACAGTGAATAACCAGGCAGGGCTACCCTGCTGACAGCTGAACATGTGATAATTACAGAGTATTCCCGTTCCCTGTTCAGTACCTTCATTTTTTCCAGCGAATACAGCGGAGATACTGCATTGGTCCTGTATATTTTTTCGATATGCTCCCAATCGGCCTCACATATCTCCTCACAATAGGCAAAACCGGCATTGGCAATAAAAATATCGGGTCTGCCAAAGGTTTTGCCTGCGAACTCAAACAGCGTATCAACATTTTCCTTGCTGGATACATCACAGGCATAGGGAACTATTCTGTCATTTATTTTGGGTATGCTGTCTATATTTCTGGCAACTGCGATTATACGGGCATTATATTTTGAAAGTTCCTTCAATAATTCCTTTCCTATACCGGAGGAAGCTCCGGTCAGGATGATTTTCCTGCCGTTTAAATCCATAAAAAACACCTGCTTTCATATAACTGTTTTACTTAGTTGTACTTAATTGTTATGCTGATTTATTAAAGCTGACGGCTCACCGCATAAGTCATCTCCTGTAAATTAAAAAATCCGTCATGTGATGTTCCCGGACAGTGCATGGACATTTCACCGGGACGTGTAATTATACTCAAACCCAATCTTGACATATCTTCAAGGAATTCTTCATTTTTCCCGCAATATCCCATGGTCTGCAGGTAGGGACGGAGGTTTGCCTCTGCGTAGTTGTATACCTCCGAAGCATTTTTGTATGGGCAGACGAATACAAATCTGTTAAAGCATTTATCAATATCTTCCTTATCGGGCATTTCACTGTTAAATATAACTGTGTAGTCGGCATTAAATGAAGAAAATACCTCAACCTGGTTTTTCAAGCCGTATTTCACCGTGCAGTACTGCCTGTCCTGTATGGTTTTAACGGAATTCCACGGAGACAGATAGGCTTTGGGGAAAACTGAGGCCAAACTGTTCAGGGAACGGGCAAGGGCTTGTGAAAATTTCATTCCATCCAGTTCACTGTTGACAAAAACGATCCGTGGTGACAGGCAGGCTTTCTGTTCCCACAGCACGATATCCGTTGCCACTTCACGGGATGTTTCACCAATATCTTCTGCCTCATCGATTACCTCAAAACTTATCTTTGCACCATGAGAAATAAGAAAAACATCATTGGCCGCGCATAGTTCGGCAATACTTTTTCTGGACTGTTCTCCGCCCCAATGGATCACACTGTTACAGTTTTTAATAACTGTCTCGTAAATACCGGGTTGACTGCTGTCAAAATAAACAACGGACAGCCTGTCGGCAACGCTTTCATCTATTTCACACAGGCTTTTGTAAAATGCATATGCAAAATAGGGCTCATCTCCCGATACTTTGACAAGATTGCAATTTTTGGTCAGAAGTCCTGTTGATAAGCTCACCGGAATGACGACAAAGGCGTTACCCGATATATTATGAAAAACAGTTCCTCTGGGCTGTCTTTGCATATAGCCGTAACCCGTTTTCACCCAGCTGTCCATAACCTGAAGATCGCCAAGCTCTTCCTTTATCATTTTTTCGGTATTTTCTCTGAGAAGCATGGACAGTGAGCCTTTTAGTTCCTTTTTTACAAGCTCCCGACTTTGATTTACTATCCTGGAAAGAATATCTAAATGCTTTTCCATGTAGTTGTCATCCAACCACAGTTTTGCACATTTATCAAGAATATCTATGGTTTTTTCAACGGTGATATCATGTGTTTTTTTCCTGTTTGAATTAAGCCGTGCTATTTCGTCTGTCAGTTCTGCTTCGGAAGCAGTTACCAATTCCAGCTCAAGTCCGTTTATTTTCTTTCCTGTAATATTGCTTCCTGCTGAGTATTCAATTCTCATGCCACTTCACTCCTTATACTCAATGTAGCGCCGCAGCCTTTTGCTTCCGAGCCCTTAACCCTTCCGGTGATACTTAGAGTCATACACTTTTGTCCGCAATCCGGGCAGCAGTCCGTTGAAATAATCTCTGCAATATCATCGACCAGTACCGATGCTCCGGCGTAAGCATTTGTACCGTAGGCATTCAAAACCTGTATAAAACCTCTGGCTCCCTTGTGATCCAGAGGTTCGAGGGTCCTGATATCTCTTATAATTACCCTTGCCCATTCCGGCACGTGGAAATAGTAATCCCTGAACTCTTTTGAATAATGTCCGGTTATGGGAGCACTATTTTCGGTAAAAGAGTATGTATCAAGAAAATTTTCTTCCGGAATGCCCAGAAACCGGGAAATCTCCTCGACAAAGCTGAAACGCTCAATTTCCTTTTCAGAAGTGATATTCCCCTTTCTGCCGTCCCAGCCGCCCCCTCCCGTATGAACAATTGCATTCTTTCCAAGCTTAACGGGAGGGATTTCGTTTTTCAGCTTTTCCACCGTATTATAGAGTAAAAGAGTGGAGCCTCTTATGGCTAAATCATGATTTTTGTTATTATGGCAGGTGAGGAATTTTATAAAGGTATCAATATCCAGAACGAAATCATTGTTAACTAATTTTAATAAAAAGTCGGTGTTCCGGCTGAATTTGAAAATGCCCATCACATTTCCGATATAAGATTCTGTGGGTTTTCCGGAGATCAGTTGACTGGCATATTCGTTCATCTCGAGAGGATGCGGATAAAATACACAGTCATAACCTCCGTCAGGATGAAAAACATTACTTTGAAACTCGGCAAATTTTTTTATTTGCGAGATATCGGATTCAACTCTGCCGACAATACTGGGATCACCCGTTGTGCTGCTGGAGACAGTCCACTTGTCCATTTCATCGGGCTTTAGCCTGAGAAGCTCCTTAAAGAGCATATTTGATTTTTTGAAAAGAGTTGTAGCTACAAAAGGGACTTTCTTCATGTCAGCCTCACAGTTCAAATCATTATGAGGGTCAAAGACCTGGTTTTTACACAATAAACGGTATCCGGGGCATTCCTCGTACTGACCCACTAAATTTCTTTTGAAATCCTGAAAAAATTGGGATGCATCCATATTTACGTCACTCCTCTGCTGGTTTTTACAAGTATTCAGATACTTTGAAAATCAAATATATCTAAATTACGAATATTTATATTTAGAAGTATAGTACTTAGAGCATATATTGTTAATCCCTATATTTACCATTTAATACCAGTTATAGCAAATTATATATATGATACATCAGTTTTCTTCAGCATAGTTCGTTTTTTAGCTCAAATTATTATTTGTCATATAATCGATGAATACAAAAATAAAGATAAAAATGTTAAAAAATATTACAATTTTGTATATATTTGGTATAATTAAATTGTGGTTTTGTAACAAATTAATTCAACAAATTTCAAAAGCAGCAGTTATTAGATAATTTCTTTGAAGATTGCCACACCTCGGGGACATTTGAGTTTTCGAGAGACAAAACTAATGTATAGGGGGTAAATTATGAAGAGGATTGGTGTACTTGTTTTAATCGCTTTTTTTATGGCAGGCATAATTCCACAATCTGTTATGGCTGCCGAAACAAACTTCAACTATGTTGATGCATTTTCCAAATCAATTCTGTTTTATGAAGCAAACTGGTGCGGACCTGATGCGGGAAACAACAGAATAAAATGGCGCGGACCCTGCCATGTGGAGGATGGAAAAGATGTAGGCCTTGATCTGACAGGAGGCTTTCATGACTGCGGAGACCATGTCAAGTTCGGCTTGCCGCAATGTGCATCTGCATCCACTCTGGGATGGGCCTACTACGAATTCAAGGATACGTTTATCGCCAAGGGGCAGGATGAGTATATGCTGAATATTTTAAAGAATTTTTGTGATTATTTTATGAAGTGTTTCCCAAATAAGACTACTTTTTATTACCAGTTAGGTAACGGTGACGTGGATCATCAGTACTGGGGACCTCCGGAGCTACAGACAAACGACAGGCCTGCCTATTATGCTGCAACGCCGTCAAATCCGGGTTCGGATGTGGCCGGGGATACGGCTGCCGCCCTGGCACTCATGTATTTGAACTACAGAGACAGGGATCCGGTATATGCGGATAAATGTCTGACTTATGCAAAAGATATTTATAACTTCGGAATGACTTATAGAGGCAACAGCAAGGGTCAGAGCTATTATCTCCCCAGAGATTACCTGGATGAACTTATGTGGGGATCAATCTGGCTTTATGTTGCCACAAACGACAAGACGTATATGGATAATGTGGACAAGCTGATGGTGGAGAAGAATATAGGCGGGGACAACATGTTCAACGACCACTGGACCCAGTGCTGGGATTATGTTATGACGGGGGTATTCATAAAGCTTGCAACACTGTCGGACAATCCAAAATACAAAACAATTGCCGAGGAGCATCTGAGCTACTGGCAGAATGGAATTAAAACGACTCCGGGAGGCTTAAAATATCTGGACAGCTGGGGTGTATGCAAGTATCCTGCGGCCGAGAGCATGGTTCAGCTGGTTTATTACAAATATACCGGCGACAAGAGGTGCCTTGATTTTGCAAAGGGTCAGATCGACTATATTCTGGGTAATAATCCCAACCATATGTCCTATGAGGTGGGTTTCGGTGACAATTATCCCAAATATCCGCATCACAGGGCAGCCAGCGGAATGCTTGAGGGGCCGCCTGCCGATGAAAAGAAGGAGTCACCCGAAAGGCACATCTTATATGGTGCTCTTGTAGGGGGCGCAGACATAAACGACCAATATCATGACAACGTCAACGAGTATGTTTATTCGGAAACCGGTCTGGATTATAATGCCGGCTTTGTTGGAGCGCTGGCCGGAATGTCCAAATATTTCGGAGGGGACCAGCTGCCGGAGGCCACTCCCGGTATTGAGGGAAAGCCAACCGAGTATTATACCGAAGCTAAAATATATAAAGCAAATAATCAGGGAATTACGGTGGACCTTAATATGTACAATATTGTTACGGCACCGCCTCAATTTGAGTCCGGTTTATCCTATAAATTTTTTGTTGACCTGTCGGAATATGCCTCAGCTGGTATCAATCCTTCAAAATTTACTACCAAAGTTTATTATTCTCCGGCGGGTGCCCAGATATCTGCAATCCAGCCCTGGGATAAAGATAAGAACATTTATTATGTAGAAGTAACTTTTCCCGGTCATCAGCTGTACGCAAGAACTTACGTGCAATTTGCCATTTACAACTACGAAAGCACTCTCTGGAATTCTTCAAATGACTTTTCTACGGCAGGGCTCACAGATACCTATAAAAACACCGAAAGTATTCCGGTATACAAAAGCGGTGTCAAAGTATACGGTAAGGATCCCTCGGGCGGGCAGGAAATTTTATACGGGGATTTGAACGATGACAGGCAGGTGGATGCAATTGACTTTGCTCTGTTGAAAAAGTACCTGCTGAATACCGATCCGGCCGGAATAAACTTGAAAAATGCCGACGTCAATAAGGACGGAGAGGTAAATGCAATTGATTTTGCAAATCTGAGACTTTACCTGCTTGGTAAAATTTCACTTTAAGGAGGAGAAAAAGATGTACAGGAAACAATGGGACAGCAATAGAAGGGCTCTGTCAATCTTTTTGGTTATTTGCCTGATTACGGCACAGTTCTTTACATTTAGTGCTGCAGCTGAGGAGGCTTTGCCGGAGGCTCAGGCCTCTTTCCCTGCCGAGGGCTGGGAAAACTATAATTACTTCAATTTTGCCGAGGCCCTGCAAAAATCACTATATTTTTATGATGCCGAAAAGTGCGGTGCCGATGCGGGTTACGACAAAGGCGGAAGGCTGGAATGGAGAGGTTCCTGCCATGAAGGCGATTCAAAAATTCCTTTTAAGTACACAAACCTTTCTTCAGCTTTTGTTGAAAAGTATAAGAGTATTCTTGATCCTGACGGAGACGGGACGGTAGATGTACACGGCGGATTCCACGATGCCGGCGACCACGTCAGATTCGGACTCCCTCAGAGCTACTCGGCCGGAACGCTGGGCTGGGGTTTTTACGAATTCAGGGACTCCTATAAGGCAATAGGAGAAGAAGAACATATGATTGATATCTTAAAATACTTCACTGATACGTTTTTGCGCTGCTCCTTTCTTGACAAGGATGGAAAGCTGATCGCATTTTGCTACATGGTTGGTGAAGGGGATGTTGACCACGGCTATTGGGGGCCACCCGAACTGTATCCCGAGGAATATTCCAAGACCAGGCCGGCGGATTTCGCCACTGCTGAAACTCCGGGCAGTGATGTCTGTGCCAGCACTGCTGCGGCACTTTGCACCTCTTATTTAAATTTTAAGGATTCCGATCCTCAATATGCTCAGAAGTGTCTGACTGTTGCAAAGGCATTATATGAATTTGCAAAGAAATACAGGGGTAAGGCAAATGGTGATGGCTATTATACCTCCGACTATGATGAGGATGAGCTGGCCTGGGCTGCCGTATGGCTGTATGAATGTACTGGTAATGCGGACTATGTAAAGGATATAGATTCTGTTGACGCAGCAGGTAATTATACGGGGTATATGAAAAGAATAATTCCTGAAACCTTTAACACCAATACCTGGTATAACTCCTGGACCCACTGCTGGGATGCGGTCTGGGCAGGAGTGTTCCTGAAGCTGAACCAGCTGCTTCCGGAAAACAAGCTGTTTGACTTTATAGCAAGCTGGAATGTGGAATATTTGTCGGGAGGTGTGGCAAAGCACAAGGATCCCAATGACAGGAATTATACAATACCTTCCCCGGCAGGATATACCATGATAAACGGCTGGGGCTCAGCACGCTACAATACGGCGGCTCAACTATGTGCTCTGGTATATATGAAAAACCATCCTGAAAGGACTGATTTCGGCCAGTGGGCCAGGAGCCAGATGGAATATCTTATGGGAAGGAATCCAATGGGATATTCATATATAGTAGGCTACGGCTATGAAAAGGGCCTGCCCTATGCTCATCATCCGCACCACAGAGCGGCTCACGGATCAAAAACAAACAGTATGAATGATCCTGCAGAACACAGGCACATATTATGGGGAGCACTGGCAGGCGGTCCGGATAAAAGTGATTATCATATAGATTCAACCACCGAGTACGCCTACAATGAAGTTGCCGTTGACTATAATGCCGCTTTTGTAGGCGCCTGTGCGGGACTTTACAAATACTACGGAGAGGGGCAGAAGCCCATAGCGGATTTCCCTCACAAGGAAGCAAGGACAGATGATTACTACTGCGAGGCACGGATTGAAAGAGAAACCAAGGACAGCACGCAGATTGTCCTGAGGGTTCACAATGAATCCAGCCAGCCTCCGCACTATGAGACAGGCATGACTGTGAAATATTTCTTCAACATACGTGAGCTGTTGCAAAACGGGCAGAATATCAACGACGTTATATTTGCAGTGGAATATGACGAACAGGTGTCCTTGCAGCAGGATCCAATAAAATACAGAGGGCCTTTCAAGTGGGACGACGCAGGAACATATTATTACGAATTTGACTGGAGTGGAAGCAAAATATACGGGGACAGAGAACTGCAAATTTCCTTCAGGGCAAAGCAGGATTCAAATTATCTGACTCACTGGGATTCCTCCAATGACTACAGCCGCAAGAACGTAACAGAAACCTACGCTGTTACAGGGAATGTGCCTGTATATTTGAACGGAGTATTGGTATACGGGCAGGAAGCTCCCAAATTGGACCCCGATCCTGACGATCCGGGCGACCCCGGAACTCCGGCTTCAATCAAGGTATTATACAGGAGCGGAGCCTCCGATGCTGCAAAAAACACTATCAGATCTTCCATAAATATCATAAATACTGGAACATCTCCTGTAAATTTATCGGACATAAAGGTTCGCTACTGGTTTACAAGCGACGGTAACCGGGATAATTCCTTTACGTGTGATTATGCGGCCTGCGGAACTGAAAATGTGACAGGGAATTTCAGCAGCATAAACAATCCCGTAGCAGCAGCTGATACATATTGTGAAATCGGCTTTACAAATGATGCCGGAAAACTTGCACCCGGCGGAAGTACCGGAACAATACCTTTCAGAATCCAGAGCAATTCGGATTATGACCAGACAAATGACTATTCATATGATTCTTCAATAACAGGCGACCCAGGTGAGAACAATAAAATTACGGCATATGTAAAGGGAAGCCTTAAGTATGGAATTGAACCCGTAGTAACCGGCATACTCCCGGGTGATATAGACGGCAGCGGGAGTGTTGATGCTATAGACTTTGCCATTATGAAAAAGTATTTGCTGGGGAGTGTCCAGTTGGAGCCTGAGGCATACCGCAGAGCAGACGTAAATGGAGATGAGACTGTCAATGCACTGGACCTTGCTTTATTTAAAATGTATCTTCTCGGTACAATACCTGCTTTTCCGGTAAGCAGGTAAAGCAGGCAGCAGTTGGTTTTAGAACGTTACCAATTGAGCCGGTTCATCTGATAGCGGAAAATGCGGCTTATATAAAAATGGAATGGACATCGGACCTGTTAAAGATAACTGGTTAAAATTTTTGTATCAATGTTCAGTTATAAAATACCTGAAGCGTCCGAAACTGCCTTGGAAACCGTAAGGATTTTATAATTGGACAAGCAGTACAAATTCATTAATTATTAAGGAGGTATTTGACATGAAAAGGGTTTTAGCGTGCCTGCTGGTTTTGACTTTCGTGTTTACAGCTGTACCCGTAACCTCACTTAACGCAGCAACAGGGGGCTATTACAGCACAGGAAATTACAGGAATCTATTTGTTGAGACTGGCAGAACAGAGGCTCAGGTAAAGGACAAGCTGGATTCAATGTTTGACAAGTTCTTCAAGGGAGATACCAACAATCAAAGATTATTTTATGAATCAGGAAGTGACGAGGCATACATAAGGGATACCGGCAACGGTGACGTACGTTCTGAGGGTATGTCCTACGGTATGATGGTATGTGTTCAGATGGATAAAAAGAAAGAATTTGATATGCTGTGGAAATGGGCGAGAAATCATATGTATCAAAGCTCAGGGCAGTATAAGGGTTTCTTTTCCTGGCAGTGCAACTACAGTGGGGGCATAATTGATTCAACTCCTGCTTCGGATGGAGATGAGTACTTTGCAATGGCTCTCCTCTTTGCCGCACGCAGGTGGGGCAACGGAACCGGAATATTCAACTATGAGGCCGAAGCGCAAACCATATTGGATGCAATGCTTCATCAGGCAGATGACGGTGTTGGTGTCAACATGTTTGATAAAACACAGAATCAGGTTGTATTCTGTCCTAACGGAGAATCTGCAACATTTACAGATCCCTCCTATCACCTTCCGGCTTTTTATGAATTATGGGCACTGTGGGATAAAGATACAAGTGATAGAGCTACCTGGAGCAGGATTGCCTCAACAAGCAGAGAATTCTTTAAAAAGTCAACACATTCCACAACCGGGTTGAATCCGGACTATGCAAACTTTAACGGAACACCGAAGGATGTTTCCTGGAGCTCCGGACATGCCGATTTCAGATATGACGCATGGAGGGTGGCATCGAATATCAGTGTGGATTATGCCTGGTGGGAAAAAGATACCTGGGCTTCCACAACATTTGCTCCAAAGCTTCAGAGCTTCTTTAAAAAAGAGGGTGTCAGCAGTCACGGGAGTAATTACACACTGGCAGGTTCCAAGCTTAACAACGACCATTCCCCTGGACTGGTGTCCATGAATGCTGTTACGGCTATGGCCTCATCTGATCTGCAAAATGCAAAGCCCTTTGTAGATGAATTGTGGAATACTGCCGTTCCTTCCGGACAATACCGCTATTATGACGGAATGCTTTATATGCTTGGAATGCTTCATTTAAGCGGCAGCTTTAAGATATGGGGTGCAATACCGGCAGTTTTATGCGGCGATGTAAACAAGGATAATGCTATTGATGCGCTGGACAGTGCTCTGCTGAAAAGTTATCTCCTGGGGAAGACAAGCACTTTACCAAGTGTGGAGGCAGCCGATACAAATGCCGATGGTTCCATTGACGCCATTGATTTTGCCATACTCCAGCAGTATCTTTTAGGTAAAATAGGTACTTTACCGTATAAATAAAAAATTCTGGCGGTAAAAAAAGGCAGGGTGCCGGATTATGGCAGTAGAATAGAAGTAAAGCACCAGTAAAATAAGTTAAAATGTGATTTAGAAAACCAGAAACTCCGGAATAGCGGAGTTTCTGGTTTTTTTGTGTAGTATTCCATTTCGTTTCATAATATTTACAAAAATTACAATTAGACCTATAATGATTTTGTAATGAAAAGTTAAAAATAAGTATTTTTAGTAGAATAAAGGAGATTGAAAAATGCCGAATTTTAAAAAGTATTTAGCAGTACTCTTGGTCTTTGTTTTACTTTTGCAAACATTTAATTTTTCAGCTTTGGGAAGACAGGATATAGTATCAACTGCTAACGGGGAGAAGGGCAGCCGGGAAAACAGGACCACCGGAACCGGTGACTGGAGCAGTGCATCAGACAGTACCGGACAAACGGGCAATTCCGGTCAATCGGACAGTATTGAACAAACTGTTATAAATCCGGCGGAAGGTGCCGGAACAGAAGAAATGGCAATTGAGCCGCCGGCCTCAGCGATTGATGCAGTAAAGCAAAGTGCACCGGCAGATCAGACAACCGCATCAGCAATAGCCATTCCTCAGAACGTAGAGGTTATCCCCAGTGAACAGAGTCTGACAGCTAGCTGGGATGCGGTTGAAGGAGCAGCAGGCTATGAAATATCTCTCAATGGAAATATCACCAGTGTCGCAGCTGCAAGCTATACATATTCCGGTCTTAAATCCGGTAACCAATATTTTGTCAGGGTGAGAGCAATCAGCAATGCCAGTGCCGGTGAATGGAGCCAACAGGTCAGTAAATTTACACTGATCACTGCTCCAACCAATCTTACTGCAACCCGGTCAAGTATTTCAATAGATTTAACCTGGGAAGCTTCACCAGGAGCCGACAGCTACAGGATATACCGCAATGGTGTGGAAATAAGTAGCTCAGACTCCAACTCATATAAAGATATAATTCTGGAACAGTTCAGTTCCTATACGTACAAAGTAAAGGCATATAGCAGTAATGGAAACATGTCCGGGTTTAGTTCGGAGTTAGTTGTAAGATCAGGCAATCTGACGGAAGGTGAAACTCAGGAAAATGAAAGCCCAGGAAGTGAAACATCTGGAGATAAAACGCCAGATAGTGAAGTACTGGTTACAATATCGGATTTAGGTATTCCGTCCACCATAACCACAGCAGCAACTGAAAATTCTATAACAATAAGTTATGATGTAGTTAAAAATGCGGAAAGTTATGATATTTCAATTAATGATAAAATTTATAATACAATCGGATCAAGCATAACTGTTGTTAACCTGGATCCAAATACTTTAAACGTCATAAAAGTAAGGTCAGTAAACAGTCAGGGTAATAGTGGGTGGAGTTCAGAAATACAGAAGTATACTCTACTTTCAACACCTGAAAACTTAGCAACAAATTCCTCCGCAATATCGGTTAATTTATCATGGGATGCCGTAATAGATGCATCTTCTGGTTATGAGATATACCGTGACGGAGTAAAGATAGGAATATCCCCATCCAATGCATACACAGATACGGGATTAACAGCCGGAAAAACTTATGTTTACAGTATCAAGGCATATAACGAAACCGGCAATGAGTCGGCTTTAAGCCAACAAGTATCAGCGAGCACAGCTGTAATGCCGCTAACACCTGAAAATCTGGCAGTTGAAGCAACTGAAAACACCATATCTGTAAGTTTTGATACCGTAAATGACGCGGATAGTTATGAAATTTCATTAAATGAAAACATTACAACCATCAGTTCAGGATCCTACACATTTAAAGACCTTGTCCCCAGTACTAAATATACTGTCAAAGTCAGAGCTTTGAAGGATGGAATGAGCAGTGAATGGAGTAAGGATATACAAAAGTATACTTTACTTCCAACACCTTTAAACATAACGGCGACTCCATCTGCCATATCTATAGATCTGTCATGGGAAGCTGTAGAGGGTGCGTCGGGGTATGAGATTGATATAGATAACAACATAATCAACAACATCGTAGATGCAAAATATTGTATTTCAAACCTTACTCCCGGCGAACAGCATTTTATAAGGATTAAAGCTAAAAATGAAAATGTGACAAGTTCTTGGAGTGAAGAAATAAGTCAGTATACACTTTTGAAAACCCCGTCAAACATAACCATAACAGCAACTACCACTACATTAGCAGTAGCCTGGGATAATGTTCCTGGTGCAAATAGTTATGATGTAGAATTGGATGGAGTTATAGTACAAACTATTACAAATGCAAAATATTTAATAAGTGGAATGACTCCTGCCACAAAATACCAAATTAGGATTAAAGCCAAAAATGACAATGTGTCTAGTGACTGGAGTGCTACAGTAGAAAAAACAACTCTTTCAGCTACTCAGATAGGTGGTCTAATTAGTAAGGATACAACATGGACAATTACTAATAGTCCATATATTTTGGACAGTAGTATAACAATACCAAGCGGAGTAATACTCACAATCGATCCAGGAGTAATAATAAAAAGTGTAAGTTACCAAAATACCATCGAAGTACAAGGGAAACTTACTACACTTGGTACAATTGATAACCCTATAGTATTTACAACATATAAAGATAGCGCATATGGTGGAAGTGGGGTAACAAACTCAATGGCAGATTACTGGGTAGGAATAAATATAAAAGAGGCAGGGGAGTTTATTGGTGACAATGTAAAGATAAGGTATGGAGGGGCGCAAAGTAGTGACTATAATTATATCGCACTGA
>JAEWJR010000017.1:0-13160 GCA_023386445.1 Bacillota bacterium | reverse complement strand
AAAAATCACCGACCTCACGCTGAGATATTTTGGCAATTTTCGAGGAGGATGGATGCAGCCTTGCTGACGCAAGGCAAGGACGACGACAAAGAAAAGTGGCAAAATAGCCGGCGTGAGGCGTGTTATACATTGTCAATAGAGGGTATACTATTTTATATGGGGTTAATATTAAGATTTGAGCGGAAATTATTTCTGTCTCAAATTTTTTTATTCCTCCAAAAAGTATACCAAACAATACCAGTCGGTATGATGTAAGATTGTATTGTAAAAAATTATGTTTGGCATAAAAACTTGCGGAATGTTAAGGAGGTGAGTTCATTGAGGTATACGGAAAGGGGGAAGAAAAGGCAGAAATTTATATAGCAGTGGGAGGTTTATTTTATGGTTAATTCAATAATTGATGCTATTGCATCAAAACTCGGTGAAGAGCTGGGTGAGGGGTTCACTATCTACAAGGAATCACTGGAGCAAGGATTTGATATTCCTTGTTTTTTTATTTTTCTGCGTACTTCCAATCAAAAAAAGATGATTGGAAGAAGATACTTCAGAGAACAGCAATTTACGGTTGAATATCATCCCGGAACAGACAGCAGGAAAGCTGAAATCCATGACATGCTGGACCGGCTGAATGAAATTCTGGAGTATGTAACTGCAGACGGTGATCTGTACAGGGGAACTAAAATGAACTGTGAAATCACAGACGGGATTCTGCGTTTTTACGTGAATTATAACTATTACGTTTACAGGCAGACTGAAGCTGCCGACACTATGGAAAGTGTTGAAATCAGCAGCGGAATCAGGAATGAATAGATGCGTGCAGATGATTGGCCTCCTTTATTCGCCTTATAGCGATGGAGGAGTGAACAATTTTATTACATTTTGTGGCCGCTACTGCGGCTCAAAGCCATAATATGGCTTGGGAGGTTAATATGACTTTTAGCATAGGTAACAAAAAAACCGAAACGGTTAAAACAACAACTTTTTCGAAAGAGCAGCTTGTCTCAAGTAATAAATACCGGCATCAGAGGGATCTGATCAACGTATTGCTTGCTGAGGACAGGCTGTACAGCTTTGAAGAGGTTGACAGTTTAATAAATAAATTTATGAAGGGAAAGGTGAAATAATATGGCACTTGGAGGAGGAACATTTTTGACGCAGAACAAGGTTCTGCCGGGAAGTTACATTAATTTTGTAAGTGCTGCCAAAGCTACGGCAGCATTGAGTGAAAGAGGATACGCAGCAATGCCTCTGGAACTTGACTGGGGTGTTGAGGGCAGTGTATTCAAGGTTGAAGCTGTGGATTTTCAAAAGGAATCGCTTAAGATCTTTGGCTACAGCTACACTCATGAAAAGTTAAAGGGTATGAGAGATTTGTTCAAAAACATCAGAACAGGGTATTTCTACAGACTGAATAACGGTGTGAAAGCTGCTTGTACATATGCCGCAGCGAAATATTCAGGTATAAGGGGAAATGATATCAAAATTGTTATTGTCAAAAATGTGGATAATGACAGTATGTACGATGTTCAGACCCTGGTGGGAACAAAAAAGGTTGATTCTCAGACTGTTTCAGCTATGACGGAATTAAAGTCCAATGACTTTGTGGATTTTATTGCTGAAGCTGCCATTTCATTGACAAGCGGTACACCTTTAGCAGGCGGTACCAACGGAGAAGCTGTTACAGGGGCTGAATATCAGACCTTCCTGGACAAAATCGAAGCTTATTCCTTTAATACTCTTGGCTGCCTGTCAACCTCAGCCGAAATAACCGGTTTGTTTGTACAGTTTACTAAGAGAATGAGGAATGATGTGGGCGTGAAGTTCCAGACTGTTCTGTACAGGACAGCAGGAGATTTCGAAGGCGTCATCAATCTGCATAATGACGTGGAGGGTGATGCAAATCCTGCTTCGCTGGTTTACTGGGTAACCGGTGTTACAGCAGGGTGTACGGTGAACAGAAGCAATACCAACAAGGTATATGACGGAGAGTTCAAAGTAAACGTGGATTTCAAGCAGAGTGAACTTGAGGCTGCCATTAGCGCAGGAAAATTTATACTTCACAGGGTTGGCGACAATGTGCGTGTTCTGACCGACATCAACAGTTTCACTTCATTTGTGAACGACAAGAATAGTGATTTCAGCCGTAATCAGACCATCAGAGTTCTTGACCAGATTGCAAATGATATCGCTGTTCTTTTCAATACAAAATACTGCGGAAATGTGCCTAATGATTCAGCCGGAAGAATATCCCTGTGGAATGATATCGTCAGACATCACCAGGAGCTTGAGAAGATCAGGGCAATAGAAAGCTTTAAGCCCGAGGATGTTGTGATTTCCCAGGGTGATGACAAAAAGGCGGTAGTGATCCAGGATGCCGTAACCGTAACAAATGCCATGGAACAGCTTTATATGACTACAATTGTACAATAATTTCTTTAAGGAGGATGAAAAATTATGCAGACCATGAACGCAAAAGACGCCATAAGTGCGTCGCTGGCAGAATGCTATATATCTATTGGTGATGAAAGATACAATTTTATGCAGGCAATAAATCTTGAGGCAAGTATTGAAAAAACCAAGAGTGAAGTGCCTATTCTCGGAAGGACAGGAAAGGGTAACAAGGCTACAGGCTGGAAAGGAACCGGTTCTGCCACCTTCCACTACAATACTTCTATTTTCAGAGAGTTATTGGCCAACTACAAAAAAACCGGACAGGATGTATATTTTGATATCCAGGTAACCAATGAGGATCCAGGTTCGGGTGTTGGAAGACAGACGGTTATTTTGAAAGACTGCAATATGGACGGAGGAATCCTCACTAAATTTGATGCAGACGCGGAGTATCTGGATGAGGATATGGATTTTACCTTTGAAGATTTTGAAATAAAAGAATCCTTTGACCTGCTTCCGGGCATGAAAAGATAATTATTAAGGAGAGTAAACAATGAACAATCTCAGTGCTTTTTTAAAACAGAATGCTTTGGAAAATGAAAACGTCAAATTTGTTGCGTCAAAAAGATTTGCAGATGAGTCTGGAAAACCTGTTGAGTGGGAAATCTGCGGCATTACCTCAGAAGAGGATGAGGCAATAAGAAAGGCATGCACACGAAAGGTCCAGGTCCCGGGGAAAAAAGGCCAGTTTACGCCTGAAACCGACTATAATGCATATCTCGGCAAGCTTGCCGCCAGATGTACCGTTTACCCGAATTTAAATAATTCCGAGCTTCAGAACAGTTACGGCTGCATGGGAGCCGATTCACTGCTGAAAACCATGCTCAAACCCGGCGAATATGCCGATTATCTTGCAAAGATCCAGGAAGTGAACGGCTTTGACGTAACAATGGAAGAGCTGGTGGATGAAGCAAAAAACTGATAAATGAAGGTGATAGTGATTCTAATATCGCTTACTATTGCCTTCATAAATTTCATTTAATGCCAGGTGAGTTTTTAAGCCTTCCAAGGGAAGAAAGGGCTTTTATTATTGCAGCCATTCAGATCAAACTGGAGAAGGACAGGAAGGAAATGAGCAGAAATAAGGCAAAACGGAAATGATAAACTTTTACAGGAGGCACTCACAGGGGTGCCTCCTTAGTGTATAAAGGCTGGTGAGAAAGAATATGGCAACAATTGAAAATGCCTTAAGTTTAACAAACGGGTCGGCAAATATGTTCAACTCAATTAATAAAACAATTAACAACACATTAAGTAAAACCATTAGTAATACCATAAACAGTACAATCAGCAAAACAATAAATAATGTGTCTCAGCGTACCAAAAATCTGCATTTTGAACTGAACCTGGGCATGAAGCCTGATGGTGTCAAAGACTTGACAAAAGAACTTTCAGGTGTTATTGAATCAATAAATACTGTTGTAGACGGCTTCAAAAAAATGCAGTCGGTCTCCGGGACAGCAATCAAAAATGCCAATGATACAACAACATCAGTTGCTGCTGGTAAAAACAAAAAAGCAGGTTTCTCACAAAAAATCAGCAGTTTCACCGAGAAAGCCAGGGGAGCGGTATCGGAGCTCTGGCCGTCGGTTAAGGCCGGTATGGATATGACCGACAAATACTCACGTCAGAATTATCAATTGGAATCAATTGCACAAAAAGGGGAGACACCTGATCAACTCAGACAGGAGGTGTATTCAGCAGCACAAAGGTCACGAAATGGGTACGACGGAACTCTCTCCACCGTTGCCAAACTTGCAAAAACCTCAAGAGATGATTTCAAAACCAACGACGAAATCATTTATTTTACAGAACTTTTAAACAAGTCCTTCGGTGGATTGGATGCCGAAGAGGCGGCACAGGGCGTAAATAAGGTCAGTGAGGCCATGGAAAAAGGTAAACTCCAGGGAGAAGATCTCAGTGCAATAATGGAACAATCTCCAGTGCTTGCACAGGCCCTGACCAGGTATACAGGGCAATCTCAGGAACAGTTGGCAGCCGGGCCGGGAGTTTCAGATGATGTGTTGAAAAACGCCATGTATAATTCTGCTGAGGATATAAATACAAAATTTCAGCAGCTCCCTGCAACGTTTGAAAGTGTTTGGAGTACAATAAATAACAAACTTGGAAACATTCTTGGACCTATAATGCAAAAAATATCCGACTTTCTAACGAGTACAAATGGTCAGATGTTGATCAACGGAATAATCAATAGCATAGGAATTTTAGGTTTTATGTTAAATAACGCTTTTAATCTTATAACTCAGATTGCATCATTTTTTTCAAGTAATTGGAGTATTATAGCACCGATTATTTGGGGGATTGTGGCGGCATTAGCTGCTTATGAACTAGTTATGGCTGTTGGAAAAGCCATTACAATTGCGATGGGAGTTGCAGAAGGAATAAAAGCAGTAGCTACATTTTTGATGGCTACAGCGACTGGTGCAGCTACAGCAGCACAGTTGGGTCTTAATGGTGCTATGTATGCCTGTCCTATAACATGGATAATTATAGCTATAATCGCATTAATAGCGCTGGTTTATGTAATTATTGCAGCTATTAACCATTTTGCAGGTACAAGTATTTCAGCAACCGGTGTTATAGCCGGTTACTTTGCAATGATGGTAGCTAATATCTACAATGGAATTGCTTTTATGTGGAACCGCACAGCAGCATTTGTTGAATTTTTTGCAAATGTTTTCACTAATCCGGTTTATTCAGTAAAAAGGCTTTTTGTGAATATTTTTTCAAATATACTTGATTTTATTAAAAGTGTAGCATCTGCGATTGATATGGTATTTGGTTCAAATATGGCGGGTGGAATAGAGAATCTTCAGAATAAGATGAATGGATGGCTTGGGGATATGCCTGACAATTATACTGTAATTCCAAGACTTGAAATGAAAAACCTTTCTGAAGCTTATAAAACTGGCTATTCATGGGGTGAGAATTTAGAAAAAAGTTTTGATATGTCTAAAATTATGGGTCCTGAAACGCTTGATAACTACACGAAAAACCTCAAACCTGATATAGCTTCATATGTTCCTGAAAATGTTAATGACAGTAATAATCTTGCTGCTACCGCCGCAAACACCGGAGCAATGAAGAATTCCATGGATATAGCCGAAGAAAATCTGGTTTACATGAGAGATATTGCCGAGCGCGAAGCAATAAACAAATTTACAACCTCCGAAATCAGCGTGAGCATGGGAGGAATAACCAATAACGTCAACTCGGAGCTGGATTTGGACGGTGTGGTTTCCTATATGGAACAGAAAGTCTATGAAACAATGACGGTAGCGGCAGAGGGGGTGCATTATTAATGCCATATACGGTTTATCTATCAAATATTCCCATGCCTGTAACACCTTCCAAAATAGAGACAAAGATAAAAAACCAAAATACTACTTTGAACCTCATTGACGGAAGCGAGATTAATATTATAAAGCCTCCAGGGCTCACTGAATTCAGCTTTGAGTTATTGATACCGCAGATGAAATACCCGTTTGCTGCATATCCTGATTTTGTGGCAGAAATTGTTAATGATTCAAAGCACAAATATTCCGAAGCTTTCTCGGGGAAAAATTTCGTCGAAGCCCAATATTACCTGGATTTCCTTGAAATACTGAAAAGGGATCAAAAACCCTTCGCCTTTAAAATAGAGCGATCCACACCTGATAATATAAAACTCTTTGAAACAAAGGTGGAACTGGATGTTACTCTGGAAGAATACAGCATTATAGAAGACGCGGCAAACGGTTTTGATTTGACAATACCTGTCCGGCTTAAGCAGTATAACCCGTATGCAGCAAAAACAGAGGATAAAGCCAGACAACCTCGGTTAACACATACGGTTAAACAGGGAGATACCCTGTGGGGAATATGCAAGAGATTCCTGGGGGACGGCTCAAAATACCCTCAGATAGCCAAGTTGAATGATATTAAAAATCCAAATCTGATCAAGGTGGGGCAGGTGATAAAGCTTGCTTAAACTGACTATACAGAATGGAAAAACGCTGTATACCCCGCTGGCAGAGGAAGGTATCACCTGGGAGACAGCAAGGAAGGGTGTTCCCGGAAAGCTGGAGTTTTCCGTTGTAAAAGACAAGGTGCTCAGCTTTCAGGAGGGTAATGCTGTACGAATGCAGTTAGACGACAAGGACGTTTTTTTCGGGTACGTTTTTACAAAAAAGAGAAACAAGGACGGAACTATCAAGGTTACAGCCTACGATCAGTTGAGATATCTGAAAAACAAGGATACCTATTATTACGAAAATCTGACGGCAGGCAGACTTGTAAAAAAAATTGCAGAGGACTTCTTTCTGAAAACAGGTGTTGTAGAAAATACTGCCTATGTAATAAAAAGCCGTATTGAAGATAACAAGACCTTGTTTGATATAATTCAAACTGCTCTGGATTTGACACTTCAAAACACCAAAAAGATGTATGTCCTCTATGACGATTTTGGCAAATTGACACTTAGAAGTATAGAGGAATTGAAGCTTCCTCTGCTTATCGACAGAAATGTGGCCGAGGATTTTGACTACACTTCTTCAATTGACGGTGAAACCTATAACAAAATAAAATTGTCCTATAACAATGAAAAAGCAAATACCCGTGACATATACATGGTTGAGGACAGCAATAGAATGGAAGCCTGGGGTGTGCTTCAATATTATGAGTCAATAGATGAAAATGCCAACGGTAAAGCCAAGGCTGAAGCATTGCTTTCCCTGTATAATCAAAAAACGCGCAATCTGTCGGTTTCAGGTGCTATCGGTGATATACGCGTCAGAGGAGGCAGTATTATTGCTGTCGATCTGGTGCTTGGGGACATAAATCTGAAAAGTTATATGATGGTTGAATCGGTGAGGCATACTTTCAGCAGCAATCGGCACACCATGGACTTAACCTTGAGGGGGGGCGAATTTATTGCCTAATATGGTTGAACTTATTAAAGCCGCTGCAATCGGAGCGGTAAACGATTCAAAGCCCATGTCGGTTATCTTTGGCAAGGTAGTGAGTATTGCGCCTGTAAAAATATTTATAGAGCAAAAGCTGACTTTGAATGAAGCGCAGCTGATTTTTACCAACAATGTCAAAGATTATGATCTGGAGATGACTGTTGAGCATTCTACCGAAGAAAGCAATTCTCACGTTCATCCCTATAGGGGTAAAAAGAAATTCCGGGTGCACAACGGATTGGTTGTCGGAGATGAAGTAATAATGCTTCAGATGCAGGGAGGACAAAAATTTGTAGTATTGGATAAGGTGGTGAATACATGATCCCTTTTGTTGATGCGGATTTGCAGCCCGATTTTGAGACGGTGCTGCAGCCTGTAAGAACTTACAGAATGCATTTGGAGGAGAAAAGGATATCTGGGCTGCTGGACGGTATTGAAGCAATGAAACAGGCCATATATAAGATACTTAATACCGAGAGGTATGATTTCCTTATATACAGCTGGAACTACGGCTTGGAAATGGTGGAATTAATGGGCCAACCGGTGCCGTATGTCTATTCCGGTATTAAAAGAAAAATAACCGAAGCCCTGCTCAGGGATGAGAGAATCACCGAGGTAGGTAATTTTTCTTTTTCTACGGGCAAGGAAAAGGTTTCAGTAAAATTTGCTGTTACAACAACTCAAGGTAATATCGAAATCGAGAAGGAGGTGAGGAACTGATGTATGAAACCTTTACTTATGAAGATATACTGCAGCGCATGCTGAACCGAATCCCCAATACAATTGATAAGAGAGAAGGTTCGGTAATATTTGATGCGCTTGCACCTGCTGCAGCCGAACTTGTACAGATGTACATTGAAGCTGATGTTATATTGAACGAAGCCTTTGCAGACACGGCTTCAAGAGGGTATCTGATAAAAAGAGCCGCTGAACGGGGTGTTGTTCCCAAAGCGGCTTCACATGCCGTTGTCAAAGGTGTATTCAATATTAATGTCTCGGTCGGCTCGAGATTTTCTCTGAGCAGCCTGAACTATAAGGTGACCGAAAAAATAGCTGACTCCCAGTTCAAGCTTGAGTGTGAGACTGCCGGAACCGGGGGCAACAGGAATTTCGGGACTTTGCTGCCCATCAACTATATTGACGGCTTGAGTTACGCCGAAGTGACTGAAATACTCATTCCAGGAGAGGATGATGAGGAAACTGAACAGCTCAGGGCAAGATATTTTGCCACACTCGATTCCCAGGCTTATGGAGGAAACATAACCGACTATAAGGAAAAAGTCAATGAGCTGCAGGGGGTCGGGGGAGTCAAGGTATATCCTGTATGGAACGGGGGAGGCACCGTTAAGCTGGTGATTATTAATTCAGAGTATAACAAGCCCTCGGAAGAGCTGATATCAGATATACAAACCAGAATCGACCCGGTGCAAAACCGTGGGAACGGCGCAGGGATAGCTCCAATCGGGCATATTGTGACTGTAGAAGGTGTCGGAGCGCAGACAGTTAATATTGAAGCCAATATCAGCTACAAACCCGATTGGACCTGGAATGATGTTAAGGGCTATGTTGAAAGAACAATTGACGAATACTTCAAAGAGCTGAGTAAAAGCTGGTCTGACAATGAAAACCTCATAGTCCGCATAAGCCAACTGGAGACCAGGCTCCTTAATGTGGAGGGCGTTATTGACATCTCGGGTACAAAGATAAACGCACTGGAACAGAATTTGTTGCTGGATGAAAATTGTATTCCAGTGAGGGGTGATGTAATTGGATAGAGAAATAAATATATTGAACTATCTTCCGGAATTTCTAAAGGAGTTCAGGGAATTCAGAGAGCTTGCCGCCGCTGAAAACCCTGAACTCCTTTCAGTTTGGGAGCTTCTTGAAGCTGTGCTGAAGGATCAGTTTGTTGCCGATGCAACAGAAAATGGTATCAAAAGGTGGGAAACCATTCTGAAGATATTCCCAAAAGGCTCCGACTCACTGGACGTCAGGAAGTTCAGAATACTTGCCAGGCTTAATGAAAAGCTGCCATATACCAGGAGAACACTTGAAAGCCAGCTGGATGCCCTTTGCGGAGAGGCAGGCTATTCTGTGGAACTGAGAAATGATGAATACACCTTGGTGGTAAGAGTAGCCCTGGCAGAAAAGGGTAAGTTTGATGAGGTGGGCAGCCTGCTGGAAAGAACAGTGCCCGCCAATATAATCATTGATTTAAGCCTGCTGTATAACACGCATGCAATACTTTCCCGGTATACAAATGCGCAATTGGCGGCATATACACATGAACAATTAAGAAGTGAGGTGCTAAATTAAATGGCGGAAAATACAAAATATATAGACCTTGTAAAACCCGGCACAGATGAATTCTATGACGTAAATGTCATGAACAGCAATCTGGATAAGATCGATTCCTACACAGGCGAAATAAAAAATAAGATAGATAACGGTTCTATTCAAAACACAGCGCTGCAGCCAGGATATAACAGGATACAAATTCCCGAAATACCCGTTTCCCCAAAGATTGAGTTTACGGGATTTTCTTATGTTAATTTATTGGGGAGGGATGGGAATTGTGAGGATGTGAGTAAATTCTCTGTCCTTTTAGGAGCTTCCATAGCAATAGATAACACATCTAGGGTATTTGGTAATAATTCGGTGAGAGCTACATCCACAGTGACAAGTGGTTCGTTTGGATTATATGCTCCTCAAAGAATTCCCGTTAATTCCACTAAGTGCTATTTAATATCAGGATATGTTAAATGTAATGGTGGTACTAATACATTTTTAAGAATGTATAATACCTCTTTATCTTCGATAACAGGTGTGGTAATACCGTCTGCCACACCATTTACGCGTATTGGATTCGTTGTACAACCTTCTCATTTAACAGGTTTAACAGAAATATATATAGGTCTTACTGCAGCATCATCTGCTATTGGAAATACTCTAAATGTTGATGGAATAATGATTAATGAAATTACAGTAAGTGAGGCATCTTTGAGTGTTGATCAGCTAATGGCTAAATACCCCTATGTAGACTCATATGCCTGTCTTACAAATCCCTACTTTGAAAACAGACGTTATAACCTTGTGAGAAATGGTAATTGTGAGGAAGGTATTGGGTATTGGAAAGACCCAGGAGCACCAAATAATACTGTCGCCATAGTGAATGGCAAAATTCAGGTTACATCAACCATAAATATGACCGGGACTTCACAACAGATTATTGTAAAACCAAACACAAACTACTATATATCAGCAAATTTAGGAAGTAATTCAAACCTCTATGTAATAGCTGGTCAATCAAATTTAAAGATAGGAACCGGAAGTTTTAATACAGGTAATAATTCAGTTATATCGGTAGCCTTAATAAACACAATTGTGGGAATTGGTACATACAACTCTGTTATGCTTGTTGAAGGTACAACAGCTCCTACAGAATACAAATCGTGTGATCTACAACGGTTTGTTTTAGATGGGCAATTTACGGCTGATGATAAGGTGACAATAGAAAATGGTAAGGTATCAGGGTTATTGAACTGGAAACATAGAACACTGTACGGTAAGGATTTTGATTTCATTGTAGGTGATTCGGGTGGACATAAAGGAGTATGGATACCATTATTTGGCCATGTTAAAGACATCTCAGAATTATCTGTTTTTGCAGTTAAATATGACGGAAAAATTCTAAAGCCTAGCCAAACATTAACCTCAGGAGATCAGGTCGCGTTTAATAGCGGCAATTTAAGAGATTTATGTATAACAGTTGCGGATACCGATAGCGGCTGGAACGAAAATATAGATCCTAATAATGACGAAACTAAAGCCTTTATGAATGGTTGGAGAGCTCTACAAAACAATGGGACACGATACAATCTTTGGGTAGGCGTGGTAGGTTCGGCCTTCGATAAGGGTAATTACCCTCCTGGTACTGCTGCATATACAGCAACAACTATTACAAATGGAGGTAACACAGTCACAGTTGATGACATTACCCCATTTGCAGTGGGTAATGTCATAGGTGTAATTGGGCTGGGAACTGGTTATACCATAAGCTCCATATCAGGAAATGTAATAACAATAACTGGGACATGGGGGATAACTGGTGTAATAGGATGTACAATTGCAAAGGTTGATACAAATTTATTAAATTATTGTAAAGCGAATGTTGCCCCAGGTTATGAAGGCTACAGACTCCATTATAAACATGCAAACCCAGAGACTATTACAGACACAAATGTTCATATCTCTGGTGGAATGTGGGATTTAGTTAAGGGCGATAACTATGTAACGGTTGATAGTGGAATTGTGTTAGGTGAGGTTGCTAATCCAATAAAAAATGATAACTCAAATGAATATGTTATCAATGCGCTTAATGGTTTACCTTCCTGGTCGAGTGGGAATTCACAATTAATAAATAGAGTGGAGTATATTAATGCACTATACTCAAATCATAATGTAGATACAAGGTGGTTACATGGCACTTATCCTGTATACTATTTTGGTAAAGATGCGTTATTTTTAACTGATGGTTCATTAATTTTTAATCCAAACGCAACCTACACAGTAGATTACCAAATACTTAAAACGCTACATGCTCAGACATTCGGTAGCCTATCGCTGTCATACCCGCAGAGCATTATTTCAACATTGGAGGGTTACAGTAAGGCGCTGGAGACAAAACAGCAAAAAGATAGTGCTTTAGATACTTTGATTGATTTGAGTTTATGCGAATACATCAAATATAAAGGCGCAATATTTCTTCCATGGTTGCAGGGCAGTACTTACTTTTATTTAGGTACTTATATACCATTTAAAGTCGCTAAAAAAGCTGTTCCTATAGTCAAAATTGTAAACTATAGACTAGCAACTCAATCTGGCGTGGTGGACAAGTCGGTTGCACAAATGTATATATCAAGCGTATCCACCGCGGGCTTAACTTTTGAAATAAGAATAGGCCCTGCCAACACTGCAGTAATATTAAACATTAAATCTTACGGGGCATATATTGTTGACTTTGAATTAGAATTAGATTGCAGAGGGAGGATATAAAATGTTAAGACTACAAGGCAATAAAGTAATATACCACAATTCCGAGGCACTGGGAATTGTGGCAGATATGAATTTCATAGAAGGTGGATTCATTATCGCCCTCCCTGATGGTTCAATTGTATTTATTCCGGAACAGGATTGCACTGTTAATGAACAAGAAGTTTTTACAGCTTACCATGAGTACTATAAGGCTACCGGCGGAGTTAAGCCGGTAGCTGAAATGCCGCCACAGTTTGTTGAGGAGCCTGTAGACGAAGAAAAGGCAGCTTTGGCAGAAGCAGTAATTGATATGTCCCAGCAGATTAATGAACTGAGATCTCAAATTGAAATTTTAAAAGGAGGAATATAATCATGTTAAAACAGTATCTGGTAGTATCCTATGCGTACCTTGTTAAAATCGGCAGGTGGGATTTGGAACCTGCAGAGGGAAGTCAAAATAGGGTTGTTCCGGATGAATATAAAACAATTGTTGCGGAGTATCTGGCGGAATAGTCTAAACTCTAACCATATGCGTTATTTTAACTACTAGTATCATCACCCCAAGAAAAGGACTACCTTCACCCTGCACTGCCCCAAGAGAAACGGACATTGAAAAGAAAAGGCCTCCTGTTGTAGGATATAAACTACGACAGGAGGTTTTTCACATGCCACGAGAAAAGGGGAAAAAGAATATGCCTCAAAGCATCATAA
>JAEWJR010000002.1:0-37965 GCA_023386445.1 Bacillota bacterium | reverse complement strand
CAGTTTATACAAAAGGTTGGTGTAGAAGGGTTTGGATAAGTTCTTAATAAACGGGCCATGTCCCCTGAACGGAGAAGTTACCATTAGCGGAGCAAAGAATGCTGCAGTTGCGGTTTTACCCGCGGCGTTGATAATAAATGGAATCAGTAGAATCGAGAATGTTCCTGATATCAAGGATGTCAAGGTTTTATTGGATATTCTCACCAAATTGGGCGCTAAGATAACTAAAGAAGACAGCAATACCGTAATTTGTGACACACGAGAGGTAAACTGCTGGCAAGCACCTTACGAACTTGTGAAAAGCATGAGAGCTTCGTATTATTTATTGGGAGCTTTGATTGCCAGATTTGGAAAGGCGGAAGTATCACTCCCGGGCGGATGTGATTTTGGGTTCAGACCTATAGATCAGCATATTAAAGGCTTTGAGGCTATGGGTGCCCATGTTGTTATTGAACATGGCATAGTAAAAATTGATGCTGCACAGCTGAAGGGGGCACAGATTTATCTGGATGTTGTCAGTGTCGGTGCTACCGTCAATCTCATGCTGGCAGCAGTAAAAGCCAATGGTCAGACTGTGATAGAAAATGCGGCAAAGGAACCACATGTTGTTGATGTAGCCAATTTCCTGAATGCTATGGGGGCTAATATCAGAGGTGCAGGGACAGACGTTATCAAAATCAGGGGAGTAGACCACCTGAAGGGCGGCGGAGTCCACACCATAATTCCCGATATGATTGAGGCAGGAACGTTTATGATTGCTGCTGCAGCCTCAAGGGGAGATGTAACAGTTAAAAATGTCATTCCAAAGCATATGGAATCTCTCACTGCAAAGCTGATTGAAATGGGAGTTACAGTTAAAGAAGACGAAGATTTTATAAGAGTTATAGGCGGAAATAAAGTAAAGAATGTTAATATAATGACTTTGCCCTATCCCGGTTTTCCTACCGATCTGCAGCCGCAGATTACCGTTCTACTGCATATGGCGGAAGGCGTGAGTACCATTACAGAAGGTATATGGGACTCAAGATTCCAGTACGTGGATGAATTCAAACGCATGGGTGCCAGGATAAAGGTAGAGGGCAGAATTGCAGTTATTGACGGAGGAGCCTTGCTGACAGGCGCGCCTGTGAAGGCAACCGATCTGAGGGCCGGAGCTGCCATGGTTCTGGCGGGTTTGATTGCAAAGGGAACAACTGAAATTTCTAATATTAAATATATAGACAGAGGCTATGAAAATTTTGTTAACAAGCTTAATTTGCTTGGAGCAGACATAACCAGGATATCAACAGAAGATTAACGCTCATTTTTGTGCGAAATCCTTTTGCATGAAGAAGAACTGGAGCATAAATGGTTAAATTTTGCAGTTTGTTTAGCGGCAGCAGCGGAAATGCTTTATTTATAGGCACTGAGAAAACAAAGCTTCTTGTGGACGCTGGTTTAAGCGGAAAAAGAATATTGGAAGCGCTTTGCTCTATCGGAGAAAATCCGGCCGAGCTAAGCGCTATATTAATTTCCCATGAACACATTGATCACGTGCGCGGAGCAGGTATAATATCCAGAAAGCAGGATATTCCCATATATGCCAATGAAGCTACCTGGGGTGCAATGGAGTATGGGCTGGGACCGGTCAAGCTGGAGAACAGGGTATGTTTCTGTACCGGAGATGAGTTTGAAATCGGGGATATATGCGTGCGGCCATTTCTGATTCCTCATGATGCGGCCGAACCGGTGGGGTACAATTTTTCTGCCGGGGGAAAACGTATTACGACGGCTACAGACATAGGTCATATGAACAAAGAGCTGCTTTCATACATAGAGGGTAACGACCTGCTGCTGCTTGAGTCCAATCATGACGTTGAGATGCTGAAGGTCGGGCCTTATCCATGGTCGCTGAAGAAGAGAATCATGGGAGACCACGGTCACCTGTCAAACGAAATGGCCGCAAAGGTCATTGCCTATCTTGCTGAAAAGGGCTGCAGGAACTTCATACTGGGGCATTTGAGTCATGAGAACAATTTTCCGGAGCTGGCTTATCAGACTACGTATAATGCACTTACCGAGAAGCAGATCGCGGTGGGCGGAGATGTGATGCTTGAGGTGGCAAGCAGAGACAGGGCCGGGAAGGTAAAAATATTGTAAGTAAAATACAATTGGATTATAATTGGTTAATAAATTCAAGGGGCCCGTATACAGGGCCCTTTTTTAGAGTATAGGAATTTATAACTTTTGGAACAGTGATGAGACACTTATAATGCTGAGTTTGAATGTTTACCCAAAAAATTCCAAACGATAAATTTCTATACTAGGGGATTGGAAAGGGGAATCCCCTTCCCGGTTTAGGGGGGGTGCTCAGGAGCGTAAGCTCCGTCGAAGGGGGCAGTAGTGCCCCCTAGCGAAAAGATAATTTGCGTAGCATGGCGGAGTACTTGAGTGGACGCGAAGCGGATTTGCGAAGCAAATTTCTTGTGGAGAAAAGGCTGAAAGAAATACATAAAAATGATTAAAAATGAATAAAGGAGATACCGGGCCCATGCCATTTATCACTATGTTTTGTGCAAAATGCTGGGCATGGGCATAAATATGAAAATAACAATTGCGGCAGTTGGAAAACTAAAGGAAAGGTACCTCAAGGAAGGTATTTCCGAATATACTAAAAGACTTTCACGCTTTGCAGATATTGAGCTGATTGAGGTGGAAGATGAGCATGCCCCCGACACTCTTAGCCCGGCGCAGGAGCTGCAGGTGAAGCAGCGTGAAGCGGAGCGGCTGCTCAAAAGAGTTAAGGAAGGCAGTTATATCATACTGCTGGATCTGGCTGGGGAGCAGACAACCTCGGAAGGCTTTGCCTCCAAGCTGGAGAACATCATGCTCGCAGGGAACTCCCATATAACCTTTATAATAGGGGGCTCATTGGGACTGGATCAAAGCCTTGTCAGTGCTTCCAACTACAGAATATGCCTGTCCAAAATGACATTTCCTCATCAGCTGGCAAGACTCATTCTACTTGAACAGACGTACAGAGCCTTTAAGATAATGAAAAATGAGACATATCATAAATAAGGTTCACATGTGAACATTATAGATAGTAGCCTTATACAGACATTTATACTATAATTCCTATAAGAGCTAAATATATGTACGATATTGTATTATAAAGATGCTAATTTTCAAAGTAGGATTTGGTATCAAGAATAGGAGGATGAAAATGGAAAACAAAAATCTTGAATTAGCAATCGAATTTATTAAAGCGGTAAGTGAAGGAAAAATGGGCGAGGAACTTAATAATTTTTATGATGAAACTGCAAGTCAAATTGAGTATCCTAATTTATTGACAAAAAAGATTGTTGAGAGAAATCTGGAGGCCATAAAGGATGCATCAATAAAAGGACAGCAGGTTATTTCAAGTCAAAACTACGAGATTGTAAAAGCATATTCTTGTGGAGATACAGTTATTATTGAAGCGATTTGGACTGGTAGGCTGGCAATTCCATTAGGAAAGCTGAAAACTGGTGATGAAATGAAAGCATATTTTGCACAAATTTTTGAATTCAGAGATAGTAAAATTGTAAAACAACGAAATTATGATTGCTTTGAAAACTTTCTTTAATAATCTGGATAATCTTGTAATTTATTATTTCACAATTAAATGCATATTTTTTATGATATGTGAAAATTACCTAAGATACATTAATGGAAGGTGTCTCATAGGTTAACAGGCTATTCTAATTTCAAATCTTTTTTGTTTAGTTGTTGAGTGATACGGGGAGACGTATCACAAATGAGTGAAAGGGGGACTTAGCCATAGCTTTAGTATAACATAGGTTTTGTTTGTGGTTGTTTGTGGTATAATTTTATTATAAATATGCGTAAGCGAGGTGGAATTTTTGACTTTGGCAGAAAAATTAATGAAAGAGTTTGAGCAAAGAGGCTCTTGAGGAGTTAGCAAAATGATGGGATTTTTAAGTTATGAAAATATAGTTTTGTTCCATGAGAAGATTATTCAAGAAACTGGTGGGAGTGCTGGGATAAGAGATAAGAGGACTTAATGAGAGTGCTTTGAATAGAGCCTTTATGACATATGACGGCAAAGATATTGAACTGGATAAATGAGCATATTTGTAATTGAGACTTGGCTGAGGCCAAGTCGTTTTCATATAAGAAGGATAGTCATGTATTCGGCAATTAACGGTGAAGTTTACCATAAGTAATGGAAATCGATAAAGTTTATTAGGGAACATTATTGAATATAGTTTGTGATATAATAATATCATGGGTGGTGATTTTATGAAAAAATATAACTTTACTATTTTGATTGAAAAAGATGAAGATGGAATATATGTTGGCTCTGTTCCGGCGTTGAAAGGGTGCCATACTCAAGCTAAAACAGTAGAAGAATTGCTTCCGAGAATAAAAGAGGCGATTGAATTATGCCTGGAAGCAGAAAATGATGAGTTCTTCCAGAATGAGTTCGTAGGAGTTCAGCAGATCGAGGTTGTCGTATGAGTAAACTGACCATCATCTCTTCCAAAGATATGGTGAGAATATTGGAAATTCTTGGGTTTAACGAAATACGCCAGAAGGGGAGTCATAAAAGTTTCAGGCACGTAGATGGAAGAACTACGGTGATTCCTTTTCACGGAGAAGATTTGGGCAGGGGTCTAATTAGAAAAGTATTGAAGGATATAGAAATATCACCTGATGAATATGAAAAATTACGAAAACGGATTTAAGACCCCCATTAGGGCCATATATAAATTTGTCAGGAGGTCTGAAAATGAAAGATTACAGAGTCATGTTGTTTGGGATTGCTCTTATTTTATTTGGAATTGCCTGCAAAGTAATGTTGATTGGATATGTAGGAGATGGTTTTCTAGGACATATGGGAAGGATAACGCCGTTTATAGGTATTGTTGTTACAGCAGTTGGATTATTTACAACGGATGGTAAATCGCAATAATAACATGATTTATCGGTGACGGGTATGTCAGATAAGACAGTACCAATCAACAATTAGTATGCACTTATTTCAATACTATGATTTTGACATGGTGCAACAAATATGGTACCATATTACATATGGTGTTTTGCCTGCCGGCAAAGCGCCATATGTTTTTTTTATGGGAAATACCATTTAATTACTTGTAGAATGGAGGGGGATTTTGTGACAGAAAAGCTTACGCTAAATATGCCGGCATATGAGAATTTGCTTGCGCATTTAGTAGATTTTGAAGAAAGGAGATCGCAAATAGTCGACTTGTACTTTCCTGAATTTAACAGACACAGGGAAGAGTTTGAAGAACTGTTGGACAGCTATTTAAATGCTGTGGACACTGTCGTTAAAAACGTAGTATTATCAGACCAAACAAATAATGATTTTCCGTTTGTATGCTTGAACAGTGAAGTAGAGATCGAGGATATTGAAGAGCAGGAGACATATAGCTATAAGATAGTTGTCCCTGAAACCGTCCGTAATGAGGATAATTGCATAACTATTCTATCTCCTATGGGAAAGGCCCTGTTGTGCAGAAAGGAAGGAACTGTTGTTTCCGTTAACACACCTTCCGGTGTATACCGATATAGAATTAAATCAATAAAATTGAGGTAGGCCTGTATCGAAATAAGGAAATGCATTTCCTATAAGGCCCTTTAACAATTCAAATATTTGTTAAAGGGTCTTGTAAATTATGGAAGGTATGAGAGGATGGCCTCTATCGCATAACTTTAGTATAATATATATCTGTGAATAGAATGCTGATTGCAGCGGGGGGGGGATGATAGCATGGATAAAAGTGTTTCCTGGTTTATGGAAAGGAAAGTGGATAGAACACTGGAAGGTTTGGCAAAACACAATATCACTGGTTGTTATGTGGAAGATGAAACAAAATTGCTTCACAAGCTTCAGGAATTGATACCACAAAATTCTACAGTTGGTGTCGGGGACTCAATGACGCTGTTTGAAACCGGTGTGATTGAATTTTTGAGAAACGGGAAATACAACTTTTTAGATAAATACAGAGCCGGTATTACAAGTGAAGAAAAGAAAGAAATATACAGGAAAAATTTTTTTGCAGATGTATTTATGTGCAGTACCAATGCTGTTACTGAAAAAGGCGAACTTTACAATATTGACGGAAACGGCAGCAGAGTAGCTGCTATGTTGTACGGACCGGAACGGGTTATAATTTTGGCCGGCATAAATAAAATAGTGGCCAACCTGGAAGAGGCAGAGAAAAGGGTGCGTAATTATTCTGCACCTATTGATGCCAAGCGGCTGAACAAGGATACACCCTGCACAAAATTGGGATATTGTACTGATTGTAACAGTAACGATAGAATCTGTAACGACTTTGTAGTTATAAGAAGACAATTCAACAGGGACAGAATCAAGGTGGTCATTGTGGGCAGAGCCTTAGGGTATTAAATGGCTTTAAGGCGGCAGGATAATATTTTTTGCACATTGAGAGGATTTTTTATGAATAAAAAGGTTTTATATAGAAAAGCATACAGGATGCTGGAGAACTCCACTCCCCTAAAATTCGATTGTGGCCTGCTTTGCAGCAGCAAATGCTGTTCCGGTGACAAGGACGCGGGCATGTGCCTGTTCCCGGGCGAGGAGCTTATGTTTGACGGGAACGGGGAGTTTTTAACAACACGAAAGGAAAAGCTCCTGGATACCGAAGTTCTTTTTGCAGTTTGTAAGGGAACCTGCAACAGGAAACTCAGACCCCTGGCATGCAGGATTTTTCCGTATATACCCTATTTGGATAAAAAGGGTAGGGTAACTATAATAGAAGACCCCAGGGCAAGATATTTATGCCCGCTGCTGATGGAATTACCGGAGTTTAAAATTGATTTAATATTTAGAAGAAATATAAGCAATGTTTTTCATCTCCTTATGCAGGATAATGATATAAAGAGCTATTTATGCCTGCTATCTGGTGTTTTGGATGAATATAAAAGATTTTTGTTATAAGAGGAAAAAGGAGGTCGAGCATGAGTATAACCAATGATGGAAATATGATGTTTATAATATATGTAAAAAATCAGGAAAAAAGCAAGGCTTTCTATGAAAAGGTGCTTGGTTATGAACCTGCCCTGCACGTTCCGGGAATGACAGAATTTCTGATTGGAACAGGTGTTTCATTAGGTATAATGCCGGAGGAGGGAATAATGAGGATTCTTGAAAACAGGATACCCAATCCCCGCACTGCGAATGGTGTGCCCAGAAGTGAAATATATTTATTTGTTGACGACCCGGATGAATACTATACCAGGCTGGTAGATGCGGGGGGAGCTGGGATCAGCAAGGCACAGCTGAGGAATTGGGGAGACCATGCTGCATATGGTCTCGATTTAGACGGACATGTTCTGGCCTTTGCGAAAAGATAAAGAAGCAGCCTGAAGCAATGTATAAAATCAAGCTAAAATCCATTGGCCTTTAGCAACCATAAAAACCTTACCACCAACATTTATGTCAAAATTACCGTTTACTTTAGCTGCCCTGATTTTCAGCAGTGATTTTCTGTTTATCTCATAACCCTGTTCAACTCTATAGTTTAATTGTGCACTGTTAAAATAGTTATATTCAAGTAAATAGGCCGCCAGACTCCCGTTGGCACTTCCCGTCGCGGCATCCTCGGGATAGCCCGAATCCTGACAGAATACCCTGACGTTAAGGGTGTTTTCCTCTTGATAGGTTTCTTTACAAAACACAAGAATACAGGCAGAGAAGGTACTTTCAAGAAATTCCTTATATTTGGCATGGTTGATCCGGCATTTCCTGACAGCCTCAAGTGAATCCAGCGGTACGATTATGGAGGGGAACCCTGTGGACACCTCCCGCACCGGAAAATTTAAATCCATATAGCCGGTGCTTATTCCAAGAATTTCGGATATTGTGCCCGCATCAATTGTGCACCCGAACTGAGGAGAGTTTTGTTTCATCCATATATCCTGATTCTGTTCAAATGTTACGGGTATTTGACCGATCATTAAATTCAGATTTATTTTTCCGGAAAAATAATTTTCTATTTCATTATTAATAATAAATGCAGTTCCCAGTGTTGGGTGACCTGCAAAAGGGACCTCAAAATCCGGAGTAAATATTTTAACATCATAGCCGTTATTGACCTTGTAATTGGATAAAATAAATGTGGTTTCGGCAAAATTGGTTTCTTTGGCTATCTGCTGCATTTCATTTTTTGACAGGCCGGCTGCATTGCGAAACACAGCTAATTGATTTCCCTGGTATCTGTTTTCTGCAAAGACATCAACGATATAAAAATCTAGGTTTTTCAAACAATTGTACCTCCAGCAACGCCATTTTGTTTATGTGACTAACATAATAATAGCCGCTGTTAAAAGGTATGGCAATATGTGAAAATGTGAAATTTCAAAGTTATGCGGTTTTATCATGATATTGTAATATGTGCTATAATTAAATTCAATGTGTGTAGCTTTGGAGGATATAAAAATGAAGCAGAATAAATACGATGACAGTACTTTTTTTGAAAAATACAGTAATATGGAACGTTCCAGGAATGGACTTGAAGCTGCGGGGGAATGGCATGAACTGAAAAAAATGCTGCCTGATTTTCAAGATAAAAGAGTTCTGGATTTAGGCTGCGGTTTTGGCTGGCACTGCCGGTATGCCGTTGAAAATGGAGCCAAATCAGTTGCAGGTGTTGATATTTCGCAGAAGATGCTGGAGGAAGCAAGGAACAAAACAAAATCCGGAGATATCAGGTATATCTGTATGCCCATCGAAGATATCGATTTTGCCGGTAATTCCTTTGATATAGTAATAAGCTCGCTGGCCTTACATTACATTCAATCGTTTAAAGATATTTCTGCAAGAGTAAACAAATGCCTGACAAATGGCGGAGAGTTCGTATTCTCTGTGGAACATCCCATATTTACCGCACAGGGGAAACAGGACTGGTATTATGACAATCAGGGCAGCCGTCTTCACTGGCCTGTCGACCAATACTTCACCGAGGGTATCCGTAGGGCTGATTTTTTGGGAGAGGAAGTAATAAAGTATCATAAGACCCTGACCACATATTTAAATGGGCTTATCCAGGCAGGCTTTGAAATAACAGGGCTTGTTGAACCAAAGCCTGCGGAGCATCTGCTTTATTCGGTTCCGGGAATGGCTGATGAACTGCGTCGTCCTATGATGCTGCTCATATCAGCAGTAAAAAAGGGCTAGGCATTGTAAACATCCACAACCCTGGCAACATAATCGTCATATCCTGATTGGGCCATTACAATCAAAGACTGCCCCTCATCTTCAATTTTCACTTTATAAGCCTGGGCTTCATCACTATCCAGGATTTTGGCCCGGTCAATATTAATTTGAGTCCTTCCGGCAACCCCGTATTCCTCAAGTATTCCGGTGACCCTGTTTTCCAATTCTCCTGTCGGGCACTCCAGTGCCCTGATCCTGCTAATAGCTTCATTAATTTTACTCATTGTATTATCCTCCAATTACGTATTCTAAACCAAATTTCAATTTTAGTATTTCCCTTAAATTTATATAAAACATGCTCTATTAATTGTATAATGATGTCTAATCCTTTTTTTCATTTTTTAAATAACTGAATAACAGTGTGCCACAAGGGAATTATAGATAAGAAATTGTTATCTGGAGGAAAGTTATGTCTTTAAAGCCCGGCATTTCTGTCTATAGTGAAATAGGAAAGTTAAAATCCGTTCTGCTCCATCGGCCCGGTTTTGAAGTGGAAAATATAGTACCGGATTATTTGAGAAGGCTTCTGTTTGATGAAATTGTGTTTTTAGAGCAGGCGCAAAGAGAACATGATCAATTTGTTCAGATTCTTAGGAATGAGGATGTTGAAGTAGTCTACCTTACTGACTTAATGGCAGATATCCTTAAGGACTCCCGTATAAGGGAAGAGTTTCTGACACAATTCATGATAGAGGGAAAGGTTGTTACAGAGGGGCTTCAAGATGCTATAAAAGAAATTTTCAGCGCAATGACCCCTCATGATTTTATAAATAAATGTATTTCGGGAACGAGGCATAGTGATTTGAAACATATCAAACACAAGACATTGGGAGATATGATAAAAAATGCCTACCCATTCTACCTTGACCCAATTCCGAATATGTATTTTCAAAGAGACCCCTTTGCAGCCATCGGCAAGGGAATATCGCTGAATGTAATGGCAAATGAAACAAGAAACAGAGAAACTATCTTTGCTCAATATATTTTTAATTATCACCCGAGATTCAAGGAGGTTCCCAGATGGTACAACAGGGACAAGACCCATCCCATTGAGGGCGGAGATATACTGGTGCTTTCGGATAAAGTTGTGGCTATGGGTGTCAGTGACAGAACAAGCCCCATAGCAGTTGAGAGAGTAGCTCAAAAGCTTTTGGATTCAGAGGAGCCCTTCAATACGGTCCTTGTTTTTGACATTCCAAAGAAGAGGGCATATATGCATCTGGACACTGTATTTACCATGGTTGATTATGATCAGTTTACAATTTTTCCGGGTATTGAAGAACCCCTGGATGTTTTCAGTATCAGCAGAGGGGCAAATAAGCAGTTGTGCATTAAATATGAGCACAGTGACTTGTCTGAGATATTAAAGGAGCATCTCAAGCTGCCGGCGGTGAACCTCATAAGATGCGGCGACGGCGACAGCATTGCTGCCAGCAGGGAACAGTGGAGTGACGGCAGTAATACTCTTGCGGTTTCACCCGGAAAAGTCGTATGTTACAACAGAAACCGCATAACTAATAATGCACTGAGAAAAAGCAAAATAGAAGTACTGGAATTCGACTCCTACGAGTTGTCCAGGGGCAGGGGAGGGCCAAGGTGCATGAGTATGCCTTTAATCAGGGACAAACCATGAACCACTTCCTTACTTATTGTCTTTAAGATATTTATTGCCGAAAAGCAGATCATATTGTATCAAACGATAATCCTGCACCAGTTCATCGTCGGAATTTACCAGTCCCATGTTCTTCAAATGCATTATAGGATATTTCTCCTCCAGCTTGGGCATTATGTTGAAGTAATTGGGATGGTCTACACCTGCATCCTTCAATATCTCATAGGAAAGGTGCGAAGGGGAGATTATACTTTGAAAACTCCTCATTTCACGGAAGTTTGACCAGGTAACCAGAGGTGTAGTATAGTACTTCAATTCACCGATGCCCTGCTTGAGCTCAGCATCCTGCTTTGCTCCAAGTTTGTCGTAAACGCTGTAGTAGTCGTCAAGAGTACCCAGACGAGGGGCATGATCGCCGAAAAAGTATAGCAGAGTAGGTTTATCACTTTTCTTAAGTTCCTCAATGAGCTGTCCGAGGGATTGATCGGCATCATACAGTCCTTGTGCATAACCGCTGACAATACTTTTCTGCGAAGAGTTCAACTGGTCTGACTCCACGTTTACGTCAAAATTGCTGAATTTATTATCAAAAGGGTCATGATTTTCCATTGAAACTGCAAAGATAAAAGCAGGCTTGTCTGAAGAATTCAAGGTTTCAAGTATCTTGTCAGTCAGCGCATAGTCTGAAATATGAGGTCCCTTTGTTTGTGTGCTCATATCAAAACTTGATACATCATAGAATTTTTCAAAGCCGAAATAGTTGTATACCTTATCTCTGTTATAAAACCAGCCGCCGTTAGGGTGAATGGCCGTTGTGCTGTACCCGTTATCTTTGAACACAGAAGCAATGCTTGGAGTTTCAGTTCTGAGGTAGGCATTGTAGGCTATGATTCCCGGGCTCATAAAGTATAAAGACATACCTGTAAGTGCTTCAAATTCGGTATTTGCGGTACCGCCTCCGATTGCCGGAGGTGCCAGCATGCCCTTCTGATATTTGTGGACATTTTCAGCAATATCCTTACTAAACTCTATACCTTTTAGTTTTGTCAGATCCCAGTAGCTTTCACTCATTATAACTATGACATTAGGTTTTTCAGCCGTTTTCACAGATGCTCCAATGGTGGAGGCGGCTATGGAATTATCCACCGGAGCAGGATATTTCTCAGAAATAGACTGCATGGTTTCTTCACTGTAACCATCGGGCTTAGGATTCAAATATTTTTCCAAGTCGGTGAGATAGTAATAGTTTTGAGCATACATACCGTTTGCCAGTATTTCGGCTTTACCAATATACCAGGATCTTTGAACACCAACCTGGACAGATAGCCTGTAATCGGTCAGCACATTGGCGTTGAGGAGAAACAGGATAAGCGCAAAGGGCATGATAACAAAGTTAAATCTTGGTTTTAGATAGCTGAGCACATTTTTCCGGAATTTGACAAGTAAGAAAATCAAGCCTGCAAGAACTATCAGCACCGCAATTACAATAGGTATATTAAGATAATCCTTGCATATGCCTATTAGATTTTTAATCATATACATATCCCAGGGATAAAAAGGTTCATCAAAGTAGGTGAACTTGATAAAATTTGCTATTGTAAGGAAAATGGCGGCTATTGCGATCAAAATATTTGATATCCCTTTTCCTATCAGTGAAATAAGGCACAGGTATAAGCCGCACAAAACCAGCATGTTGAACATTATATTAGGATGCAGCATGTCGGTGATTGTTGCTTTTATTTCCTGCCGTATTGAAAATTCACATAAAAATGTGGTTACGGCGATAATTGCTGAAAATGAAATAAAGCTAAAGACAGGCTTAAAATAATTAGAGAGATCAAAAGCAGTATTTCCCTTTTCAAAACGTGCTGTAAGCATATGGAAAATCAAGTTGCCTGATGCAGTAAACCATGCCATAAACAATGCTATAAATGGTAGATATACGGCAGTGACAGTTCCGGGTTTTGTGATATTTGTGAAAAGGATGCTGCCCAGAATCGACTGTCCCAGGGCCTTATACATAAATAAAACAAGCAGTATTGCAGCTCCAGCAAGATTTAAGAAGGCAAACGACCATATTTTCGGAGTGGTAATAATGTTTTTCTGGTGTGTTGCAGCTCCTAATGCATATATGGGATAAAATGCAAATATGAACAGTGGTATGCTGAAGCCTAGATAAGAGGCGGCATATACAGCTACAAAACACAACAGAAATGTCACAGGCAGAAAAGATCTGTATTTTTGAAAAAAAGGCGTTATGGCACTCCATATCAAATATGACAACAAAAGCATATTTACCAATAGTACCTTATGATTGAAGGTGAAGACCAACAGTACGATATTTGCTATAAATAAAATAAGCTTTGAATAAGGCAATGCTTTAAGCTTATCCGGTATGGCAGGCATGTTGAAAACTGCAAATGAGGCTGCTAAAGCCAGCAGCAGTTGAGAATACCCGTTACCGTTGTAAAAAATGTCAATTGCACTAATTGCTGCGGCAACAATTAAAGCAAGAATTCCTTTGTTTATTTTTTTCATTTTCTTCCCAGCTTCCATTGATTATTAACCAATAGATTATACCAAAGTAATATTTAATGTTAAAGTATTGTTAAAAATAAATTAATAATTGTAACAGAAAAGTAAAAAGCTATTGCAATATTCTATATATTCAGGGTGCATCCTTTGGGCTGATTTTCCTGATGACTGCGTTGTCGAAAAGCACTGCTTGGCAGTACTTCATCGGAATAAAGCAATTATTCCTTCTTCCTTCGCCTTGTCCTTTCGAAAAATCCACTCCAAGTTATGCACCCAATATACAGAATATTTTACTAGGCAAGCTCCAAAGCTATCTCCATCATATTGGTAAAGGAAGTCTGGCGTTCCTCTGCCGTAATGACTTCATGGGATACCAGAGAATCCGAAACTGTCAGAACACACAAGGCATTTACTCCTGCACGTGCAGCGTTCATATACAATGCGGCAGCCTCCATTTCAATAGCTAAAACCCCCATTTTGGCCCATTTTCTCCAGGTGTCCGGATCGTCATCGTAGAATATGTCGGAAGAGAGAACATTGCCTACTCTTATAGGTATTTCCTTGCTTTCTGCAATATCTACAGCCTTTTTGACAAGGGACCAGGAGGCTGTCGGTGCGAAAGTTCCGGGCAAATCGTATTGTGATGCGTAGGTTGAATTTGTAGAAGCTGAAATTCCTATGACAATGTCCCTGATCTTAATGTCCTCCTGAATAGCTCCGCAGGATCCTATTCTGATTATGTTCTTAACTCCGTAAAAGTGTATTAATTCATAAGAGTAAATACCGATTGACGGCATGCCCATACCGGATCCCATTATGGATATCTTCTTTCCCTTGTACGTTCCTGTATATCCAAACATATTTCTGACTGTGTTAAACTGAACAGGATTTTCAAGGTAAGTCTCTGCTATAAATTTGGCGCGGAGAGGATCTCCCGGCATTAATACAGTTTCGGCTATTACACCTTGTTCGGTGACATTAATATGCGGTGTTGGTGTCGACATACATTTTACCTCCAGTGATATAGTAAATTAATAAGTCTGCAGCAGCCAACCTTATTTTATCCAGATTGTAAATCTTTATAAATGCAGCAGCCATATTATAAATTATACAATTTTTAAACTTAAAATACAGAATAAAATTTATTAAAAATAAGAAATTACTTAAATCTGAACCAACAAACTTTATAATTATGGTCAAAAATTAATCCGGTGCTTTCCGCAGTTTTCTGTGAAGCAGTATTGGTATCCATACAATCCCACCACACGCTAAAGCCTTTGGCATACAGGGTTTCTTGAAGCACTTTTGCCAATGCTGCTGCCAGTCCTTTTCTTCTGTGTTGCTTCAGGGTTTCAACACCAAGCGAAAAAGTTTGCCTGTATAAAGCAGATGTTATTGTAAAACTTACTATTTCATTTTCATATACGGCAGCAGTTCCATAACCCAAGTTCAGAAAGTTCTCCTTTGAACCCCAGAATTGATTGATATATTCAATTAAGAATTCCGGATTTTTGACTGTAAGGTCATTTGTTATTGAAGAAATAAAACTTCTATCGATGTAATGCAGGTAATATGACTCTGGAAAGGTGATGCTACCGTCTCTTTGGGAGCCGGGTTTTGACTTGTATACAAATTGCAGGTTGCTTTCAATTTCTCTGTCTGAAAGTATTTTAAAAATATCAGGATATAATTCTTCCCTATCGGACGAAAATTCAAAATAATTCAATCTCTTTGCCTTGAGAAAATTTATCAACGGGCCGTCAATAAAGGATTTTAACTGTCCGATATTTGTAGAGTCAATACATGACCCCATGAAGTAAAAGTCTTGCAGCCCATCAGACCATACAATTGCTAAACCCGGATCTGCGGGATCGTCAACCCATACCCTGCCGGAATTGTTTCCTGCTACAACTCCGGCAAACATCATATCACTGTGTTCATGTAACAGTTTTCCTGCTAAATTCTGATCCATATTCTGAATTTCATACATTCAAATTACCTCACATAGTTTATATATTTTGAAATAAAAATTTTAAAATTTCCTCAAGTGTTAGATACATTATATACCAAATGTACTGATATAAAAATGATGTTGACTTATTAAAAACAACTGTGCTATAATACCTCTTGCAGGAAAGACAGATGCCCTAACACATATGTTTGGTGGGTTTGAAGTCAAAAACTTGCATCGATGGGAGCTTAGCTCAGCTGGGAGAGCATCTGCCTTACAAGCAGAGGGTCATAGGTTCGAGCCCTATAGTTCCCACCATTATGCTGGTGTAGCTCAGCAGGTAGAGCAGCTGACTTGTAATCAGCAGGTCGGGGGTTCAATTCCGTCCGCCAGCTCCAGAAGACTTTGATGAAAATCAAAGTCTTTTTTATTTTTTTAATCGGAATTGAACCCGAAAGGGCACGAGCCGTAAAGAAAATATGCTGAATGCATATTTTTAGGTGAGTGTAGGAGCCCGGCACCTGAACGAAGAGAAGGTGGGCGACGTCATAAGCGCGGCGGAGCCGAGCGATTCCGTCCGCCAGCTCCATAGGAGCTGGCATTTTCTGCGGAAAATGCAGGTGTCTTTTTTATACAAAAAAGACACGAAGGGCTTTACAGGAGAGACCAGTCTCCCCGTAGGCCTCACCGGCCTCCCGGCGGGGATAAAAGTAAATGAATAAATTGAACCAGAAAGGGCGTGAACCGTAAGGGTTCCAAGGGCTTATTTTGTCCTTGAATTATGTATTTTTTAAAATGCAACCCTGAGATGGCTTGGCTCAATATCCATAATAAAAGTATTTCAGAAGTTTGTTCCGGTAGTCGCTGTAAGTAAAAAACTCATTTTTGCTGTTGCCGAAGAAGATATCATCCGCTTCAAACTGTTTTGGTGTTCTTCGCAGCATATTCCTTCCATTTATCCAGAATGTCAATGACTTCATTATCATAAATAATTACATCCCGTACACTCTTCCATGGTAACCGAAAAAATCACACCTCAATATCTACTTGTGGTGTGATTTAAATTTCTTAAACAGAATATTTTCTGAATTAAATTTTACTAAAAAGCTTATTTTTTTCTCAAAGTAAAGAATTATCCACATATCCGGGGAGCAGTTTTCATTCTCCCCTTACGCTTAAATGCATTAACTTTACGCTGGAAAGCGGGACCACCGAATATTTAGTTATAATTTAGCAGAATGAAGTAGAGTTAAGGCTCTAAAAAAATAAGTTACAGAATTTTTTACAGCACCTTGTATTTTGCAGCAAATAATGGCAAATATGATTCACTTATATTGACATGGTAAATACTGGGTAGTAAACTAGTACATGTAGCAAGTGCATATAGAGAGGCAACTTTATGCTTAAGTAGTAGTTCATACAGGAAAATGATTTTTACATATTCATTTGGACTGAAATTAATTATTCATCTGTGGGGGGCATAATAAAAGTGAATATTGCTATTTGCATAAAAGATAGAAAATATAGAGCGCAAATTATAAACGCGTTTTACAAAACAAAAGAAAGACATGGGCTAAATGGGTCCGTTGTGTTAAATACCAGTCTTCCGGATGAAGTCTTAGAATATGTCAGCAATAATATAAGCATTGCTATATATTTTCTTGATGCGGATTTATCTCAGGATGCCATGAGTATGTTTGATGTAGCAAAAAAAATAAGGGAACGTGATTGGCAATGTCAGATAGTCTTTGTATCTTATAATTTGGAGATGTGTATTCTAAGCTTTAAATATAAAATACAGGCAATGGATTGTTTGGTAAAATCAAGTGATGATTTTGAATTTAGAATAGAAGAATGCCTTTTATGCATTATCGAAAGGCAAGAAAAGTATATAAGTGATGATTTGCTTACTTTTTGCTGTGCAAAAGATGTAATCAATATTTTACGGGATGATGTAATTTTTGTAGAGTCTGTTTCAAATTCCCATAAGGTTATACTTCATTACAGAATAAATAGAAAAAAATTTAATAAATACCAATTAAATGAAAGTTTGAAAGTATTAGAACAAAAGTTGGGCAATAATTTCATCCGATGCCATAAATCCTTTATAGTAAATAAGAATTATATTAGGAGCATTAATAAAAAAATTCGAACTTTAGAAATGAGTGACGGAAGTACTTGCTATTACTCAAGAAGCAATACAAAAAATATCTTACAATTAATAAATTAAGTAAAAAAGGTTTTGCAGGAATATTATTTGCAAAAATATGTAGACAATTCACTTGGATGTAAGATCCTGACAATATTAAGAGTGGTGATAAAATGGCAAACATATTACTGATTGAAGATGATGAATTGTTATCTAATGGTGTATGTAGGATACTGGAAAGAGAAAATCACTATGTTAAGATGGCATACAGTCTCAAGGAAGCATATGATTCATGTATACAAGAGTTTGATTTGGTATTGCTTGATGTCATGTTGCCTGACGGTGACGGTCTGTATTTTTGTAAAGAAGTCCGTAAAAAAAGTAATGTTCCTATTATCTTTCTGACCTGTTGTAATGATGAGTCAAGCATTGTTACGGGATTGGATCAGGGAGGTGATGATTATATTACCAAACCATTCAGATTAAAAGAACTTGTGTCCAGAATCAATGCGGTTCTACGAAGGAAATCTTCAGTTAATCATCACCCTCAAAAATTAGTTTCGGGTGATATAGAAGCTTCTCCTGAAGAGAGGACTTTCTTTAAATCTAAGGTACAATTGCAGCTTACACCTATTGAAGCCGATATAATATTATTTTTAATGCAAAATCCCATGATAATTTTAACCAGAGAAAGGTTACTTTCGAATATATGGGATATTGACGGGGAGTTTATTAATGATAATACACTTTCGGTACATATCAGGAGGTTGAGGGAAAAGATAGAGGAGGACCCGTCAAATCCACTGTATATTATAACAGTACGAGGTATTGGCTACAAATGGGGCTGTGAGACAATGAGGGGGGGATAAAAACTGTATAAGGAATATTTCAGAAGCGGTGATCTAAAATTAACAGCAAGCCTGTTGTCTGTTTGTATTATTATAACGGTCCTTTCCACTTTTATGATTTCGGATTATACCAGGTCCTGTATAACGGAAGAGCTGACCAATCAAAATACCACAATAATGGGGGCTGTTTTAAGTAAATATCCCGAAGCGGAAGCAGATATTGCCAAAATTTTCAGCAAAGGTGCTGATCCCACGGATTATGCAAAAGGCAGGGAAGTACGTGAAAAATACGGTTTGGATCAGCTTGCTCAGGAGACAACAATCTCAATGGTATTTTCCCTGGTAAATAACTTTCTCAAGATATTCATCCTAATTATTATCTTTTTAGCGTTAATTTTCTTTTTTATTCATTTTAGATTTTTTAAAAAAATTTATGATTTTGCCCAGGATGCTTCGGCGGATATAGATAAATTTATGAAAGGTGAATATGATGTAAATTTCGATGCCTTCAGTGAAGGAGCTATCTCCGGTTTTGCCTCCCAGCTGAAGCTTTTGGCTATAAGAACCAGGTCTTCTTTGGAGAGCCTCAATCATGACAAAGAAAATTTGAAGGATTATTTGACAGACATATCCCATCAGCTCAAAACACCGCTGGCTTCCCTTCGGATTTTTTTGGATTTAATGGAGGAAAACACAGAGGATATTAAAACTGGGAAAAACAACTCAATTGAAAATGAAATAGAGTATGTTGCAAAAAGCAATTTGCTGTTGGACCGTATGGAATGGCTGATAAATGGACTTCTGGATATGTCCAGAATTGAGTGCTCAATAGTCGAAATGAATATGGAACCGGCTAATTTAGCGGATACCTTGGACACTGTTCTGCAGGAGCTTTGGTTTAAGTTGAAGGCTAAAAGTTTAGGGGTAGAACTCCATATGGAAAAACAGCAGATGTATGTACCGCACGACCGTAGTTGGATGGGACAGGCATTTGAAAACATTATAAAAAATTGTATTGAATACTCCCCGGCAGGTGGGGTTATTGAGATTGATGTTGACGAGACTGAGTCACTTGTGCGGGTAAAAATAAGGGACAGCGGACCGGGGATACCCGAGGAGGATATAGCCAATATTTTTGACAGATTTTTTACAGGAAAATCTGCTAAGAGAAGCGGAAACGGGATAGGTCTCGCATTGGCCAAACTCATAGTGCAAAAGCATTATGGCGTCATTTCGGCAGAAAACGCTGAAAATAGAGGTGCCGTGTTCATTATCTCAATACCTAAACTGGAATAATTTAAACTATTGAGGTTACGAAAATGTAATCGGAATTTTAACTGGATTGTAAGGTTGGGTTGATACTCTAAACATATGTTTAGACAACCTTTGATTCAGAGGAATAGTTATGGGGGGAGCAACATGGATGAAGTTATTCAAATAAAAGGACTTAATAAAACCTATGGAAAAGGTGAAACTGCCGTACAAGCTTTGAAATCCATTTCTATTTCTATAAAAAGGGGTGATTTCGTAGCTATTATAGGCCCCAGCGGGTCGGGCAAATCTACGCTGCTGCATATGATTGGCGGACTTGATACTCCCACTCAAGGGAAGGTTTTATTGGATAATGAGGATATATACAAGATGGATGATACACATCTCTCAATACTGAGAAGGAGAAGGCTGGGATTTGTGTTCCAATCCTATAACCTGGTGCCGGTGCTGACGGTGTATGAAAATGTTCTGCTGCCTGTACTGCTCGAAGGTAAAGCCTGGGATCAGGGATACATAGATGAAATTGTTAAGTTGCTGGGCATCGAGAAACGCCTTTCACATCTCCCGGGAGCATTATCGGGAGGTCAGCAGCAAAGAGTCGCGGTGGCACGCGCGCTTGCAAATAAACCGGCTGTCATACTTGCAGATGAACCAACGGGTAATCTTGATACCAAGACAGGGAAGGAAGTTTTGGAATTGCTGCGGATTGTTCAAAGAATGTATCATCAGACATTGATAATAGTAACTCATGACATGGCTATAGCCAGAACCGCAGACAGGATTATTACCATAAAAGACGGATTGGTTGCCGAGGATACCGAAAGGAGCGGTGTATGAGCAATCCCAGATTGAATAGTACAATCCTTGTTAAAAGATATATTATCGGATACAAAAAAAAGATTTTATTGCTAATTTCGGTTGTAATACTTGCACTGACTTTTTTCTGCAGCACTGCTATATTATTTATAAGTATTCTGGCAAATGAGAAAATGGACAGGGAAGAAGATTACGGATCCTATGATTTTATTGTTGCAGGAATTACACAGGCAGGCAGGGAAACAGCCAATGTACACAACTATATAGATCGAAAGGGCTGGATACGGATTATAGGCAATGCTTCTGCCGGGAATGGCGTATATGTTGGCAGCATGGACAAGCAGGCTGTTGAGATGGCGAAAATTAAAGTATTAAAAGGAAGAATGCCTTCAAAAGACAATGAAATAGCAATAGAGGCCACTACCCTGCAGAAGCTTGGCTTTGGTGCCGAGCCTGGAGATAAGATTACCATTGATATTACCGGGATAATCAGCCGGGGTGATTCCAATTCTAAGACAACTAATGACAAATTTGTGGTTACAGGAATACTGGATAAATACGAATGTATACGGAGAAATGAACAGGAATTGGGAATTGGCGATATAGGGCTATATCCAGGGCTTGTCGTCCCGTCCGGGACAGTTAAACGGTATTTGAACCAAAAATACACTATTATGGATAATATGGTGTATAGCCTTAAAGAAGGGATTTCACCGGAAAATGCCAAGGAAAAAATCCATATTGAAAGTATTTATGGGGATATAAGTATTGAAAACACAATACATTTTCAGATGATAAGCTGGAAATCGGGGGATGATACCAATATTGCCACAGGTTTAATTTTTATATGTCTTGTGGCCGTATGTATGGCTTTAGTAATATCCAACAGCTTTTTTATTACTATTGATGAAAGGGAAAAACATATTGGAATATTAAGAGCGGTGGGTGCGACTTCAAAACAGGTCAGGAATCTTGTTTTTGGAGAGGCAGCAGTTATACTTGCCTCCGCAATTCCATTTGGAGTCTTAATTTCTCTAGGTATTACTAAATTCGCCCTTAATATATTCGGAAAAATCACAGGCAGGCCACAAATGATGGTTGTGTCACTTCCTGTATTGCTTGGGGCCTGTTTAATTGCGTTATTATCCGTGGCACTTGCTTCATATTTACCGGCTATAAGGGCTGGGAAATTGACGCCCGTAAGGGCTATTTCGGGGAAAAGTCATATTATTTCCGGAGAGGATAAGACAGCTGGTGGCTGGCTGAATACTTCCCGGGCGTCTGATCCTTCATTCTGGAAGGATAAAGCATTACTGGTGAAATTGGGGATTAAAAATATCGCCAGAAATAAAGGCAGAGCTTTTCTGGTTACCGCAATGATTACCATGAGTCTTGCTGTATTCATGTTTATTTATACATCTGTTTCAATATTTTATAAAAATATCGAAAGTCATAGGTTGACCGGAGGGAGTGCCTATGATTTTCGAATCCAGCAATCAGCGTTCAATCCCAAAGTAAACGATAGCGGGCTTTCAGCTGAATATGTCGCGGAAATTGGAAAATTAAAAGGAGTCAGGGAAATCAACGCTTACAAAACTCTGCCATTCTCAATTTGCGGTATGGCAAAGAACAAATTGCCTGTCCAGGTGTGGAATTCCGGCATTGCAAATTTGCAATTGCAATCTGAGGTGACGGACCTTTTTCAAAAGGCTGTCGGAGATGATATTCAGCCGCTTAACCTGGATGTTAGAGCCATACCGGAAAAAATGATGAAATTGGTGGGCGGTGAAATATCGGGGAGAAATGCCTGGCTGTACGCCTCCGACTTAATCCGCAGCGGATTTAAAACAGGAGATAGCTTGGTAGTTGGAGTTATTAAGGCAAAAGACGGGATAAAAGTAGAAACTCAGGAAATAAACATAACGGGTGTTATAGATACCCTTCCCGGTAACATGCCTAAGGAAATAAAGGAAGGAATTACATTATTCATTAATGGGGAAACCTACAGGGAACTCTCAGACAATGACCTCTTTAATGAAATATATGTATATTCTGAAAAAAATACCGATTTTCCTGATATGGAAAAACAACTCAATTTGATTGCCACGAAAGGAAATAATATTACAGTAGACTCTCTATGGGAAACTACCAGAAAGTATGAAAGTGACAATATGAAAGGTCGTTTTATGGGGTATTCGCTATGTGTAGTTGTGGCAATTCTGGCAGTCAGTATGTATCTCAATTCCATGTATGCTGCTGTTTTGGCACGGAAAACCGAATTTGCAGTGATGAGGGCTGTGGGTATGACAAAAAATCAGCTGATATGGATAATCGGTACAGAAACATTCATTTACGGCGTAATTTCATGCGCTGCCTCATTGTTGATTTGTCTAAAACCACTATCGTATGTGGTACAATCGGAAGGGTATCTTTTTCCAGGGGATATAGCCTGGAGACTGTTTATTTTTGTTTTTCTGCTTAACATTATAATTGGACAGCTGGCATCCAAATGGCCACTGAAAAAAGTGTTCTCCGATGGAATTATTGACTCGATGAATCGGGTTGGCCTATAAAAATTTTCCTTACATTACAAAATATTAACCTTGTTTGTCATGCTATCGTAAGCTTGATTGTATATGATTTATTCTGTAAATGATATTATACAAGGGAGATGTAAAAATGAAAGAAACGGTTTTTGTAAAGACTGTGGGGCTTAGTATGTCAATTATTCTTACCGTATTGCTTTTCGCTGGCTGCAGCTTATCAGATAAAGCCAATATAGAGTATGCAAATGACTCTATCAATGTCTTCAAAATAAAAAGTTGGGGATGGATTGACCAGGTTAATGCAGAGTTCGGTAATAAGAATCCCGTCACGAAAGTAAATTCTATCTTGTTCAATGATTATACTACATATCAAACAAAGCTTATAACTGAGCTTTATGCAGGAAAAGGACCGGATGTCATAATATCTCCAAGCGGTGAAGTACGAAACATGATAAAAAACAAAGTACTGGTCGATCTGAATCAAATAATGCCCGGAGAATTCGATATGGTAGGAATAGGCGGAAGTGTTCAGGATATTGGTTTAGTACAGGACAAAAGGTATTTTCTAAGTTTGGATTATAAAATTCCTCTATTTTTGTCTTCAAAATCACTTGTGGAAAAAGCTGGACTCCCTCAAGATACATTTTCCTCCTGGGAAAACTTTGCAAGCCTGGCCAAAGAGTATAATTCACAGGGGAAATATTTAATTGGCGGAAATAAAAATTCAATTGATAAGTTCTTTTTATATATGCTTGCACAGTCAGGAACAGAATTTATTGACTATAATTTAAAGAAATCAAAGGTCGTAGATAATTCAAATAAAATACTTAAACTCATGGATTTATATAAAAACGACATACTTCCGGCTATTTGCCCGGATAAGGAGTTAAGTCAGTACAAAAATTTAACTGAAGCTATGAAAGCAGGCCTGTTTATTTTGAATTTCAGTGACCAGGAGAACTATAGAAACCTGTGGATGGAGAATTCTATGATTTCTTCAAGTATGGATTCGGAGATGACTGCTATCCAGCTCCCAAATGATGGCGGGGATTTAAAAAAGTATATTAACAGAGTAGCTGCAATAAACAATAATTCCAAATATAAGAAGAAAGCGGTTGACTACCTGATAGCATTGCTGGATGCTGAAAAGGAGGACGACACCTTTAGCTTTCCGACCAGTAAAGAATTGGAGAAAGAGCAGCTGGACAGGTTCGGTGCCAATGAAAAAACAGGAAAGACCGGGATTGTGGTAGCCACAGAGAAGGAAACAGAAGTAATAAAGACATTGCTTCTTCCTAAAGCACTGTCTTCAAAATTTGAGGAAATATCTTCAAAAGCTGTTGCCGATATTTATGACTATGGTGTCCAGGACATTATCATTTACAGAATTGGTGAGTTTATCAATAATAAAAAAACTGCCGAGGAAACGTTGAAAAATATAGATAGTGCTATTAATAAACTCTTAAAGGAGTAAGTATTACGATGAGAGAGATAAGGCAGAAAGAAGGATTACAAAGCTTGAAAACCAAAGAAGCCGTACTTGGAATAATTTTTGTTACTCCAAGTATGTCGGGATTTCTTGTATTCTACTTTCTGCCCTATATAAAAAGTTTGTTTTATTGCTTTACATCAGGAATAGGTATCAGGTTTGTAGGAATAGAAAATTTTGTAGATCTTTTAACATCAGAACCATACCAATTAGCTCTTAAAAATACATTAGTCTTTTTAACTGTTGCCATTCCGCTAATTATTATGATTTCTTTTATCTTTGCCCTATTGCTTAAAAATGCCTCAAAAATACTTACAGTAATTATCATAATTCCGCTGGTAATACCTGCAGCCTCGATCACATCATTTTTTAAATTCATATTCTCAGAATATGGAATTGTAAATGAGGCACTGAGTAAAGTAAATATTCAACCAATAAACTTTTTTGATTCCGGGTGGTCATCAATAATTCTAATAACCGTGTTTCTCTGGAAGTATTTCGGATATAATACGATTTTATACCTTACGGCATTGAACAATATACCCGTACAGTATTACGAAAGCGCTGTGCTGGATGGTGCGGGAAGATGGAAGTGCTTGATACATATCACAATTCCATTTAGTATCCCTGTCAGCTTTTTTGTTTTCATAGTATCTTTCGTAAACTCATTTAAAATATTCAGGGAAATTATTTTATTATTTGGCATTTATCCTAATGATAACGTTTATATAATGCAGCATTTTATGAATAACAACTTTTTGAATCTCTCCTACCAGAGACTGTCAACAGCAGCTTTTTTGATGATTATTATTATTGTGGCAATTGTTATTTTGTGCTACAGACTTCAGGAAAATACCCGTAAGGGTTTGTTGGATTAGATAACTTTGGCGGAATATTGGTGAGGTGTTAATTTATGAAAAAGTTTGGTTTCACCGCCATTATGATAAAAATAGTTTTTCTAACCGGGATGCTGGTAATTGCGGTTGCCATTTTATCTCCGGTTTTATTTACCATTATTACTTCGTTTATGAAACGGGACGAGGTTTTACATTTATACGGTATGTTATACGGAAATGAAAATGAAATGAGGAGTTTTGCCGGGTTTCATATTTTGCCGGATAGAATTAACTTTGAGCAATATATCAACCTGTTTTTGTTTAGACCTTCATATTTGGAGAAATATATAAATTCAATAATCTTAACATTTCCTATTGTTTCAGGCCAGGTTGTGATATCTTGCTTTGCTGCCTATGGCTTTGCTAAACTGGTTTTTCCCTTCAGGGATAAACTGTTTTTTTTATATATAATTGTTATGCTTATGCCGTTTCAGGTTACATTGATACCAAACTATATTATGATGGACCAATTGGGGCTGATGGGTAGTTTTGAATCTGTTATCTTACCCGGAATGTTCTCAACCTTTGGTGTATTCTTATTAAGACAGTTTATGTATCTAATTCCTGATGAGTATATTGAAGCGGCAAAAATAGATGGAGCAAAAGTTCTTCAAACCTTTTTCCGTATTGTAATCCCCCAGTGCAAGAGTGCTATTGCCTCTCTTTTCATATTGTCTTTTCTTGATAACTGGAATATGGTGGAGCAGCCTATGATAATGCTTACGGATGAACATATGCAGCCTTTTTCCCTGCTTTTGGCCTATATTAATGACAAAGACATTACGCTGGCCTTTGCAGGCGGGGTCATATATATGGTGCCGGCTCTGTGCTTTGCACTGTTTTCACATACTTATTTAGTGAGAGGGATTCAAATGTCAGGGTTAAAATAATTCATTTAATTCATGAAATGTAGGTGATACAAGTGAAAATGAAGTTACAAACGTGGAATAAGAGAAATGCAATTGGTATAGTAGGTATTTTGTTCATTTTATTTATATTTTTAATGTTCAACATCTCAAAAACTTTACAGGATTATCTTCTGCCGGTTGTTGAATGCGAAAAGCCAAAAAAAGGATATCTTTCGCAGCAAATAACCTTAGAAGGAGAGATAGTGCTCTGTGATACAAAAAAAATAACAGCCATGGAGCAGTATAATGTACAGGAAATAATGGTTAATGAGGGGGGGAAAATAACTCCCGGAGATTTGCTGCTGAAATTTGACACTTCTCAGATTGAGTTGGACATAAAAAGTAAGGAACTTGAAAGAAAAAAAATATTAGTTGATATAAAGAAGTTGAAGACTGATACCGAAAAGTCAGAATTGGCGCTTAGGGCGGACATGGAAAAGTTGTCACTTGAGTTGGAGCGTGAGCAAAAAAATTATGATGATATCAAGGCATTGTACACGGCTGGCGCAGAGCCATTGAATACATTAGAGGAAGCAAAATACAAACTGGATTCAGTCAAGCATGATTATGATTTAAAAAACAAAGAAATTGGTTTACTGAAACAATCAGATTACAAAGAGGAAATAGAGGAAAAAAATGCGGAGCTGGAACTGCTGGATATGGAGCTCCAAAAAATGAAAACCGTCAGAGAATTAAATGGCCGGATAGAAAGCCGGATTAAAGGTATAGTAAGGTCTGTTGATATACATTGCGGAGTTAACGTAGTACCTGGACAGATTCTGTTCACAGTGGACGTAGATAAGGAAACTCCTATCTTTGAGGGCTGGTGTGACGCAGCAGCGGCGAATTATATAAAAAAAGATACTAAAGTTTCAATATCTTCAGATGGGCCTGTAAAGATAGAAGGAGAAGGAGTTGTTAATTTAAAAGAATATGTGGCTGAGAAGGACAGATACAAAATAACATGTCCGGTAACTGCAAAAAAAGCCGGTGATATTTATGATCATCAAAAAGTATATGCAACTTATTTAGATGAGAAAAGTACAAATGGTTTGATTTTACCTAAAACCTCCATAAACCGGGAAATGGAGAAAAGGTTCGTATTTGTATTAGGTAGTAAAGAAGAAGGCAAAGGGTATATTGTAAAAAAGTTGAGCGTAGACGTGTTGGACGAAAATGAGCGGGAGGCTGTCATTGATAGCTTTTTAGGAACTATTCTGACTCCGGAAACTTATGTTGTTACCCGGAGCTCCAAGCCACTTAAGGATGGTATGAGGGTAAGAGAAAAAGGGGGATTCTCTTATGAAACAGATACAGAAAACTAGAAACAAACTAAGATTCAGCTACTGCTTTTTCATTGTGTTTATCCTTCTATCTATTCTATTATCCAGGTATCTCTACGGAATATTTGAAGAATATTCCGGCAATACGGGGGGGAGGTTGGAGGTCAGTTTAAAAAGCGCTTATCAAGGGAACAGAGATAGTGATAATGTTATAGGAATGCTTTTTCATAATGACCTTCTGCGACTGAAAAAAAAGTATCCGCGAAACATGTTGTTATATTATAGTGAAATTGATTCAAGAATAGAGGAAACAGGCAGGGTTCCTGTTTCTGTCAGGATAACACTGTCGGATGAGGATATTTCAGTAAAATTTTATAAACAGATAATAAACGGCAGTGCTCTATATCCCAAACTTTTTGAAACGGGTGAAAAGTACATAGTTATCAGTGAAAGGCTTGCAACAGAACTATATATGTCCGCAGATGTGCTTGGAAATAAAATAAGCTTAAATGGAGAAGCTTATTCAATCGCTGGAATATACAAGGATAGAATGACAATATTTAATTGTGTTTTTCAGGAAGAAACGGAGAGGGTTTTTATTCCTTATAAAAGTTACAATGGGTATGAGAAAATCCCGGTACAAAAGATAGTGTTTGAGGATCCGGGCTACACTGGACAGGGATTCAGGGCGGACAAGCTCACTGACTTAATCCGGAGTGTGACAACAATTGATTTAAATAAATACATTGTGGACGACTTATATGATACTGAAATAATTGTCCGCCAGTTCTATAAAACTATTTTACTGATAGCAGGCCTCACATTTGCTATTTTGGTATTATCGGCTTTTTTTAAATATCTCAGATTACAATACGCTAAAATAAACGAATTGTTAAAAGCTCAATATTTTCTTCAGGTATGTAAAAGCAATATAGTTCCCATAATTGGGAATGCCTTTTTATTAAGTATTCTGGTTTTTTTAATTTACTTGATTTTAAATAAAATATTGTTTATGCCGTATGTCCCGGATGAGGTGATTTCAGGCCTGTTATCATTTGACGGTGAAAGCTTTATTAAAGCACTAAAGGTCATATTCAGGCCATTTTTCACAGGTGAAGAATTTCTTGGAAGCCAGTTTGTAAGACTTTATTATTTTATTGTATGGGTGGATACTGCACTTGTTTTTGCTGATGTAATATTTTGCATCTTATTCATAAACAGATTTAAAAAGATCAGATCTCTTGAGACGCAGCATATCCAAATATAAATTAAGTACTTCGCAGAGTATATGTCCGTTTATGTTAAAAAATTGTCCGTTCATGCATTGATGTATTTCCAAATAATATAAAATTTGCTAATATATAGAAAAATAAGATTGCAAATTATTATAAAGCACCATGGAGGTATTGAAGTGATATCCAGCGGAAATAAACTTTCAAAAAACATTTTTATATTGCTTAAGCCATACAAAGGCAAAATAATAATTTTGACACTATGTGTTTTGATTGCTTCTGTAATGTCAGTTTTTACACCTATTATCAACAGGAATATTATCGACAATGGAATGGTTGCACTTAACCTTGAAGTAGTAATTAAATACACACTCTTGATACTGGCAATGGTTTTGGCAGATCAAATATTAGAATTTATCGAATTCAAACAATCTGCATACATAAATAATATGTTATCTCTTGACTTATTTTTAAAGGCATTCAGACATACAACAAAATTGAAAATGTCTTATTTTAATGAAACCAATATAGCGCAAATAATGGGAGAGGTAAACCAGGATGTAAACAATATCTCTGCAATATCCAATAAGAATGTATTGGTTTCAATGACTCAGATACTCAAGGTAATAGGAGGAGTCATCGGCCTGATGCTTATAAGCTGGAAGCTTACGCTGCTCGTTTTGGGAGTAATTCCCTTAAAATTATTGTTTACCGCATTACTGTCAAAAATGAGACGGACTGTTACACAGGACATAATGGAGGAAACAAACAGGTACTCCTTCTGGTATGGGGAAACACTGACAGGAATCAGTGAAATAAAGCTTTGGAATTTATATAAACAGAAGATCGGTGAATTTATAAAATATCAGAAAAAGCTTGTAAAGCTGAAAATCAAGTCGGCACTTATTGATCAGGTAAATACTTCCGCCACCACCACCCTGGAATCAATTATTTTCAATCTATTATATATTGTCGGGGCGTCAATGATTATTAAATCAAATTTAACTCTGGGAGGAATGTTTTCCTTTATCATGTACTCATCCTTTGTGGTTCAGCCCATATCACTTCTTACAAATATATTTTACCAGCTCTCCAGTGTGGAGCCTGCAATGAAGCGGTATACGAAATTCCTCCAAAATGAAACGGAATCTGCTATGGATAAGAACCCTGTCAAAATTGAGAAAAAAAGGCAATTTCCAGAAATTATCCGGTTTGAAGATATTACCCTGAATTATGGCAATGAATGTGCACTCCGAAATGTTTCGCTGGAAATAAAGAGGGGTCAAAAGATAGCCATAATAGGAGTAAACGGAAGTGGAAAATCATCTCTGATAAATTTACTTTTAAGATTTTATAACCCCACCTGTGGAAGAATATTAATGGATGATTTGGAAATTACAAATATAGCTATCAATGATTACCGGAATTTATTTGCAGTTATGAGTCAAAATGTTCATCTTTTTAATTCCACTATTGAGGATAACATAAAAATGTTTAACAATATTTCGGAGGCTGAAATGATGAAAAGCTGCATAAGCAGCGATGCCATAAACTTTGTAGAAAAACTAAGCGACAAATTTAAAACAGTTGTGGGGTTCAGGGGCTCCAAGCTTTCCGGGGGAGAGAGACAAAAGGTTGCATTGGCAAGAACACTTGCAAAGAATGCAGATATATTAATTCTTGATGAAGCTACCTCAAATTATGATTTTGAATCCGAACTGGTTTTTAATAAAATCATTTACGAAAATAGAAATTATGGGTTTATATTAATTATAACACACAGGCCGGATATTCTTAAAGCCGTTGACAGGATATTGGTTCTGGATGATGGGAATGTAGTAGGTTTTGGCTCCTTTGAGGAACTATATGGAAAGAACAGCCTCTTTACAAGTATGGTAACCAATGAGTATATTCCCGTAAAGAAGAAGAAATCTGCCGTCAAAAATGAGCAGTTTGAAGTTCTTCCCGGAGGAGGGATTACTGCTAAAAACTCAAAAAATTCCGATATATCAATGCCTATAGGTGGTCATATCACAGTGCATAAAAGTTCTCATTAATGCTTATTAAATAAGGAATGGAATATAAAAATTAAATAGATATACATTTAAAGGAGGGCGAAAGGCCTATGAATGCGGTATTTATACCATTCTGTACCCCCGGCGGGCACTATGTTTTTGATGCAAATAGGAACTCAATACTGAAAGTTGATGCGGATGATTACGGTATTCTACTGGAGAGCTATAAAAATATCAGATATGAAAGCAATTCCGTCATTAATAAATATAGGCAAAAGGGTTTTTTGCTGCCCAGCAATTTGAAAGAAATCAAACATCCGGAGACTGAAATGATGGAATTTCACCTGGCAAACCGCATAGAGAAAATTACATTGCAGTTGACTCAGGAATGCAATCTGAGGTGCAGCTATTGTGTATATTCAGGAAATTATGAAAATAGAAGCCATGGCAGAAGGAGTATGACTTTTGATATAGCCAAACAGGGAATAGATTTTTTACACAGTCACTCAAAAGACAGACATAAGGTAAATATAGGGTTTTATGGTGGAGAACCTTTACTTGAAACGGATCTGCTTGAAGAATGTGTGGAATATGCTGAAAAGTGTTTTGAAGAAAAAGGCCTGACTTTTACTATAACCACAAACGGTACTTTACTCAATGACAGTATAACTGAATTTCTCATAAAGCACAATTTTGATGTATTGATAAGTCTGGATGGGCCAAAGGAAATTCATGACAACAATCGGAAACTTGCAAACGGAAAAGGGTCTTTTGACTTGATTATAAAAAATGTAAGGAATATAAAAGAAAAGTATCCTGAATTTTTTAAAAAAATAAATTTTAATGTTGTAATAAGTCCTGAAAATGACTTCAAATGTGTAAAGGATTTTTTCGATGCCGAAGATGTTCTGATGTCGGATTATATAAACAGAACCACACTTTCTGATAACTATGCAAAAAACAAACCTGCATACGATGAGAACTTCTATGCGGTCAGTTCATACGAAAAGTTTAAATTGTACTTGTGGCTTCTGAAAAAAATAAGCAAAAGAAATGTATCTAAACTATTTATACAGGATTTCAGCAGGTTAATGCTGGATTACGAGTTCCTGTCACCTATAAGGAAACTTCCGGAGACATATCATCCATCCGGCCCATGCTTGCCGGGAGTTAGGAGGCCTCTTATTACAATTGACGGAAAAATACTTCCATGTGAAAGAGTCAATGAAGAATCGGAGACAATGATTCTTGGAGATGTATATAAGGGTATTGATGTGGAGAAAGCCAAAAGAATACTCAATGTCGGGCAGGTGTCAAAAGAGGAATGTAAAGGATGCTGGAGCCTGTTAAAATGCACTGCATGCGCGGCGGCAGCAGATGAGAATAATGAGCTTACAAAAAGGAAAAAGCTGCTTAAATGTGGGGGAATACGGTATTCTGCGCTGGAGAACATGAAAGATATTTGTTTTTTAACTGAAAATGGATTTGATATGGATTATGTTTTTGATTCCAATGAACAATTAGGATTGGGGGAAGAGAAGGATGCCTGATAATGAAAAGTTGGTTGTATGCCCTGCAGACACCGAAACAACGCCGGTTGCAAGATATTGTAATATGCTTGACGGATATTCCCTACAGGGAATGGTATCTCCAGGAGGATGGGTATACGCAAATAATGATGTGAATTTTGTGGATGGGGGATATGAAACAGGCATACGTTTTACAGATGATTTCGATATGCAGCTTGACCTCTGTGATACCATAATGTTTTGTGATTCATATAACAGTTGTAGTTTTGAAAAATACTTGCTGCCAAAAATACTGAAAGCAAAAGAAAGCAAAAAGAAAATACTGCTGTCTTTCCGGGAGAAAAAAGAATACGGGAACGGAATTCACTCAGCACTTAAAGGCTATACCGGTGCAACCTTCCTTAACTGGAACGGCAAATACGATATGCCGAGGAAGGACATACGGCACCAGCTATACAGTATCAACACTCCTGTCATATTTATAATGGGTCTGGGTGATCGCTGCAACAAGTTTGAGACGCAATTAGAATTGAGAAGATATTTTATGGATATGGGCTATAAAGTATGTCAGGTGGGTTCCAAGGGCTACAGCAGCATTTTTGGGTTTGATGCGGTTCCAAATTTTTTGTATAGTGATTCTTACAACATAGAAGAGAAAATTTATCTATTCAATTATTATATAAAGATGCAGGAAAAGGAAAAAAAACCGGATGTATTTATTATAGGTATTCCTGGTGGGATTATGCCTTTTAACGGCAGGGAGACCAATCACTTCGGAATCATTCCATATATTGTAAGCAATGCGGTCAAACCGGATTGTGTTGTTTTGAATATTTATTATAACTTCTTTATGGATGAATATTTTGCTGAGCTGAACAACTATTGCAAATACAAATTCGGGTTTGAAATCACCGGCTTTAACATTGCAAACACCAGGTACAGCGTAAATCTGGAGGACAAGGCTCATTATCTGAATTTTCTCTCTCTGGATAGCAATTATGTAATGAGTAACATACCGAAGACAATTTTTGATAAATGGAAGCTGTTCAATCCACTGCAAAAACAAAACGACAATTCAATGGCAGAGTACATTTATGATGTTTTGGCTGGAAACATCAGTGTGTTGAAAAGTTCATAAGAAAGAGGAGATGTGTTATGGAAAAAGAATGTTTGGTAAATATGGGAGATATAGAGAATAAGCTCCATGAACTGTTCAAAATGAGGCTTGATATTGAAATAAAAAATCAGGATGACCTGCTTTTTGGCAGCAATGTTGGACTTTCTGCCCGTGATCTTGTGTATATATGTTTGGATATAGAGAAAGAATTCGGCATTACATTTGATGATGATTGTATTGAAAACTACGATTTTACTACCTTTGCAAGTATTAAGCAATTTATATACTCAAAATTAAATAAAGCAACCAAGTGTACTGCTTAAAAGTAAAGATAGTAAACCTGCAGGTTTTATTATAAAAAATACATAAGGAGGTTTATCATGAAACAACTTAACAAAAGGAATGCCTCTATAGAAAACTCGGTTGAGGCCTATGCCACGTGTTATTGTGGTTGTATCTGTTCATGCTCGTGCTCGTGCAGCTGTGGGATTTTCGGATGGGGTTCATCCAGCAATCAGGATTCTACCGGCAGTTCGAATTCTTCCGACTTAAGCAGTACCGGCGGCAGTATAGGTGCTGGAATGACTGCAGTATCTTAGTGATATCTGTTGAAGTTAAGGAACGAATTAAGGCGGATTATTTCCGCCTTAATTCCATTATGCAAGTTATTTATTTGTAAACAGTACCCATATTTTATTGTGGAGACAAAAAGATGAAAGCTATCAGAGTGGCCATTATTGATGATGGTGTTAATGAATCGTTTACTGTGGGTGTAAAGCTGTGCGAAGATTATGAAATTATAGAAAACCAAATATGCGTAAGGCTGTCTGCCAATGCCGGTAAAACATCTCATGGCTCCATATGTGCATCGATACTGTGCCAGAACGCCTGTAATTATTATTTGATAAGTATCAAGATATTGGATGAGAACAAGAAAGCAGGAAAAGAATACCTAATTAACGCACTGGAATGGTGTTTTGAGAATAATATAGAGCTCATTAATTTAAGCATTGGGAGTACAAACTATAACGATTTTGCAGAAATAGAATATATTATTGAAAAACTTTGCCATAAAGGTGTAATTATTGTTTCAGCCTGTGATAACAGGGGAATTAAAACGTACCCTGCATGTCTGCCCGGAGTTATTGGTGTTGGTACTGACCGGCTGGGTGTTTTGGCAGAAGGCGAATATGTATATAGGGAAAAGCCATACGATGGCATAGATATTACAGCCTTTAGCGGGTTTACGGTTCAATATTCCAATGGGGAAACAAAGAGGTTGTCTGCCGCAAACAGCTATGCGGCACCTTATATTACTGCCCTGGTGTGCAACTACATGAGTGAAAACGATTATAGCCCGGAATCAACAAGAGAATACCTGAGAGCAAACAGTATTGGCAAAAATATTTTTACATATGAATATGTCAGGAAAAACATGCCTTTATGGAAAGAGAAAATTGAGGTTCCAATTATTGCAGTATTATATGGTGATGCTTACAAAAGGGCATGTTCGGATATAACAAAGCAGCTTATGAAATGTTTCAGGAATGATGGTTATTGCTGTGCCGGCTGCACAGATAACTATGAACTGGAGGATAAGGAGTATTTGCGCAATTTAGAGGATTATGCCGGGATAATGCATTTGAACTGGCTTTCCAGACTTGAGCTTTTTTTTAACGTGGAATTACCGGATATACTTTTTATTACGGCACATGAAACTAAATTGAGTGAATTGAGAAAAATACACGACCGCAGTGGTATTGATATCATTATTTTTATTGAGGATGCAAAAAGGATTCAAAGTATGGGGAAAACGGCTATTCCTGGTGAAAAGTTTTATAATATAAAATATGAAAAATCTAATTTTTTTAGAAAGAAAATGTTTTATGAATATAATATGGATCAAATAGATCATTTTTATAAAATTGTCAGGAAGCATTACTAAAAAGGAAGGGAGGTCTATGAGATGAAACAGCTTAATAAAAGGAACGACTCTGTGGCATACACAATTGAGGCGTATAGTACTTGCTATTGTTATTGTTCATGCATATGCTCATGCAATTGTGGATTGTTCGGGCTGGGCTCAGCAGGTAATAGCAGTAATATGCATGATAATTTGTTCGATAGTATTTATTATATGGGACAAATAAGCTTAAACAACTGACACTGAGATTATTCAAACGCTGTAAAACAACAGAACCGGGAGCATAAGCAATTCGGCAAAAACACAAAAACAATCTGACCAGCCTGTCAGATTGTTTTTGTGTTTTTTGCTGTTACCCAATCCTGTTAACATTTTCATGCCGGAATTCGCAGGCTCATAATACTTGCATAAATTTTTGTACAAAATAACTATTCCCAAGGTTATGTCAATTAATATATAATAGAAATCGTTTTTCTTTGGATATTCTTGAAATACTTTATAACGCCGCAATGCAGTACATCAGATTGATAAAGCGACGTAGCGGTTTATAATTATCTTAAATCTTGGGGGTATCAGTGAGGTATTTAGCAATCAACCTTGTACAGGAAGGTATGAGGGTAGGTAAAACCATATTTAATGAGCAGGGCGTTGTATTGATAAATGCAAATGCAGCATTGACAAAAGCAGCTATAAACAGACTTGAACTTTTGGGATATAAGGGATTACTGATTGAAGATGAATTTTCAGCGGATATAGAATATCAGGAAAACTTTGTTTCCAATGAAGTAAGATTTTCTCTGGCAAGGAAATTAAATAATGCCCTTACCCTGAAAAATGACAAAAAAACTCTGAGTAATGAGATTGACAGCCTTCAGGCCATGATTTCCGAGCTGGTAGATGAGATACTTTCAAGAAGAGAACTGAACCTGAATCTGTTGGAATTAAAGATGTTTGACAACTATACATATTTTCATTCCGTGAATGTAGCAATTATTTCTCTGGCAATAGCATACCATTTGAAATTGAACAAACCTGACATGCTGATAGTGGGTACTGCCGCACTTTTTCATGATATAGGAAAATTATTTATCGGAACGGAAATATTGAATAAACCCGGTAAATTAACCGATGAAGAGTTTAAAATAATGAAAACCCACAGTAAAAAAGGGTATGATGTATTATCACGAGGCAATAATCTTTCCCCAAAGATAACAGTATCGGTTTTATCACACCATGAGCATTATGACGGCTCCGGATACCCAAACGGATTGTCGGGAGAGAATATCATTCTTTTCGGGAGAATAATATGTGTTGCCGACGTATACGATGCTTTGACATCGGATCGTTCTTATCGCAAAGGCTGCCAGGTTCTTGAAGCAATAGAATATGTCATGGCAAACAGCGGTACCATGTTTGATCCCGAGTTGGTGAAGATATTCAATTCCAAAGTGTACCCATATCCTGTGGGAGCATCTGTATTACTCAGCAATGGAGAAACAGGACTTGTAATAAGCAATAGTGATGAAGTCTGTTTAAGACCCAAGCTTAAAATAATATCCCAGGATGAAATCAGAACAGTAGATTTGGTTCATGACAGTGACTATCGCTCTGTGGTAATAACGAAATTGATACAATAACTTCTGTCTGAAATAAGATTTACATAAAGCTTGGGAAAAGGAATTTTTTTATTTTTATAGAATATATTATACCAACAGGGTAGAATTCGTTATAATGCTTATCTTGAATGGCTGATACGGCACCGGTGTACAATCACGCCGAGGTGTTTCGATAATGGGGTGAAAGAGATGCTGATAGATATGGATATAACAATTGCATATAAATGCTTCTCTTGCGGGACATTTGATTTTGCCAGGATCAACTTATTCAAGCTCTTCCTGCACGGAAATATCACTTCAGGCTGTAGATGCGGAAATGCGGGACTGGAAATAGAGAAATTAAATAAGAGCGAATACAGGCTGACTGTCCCGTGCATAGGCTGCGGCTCGGAACATAAGTATATTATCGGCAGAGAATCCCTGCTGGCAAATAACATAATTATTTATACATGTCAGATAACGGGTATAAAGAATTGTTTTATTGGCAAAGATGATTCTGTAAGAAAATTCATTGATAAATTTGAAAAAGAATTGGACGGAATTATTGACGGATTCGGTTATGACAGCTATTTTGAAAATACTCAGGTTATGTTTGATACACTGAACAAAATTCATGACATTGCCGAAAAAGGTAATTTACGGTGTGAGTGCGGAAGCGACGACATCATTGTTTCGATGCTTAGAAAAGGAATAGCTCTGAAGTGTAATATATGTTCAAGAGCCAAATTTATACCTGCATCTACCAACAACGACCTTAAAAAGATACTTCAAAGGGACAAAATAATTCTATTCGCCAGGAAATCCAAATTAAAATATCAGACAAAAATATAATTGAATATGTTCGGAAATTTTGACAGAATTGTGGGAAAATAACACTAAGATTGACATGTATTTACACATTTGATATAATGCTCTTTGTGGAATATTCAAAAATTCTCCTCTAGAAAAAGGAATTAAATAAAAAAGGTTTTTCTAAA
>JAEWJR010000091.1:0-2994 GCA_023386445.1 Bacillota bacterium | reverse complement strand
TCGCAAGTTACTCAATTTTTAGAATCCATTGGATTCTGGAATTTTAAAGAGTCCTTACAATGTATATCTACGATATACATATACATTTGCATGTATTTTGTCACTGTTTACTTTTCAAAGTCCATTTCAAGATGCTACATGCTTCGTATTACTACGTCAGATTTCATATTCTGCGCTGCTCACTTATCGCATAAGCTCCGCTGCTCGAAATTCATCTTTCTTGTACTACTCGCATCTATCATCTTGATACCTCAAAAGCATTATTACTGTTGACTTTCAAGGCTTGCCGATCACTCACCGCGACGGCTTTATCATGTTACCACGTTGCTATCATTATGTCAACACTTTTTTCAAAGAATTTTTATAGTGAAAACTTATAAATTTTCTTTCAGTTTTTGGTAACCAGCCTACCTTTATCAGGTAACACCATGCCGCCAACTACACTGCTTTAAGCGTTGCCGTCCGTGACAGCTTGGTTAGTATATCACCAACTATCATGCAGTATCAACAGAGGTTTTCTTCGTATTTCGCCTTTATTTTAATTCATATGCCTTATACTCAAGTATGCATATAAATTTCTTATGTTTAGTCCGGTATGCTCATGTTCAGAAAATATCTTAATAAAACTTATCCCCCTATTGAAAAATCTATGATAAAGCAGGAAAGAGTCCTGAATTTTTATCCTCAAGACTCCCATAAAAATCAATATAATTAATATAATCAATTAACGAATAGTAATATAATTTGATAGGCGGGTTAGAACCGTGACAGTAATTATTGCTTGCCCCAGTTTTCAAGCAGATATTTTTCTGCTTCTGTACACCACAAGCCCCTATTTTTTTTAGTTATTTCAGCAAGTTTTGCAAAGTGAGGATTGGTTTTCCCCTTTAGCTCAAACTCATCAATTGCTGTAAGTTCCATATCAATATTTGTATAAATGAGCTTCTTTCCGGCAGGTGCTTCCGGAAGTCTTAATGTAGCTTCCGCCGCGCTGTCCAATCCGCCGACATGAGTAACCATGACCGCCGGATCTATCTGGTTCCTTTCAGTCATTCTCAGAGATTCTATCATATCATTGGTATTCCCGCCGGTAGTTCCTACTATGTGGGATGAATTATAATGCACGTTATAAAAATTGATCAGGGCAGAAAAATTCACATCTGTCGGTCCTGCAAAGAAGTTAAGACAGCCATCCCGTCCAAGTATCCTGTCTCCCTGCTCTATAACAGGCTTGACAGGTGCATACACAAACACATCATCAAAGCCTGTTCCGCCGGTCAGTTTTCTGAGATATCCGGGAACATCCTCAATATTACGCGTATTAACAAATACCAGCTCAATTCCAAGCTTTTTGGCTTCCTCTGCAGGAAATATAACTTCCGCTCTTTTCAGTCTTTGCTCATCAACATCGGAAACTACTAACATTCCGGGTTTTCTCTCACAGTGAAGTGCATAATCAACAGCTCCCAGTCCCATCGGGCCTGCTCCTGCCAGTATGGCAAGCTTTCCTCCCTCAGCAATACCCATCCTGTGTTCATAACTTCCCATGGATGTATGATAACTTGCATGATATGCACCAATGATACATGACATTGGTTCCGCAAGAGAAGCATTGTAATATCCTTCTCCCTCGTATGGCAGCAGGCAGCCCAGCTCCATAACCTCCTGCGGCATGATGACATATGTTGCCGCTCCGCCGCAGTAACGGTATGAATAACCCGGTGAATCCATGCTTCCTTTATAATTCAGTGCAGGCTGCATGGAAAATTTCTGCCCCGGCTTGAACTGGTCACTCCACTTGGCCCCTACCTCCACTATATTACCTGCCATTTCATGTCCGATAATAACAGGATTTTCTGCTACATCCTTTGGAACCCTTTTATGCTCGGTTCCCAAAATAGCAGCTTTGTAAGTGGACATGCATATGCTGTCCGATATAACCTGAACAAGAATTTCATCCTGCTTTATTTCCGGCAGGTCAAACTCTTCCATTCTCAAATCATTTTTACCATATAGTCTGACAGCTCTTGTTCTCATTGTTCAGCCACTCCTTTTACTTATTTGCTTTTACGTATATACTCAAATTTTACTTTGTTTTCCAATTCCATTATTGTTTTAAAATCCGCAGGCTGGCTCCCTGAAGTCATAACATATGCAGTTGCGGAAGCTACCGCAAGCAGGACTGACTTTTCAAAACCGTATCCCATATCCAGCGAGTAAGTCAATGCGGCAACCATGGAGTCCCCGGCACCAACAGTACTTTTAACCTCCACATCAATGCCGTTTGCAAACAGCGAACATTCTTTATTGAGGAAAATAGCCCCTTTTGCTCCTAAAGAGACGGCAACAAACTCTACTCCGTATATATCAATAAGTTTTCTCGCATGGGACTCGGCCTCAGCAACACCTTCTATTTTTTTTCCGAAAAAGCTCTCAAGTTCATGAATATTGGGCTTGACCATATAAGGCCCTGCCTCTATTCCATACTTTAATAACTCACCATCGGCATCCAGAATGGTTTTTGCCCCTGTTTCCCTTGCAGCTTTGATCCATTTGCCATAAACGGCCTTGTCAACATTTGCAGGAACACTTCCGGAAAAAACCACCACCGAATCCTTCCTTATCATGCCGAAAACCATTTTTTCAAATGCCGCAATTTCTTCCGCACTGAGCTGCGGTCCGGGTTCATTGATATCCGTATTGGTTTTTCTTTTACTGTCAACCACTTTAAGATTTGTCCTTGTTTCACCTTCAATATAAAGAAACTTGTTTTCTATCCCCATAACATTCAAACAGTCTTTTATGAAATTGCCCGTGTTTCCTCCAAGTATTCCTGCTGAACAGCTCTCCCCGCCCAAACTCTTTATCACCTTGGAAACATTTATACCTTTTCCTCCGGCATCCAATCTCACAGAAGCCACCCTGTTTACAGTCCCCACTTCAAAATCCTGTATCTCAACAGTCTTGTCAACTGCCGGATTCAGAGTAATCGTT
>JAEWJR010000072.1:0-54089 GCA_023386445.1 Bacillota bacterium | reverse complement strand
AAACTCGGCGGACAGATAGTAATTGATGGCTCCAGTACAGTTTATCCAATAACGATGGCAGTTGCGGAAGAGTTTAAAAATGAACAGCCGGATGTTGAAGTTTCAGTAGCAATGTCAGGAACCGGCGGAGGTATGAAGAAGTTTGTTGCAGGTGAAATCGACATATGTGATGCCTCAAGACCAATAAAGCAGGAAGAGATAGATAAAGCAAAAGCAAAAGGGATAGATTTTGTTGAATTGGAAGTCGCTTATGATGGCATATCGGTAGTAGTCAACAAGGATAATACCTGGGCTGAAACAATTACTACGGCAGAACTTAACAAGATATGGGCAAAAGACAGCAAGGTTAAGACCTGGAAGGATGTAAATCCTGCATGGCCTGCAGAACCGCTTAAATTATATGGTCCTGGAACAGATTCCGGTACATTCGAATTCTTTACCGAACAAATCAACAAAAAAGCCAAGGAATCAAGAACCGACTATACTCCAAGTGAAGATGACAACGTACTTGTACAGGGTATTGCAGGAGATAAGGATGCAATGGGTTATTTCGGATTTGCATATTATGAAGAAAACCAGGATAAATTGAAGGTCTTAAAAATTGATAGCGGAAAAGGTCCAATAGAGCCGACAGCTGTAACAATTAAGGATAAAACCTACAGCCCGCTTTCAAGACCACTCTTCATATATATAAACAAAGCAAAGATGGATCAGCCGCAGGTAAAGGCATTCGTTAAGTATTACATCGATAACGCTGCTACATTATCACAAGAAGTTGGATATGTTCCTCTTGATAACTATGATGCTATAAAGGAAAAAATAAAATAATAAATTCCTAACCTGATCGTGGTACTTACAAGAGATATTCCTGTTAAGTACCACGATTTTTTATTGCAAACAATAGTGGCTTGCCACTTTTGTACTATAATCGTATTGGGGAAGATGCTATGAAAATAGGAAAATTTTTAGGAAATATCACAGCAAAAAAAAATACCCTGAGAACTCAGCTGCTTATTGTATTGATCTCAGTAACCTTAATACCCATAATTGCAATAAGTGCTTCTACTTACATAACAACTATTGGTAAAATAACCGATCTGTCATTAAATACTCTTAAAACTAATTCATACAATACAAAAAACAATATAGATGTAAAAATAAACAGCATTGACAGCATTATAAAAGGAGTCTCCTCCCAGCCTGATTTTCTTGTTGCACTGGAGATGGTAAACAATTCAAAAAGCCTGGATACAGAGGTTTACAGCAATGTTCAGATTTCAATGAAAAATGCGGTAGACGGCTCAAACAAACTGGTGGGTGCAATGTACCTCTGTGACAGCAAAGGCAGGATAGTTGCAGCAGGAGCTAAGGATTACAAGCAGTTTAAGGATAAATCATTTTATGATCTGAAGCTGTTTGAAGATATAAAGAAATTAAAGGATGGAGTAGTTGTAGGTGAACCTGTTTATTCCGAGGAGTTGAAAAAACTTGTAATACCTGTGTCAAAACCGGTCAGGAGTCTGGCTGCCTTTTCCGGCAGTATCACGGCACTTGTTGATTACAATAATTTCTTTACCCTCATATCCAATGCTGATGACAAAAGTGAGATAATCATTCTGAATAAAAATCAGGCTATAATTTATCATCAAAACCAGGAAAAACTAAATACGAAAATAACTGACACAAGTTTGAATAAATATTTAGCTGAGAATTCAAATACAGAACATATAACTTACAATGACGGAAACATAAAGAAAGTCATGTATATGAATAAATCAGCAGTTACCAGCTGGATCATCTGTGCACAAACCGAATATTCAGCCGTAATGTCCTCTGTAAAACAATATGTTCTTGTAATATCCATAGTTATATTATTGACTCTGGCTATAACTCTGCTTGTTTCAATTATATATTCAAAGTATATATCAAAACCCGTAGTTGAACTGGCAAAGCAAATGAAGAAAATTGAGGAAGGCTGCTTTGAGGTAAGCCTTAACGGAAAAAGAGTCAATATCCAGGAAATCAACAGTCTCAGGGAAAATTTTTATAATATGGCTGTTAACCTTAAAAACCTTATTTTGAATATAAGTTCTGCCAGCAATGAAATTGATGGCATGTCGAGTGTAATGTATGAGGCTTCCTGCAGTTCTATAGAACAAACAGAAAATACACGGCTGTCGGTGAATAAAATAAATGAAAACATTAAAAAGCAGGCAGAAGATACAAATCTTGTTGCCGGCGGAATCGACAGTCTTGCAGCTCAGATTGCAACCTCAAGGGAATTATCACAAAATGTTTACGGTTATCTGGACTTATTGAATAAATCCGCCGAAAATGGCAAGATTCAAATTGACAGTCTGGAATCGATATCCGGAGAAAACCTTAAAGATACAAATATGATGAAAGATGCAGTACTGCAGCTGCAGTTACAGATGAAGCAGGTAAATAATGTAACTGACACAATTCACAATATAGCAAAGCAAACGCATCTGCTTTCCCTTAACGCAACTATAGAAGCCTCCAGAGCAGGAGCGGCGGGTAAAGGTTTCTCTGTAGTAGCTCAGGAGATAAAGAGTCTTTCCGAACAGACTAATGTACAGACGGGTGCCATTAGAAATATGCTGGACGGCATAGTGAAAAATACCTATCTCCTGGTAGATACGTTTAAAGAGGTAAGTGAAGGGACGGACTCACAAAGTAAATCCGTCAGCCGGACCAAGCAGAGCTTTACAGAAATAGCGGGCTGCATTGAGAATATAAACCGCCAGCTGTTCAATATCAACGATTATCTCCTGGAGATGGATTCTCAGAAAAACAATCTCGTACAGCTGGTGAATCATATAAATGTGTCTGCTGCTGAGATTGCAGCAGGTTCAAACCAGGTGCAAGGCTATACCCAAGAGCAGCAGTTATCTGTCAACAAACTGCATGATGATTCAGACAAATTTAAAAATTTAGCAGGTACGCTGAAAAAGTCAGTTGAGATATTCAAGGTTTAGTGAACAAGGTGGCAAAGCTGCTTTGTTTCAGGTGGCAGCTCAAAATCCATGATCACTGCTGAGAGAGTGGCATTAATTGCACAACAAAAAACGCCTCGTTTTCCGGTTGGAAACGTTGCGTTTTTTTATATAGTTCAATTATTTTTCAAAAAGTTTATCCAAGTCAAGTATAAGTACTATTTTACCTTCCCTCTCAACAACTCCACTGAAGAATTTGCCTGAAAGACCGGAAATGAGCTCGGGAGCGGGTTTTATACCGGAGTCCTCGGCACTGAATATTTCACTTACTTCATCAACAAGCAGGCCGACCATGGACTGGTGGTTTAAAATAATTATACGGGTATTTTCGTCAAAATCAATAGGCTGATATCCGAATTTTTTTCTGAGGTTAAAGACTGTATGAACTTTACCTCTAAGGTTAATCAAACCTTCAATATAAACCGGTGTATCAGGTACTTTATAAATATCGCTAATCTTTTCGATGATATTTACATGGTTGATATTAATAGCAAATATTTCATTATTAACTTTAAACAAAACCAATTGTGTTGACATCAGCAATACCCCCTCAGTAAAAAACTACTATTTAAAATACATTATATCAGTATTACAAAATTTCGGCAATTATTTTTGTAGTATTTTGTAGTATAATATACTTTACTGTTAACTTCTGTAACTTCCATTTATTTTAACGTAATCATATGAGAAATCACAGGTCCACATTCTGTCCGAAATCTTTCCTTTTTTCAGATTAATTTTAATAGTTATTTCCTTTTGCTTCAGTATCTGCTTTGCGGCTGCTTCATCAAAATCCACAGCGGTACCGTTTCTGCATACCAGGATATTACCGATTTGTATATCTGTCAGGTTTGGATCAAAAGTGGCTCCTGAATAGCCTGTTGCGGTTATTATTCTGCCCCAGTTTGCATCTTCGCCGAAAATAGCTGTCTTGACCAGAGGAGATTTTGCAACTGCACTTACAACCTTATAAGCATCTTCTTCATCAGCAGCTCCGTCAACTATTATTTCTACCAGCTTGGTTGCACCCTCACCGTCCTTGGCCATCAACCTGGCAAGATAAGTGCAGACGAACATGAGCGCATCCACAAATTTTGAATATTCGTAATCGTCCTTAACGATTGCATCGTTATCTGCAAACCCATTAGCAAGAACGAAAACAGAGTCACAAACACTCGTATCACCGTCAACCGAAACTCTGTTGAAGGTTGACTTTACACAGGTCTTTAAGGCCTTGTCCAGCAGACTTCTGGATATATTGGCATCGGTAGTTATAATGCCGATCATTGTTGCCATGTTTGGGTGGATCATTCCGGAACCTTTGGCCATTCCGCCGATACGAACAGTTTCACCCTGTATTTCAATCTCAACGGCGACTTCTTTTTTTAGCAGATCTGTTGTCATAATCGCTTCTTCAGCATCGGAATTTCCGTCCTTGCTGAGGACGTTTACTGCCGATCTGATTCCTGATCTGACCGAAGGCATGTTCAATTTGGAACCAATAACGCCTGTTGAATTTACAAGTATATCCTCAGGATCGCAATGTAATAATTCGGCAGTCAGGGCTGTCATTTCCTTTGCGTCCTTATATCCGGTTTCACCGACACAGGCATTTGCATTGCCGCTGTTAATAACAATAGCCCTGGCGATACCGTTCTTTATATGCTCCATCGATACTTGAAGGGAATGTCCCTTTACAACATTTGTGGTAAAAACTCCAGATGCCACTGCATTATCTTCCGAACAGACAATTGCCAGGTCCTTATTGTTGTTCTTTTTTATTCCACAGGCCACACCGGCAGCCGTATAACCTTTTGGAGCTGTAACTCCGCCCTCAATCACGTTCATTTTTATCTCCATTTCCGACACGGATAAATCAAAGATCCCATATAAAACCTGACATTTCAGGGTGTATAAGAAACTTGAGAAGTTTCTCCGGGATATTATAAATTTATACTCTTGCCTTAATTTAGTTAACTGATACAAATACATATCTAATCCATACAAGGTATATTAACCTCTAAAGCCATTTTACGGCTTTAAGCCGCAGCAATGGCCACAAATTGAAATAAAATTTGTTCAAGCCTCAGTTGTTACAGGCTAGTAAAGGGGGTCAATAGCCATGCGTGTTTTCAAAGTATTCTGCAGAATTTATTGTTTCAATAAAGTACTGATTGATACTTTGAAAAGCTGTTATTTGTAAGTTATTATACATAAATATGACAAATGAATCAATTAAAATTAGCATGTTCATATTCACATGCATATATTCAGGCAAAATATTAAAATAAAAATCAGTTTAAGTTTACGTACTTCAATTTTATACTGTGATTTGACTGAATATTGACAGACAATTTAACCGGTAAAACGAGGTAACTCTATTTTTGAAAATAGATTGACATAATTTTCAAAACTGTGTTAATATTACAGTTAGCATATGCTAACTGTAACGGAAGGAGAGGAGCAGGTTTTGAAGTTTACTAATTTAAAAAAACAATTACGAAGGATTTCAGGAGTTGTAACAGCATTGGCTGTTGCGGTCTCGGTCCTTGTACCGGTTTATGCCGGACAGGCTGACACAGGTAAAGGAGGTATCTCAGCTCTACAGGAAAGCAGTGATGAACTGCTGGTTACAACCACCCCGGGAGCAATTTTTATCGGAGAATCATATGATACGGATTCAGGTCCGGTACAGGTCCGCAGTATTGATCTGTCAGGAGAATATGCCGACGGCACATATCAGGGAACGGGCAGCGGCTACAAAAGTGAAGTTGCTGTTGAGGTTACAATAGCGGATAATACTATTACGAAAATAGAAATAGTATCACAGGACGAGACTCCATCCAAGTGGGGGCAGGCCCTGGCTATTATAGATGGTATTATAGGAGCAAACTCCACAGCTGTAGATTGTATCAGCGGGGCAACCAGAAGCAGTGAAGGAATCAAGGCGGCAGTGAATGATGCCTTATCGAAGGCTTTGGAAACTGACACTCAGATTTTTGCCGGCGGAACCGGAGCCAAAAGCGATCCGTATCGTATAGAAAATACGGAACAGCTTAAAAGATTTGCCGGTAAGGTAAACAGTGGATTCGACTATAAAGGCAAGTACATAACACTTACAGAGGATATTTCTCTTAACGGCCAGGAATGGACACCTATCGGAATTGCTGAGAGTACAGCTTTTGCGGGATATTTCAGTGGTGCGGGCAATAATGTGGATGGTCTTGCAATAAGCAGCGGAACCGGGCAGTACTCAGGCCTTTTTGGTTATTTAGGAACTGAGGCCGGTATTTCGGATATTGAGCTTACAAATGTGAGTATTTCAATTACCACCAGTGCGGCAATCTATGCAGGCGCCATTGCAGGCCGTACGGCAAATGGAGTTGTGATTGACAATTGCAGGATTGACGGCACAGTTTCGGCTTTTGCCGTCGGAGCGTCTAAAATGAGCTGGGCGGGCGGAGTAGTTGGCTCTCTGGGCATGGAGTGCATAGTTGCAAACTGCTATACAGATGTTGAAGTCAACGCAGAAGCTGCAAGTGCTGCGGCTTATGCAGGAGGAATTGCCGGTGCGTCCGGAAACAAATGTGTGATTGTGAATGCGGGGACATCAGGAAATGTATCTGTGCGTACACAAAGCACATCACTCAGTGTTGCAGGCGGAATTTTGGGATCCCATGGAGGCACGGCTTATAATGTATACAGCCGGGGGCTTGTCAGCTCTGAAAGTGCCGACCTTACCAAGTGTCTGACCGGCGGAGTAAGCGGAATGGTAACACCTAATACGGCTCTGGTAAATGCCTATTATAATGATCAAAATCCCAGGGCGTTTATGACGGCAACTTCAACTATTACCGGTTATGTTGAAAACAATGTTGCTGCGGTTGGTAGTGGAGATATGAGTACGGCAGACTTGGCCGAAAAGCTGAACACCGGGCTGAAAAGGGCGTCAATAGCAAATGCGGCAGCTGCCATTGAAGGGGTAAACAAGCCCAACATGGGAAATCTGTCTGGCGCCGTAAGTTCGGTGGGAGGTCTTTATGAGTGGGAGCCAGGCAGCGGCGGCGCTGCACTTTCGGGCAGGACCTTTGTTGATGATACAATTGATACCGGTATCTTTGAAAGCGGAAAAGGAACAGAAGATAGTCCATATATAATTAAAACCGAGGAACAGCTTAGAGCGTTTGCAAAATCCCTTTCAGATGACATAACCTATTCGGGTATATATATTGCACTGGACGGAGATATAGATGTATCAAGCGAACAGTGGATGTGTATAGGCCTTGGTCATTATGCCTTTCAGGGTGTGTTTGACGGAAAGGGCCATACGGTCAGGGGAATGTTCATCGGAGCCAAGGGCAGTCCGTATGAAGAAGCAAAAACGGACGGCATTGACACAAGTAAAATGACAACTTTTTATGGACTGTTTGGTGTAATAGGTGAAAATGGTCTTGTAAAGAATTTAAGTATTAAAGATGCAGTCATTTCGGTAAAAAATGGTATGAGCTCTTATTCAGGATTGCTTGCAGGCCTTGTAAACAAGGGCTATATTGATAGCTGCCAAGCAGAGGGCTATGTATATGGTGAGACAACAAATCAGAAAGCCAACGCATGGGCAGGAGGGCTCATAGGGCAGACCATAAGAGGCGGCGTCATAAACTCCTGGACAAATGCCGAGGTTTATTGTGCAGCCATAGGCGGTCTTTCCGAAGCAGGAGCCTTTATAGGTATGACAAACAGAAGTGTGGTTGCAAATTGCTTTGCGCTTGGTGATACGGGCGGAAAGGCAAGCAGGGATAACGGAAACGAAGGAATGCCGGCGGTATCTTCATTTATCGGTGTCAATGGGGGCAAAATGGCAAACTGTTACGCTGCAGGAAATATGAAGGCCGATTCCTTTTCACAATATGTAGGTTCAATAGCGGGGTGGTCCACGGGTATTGCCAGGCAGTTTATATCATACTATAATTCGGAAGCTGTTCAGAACAGCAATGGTACAATAAGTAATCCGGTTATAGATGTAGGATTTATGGTCAGCGCAGGAGTGAATGACGAGGGTGAACCCTATGACGGTACATACCATGTGGACATCAAGCCGAAAAGCCCGGCGGAACTTAAAAGTATTGCTTTCGCCGAACTTTTGAATTCAAACCACAAAGCTTTTCCTCTGGATATTGTAAATGGGGAGAGCTCAAATACTGGAGAACAGAATGCCATGGGTTTACCGGTTTTTATGAAGCTCAGGGCCTGGGAGCTTGTTGATGGCATTGTCATGCCTGCAGGCGGGCAGGTGAGCATAACCTATAAGGATATGACACCGGAATTTGAGCCTGAAAAGCCGGACATTGCGGATGGTACCTATTACGGCAGGGCTGCGGGACCAAGCGGAAAATACATCTATGTAGTTATAACCGTAAAAAATAACTATATAACGGCCATCAGTGTTAAAGAGCACAGCGAGGGTGAGGCACTTGAAAATGTTGCTTCAGAAGTGATTGCGGCCGTCATTTCAAGTCAGAGCTACGCCAGGGCAAACGATGACAGCGATATAGTCAAGGCATTAAAGAGTGCAATAGCCGCAGCGGCACAGAAGGCGGCAAATCATGACCTGACAGGCTATGGGAGGGTCGATCCTTCCATATTTGCAAGCGGCGATGGAACAAAGAACAATCCGTTTATGATTAATACGGCAAATCAACTGAAAGCGTTTGCCGAATCCGTAAATATCGATGAACATTATGAAGGCAGTTTTATAAAGCTTGGAAGTGATATTTCACTGGCAGGAATAAACTGGCTGCCGGTTGGAGGTTCGGGTGCCTATGGTTTCAGAGGAACCTTTGACGGAAATAATAAGGTCATAAGCAACATGACAATAGGTTCTGAAGCAGAACCGGAGTCATACTGTAAATCAGTCGGACTCTTTGCAAATCTTGAAGCGGCAAAAATAAAAAATTTAGGAATAGAGAACGCTGTTATTTATCAAAGGTATATGGGTGATTCCATAGCGTATGCCGGACTTTTGGCCGGCTATGTTGCAGAAAATGCAGGGGACAACGGATATATTGATTTTTGCTATGCCAAGGGGAAAATAAACAGTTACTCCGCAAAGCAAAATGACAGCGGGGGACTGATTGGTGCTATCAACCGTGGTACAATAGCAAACTGCTTTACGGATGTCGCAATAATCGGACAGAGCAGGGACGGCTATTGCTATGCCGGAGGACTTGTCGGCCTGCCAAACAGAGCGGCTGTTGTCAATAACTATGCACTCGGAAGTATAAAAGGCACTGGAAATGGTGCAAGGATACAGATAGGCGGTATATCAGGCATGAATGCTGCAGTGGCTGTAAATAATTATTCCGTTGTGAACCTTACATCGGAAAATACAACAGCTGATATCGGAGGCTTTTCAGGCAGAGTTTCGGGTATAGGCTATGTTGAGAACGCCTACTTTAGTATGGATACGCGCCAGATAAGCGGAGCCGCTGCTCTTTCTCCCGCAAAAGGCGTAGGAACTATTGTATCCGGAAGCAATTATGGGAAAGGAACGGTTATAGCTCTTGAGGGCAAGATTTTATCAGAACTTAAAAGCACAGCCTTTGCAAATCTGCTTAATGCCAACAAGAACAATAGTGATCTCATAAGCAGAGCCAATGCCGTATTAGCCGAGCTGGGTACAAAAATTGCAGCTGAAGTGACCTTGCGTGATTGGGAATATTCTTCCGAGCAGGGCCTTATTTTCAAGGACAGGTTGATAAAATCTCCGTCCGGAGGTGAATCACCACCAACCGGAGGCGGATCTTCAGCCGGAGGTGGTTCGCCCTCATCGGGAAGTGATTCTTCACCGGCTTCAAGCAAGAATAATGATGCTGAAAATAACCCGGGTATTTCCTACGGCGAAATAGCAGCCAAATTATTCTCCGATGTCAGGAATCACTGGGCAGCCGAATCTATCGGAAAGGCCGTGGAAAAGAAACTTTTTGCGGGTGTGAGCCAGCACGAATTTGCTCCGGATAATACCATGACAAGAGCCATGTTTGTTACCGTACTTGGAAAGCTGGCCGGTGCTGAGGGAATAGAGACAGGTATTTTTAAGGATGTTAAGAGTAATACATGGTATTCAGGCTACGTGGGCTGGGCCAGCAAAGCGGGTATAGTAAGCGGAATCAGCCCTTATAAATTTGGTACTGGCAGTCCTGTTACAAGAGAGCAGATAGCTGTGATGCTATACAATTTTGCCAGGCTGAAAGGCCTGGAAATGACCGGAGAAGGAAAAACAAACTTTGTTGACGATGCTTCCATAAGTAATTGGGCAAGGTCAGCCGTTTCTGCCATGGCCAAAGAAGGTATTATAGGAGGCAGAGAGGATGGGAGTTTTGATCCGGGGGGAATAGCAACAAGAGCGGAGGCAGCTGTAATGATTGTAAACTTTATGGAGAGATACGGTTTATAGCAGTCATTCTATTGTTATGTTAACCTGGATTTATAAGGTTTTGGAATAAATAATTGCTTGAAACTTGAAGGCTTACCACAAGTGAAACATGCCGGGCCACGAAGGGCCAGTCATTGCGACGACCTGGATATGCTTGTGGTAAGCCAAAATTGACGTTTCCCGTCAGGAATTATATACTTTATAAGAGGAGTGAACAGATTTCATTACATTTTGTGGCCGCAATGCGGCTCAAAGCCATAACATGGCTCATGGAGGTTAATATGGGATTTAAAGCAGTAATTTTTGATCTGGACGGGACATTGATCGATTCTCTTGAAGATTTGGCAGACAGTGCAAATGAAGCCCTGGCAAAACATGGCTTTACCTGCCATCCCACGGCCTCTTACAAAAAATTTGTAGGCAATGGAGTGAGACAGCTGATAAAAAGTGCTGTTCCGGCAGGTACAGAGGAAGAGATTGTTGACAGTATCTTGGCAGATTACAGAATTATCTACAATAACAATTATGTTAATAAAACAAAACCGTATGACAACATACCTGAAATGTTGAGACAGCTTAAGACTGCAGGCCTTAAAATGGCTGTTTGTTCAAATAAACCTCACAGGCCCACAAATGAGATTGTTGAAAAAGTTCTTGGAAAAGACTGTTTTGAAGTTATTTTCGGTGAACGGGAGGGAGTTCCGAGAAAACCTGACCCGGCAGCCCTCCTTGAAGCAGCGGAGCATATGGGGATTACTCCTGGGGAAGTCATTTATCTTGGAGACTCGGGCGGGGACATGATATCTGCAAGGAATGCGGAAATGTGTGCCGCAGGAGCATTATGGGGCTTCAGGGAAAAGGCGGAACTGGAGGAGTGCGGTTCCCAGGTTTTATTTTCAGATCCGCTGCAGCTGGTTGAGTATGTAAACAGGAGTAATTCGTAGTTTTTCAATTGTTTTAGTTTTGTAACAACCTCTTGACATCATATTGCAGGTTTGTATATAATTTTTGTGTAAATGGCATTGATGGAAAGAAGTAACCTTATGTTTGCTGTTCCAGAGAGGGAGTGGTTGGTGAAAGCTCTTACAGGGTATAGGGTGAAGCAGTTCCGGAGCTTCCTGACGTTAAAAAGACAGGACGTGGAAACGGCGTTAACGTTTGTACTAAGAGCCCCGTTCCGGGGAATTAGGGTGGTACCGCGTGAGAATATCTCTCGTCCCTTATAAAAGTCAATTGCTTATGTAGGACAGACTGACCGACATAAACTATTGATTTTGGGATGGGAGTTTTTTATTTTATTATGAATTAATAAAACATGTTAAAAGACACTTTTATAGAATGAACAGCGGGAAAAATTGAAAAAATATAGATTTCATGCTGAAAAACACAAGTGCTCTTGTTATTATTTTTGTTTTCATTACTATTGTGTCGCTGCATTGCAGCGGAATGGAGGATTAGATGCAGAAGTTAGGATTAAATGAGCTTAGAGAACGCTATCTCAGCTTTTTTGAGAGCAAAGGTCATTTGAGAATGGCAAGTGCACCGCTGGTGCCTAAAAATGACCCGAGCCTTTTACTTATCAATTCGGGAATGGCTCCGCTGAAGCCTTATTTTACGGGTCAGGAGGAACCGCCAAGGAAAAGGGTGACCACCTGTCAGAAGTGTATCAGAACTCCTGATATAGAAAACGTGGGAAAAACCGCACGTCATGGGACTTATTTTGAAATGCTTGGAAATTTCTCCTTTGGAGATTATTTTAAAAAGGAAGCTATTCCCTGGGCCTGGGAATTTTGTACGCAGGATTTGAAAATGCCCGTCGACAAACTCTGGGTGACAATATATGAGGATGATGATGAGGCCTTTGAAATATGGAACAAGGATATCGGACTTCCTCCTGAGAGAATAGTCAGAATGGGAAAAAAGGATAACTTCTGGGAACATGGTACAGGTCCATGCGGTCCATGTTCTGAAATATATTTTGACAGAGGTCCCGAAAAGGGCTGCGGAAGCCCGGATTGCAAGGTCGGCTGTGAATGTGACCGCTATGTTGAATTCTGGAACAATGTGTTCACTCAGTTCAACAGAGACGAGCAGGGCAACTATACCAGACTTGCCCATCCGAACATAGATACCGGTATGGGGCTGGAAAGACTTGCATGCATATCTCAGGGCGTAGACAATCTCTTTGAAGTTGACACAGTGCTTAACATATTGAATTATATCTGCAAAATAGCAGGAGTTGAATATAAAAAGTCTGAAAAGACCGACATATCAATACGTGTAATAACCGACCACATCAGAAGCACTACGATGATGGTATGTGACGGAGTCCTGCCTTCAAATGAAGGCAGAGGCTATGTTTTGAGAAGACTTCTCAGAAGAGCGGCAAGACACGGAAGACTTCTTGGAATCAACAAGCCTTTTCTGTATGATGTTGCAATGGTAGTAATTAACGAATCCAAAGAAGCTTATCCTGAACTTGCTGAAAAGGCCGAGTACATCAAAAAGGTTATAAGAATTGAAGAGGAGCGCTTTGAGGCTACTGTTGACCAGGGAATAGTTATTCTGAACGAATTTATTTCTGAAATTATGGAAAAGAAGCAGACCGTGCTTCCTGGTGAAATGGTATTCAAGCTGCACGATACCTATGGTTTTCCGCTGGATCTCACAAGAGAGATTGCAGAGGAAAACGGCCTTGGAATTGATGAGGACGGCTTTAAAAAGGAAATGGATGCCCAGAAGAAAAAAGCGAGGGACGCTCATAACAGCAAGGATACCTCTGCCTGGGCGGACAGCGTATTCGACAAGCTGGACAAGAGCCTTAAAACGTCCTTTACCGGTTATGAAACAACCTCTGCGGATGCAAGGATTCTCTACATTGTAAAAGACGGAGAAATTACAGAAACGGCCCAGGAGGGAGATGAGGTTACCGTAATACTGGATAAAACCTCCTTCTATGCCGAAAGCGGCGGACAGGTTGGAGATACCGGTACAATAACCACCAGGAATGGTAAGGTTCAAATCAATGACTGCACAAAGACTACTGACGGAAAATACCTGCATACCGGTATTGTGGTCAGCGGTTTAATAGAAACAGGCAATCAGGGTACCGCACAGATAGATGTCAAGAGAAGAATGGCAATATGCAGAAACCACACAACCACGCACCTATTGCACAAGGCACTGAGAACAGTACTTGGCGATCATGTTCACCAGGCAGGTTCACTGGTGGAGCCAAACAAGCTCAGATTCGACTTCAGCCATTTTTCTGCCATGACAGCGGAGGAGCTTAAAAGGGTTGAGGATATGACAAATCAGGCCATACTTGAAAGTATGGAGGTAGACGTCAGGGAAATGCCCATAGAGGAGGCCAAGAAGCTTGGTGCCATGGCTCTGTTCGGAGAGAAATACGGAAACACGGTCAGAGTTGTAAAGGTTGAGGACTACAGTATAGAATTCTGCGGTGGTACCCATTTGAAGAATACAGCACAAGCAGGGCTGGTAAAGATACTGGGAGAAAGCGGTGTAGCAGCCGGTGTGAGGAGATTGGAAGCCCTTACCGGCGAAGCTGCTATCAAATACTATGCCGAGAAGGAAAATCTGTTAAACGAGGTTTCACAGGCTCTGAAGACTTCACCACAGGATAGCCTGAAAAAGGTTGAAGCTATCGGACAGGAACTGAAGAATGCAGAAAAGGAAATCGAACAGCTTCGAAACAAGCTGGTGAGCGGTGAAGCCGACGAAGTTATTTCAAAAGCTGTTGAAGTCAAGGGTGTTAAAGTAATTACCGCCCGCTTTGATACTCTTGATATAGACGGGCTCAGAAATACCGGAGATATGCTTAAAAATAAGCTGGAATCCGGTGTTGTCGTATTGGGTTCAAGCTATGGGGACAAGGTCAGCTTTATAGTGACGGCTACCAGGGATGTTCTGGCAAAAGGGGTTCATTCGGGAAATATCATCAAGGAAGTTGCAAAGCTTGCTGGCGGCGGTGGCGGTGGTCGTCCTGACATGGCACAGGCCGGCGGAAAGGACGCAGCAAAGATAAATGATGCGCTCAAGGCTGCAATTTCTGTTATTGAGGCGCAGATAAAGTAATATTGAAAGGAGCTTTACCATGAGCGATTGCATTTTTTGTAAAATAATTAACAGGGAGATTCCCTCCAAACCGGTTTATGAAAATGACAGGGTATATGCTTTTCATGATATCAGTCCGGAGGCACCTGTTCACGTTCTGATAGTACCCAAGGAGCATATAGCTTCTCATAATGAATTAACTGCCGGGAATGTTGGAATAATGAAAGATATACATCTTGCAGCAAATGAAATAGCAAGGCAGCTGGGTATAGCAGAGAGTGGTTACAGGCTTATAAACAACTGCGGAGGCGATGCGGGCCAAACGGTATTCCACCTTCACTATCACCTTGTAGGCGGAAAATCTATGGGCAGCAAAATACTGTAAATTATCTGCTTATATAAATAAATGTTGACACTTTTTTGAAAAATAATATATAATATACTGTGTGCTGTATTTAGCTTGATTCCCTATAGTATTTAAATAAATACTACGGCTTATTCCCGGCACAATTGTTACCATCGGAGGGAGGGAAGTTGTGTGTCTGAAGTAAGAGTTGAAGAGAATGAGTCTTTGGATAGTGCTCTCAAAAGGTTTAAGAGATCTTGTGCTAAATCAGGTGTTTTAGCTGAGGTTAGAAAGAGAGAGCATTACGAGAAGCCAAGTGTTAAGAGAAAAAAGAAATCTGAAGCTGCAAGGAAAAGAAAATTCAAATAATATTGTGACAGTAGTAGCTTATGGCTAATAGGAGATATTTATTATGTCACTAAAAGATTTGCTTCTACAGGATTTAAAAGATGCCATGAAGGATGGCGATAATGTTAGGAAAACAGCTGTTCAGATGGCAAGGTCGGCAGTGCTTCAGGTTGAAAAGGATAAAAAGGTCACCCTTGACGATGATGGTATAGTTGAGATTATTGCTAAGGAAGTAAAAAAAAGAATGGATACCTTGCCTGATTTTGAGAAAAGCGGCAGGGACGATCTTATAGATAATCTAAAGGCTGAAATTGAAGTTTTGAAAAAATATTTACCACAGCAGTTAAGCGAAGCTGAGATTGAGAATATTGAAAAGAATGCAATTTCTTTGACAGGGGCTGCTTCTGCAAAGGATATCGGAAAGGTAATGCAGGCTGTTATGCCTGAAACCAGAGGCAAAGCCGACGGTAAATTGGTTAACCAGATTGTAAAAAAATTATTAGGATAAAGAAAAGCCCGGTATGTACCGGGCTTTTCTTTTTTAATCATGTATTAGTGGTTGTTTAAATGTGTATAATAAGACGCATTTCTATATTGTGTTGGAGTCAGATGCTCATGTCTTAGTTTCACACGTATGTTCATAAAAACATTTACAATAGTAATCCCTGGAACATTTTTTACCGGATTAAAGGGGTAACCAGTTAAGAGAGGGTTTACAATTTAATGTTTTATGCCGCATTTTCAGTATGATGTGCGGTTTTTTATTGTCAGGAAAACCAATCATTTGTCTTTCGCCGTCCACTCATTACTCTTTCGTTATATTTGCTAATGGAAAAACCTTTTGCACTGAGCTATAATTATATCATCGAGACTTGCTTGATTACATTCTAAAAAAGGAGAAGTATGGATGCCGGTAGAGATAGAGCGAAAATTTCTGGTTAAAAACGATGATTACAAAATACATGCAGCTCCGGTATTATTCAAACAGGGTTATTTATCTGTGGAGAGCGGCAGAACGGTGCGGATAAGAACTTATGACAATAAAGGTTTTATAACTATAAAAGGAAAGGCACATTCCTTTACAAGGGATGAATTTGAATATGAAATCCCGGCGGACGAAGCAGATATGCTTCTTGACAACCTTTGTATAAGGCCGTTGATCGAAAAGATACGCCATTTTATAATATATGGAGGGAATGAGTGGGTTATTGACGAATTCCTGGGAGTAAATAAAGGGCTGGTTGTAGCGGAGATAGAATTGAAATCCGAGGAGCAGCTTTTTGAAAAACCTGATTGGCTGGGTGAAGAGGTTACTTTTGACAGGCGATACGGGAACTCTCATCTGGTGAGAAGGCCCTACAGTGAGTGGTAACCGGATAATAACCAATCATAGTAAAAGGGCTTAAGTGGCATAGAATAAGCGGCATGTAAACTAAAATGCCTTGAAGCTTTAGGCGGAAGGAGGTGACGGCGGCAATATGGAGTGTCGGGAAGGGTGCGGGGCTTGCTGTATATCACCGTCTATTTCATCTTCCATTCCGGGGATGCCTCACGGGAAACCTGCCGGTGTAAAATGTATACAGCTTGACCATAATTATAGGTGCAAGCTGTTTGGAAAACCTGAAAGACCTGCTGTTTGCTCCAGCTTGAGACCTTCGGTGGAAATGTGCGGAGACTCACGCCAGGAAGCCGCAGGTTACCTGGATTTACTTGAAAGACAAACAAAATAATAACCGGAAGGTAATGAAATTAGTAAATCAACAGTTGTATTTGCCGGTGCCCGGTGAAGAGGATAGAAATCTATAAATGAGAAATGGAGTGGAGAATAAACCATGAGAAAAATTTTAGTGTTTATGTATAATGATATGGCTGATTTTGAAATAACATATGCAACCCACCTTTTAGGACATGAACTCTCAAAGGAGATAGTTCCGTGCGCTTACGATATGGAACCGGTGAAAAGCAAGGGTGGCATGGTATTCTTACCTTTGGTTACAGTGGCTGAGGCAAAGGCAGAAGAATATGAAGGCTTTATCATACCGGGAGGCTGGAATCCTGTGGTCCGGGAGGAAATGCTTAAATTGATCAGAGAATTTTACGGCAGCGGAAAACTTCTGGCTGCAATCTGTGCAGGTCCGCGTTTTCTGGCAAAGGCAGGTATACTTGATAAAGTCAAATATACTACGTCAATAGTGGAATGGAATGAAATGAGAAGGGCGCAGTTCAAGGAAGAAGACCCCTTCCCCAGAGAAAATTTTGTTAATGCAAGAGTAGTCCGGGACGGCAGCGTTATTACCTCCAAGGGTATATCCTTTGTGGATTTTGCCATTGAAGTTGCAGATTATTTCGGTCAGTTTAAAGATGAGGCAGGTAAACAGGCTTTTTTTAATACCATAACCGGTCGTGAGTGATTACTGCGGTGTATTGTTAATACATTTTATGAAAATAGGAGTTTTATATGGGGCAAACCGTTTTGGTCACAGGTGCATCCAGGGGGATTGGGCAGGATATTGCCCGGCTTTTTGCTGCCCGGGGCTATAATGTCGCTATAAATTACAACACAAGCAGCCAGGCGGCGGATTGTCTGCTGGAGGAGCTGCAAAAAGCCGATTGCAAAGCAATTACGGTACAGGCAGATGTATCGCAAAAGGAACAGGTGGAAAGAATGCTAAACCACATAAATAAATGTTTCGGCGACATAGACATATTAATCAACAATGCAGGTATAGCAAGGCAGCAGCTGGTTACCGACATATCACCTGATGAGTGGGACCGAATGTTTGAGGTCAATGTTAAAGGTATGTTTCTTTGTGCACGTGGTGTATTACCTGCAATGATAAGGAAGCAGCGGGGGAAAATAATCAATATTTCATCAATATGGGGTATCACCGGTGCATCCTGTGAGGTGCTTTATTCATCAACAAAAGCTGCTGTCATCGGGATGACAAAAGCTCTTGCAAAGGAATTAGGTCCGTCAAATGTTCAGGTCAACTGTGTAGCACCGGGAGTAATAGCTACAGATATGAATTCCGGACTGGATCAGGCTGCCATTGAAGACCTGAAGGACCAGACCCCTCTCGGGGTGATAGGAAAAGGAATTGATATTGCAGAGACTGTATATTTTCTTGCGTCAGACAAGTCTGATTTTATAACAGGTCAGGTAATAAGCCCCAATGGGGGATTCCTTATTTAATTTAACTAAAATTTTAGAGCAGTTTAGTTTACTTATAAGCTTGTATTTTTAGGACAATAAGGTATACTAAGCTAGTATGTTTCAATTGAATGTATTCTGATTTATGTATGGCTTTTTGCTATATTTACATAATTTCCGGGAGGAAAGGTATTATGGATAATTCTTCAGGGGTAAAACGATTTTTTGAATATCTTCCTGTCTGTATCAAGTTTCATAAACTGAAAAATGAGGGGTTAGCCCGATTGATCTTTGTGCTTGTACTTTTTTGTCAGATGGCTGGGAGTTATATTCAACATAAAATATTAAATCAGATCTCTTCTGAGGATTTTGATTTACTTATGTCTGCATTGACATCGGTAACCACTGCACAACAGGGAAATGCCGCCGAAAAAGTGATTTCACCTGCTCTTTTGGTATTAGGGGTTACACTAATCATAAAATTGATAACAAATCTGTTCTTATCTGTATATATGTATTCATACATTTCAGAGCTGAGGGGAAAGGCAACAGGTATTTTGTCCGGGTTTAAGGGAGCTTTCAAGCATTTGGGCAGGCTCATAATCTACAATATTCTTTTTGGATTATTAGTTGTGATGGGTCTGATGTTCTTTATTATACCAGGAATAATAGCATATATTGTGTTTATATTTGGTTTCTGCTATATTTTGGATTTAAAATTAAATGTAGCTGATGCATTTACAGCCAGCAGTGATATAACCAGGAACAAAAAAGTTCAAATAGCCAGTGTATTTATTGGATTCTATCTGGTGTTTGAATTACCGATTGCTTTAGTGATATCAGGCAGTACACTTGGATCAGCTTATCTGGCATCTTTTTTCAGTACTATTGCAGGCTTGATTCTTCAGAGACTCATAGCCCAGTTGTATATGGATCTGGAGTATAAAAGTGAACGTTCTGCCAAGTCATAATTATTTCATATAAAATTTTCGTCGTATAATTTGTCACAGCATATTTATAGTGGGGGCTACATACATGGGCATAAGGTATATTTTTGACAAACTTGGTCTTAGCAATAGGACTATAACTGACGATAACCTGGAACTCAGCAGACGGAGATTCGTGCTTGAGGGCTGTCTTGCAAATTCTATTTTTACATTGACCAGCGGCGCTTTTTTAGTGGGCTATGCCAGTTATCTGGGAGCTAATGCGCAGTTTAACGGAATAATAGTTGCCCTTCCGCTGCTGGCTAATATAATACAGTTGTTCAGTCCTCTCGTGTTTGAAAAACTGTCAAGGAGAAGACCTCTGATTGTGGCTTTATGTCTGTTTTACAGGACACTTTTATGCTTGATGATGTTTATCCCCTTTGTAACCGACAGTAAGCCTGCAAGGCTGCTGATTTTAGGCGGCATGTATTTTCTGGCTTATTGTGCGGCAGGATTTTTGACACCTGCCGCTGCCAGCTGGATAATCAGCCTTGTTCCTGAAAAGCTGCGGGGAAGATATTTTGGCTTGAGGGATATGTGCATACTTGCCTCCGCAGCAGTACTGTCCCTTGTGATGGGCAGGATTCTGGACTTGTTCAAATCACATAATCAGGATTATTTGGGATTTGTGGTGGTATTTTCGGTTGCATTGGTCATTACGATGTTTAATGTCTTAACCCTGCGGAGGATCAGGGAACCTGAGGTTAAACCGTATGATCAAAATCTGGACATAAAAGGCCTTATTTCCATTCCTCTGAGGGACAAGCAGTTTCGAAAAGTCGTACTGCTCAATATTCTATGGAATCTGAGCGTGCAGTTTTCGCTGCCGTTTTTTTCGGTATACATGGTTAATGGCCTGAAACTTTCATATACGTATATAATGATTATTGGAATAATATTATCCTGTGTTCTGTCCTATTCTGCAAGAATATGGGGGCGTATATCGGAAAATAAAAGCTGGGAATTTACTACAGTTGCTTCAATGGCAGTCTTGGGCATAGTTCATGTTACCTGGAGTTTTATAAACCATAATACTTATTTTGTTATAATTCCTTTTGTTCAGGTTCTGGCTGGTATTGGCTGGGCTGGAGTTAATCTGTCCCTGTTTAATATTCAGTTTAAATATGCGCCCCAGGAGGGAAGGACGGTATTTGTGGGTTTTAATGCTGCTTTAGCCGGAGCTGCCGGTTTTTTCAGTGCCCTGATGGGCTCAGCTGTGGTGGGTGCTTTGAGCAATACAAAGATAGATATCAAGATAACAGTTTTGGATAATATGTTAATAGTCTTTGGAATATCAGGATTAATGATTCTTTGCTGTGCTGCATATTTCTCCTGGAGCTTTAAAAATAAAAAGATAAATTGATGTCTTGACAAAGATATTAACTCCATATATTATAGTTGTTGTACCAAATTAGTAAGGATAAACGACAGTTTATTAATAAATATTATTTCTTGAAAAAACTGTAATATGCGTATATAATACCAATTGCAAATGGGCAATTAACTCGGCTGGTAGACTAGCTATAGTTATATATACACGGGTATAAGACGTGTAGATTTAAAGCTTAAGTACAAATATTTTTAAATGACGGATTAGCTCAGTTGGCTAGAGTACTACCTTGACATGGTAGGGGTCACTGGTTCGAGCCCAGTATTCGTCACCAAATTAAAACTGCGTAACAGGCAGTTTTTTTTATATAGTAAAATATCAGGTGTCAGCTATGCGGTTGCGGATTTGCTGGAATTCAGGACACAGACCGAAAGTAAACTCAAAAAGATTAAATAGCTAATACACAGGCAAGGTTAAATACCTTGCTTTTATTTTGCTATTTTTCAAGTCAGGTAGCATATCAAAACATCCCTGCTTATATAATTTTTCAAATACGGCTGGGCTGTATTTAACAGCAATTCAGAAGTGATTACAGGCTTTCAGCCGATAGTAATTGTCTTATGAAAATTTAAATTACTGTAACAAAATCTACTATTAATCCATAACTTATTACTAAATAAATATGCTTTATGCTTTTAAAACCCGCTTGAAATGCAAATAAGAGAGCATGGGAGGAATTTAGTTTGTGTTTGCCACTGGTTACTGTCGGGATTATTAATTATAATTGCATTAAATTTTTAGAAAATTGTGTTGAGTCATATCTTAATCAGTCATACGGGAATATAGAAATAATTGTTGTTGATGACTGTTCAACCGATGGCTCCATTGAAATACTTAAGGGATTGGAAAAATGCAATAAAAATATAAGATGTATTTATCATGAGAAAAACAGCGGCGGTCCTTCACAAGCCATTCAGGAAATTATTCAGCAGGCGGGAGGCAAATATTTTCAATGGATTGCATCCGACGACTATGCTGACAGCAACACTATTCAAAAATTTGTTGATTATTTGGATAAAACAAATAATGATTATGTTTATTGTAATTTTAAGATAGTAAATGAAAATAATGATGTCACATCGTACTGGAATTATTCTCATCCCGCACTTAATGATATGGTATGCAGGATATTTGCAAATGCCTCGGGAGTTATTCCCATGAACGGTTTGTACAGACTTGATTTTTTCCGCGGAAACGGTATTACCTGGAGCATTTACAGGAATAACGACCATTCCTGTGACACCATAAACTCACTCAATTTTGTCAGGAATGGCATGAAATATGGCATGATAAATGAAAGCCTGATTTATTACAGACTCCATCAAAGCAACTGTTCTCATAACATTGAGGAAAGAATTAAGTCATCCTTGGTAGTGTATGACTATATCATTAAAAATTTTAACGAAGATATATATTTACCTGCAATAGAGTGGAACAGTTCCGAAAACAGGGAACAGCTTAAGAACTTTTCGATCGCTTCATATTTTTACAAAAAGATAACCGGTTATTTAAACTTGGAGGGTATACCCCGCCATTTAAAATACACTATCTCTAAAGAAAAGATAAAGGAATGCATAAGTGGCTTTATAGACGAAGGAATGCTGTATATTCACCAGGGGTTGAAACAAGGAGATACTTTACGAGATGAATTGATTGAGCTTGAAAAAAAGTATAAAAATCTTTTAAATGAATCGTAAAGGGATAATGGATATGATGAAACAGATATGCAGCATGGAACCTGAGGGTAAAGATAAAGTCTACGCTGACCTGATTGAATCCTTTCAGAATGGTAATTTAGTATTATATGGTGCCGGAGGCATCGGATATATTACAAGCAGCATTTTAAAAGATAAAGCCTGCAATATATGCTGTTTTATTGATGATGACAAAACCAAACAGGGAACATATATCAACGGAATAAAGGTTGTATCTCTGGAAGAGATCAGCCGGGATGAGGGATATATTATCCTTATATGCCTTCCAAACCCCATGGGAGTTTATCATAAGCTTATAAGCCTGGGTTATAAGGACGTTCAATATTATCCCTTAATGATGAGTGAAAGGGATTTTTATAATGTGTCCCTGCTTCAAGAGAGCAGGGATAAAATTGAGACCGTATATAATATTTTAGCAGACGACTTTTCCAGAACAGTATTTGAAAATATATTAAAACACAGGGCTTCTATGGATTTTTCATACTTCGATAATATTATAAGTGACAAACAATATTTTCCTTCCGATATCTTTACCTTGAATGACAGGGAATGTTTTGTTGACGGAGGAGTATACAACGGAGAGACAATTGCCGATTTTGCTGACAGTGTCAATAATAAATTTGATTACATATATGGCTTTGAACCTGACAAACAGAATTTCAGCAATTTAACAAAAAATATTGCGTATATGGATTTCAACCGTCTTAAGCTGTTTAATGCGGGTCTGTACTCAAAAACCGGAGAAATAAGCTTTGACAGCCATGGCAACAGTGCCTCCGCTATTTCCGATACCGGCAGGGATAAGATTTCACTGATCAGGCTGGATGACGTTGTAAGAGAATATAAACCGACATATATAAAGCTGGATATTGAAGGTGCTGAAAAAGAAGCTCTTTATGGAATGAAAAATACAATCACGGAATATCATCCAAAACTTGCCATGTCCATTTATCATAAAGCTGCCGACTTATGGGAGCTGCCCCTGCTTATCCGGAGCATGTCGTATTCATATAAGATTTATATAAGACATTATTCAAATGGCCTGCATGAAACAGTTTGTTATGCAATATAGGAAACTATTTTATCGCTGCCTGGCAGCGGGATAGGAGATTGTATGTTTACCGGAAAAACCTTGCTTATCACCGGAGGGACCGGTTCATTCGGCAATGCCGTACTTAATAGATTCATTAAAACCGATATAAGGGAAATCCGTATATTCAGCAGAGATGAGAAAAAGCAGTATGACATGCGCCGTGAGCTGAACGATGAGAAGGTTAAATTTTATATCGGTGATGTCAGAGATTACAATTCTGTATATAAAACCATAAAAGGAGTGGACTATGTTTTTCATGCAGCTGCGTTAAAACAGGTGCCTTCCTGTGAATTTTATCCCATGGAGGCGGTCAGAACAAATATAATCGGGACTGAGAATCTCCTGAATGCAGCTATTGAAAATAAAGTAAAGAAAGTAATTGTATTAAGTACCGATAAAGCCGTCTATCCAATCAATGCCATGGGGATGTCTAAAGCGTTGCTGGAAAAGGTAATGGTGGCTACCTCAAGAAATGTAAATGAAGATGAAACCGTTTTGTGCGGGACCAGATATGGTAACGTAATGGCTTCCAGAGGGTCTGTGATTCCGCTGTTTGTTCAGCAAATAGCCGAAGGGGCGCCTTTGACGGTTACAGATCCAAATATGACAAGGTTTATGATGTCTTTGGAAAATGCAATTGATTTAGTACTTTACGCCTTCAACAATGCAAAGCCGGGGGATATTTTCGTTCAAAAAGCACCCGCTGCAACAATACTGGAGCTGGCTGAGGCCCTTAAGGATATTTTCAATGCCGCAAATGAAATCAGGATTATAGGCACACGCCACGGTGAGAAATTATATGAGACATTATTGACAAGGGAAGAAATGTCAATAGCTGAAGATTTGGGGGATTACTACAGAATACCGGCAGACAACAGGGATTTGAACTATGATAAATATATCAGCTGCGGCAATAGTATAACGTCCGGGTTAAGCGATTACAATTCTCATAATACCCGGAGGCTGACCGGTGATGAGTTAAGGAAACTGCTCCTGAGTCTGGATTATATTCAAAAAGAATTAAAACAAATCAAAGGAGTCTGACATATGTTGAAAGTAATGACTATAGCAGGTACCAGGCCGGAGATCATTAAATTGAGCAGAGTCATTGACAGGCTTGATAAATGTACCGAACATATTCTTGTTCATACCGGGCAGAATTTTGACTATGAACTTAATGAAATATTTTTTGAGGAAATGCGGATAAGAAAGCCTCAGTATTATTTGAATTCTGCCGGAAAATCACCCATTGAGACAATTGCAAATGTTTTAATCAAGGCCGATGAGGTTTTAGAAGCCGAGAAACCCGATGCAGTCCTGATTTACGGTGATACAAACAGCTGCCTGTCTGTTATTGCCGCAAAACGCAAAAAGATACCTGTTTTTCATATGGAAGCAGGTAACCGCTGCTTTGACCAGAGAGTACCCGAAGAAATAAACCGTAAAATAGTTGACCATTTAAGTGATATCAATATGCCCATATCGGAGCATGCAAGGAGGTATTTGCTCCGGGAAGGTATTAGTGGAGAAACTGTCATAAAAACCGGTTCTTCAATGCGGGAAGTGTTTGAATTTTATAAAAATGACATTGATAAATCCGAAATACTGACCAGGATGAAGCTGAAACCAAAAGAGTATTTTGTGGTCAGCGCACATAGAGAAGAAAATATTGACTCGGATAAGAACTTCAGGGATTTTATTGAAACCTTGAATGCCATTGCCGCAAAATACGGCAAAAGAATTATTGTATCAACTCATCCTAGAACCATGAAAAAAGTAACTCTGCTGGATAAGTCTCTTCTGGATATCAAGATCGAATGGATAAAGCCGTTGGGTTTTTTTGATTATATAAAACTCCAGACAAATGCAACTTGTGTAATATCAGACAGCGGAACCCTTATGGAAGAGGCTTCCCTGCTCTCCTTTCCTGCAGTTACCATCCGAAATGCCCATGAGAGGCCTGAGGGCATGGAGGAAGGGGTTCTCATATTATCCGGGCTCAAGGCTGACAGGGTATTGCAGTCTGTGGATATTGTAACAGGCTGTGCGGGCAGTGAAGCTCCAGGCAGGAATCCGGTTGAGGATTACAATGTTTATAATATATCTGATAAGGTTGTAAAAATTATCCTGAGTTATACGGATTATATCAACAGGACGGTGTGGAGGAGGACGGATTAGCTGATGGGCAGGAAAAAAATATTGGTACTGGGTTCAACAGGAATGGCAGGACACGTTATGACTGCATTCTTTGAGGAAAGTGGAGCCTATGATGTTTTTAATCTTGCACATAAGAAAAAGCTGAATGAAAGATCGTATTTGTGTGATGCAACTGATTTTTTTAAGCTTGGAGTATTTTTGGATAAAGAAGGATTCGATGTCATCATAAACTGTATTGGTATTTTAAACCAAAATGCCACTGATCTTAAGGACAGGGCAATTTTATTAAATTCCTATCTTCCTCACTTTTTGGAAACCCGGTTCAGAGATTCGCATACCAAAATTGTTCATCTAAGTACGGATTGTGTATTTTCAGGCAAAACAGGTTCATATACCGAAACTTCCTTTAAAGACGGAGATACATATTATGACCGGACCAAGGCTATAGGTGAGATCTGTGAAGGCCGTAATTTAACGGTCAGAACATCTATAATCGGCCCTGATATCAATAATGACGGTATAGGACTTTTTAATTGGTTCATGAAATCCAAAGGCAAAATAAACGGCTATGTCAATGCAATTTGGACCGGCATTACAACCATTGAGCTGGCAAAAGCCGTAGAAAAAGCTGTAGCAAATGATTTGTCCGGAATATACCACTTGGTATCCGCGAAAAGTTTAAATAAATATGAACTGCTTTTGCTCTTTAAAGAAGTTTTTAATAAAAATGATGTGCACATAGTCAAGTATTTTAATGAGCTTGTAGATAAAAGCCTGATTAATACCCGTCATGATTTTGATTATCAAGTACCGGATTATAAAATTATGATATCCGGGTTAAAGGAATGGATATCGGGCCACCCGGCCTTATATCCGCATTATACCGTATAATTGCCTCGCCTTGCTGATTTATTCCACTAGTACAATATTCTGCATATTCAGGGCGCATAATTTGGAGTGAATTTTTTGGAGGACAAGGCGGAGGAATTGCCGGCTGCTTTATTTTCCATAAAGGGGTTGTTGCACAATGAATAAATTTTATTCACCTGGGCAGCAATCTCTATATTTTTGTAATGATTTCTGCTGCCTCCCTCATATTATTATACAAGCATATAAGTTAACTGATATACAAATCATGGTTTGGTATACAGTGATAAAATGGCGGAAATACCGAAGGCACCGTCTGAAGGGAATAGGGATGAAAAATGCTGCAGAATATAATAATACTTGTTTTAAGTCTTGGGATAATACTTACCGGGTGTGAACTGTTTACTAACGGAATAGAATGGCTGGGTAAAAAACTTAATCTTGGTGATGGTGTGGTGGGCAGTATTTTTTCGGCTGTAGGCACCTGTTTACCTGAAACGCTGATTCCGATTATTGCTCTCCTTTTTTCAAAAGGCCGGTCGGAATCTGTGGATATAGGAATCGGAGCAATTGTAGGTGCACCATTTATGCTTTCAACTCTGGCCTTTCTTATTACCGGGTTAAGTGCTATTATATTTGCCGGGAGACGTAAAACGGGATATATGCTCAATGTAAATATTGATATATTGAGCAGGGACATTTCATTTTTTGTGGTAGTTTATACGGGTATGATTTTAGCCTCAATCATCACTTTTGGGGCGGTAAAAAATGCGTTGGCCTTCATACTTATCGGGTGTTACGTGTACTATGTTTTTAAAACCGTTGACGGTGACCATTCCAATGATGAAGAAATTGATAATCTCACCTTTTCAAGGGCTTTTAATACAAAGACCAATTTAGTTGTTATTTCCATTCAGGTTATGGTTGCACTGACGGTGATCATTGCCGGGGCGGAACTTTTCGTCAATAATATTGAAGTAGTTTCAAAGGGCTTTGGAATATCAACCCTGGCCCTGTCAATAATTGTAACTCCTATAGCAACCGAACTGCCTGAAAAGTTTAACAGTGTCATATGGATAAGCAAAAGCAAGGATACCCTTTCGCTTGGAAATATAACGGGGGCAATGGTATTTCAGAGCTGCATACCTGTCTCCATCGGTATCCTTGCCACAAGTTGGAGACTTGATACCATCACTCTTGTAAGTGCATTGCTTGCACTTTGCTCGGCGCTGGTGACCTTTATCTGGATAAAGGTGAAGAGGCAGCTGCATCCAATACCTCTTTTATCGGGAGGATTGTTTTACATCTTTTTTATCATATTCCTTATCGAGAGGGGGTTTAAGTAACTGTCAGAAGATATTTTCCATAGTAAAACCCTCTTTCTTCGGTATATGCAGGATATAATACTTCAAAGCTTCCAGTTCGGCCAGTGCGGAGGAGTAATCTTCGCTTTCGACATACATTTTTGTTTTTGTAAAGGAATCATCAATATTATCAATTTCAAAATGGTCTACAAGCATGGCCCAGTAGTACTTTGTTTTATCCCAGTTTTTATTGAATTCCTCAAGCTGCTTTTCGGCAGAAGTCCATTGCTTGTCTGTGACGGATTTGCTGATGGAAATAACCGAATATTCCAGGACTCCTGCCGATCTGCCCAGGTAGTAAAGTGTCAATGAACCTGATAGAATTATGACTATCAATAATACGGAGATGAGGATAACTGTTTTTGTATTTGTGTTCATAAAGTACAATTCACTCCTTTGACTTATTTTTTTCCTTTGCCTGGCAGAACAATTTTCCATCCAAATCAATACTTGCAAAGAAAACATCTTTGATACTGTTAATACCTATTTTGTTCAATTCCATCTCAAGAGTCTCTTTATTCAGATTCGCCCTTTTTAAGTTTTTGGTTACCAGGTTTCCGTCTATTATCAAATCAATTGCAGGTGCCTCATATTTGACCGACAAATTCAAATCTTCCGGAGTTACATTTCTTTTAGCAGCCTTTGGTACTACGCTCAACTGCCCGTTGGTCTCCAGAATTGCATATTCCACATCTGCGATATCATAGATATCCTTGCTTCGAAGCTGCTCAAGAAAATCATTCAAGGTATACAATTCGTTGCGGAATACCTGTTCATTGATTTTCCCTGCCGAAATCAGAATGCTTGGTCTTCCGCAGATAATATCCCTGGCTTTTGAACTTTTTAAGGATATAAAGGAAATAAGTATTTGCGCCGCCAGCATTGTCAATATGGGAATAATGCCGTTCACCAGCGGAATTCCGGTATTTTGCATTGGTACCGAAGCAAGCTCCGAGATCATAATGGCAACTGCAAGTTCAAAAGGCTGTAATTCTCCAATCTGCCTTTTCCCCATAATTCTCATTGCAATAATAACAATAATGTACAAAATCAAAGTTCTTATAAAAACGACTAACAAATTATTAACCTCTTTCCATTAGGATAATAAACTTATTATTTAAAAATAACCGAAAAAAATACTTGAATTTTTTAGCTTGCCAGATAGATCCCTATACGTGTGGCTAGAAATAGGAGATAATATTTTACCGAAAAAGTATAATATTATTAGCTATTCAAAGAAAATGAAAGATATTTGAACAATTATGCAGATAATTTAAACTATAATAATTTATATCACGAATAATTCTTGTAATTTAAGGTTTCATTTAATTAATGTCAAAGTGATATAATTAATAGGTATTCTTTACTATGGGGCATTATATATAGCTTTATTGCATATTATAATGCTCATTATTTTTACTTTTTTTCGGGGAGTACGTAGTATAATACCCAACGGAGACACAATGCTGTCCGCAGGTCATTGGATCCCAGCTGTATCTTCATATACCGGACCGGAACTGAAGGATTCTTTTTAGGATATATATTGCATTATTAGATTTTTATGTGATAAAATTATGTAGAATATTTTTAAAGGCCTAGATTAATTACGGAACGGATAAATGCGTTCCTTAGTAGCCGTCCATACAGGTTAAGAGAGCAGTCTGGCTGGTGGGAAGACTGAGTTGTATGGAATGTGTGAATTACGGATTATGAGCTGCTTTTTGCCGGGATTGCCCGTTACAGCATTAAAGGCGTCTGTAAAGCCAGGTGAATTTATATAATATGTTTGCCTCATAAGGGTTTATGGATGTAAATTAAGGTGGTACCACGAGCTCTTCGTCCTTATACAGGATCAAGGGCTTTTATTATTGTCAGGATATTGAAAGTTCATTCATCGCCTGATATCGATATTTTTAAGTAATTTGGTAAATACTGTTTACAAGGAGAGAAAAAACAATGGGTAATGTATATGATTTATTGCAGGAAAGGGGCTTTATAGCTCAGGTAACTCATGAGGAAGAGATTAAGAAACTTTTAAGCGAGAAAAGTGTAACGTTTTATATAGGTTTTGATCCTACCGCAGACAGTCTGCATGTGGGGCACTTTCTTCAATTGATGGTTATGGCTCACATGCAGCAGGCAGGCCACCGGCCGATTGTGCTTATCGGCGGAGGAACAGCCATGGTAGGAGACCCCAGCGGCAAAAATGATATGAGAAAAATGATGACCAGGGAAATAGTACAGCATAATGTTGAAAGATTTAAAACACAGATTTCTAGATTTATAGATTTTTCAAATGACAGGGCAATAATGGTTGACAACGGAGACTGGCTGCTTGGTCTCAATTATGTGGAGTTTTTAAGAGATGTGGGAGTACATTTTTCTGTAAACAGAATGCTGACAGCCGAATGTTTCAAGAGCAGAATGGAAAAGGGTCTGACCTTCCTTGAGTTTAACTACATGCTGATGCAGAGCTATGATTTCCTTGTACTGAATAGAAAATACGACTGCCAGATGGAGCTTGGCGGGGACGATCAGTGGTCAAATATTCTTGGCGGTCTGGAATTGGTCAGAAAATCTGATGGAAAGAGTGTTTACGGAATGACCTTTACACTTTTGACCACCTGTGAAGGCAAGAAGATGGGTAAAACGGAAAGCGGTGCAGTATGGCTGGATCCGGAAAAAACCACGCCTTATGAATTCTACCAGTACTGGAGAAATATCAGTGACAATGATGTGGCAAAATGTCTTGCGCTTCTGACTTTCCTCCCCATGGACGAAGTCAGAAGACTTGGAGCCCTGACAGATGCAGGGATCAACGAGGCAAAAGCCATATTGGCTTATGAAGTAACAAAAATTGTACATGGAGAAGCAGAGGCTCTTAAAGCTAAAGATGCTGCCGAGGCAATATTCGGCGGTAAGGGTAGTTCTGAAAATATACCTTTCATTGAAATTAAAGCAGCCGAACTGGAAGCAGGAATTAAAATAACGGATTTATTGCTGCTGGCCGAACTGACTCCTTCAAAGAGCGAAGCCAGAAGAGCAGTACAACAGGGCGGAGTTTCACTCAATGATAATAAGATTACAAGCTTTGACTACACAGTGGGGACCAGTGATCTTGCAGATGGTGAAATGATGCTGCAAAAGGGTAAGAAGAGCTTTGTAAAGATAAAGGTTGTTTAGCAGTCATTAAAAATAAAGCACGCCATACATCGGAAAATAGACTGTATGGCGTGCTTTTTGTTGTCGTCCTTGCCTTCGTCATCAAGACTGTGTCCATCCTCTCGAAAATTGCCAAAATCACCGCTCAAAAAACGTATTGCACATTGTTAATAAAGATAGGAATATGAAAGTAAAAATTGTGGAAAATAAATATGATTCAAATTACCAAAGTCAATTACGGTTGAAAGCCTTAGCCTTCCGGGCGAATATTGCTTTTAAGCTAGCTTTAGCCGATAGTAATTGACTTTTGCACAAATTATTAAAATAAAAGGAGGATTTGTATGCCACTCACAAGTAAGGAATTAATGCTGATTCAGGATAATATCAGCATGTGTGAAGACAACATAAAGTACTTGCAGGGTTGTGCCCAGTTAGCGCAGGATAGCCAGGTGAAAAACTTGTGCAATAAGCTTGCAAGCGATGAAAAAAACAATTTACAAATACTGATGAAGCATATTAACACAGCTGCACAGTAAAAGGAGGGAAATCATGGCTAATTTAACTGACAAGGAAATCATGGCATCAGTTTTAGGGGAACACAAACTTGCTGCATCTTCATTGACAAATCTGATATTGGAGAGCGTAAGTCCCATGTTGAGAAATGATGCCGAAAGTATTTTAACAAAGACGTTTGACGCACAAAAACAGGTTTTTGACATTATGGCTCAAAAAGGCTGGTATTCGGTTCAAAACGCCAATCAACAGGAAATATCCTCAGCACAGCAGAAAGTTAAGGGTATTCAATCTCAAATGTCACAATAACCGATTACTGGAGGGCAGTTACTTTATAGTAGCTGCCTTGTTTTATTGTGTAGCTTCAAGTTGGTAACAATTTATTATGAAAAGCATAAAATAATATTGCAGGGGCATAGGAAACATATATCTGCATTTGTACATAGATGCAACATAAGTGGCTTTTGCCGCCTTTGTTATTTGTTAAGATTTTTATTATAAAGAAGGGCTTAATTACCTTGAACCCATAATATTAAAAATCTCTTAGTATAATATTTACTTCAGTGTTTCATTTTAAGGAGGGAAAGTCGTGCAGTTAAATTCATCAAGAATGTCCCAGCGTAACGGAGGTGTGTTTTATTATGAACAAGATAGTAATAAAAGGAGGTAAAAAGCTTAAAGGTGAAATAGGTATCGAAGGTGCAAAAAATTCGGTACTGCCAATACTGGCTGCGACAATTCTTAATTCCGGAGAGAATATTATAAAAAATTGTCCCATGTTCAGCGATGTGGAAGTTATTCTGGATATACTCAAGACTATCGGATGTAAAGTAAAAGTAGAAGATAATGTCGCAATAATTGATTCTTCAACAATATCTTCTACAGTTGTACCGGAAAGTCTTGCCTCGGAAATGAGATCGTCAATAATATTAATGGGGCCACTTCTGGCCAGAGAAGGTAAAGTTACTATAAGCTATCCGGGTGGTTGTGTTACTTTAAATTATCTAAGCTGATATTCTGTTTTTTTAATTCTTGAAGCATTTTTCTAAACTGCAATGCCTTTCTTATTTTATTTATCAGTACAAATTTATTGGTATGATTCAAAGGTTTTAATATAAAATCATAGATATCATATTGAAAGATTTTCTCCAATTCGTCATTCTCAATTCCAGATGCAACAATTATTGGGATTTCTTTATAATATGTCGTTTTGGAAAATTCCTCAAGAAAGCCCTGACCGTCTAAAACAGGCATTACCATATCAAGTATGATTATATCCACATTACGGCTTTCTACCATGTCCAGAGCTTCTCTGCCGTTTAATGCGGATACGATGTTTACCCGTTCCTTATACAGATAATTTCTTAGAATTGCATTGTCTAGTACATTGTCGTCGGTCACAAGGATAGTACTAATCATAAAAACTCCTTTTAAATAAGTTATGGTTATGTAAATTCTACAATATTTATTTAATATTAAATTCTATAAGAAAAATAAAATACCTTTCAATAAATAATTAAAAAAGATGTAAATTTAGGCAAAAAAAATGTTAATAGTTCACAAATATAATGACCAAAATTAACCTTTATTGGTTTGCGGCTTAACATAAGGCTATGATATAATGACTTTTGTAACAAAAGCAAAAATAAATTTGGCCTATAAAGAGCCTGTTTAAGATCGGCAGCAGGCTCTAAGAAGAAAGTAGGATCAAAATGGGATTTGATATGGAAAATAGATTGCTGACCAAAGCGCGGCAAGGCAATGTACAGGCATTTGAGGAACTTTCCGGCAGCTACTATACCAAAGTATACAACATATGCTACAGAATGCTGAACAATCCTGATGATGCATCGGAACAGGCACAGGAGACATTTATAAAGGCATTCAGATACATAAAGGATTTTAAGGGTAATTGTTCCTTTTCGACATGGATTTATCGTATTGCTACAAATACTTGCCTTGATTTTATAAGAAAAAATAATAAGAATAAAAATACTGTTTCAATGGAACAGACCACATTTGAAGATATAACTGTGAAGGACAGATTGGTTTCAAATATGCCCGGTCCGGAAAAAATTGCCGAAACAAATGCACAAAAAGCGGCGATAAAAGAAGCTTTGGCAAAAATGAATGAGAAAAACAGAATAATAATCATACTCCGGGATTTTATGGGGCTTAGCTATGAACAAATATCGGAAACACTTGAGACTCCGGTAGGAACGGTTAAATCACGAATAAGCAGGGCAAGGTCCGAATTGCGGGAATTATTATGCAAGGATAAGGAACATTTATTTACCGACTACGTCAAATAGCTATGAAAGGAGGGATAGCATGATTTTCTGTGATAACAGCGATTTATATATTTCACTATATATTGACGATCAATTGGAACAAAGCGATAAAGAAGAGTTTTTAAAACATATTGAAGAATGCCCGCAATGCGCTCAGAAACTCAGGGAAGAGTCTTTTTTTACTCAGTTTATTAATGACGAAGAAGCTGTTGAATTACCTGATGACTTTTCTTCATCTCTCCATTCGAAACTTATAGAAGTCAGCAAAAAAGACTACAATAATAAAAAACGACTTTTGTTTTTTAATAAAAAAATTATGGCTGCTCTTTCAACGGCTGCCGTGGTTGTTATCTCACTTCTAGCTTTTAAACTGCTGCCAGATATGTGGCAGGGAATGGACAAAACGGGCTACAGTGGAAGTGCGGCGCCTCAGGCGGCAGCAGGTACCGCAGAGATACAGCTGCAATCGGAGGCAGATACTGCCGGAAATGCTGATAAGGGGGCGGTAAACAGTTCAGCTGCGGCCGATGACAAAGCTGTGCCAAAAACCAATAGTGCGGCAGCAGACAGTACGCAGATTCAGTCCGAACGGAAGGAGGCTGCTGCCCGAAGAAGTGTCAGCAACAGCAAATTGAAAGGTGTCGTGGAAACTCCCGGCATGGAGGACTTTAAAGTTAAAGCATCTGTTAAAACCGATTCACAGGAGACTTCTGAAAACTCAAGTGTGGCAGGGAATACCGGCAACACTCCGGCAGACGGCGTTGATAACGAATCGGAAAAGATAGTAGCTTTTACCATGTCAGAACCGGCTAATGACAAGAAACCGCTTTATTATAAAAACTATGTAGAATTGAACTTAACTGTCTCACCGTCCGAAACAGAAGTGGAAAAGCTGAAAAAACTCATGTCGGAGCAGGATGCGGTTGAGCAGGCTTCAGGCCTGATGGACGGATTTGCCGCAAACTATGCGGGCACGGTAGCCTATACGGAATACATTATTCCTTTAAACGTGTATGGTTCCTTAAAGAGTGAGGCATTATTAAAATATAAGCTGGAATTAAAGGCAAAAACTGATATAATAAAAACTGACGTCACTGAAGAGTACAATAACCTGGAAATTCAAAAAAAAGATACTGAAAATAAAATAAGTGAAGCCTTAAATAAAGGGCAGGATACAACTGCTCTTGAAGCGGAAAAGTCAACCCTGGTTGAACAGACGGATAAAATCATTGCTCAAAGCGGTATGATAACAGCCAGGATTTTTTTCGTAAAAAAATAAGGCTGGAGGGCATTAATGAACTCGGAAAAAATAATGATTGTCGACGGTAACAGCATTTTGAACAGGGCATTTTACGGCTTGAGCAGAAACACAATGCTGGCTACCTCGGAAGGTATTCAAACAAACGCAGTATTTGGTTTTATAAATATACTTACTAAATTTCTTACCGAAGAAAATCCAAAATATTTGTGTGTGGCATTTGATATGAAGGAACCAACCTTCAGGCATCTGGAGTACGACAAGTATAAGGCACAGAGAAAGGGAATGCCTGAAGAACTGGCAGTGCAGGTTCCCATTATCAAGCAGGTGCTGGATGCCATGAATATAAAAAGAATTGAGACTCCGGGCTTTGAGGCTGACGATATACTGGGGTCTATTTCCTTGTGTGCCGAAGAGAACGGCATGGAAGCAATTCTTTTAACAGGTGACAGAGATTCCTTGCAGCTTGCTTCACAATCCACAAGGATAAAACTTCCTGTTACAAGAGGAAACAAGACGGAGACTGATGAGTACGATTACCAGAAGGTGGTAGAAAAATATGGTGTTACCCCTGGTATGCTTATTGATGTCAAGGGACTGATGGGAGACACTTCGGATAATATACCCGGTGTACCCGGTATAGGTGAGAAAACGGCCCTGGATCTTATTCAAAAGTTTCACAGCATTGAAGAATTATATGAAAATATTGACAGGGTTGAAAAAAAAGGTGTGCGTGAAAAGCTTGAGGCAAACAGGGAACTGGCTTTTCTCAGCAAAAGGCTGGCCACGATTGAAAGAAAGATGCCTTGTATAACCGATATTCAGCAATATATAAGGACAGATTTTGACAGGGAGAAACTTTACAGCATTTTCAAAAAGCTGGAATTCAAAACTTTTATTGAAAGATTTGGCTTAAGTGATACCCCCATGGTGAATGTAACGGAGTCGTTAAACATCGAACATGTTGATGTTGACACCGTTGATGAATTGGAATCCTGTATCGGGGCAATCAAGCTTAGTAAAAAAATGGCGGTATATTATCATGCCGATCCTTCGGATAACAGACTTGATGATTTATGTATTTATGCCTGCCAGGAGGAATATGCCCCGGCTGTAATGGTATTTAACAATGAATTTACCCCAGATCTGGCTATTAAGGTTTTACGTGAAGTACTAGAATCATCAGAAATAAAAAAATACGGTCACGATCTGAAAAAGTTAATAAAATATTGCAAGGCACACGGAATTGACATTAAGGGTATGGCGTTTGATACCATGATTGGTGCATATATTCTTGAACCAACCAGAAACAGCTACACTATTTCCGAGCTGGCGGAGGAAAATCTTAAAAAGAGCATACTGCCTGCTGAGATTTTGTATGACAAGCATGGAAAAAAGCTGCAGCAAGGGTTGGATGTCAATCCATCGACGGTTTGTGCAGCCTGTGTTACCGCAATCTATGAGCTGGCAGAAAGATATGCCCGCATAATAGAGGGCAATGGTCAGCACCAGCTGTTTTACGATATTGAGCTGCCGCTGGTGGAAGTATTGGCGGATATGGAATTGTGGGGCTTTAAAGTGGATATGGAAGGCTTGAAGGCATATTCAAAAGAAATGGATTCAAGGCTTGTTATACTTGAAAATGAGATTTACATGCTTGCAGGTGAAAATTTCAATATAAATTCGCCGAAGCAGCTGGGAATCATTTTATTTGAAAAGCTGAACCTGCCTGCGGTTAAAAAAACCAAGACCGGCTATTCCACAGATGCCGAAGTTCTTGAACAGCTGTCGCAGAAACATGAAATAGTTGAAAGAATATTGGAATACAGGTCGCTCATGAAGCTGAAATCCACTTATGCCGACGGTTTATTGGCAATACTTGACCCAAATACCTGCAAGATACATTCCAGCTTTAATCAAACTGTAACGGCTACAGGAAGAATAAGCAGCACCGAACCAAATCTGCAAAATATACCTATAAAGCTGGAAATGGGAAGGAAGATAAGGAAAGTATTTATACCTTCGGATGAAAATTATTTACTGCTGGATGCGGATTATTCACAGATCGAACTGAGGGTATTGGCGCATATAACAGGCGATGCAAATATGATATCGGCATTTAATAACAATGAAGATATTCACACTACCACAGCCTCCAAGGTATTTGGTATTCCTGCGGAGGAAGTTACATCACTTATGAGATCGCGGGCAAAGGCCGTTAATTTCGGAATTGTTTATGGTATTGGCGATTTCAGCCTTTCAAAGGATATCGGTGTAACAAGAAAGGAAGCTAAGAAATATATTGATGACTATCTTGCCAAATATTCCAAAGTTAAGGAATATATGAGTGATACAGTCGAAAAGGGTAAGGAACTGGGGTTTGTAACAACACTTTTTAACAGGAGAAGATATCTGCCGGAATTAAAATCAAGTAACTTCAATGTAAGATCCTTCGGTGAAAGAGTTGCCATGAACACTCCTATTCAGGGAAGTGCGGCTGATATAATCAAGATATCCATGGTAAAGGTTTACAATGAACTGAAGAAAAGAAAGCTTAAATCAAGATTGATCCTCCAGGTGCACGATGAACTTATAGTAGAAACGGAGAAATCCGAGCTCCAGGAGGTATCAGCCCTGCTAAAGCAGTGCATGGAGAATGCCGTGGAGCTGAAGGTTTCAATGACTGTTGATGTAAAGAGTGGTGAAAGCTGGTATGAAACAAAGTAACAGCTCGATAGTACTGGGTGTAACCGGTGGAATAGGCAGCGGTAAAAGCACTGTCAGCCATATCCTGCAGGAAATGGGAGCGGTAGTTATTGACGCAGATAAAATCAGCAGGGATGTGGTAATGCCAGGTGAAAAGGCTCTGGAGGAGTTGACAGAGGTATTTGGCGAAGATATACTTGATGCTTGGGGGCAGCTTCAACGTAAAAAGCTGGCCCATATGGTTTTTAACGATAATGAAAAGCTGCAGAAATTAAACGGAATTTTGCATAAATATGTAGCACAGAGAATAAATGATAATGTGAAAGAACAGCAGTTAAAAAAGACACAAATCATTGTTATTGATGCTCCAATACCTATAAAGACAGGCTTTCTGGATCTGTGCCACAGGGTTTGGACAATCACAGCAGACAGGGAGTTGCGTATCAGGCGCATCATGGAGAGAAATGGCATGTCCTATGACGAAGCCGTCTCGAGAATAAATTCCCAGCTTGATGAGCAGGAATATATAAAAATTGCCGATACTGTAATATATAATAACGATGATTATTCTCTATTAAAAGAGGACGTAAAAAGTCAATTGACCGGGCTGTTAGGGTGATTTTTTGAAAAAAAGGAAATCTTCGGGCAAATTTAAAACATTTATTATATTTTTGATTTTTGTACTTTTGATTATATTTTCAATTACCGCTGTAAAATATGCGCTTTATTACATGTATCCTGAGTCTTATTCGGAATATGTTGAAAAATATTCTGATGAGTATGATTTGGATAAGCATCTTGTTTACTCCATGATTAAAGCAGAGAGCAGTTTTAATCCTAATGCCGTTTCTCCAAGAGAAGCAAAAGGTCTTATGCAGATCATGGACAGTACGGGAGAGTGGGCGGCTGAGAAAATAGGGCTTGAGGATTTTACCCCAGCACAGCTGCTGGAACCTGAAACCAATATAAACATAGGCTGCTGGTATATTGCCAGACTGCTAAAACAATACGATCAGGATACACAACTGGCTCTGGTTGCCTATAATGCGGGCAGCGGCAATGTTTCCAAATGGCTGAAGGATGAAAATGTAAGTAAAAACGGTAAGGCCCTTGACAGAATTCCATTTGAGGAAACAAGAAATTATGTGGAAAAGATTAATAAATATTTCAACATGTATAAAAGGCTTTACGACAAGGATAAATAGTGTTATTTTTATAATAAACTTTGAGTGTAAAAATATATCGGTTGAGTCTTAAATTATAAGCCTTAACCGGTATTGCATTACGCCGGACATGGAGGTTAAAAATGAGCTCATTCCTTTTTGAAAGAGACCTGTTATACCCCACCGACAATATTCTTGATCCGGGTATATTGCATGTTAAGCTCCTGAATCCCAACAATACAAAAATACCGGTTGTTCTCGAACCTAAATCCAATCATTCTGTTGTAAAAAATATGGATTCTGTGCTGGAACTTTTACAGAAGGACATCTTCGACAGAATAAACATCAGAGTCAGTGACAATACCCAGGTGTACATTTTGCTCAACGGTCCGGACAGTGAAGCTTACAGCGGCACCAAATGTCTGAAGGTCGTATTTATGGGAATACATGAATTTACACTGGAACCTGTTGACGACGAAGAACATTCAAGTATACTGTAAAATACCATGCTTTAAACCCCGTATTTAATGCCGGTCTAACCAGGTTGGGTACGGGGAATGCGAAGCTGCGCTAAAAGTACGCCTGAAATTGCAGCAAAAACGTCTGTTATGAGCTGTACAAATTTCAGGCGTGTACTTTGTGAGCGATCCATTTATTAAAATCGTAATGGAGTACTTTTGTAATATTTTTATTTATACCGAGTTTATATCGGTTTTATATTGTTCTCTGTACAGACTGTGCTACAAGTCTCAATTCCTGCATCAGTGTTTCAAATTTCTCAGGCCTTAAGGATTGAGGTCCGTCACAGAGGGCACAAGGCGGATTTGGATGTACTTCAATAATTAAGCCGTCAGCTCCCGTAGCAACAGCTCCTTTGGCAAGTGCCGGGACAAACTTCCAGTTGCCTGTGGCATGGCTTGGGTCAACCACTATGGGGAGGTGTGAAACTTCCTTGATTGCAGGGATGGCACTTAAGTCAAGAGTAATTCTGGTCATGGTATCAAAGGTGCGGATTCCGCGTTCGCAAAGAATAACATTGTGGTTGCCTTCTGCAATAATATACTCAGCCGCCATAAGCCATTCTTCTATGGTAGCCGACAAACCTCTTTTTAAAAGTACAGGCTTGCTGGTCATGCCGACCTCGCTTAAAAGTCTGAAATTCTGCATGTTTCTGGCACCTATCTGGAAAATGTCTGTATATTTGTTAACCAATTCAACATCTCTTGTGTCAACGACTTCAGTAACCAACTTCAAGCCGGTAGCCTCACGGCCGGCAACCATTATTTTGAGGCCGTCTTCTTCAAGTCCCTGAAAGGCATAGGGGGAGCTTCTGGGTTTAAAAGCACCGCCGCGCAATATTTTGGCACCTGCAGTCCTGACCTTTTTTGCAGTTTCCACGAAATCATTTTCATTTTCTATTGCACATGGACCTGCCATAACCACAATTTCATTTCCTCCGATTTTGACGTCGCCTACTTCGATGACTGTGGGAGCCTGCTGCAATTCATTACTGGCCAGTTTGTAAGGCTTCATAATTGGGACAAGGGTTTCCACACCGGACATTTGTGAGATAGCGTGTATATTCAGCAATCTCTTGTCGCCGATTGCACCAATTACTGTTTTAATATCACCGTATATGGGGTGTGTTTTGAATCCCAGCTCTAAAAGTTTGTTTTCCACATTTGCAATGTCCTGTCTGGTTGCGTTCTGACTCATTACGATAATCATAAAAAACCTCCTTGAAGTCATAATATTATTATTTTAAAAAATTAAAAAAATATAAAAAAGCCCTCAATCCCTGTAAACAAGGGACGAGGACTTATAATCCACGCGGTACCACCCAAATTGGTAAAAACCATCTCGATTATGTACGGGAAATATAATCATATCTCCGATACACTCCTACTGTAACGGGAAGGACCCGGTATGACCTACGAATAAAGTTCAATCATACTGTTCATGGGAGAACTCACAGATATATCATCCTGCAGTACTTTCACCGCCTACTGCTCGCTTTGAAGAGTCATATGATCTGCCAACTGATTTATTACTTAATGAATCAGTTTTCCCATTCATCACATTTTAACTTATTATTTATTATATTAATAGATATATTAACATGTTACTTTTTTAGGTGTCAACTACTTTTTTTGGAATTATTTAATAATTTCAAAAAATCCTAAATTGCAAAAATATATCCCTCCATTTGGGAGAATATCTATGTATTCCTAAGTATTCTTTCAATAACCGAGGATCTGGCAGCGTTTTCAAAGGAGTCATCCAATTCTCCCAAAGCTTCAAAATCTGCGTATTTCTGTTTTAGTGAAAGAGTGAGCAGATGATCTGTCAGCTGAGGATTTTTAGGAAGAAGACTGCCGTGTGAGTAGGAACAGTAAACATTATTGTACACGGCACCTTCATAGCCGTCCGTTCCGTTATTACCATTGCCCGAGATAACTTTACCCAAAGGCTTGATGCCTTCTCCAAGATAAGTTCTCCCGGAGTGGTTCTCAAAACCTACTATTTTTAGAGGTTTTCCGTCTTGTGATATAAAGTCGCTTTCAAAAACGATGTTTCCTATCATGCGTTCTTTTCCGCCCACGGTCCAGAGATCCAGGGCACCAAGATACTCAATTTCCTTACCGTCCCAGGTCTTGTAATACTTGCCCATTAACTGATAGCCGCCGCAGATACACAGAAAGACCTTCATATTGTCTATAGCTGTTTTTATTTCGCTGCCTTTCTGATTTAATACATCAGCCTGGAGAATTTCCTGTTCGTAGTCCTGTCCTCCGCCCAGGAAAATAATATCGTACTCTGATGAATCAAAAGAGTCACCAATGGTAATATTTGTTACTCCGGTATTTATTCCATGCCACTGGGCCCTTCTCTGCAGAGCCAGAATATTGCCTCTGTCTCCATAGGTGTTGAGCAGATCGGGGTATAAATGACAAATGTTCAAATCATACATAAAATCTCCAATCCGCTGCTTGTGCAGCGTCTCCTTAGTAATGAAAACCCGCTGAGGGTTTTTGCAAATCGAAATGAACAATGTTCACACTTCTTTATGTTTCGCGTTTTTCACGTTATTTCCAAAACTCCCTTAAATTATACTTTTTCTTTAGGATACCACGAATATCAAGCATTGCAGTGTATGTGGGCAATATGTGGAAGCAGCCGCCGGGCGGAGTTTGCTCAAGACCGCGTTCCAGCAGCAGCTGGTAGTCCTTTATTATTCTTATTTTTCTGGTGTCCAGACCGCTGTATTTTAATCTGACTGCCATGTCCTCGCCGCGGACACCGGAGGTAAACAGATTTCCAATTTTCTCGGGAATCTTGTTAAGCTGCTCGAAATCCACATCCCAAAGCCAGGAAATATCAGTACCGTCAGCCAGATTGTCATTTATCAGAAAAGCCGCATTCAACTGCTGATCGTCAAGAGCAAGAAAGCTTAATACCTGATTGAAACCTGTGGGATTTTTTACAAGGATAAGTTTTATTATTTTGTCACCAACTGTAATAGATTCCATTCTTCCAAACCCGCATTCGAAAGACTGCATGGCACTGATTACCGTATCGGCACCGTAGTTTAAAGCAAGGCCGCATGCGGCGGCTGCCATAGCATTGTAAACGTTATACAGGCCGGGAAGATTGATCCGGGTAGTATATTCCTGCAAGGACCCGGAAAGAAGAGGAGTGGATTTCCAGTTTATTGTGGTATGGCTGCTTCCGGCTTCCAATATACCGGTACATTCCAGGTTGGCAGCAGGTCTTTTGTAACCGCAGCCGGTACAATAAAATCCTCCCAGATGACCATAGATGTGATTTGTATATTCGTATTTGTTTTTGCAGTTTATACAGAACATGGCGTCGGTATTAATGTCACCTGAATTTCCGGTATCACCGGCTCCGGCCTCCGGAGCAATACCATAGTAAAATACGGGTTTATTTGTTTCTCTGCCCAAAGATGCACACATGGAATCATCGGCATTAAGAATAAGGGCTGTATTGTCACCGACCCTTTCAAGGCCTGATTTGACGGCATTGAGAGTTGAGTAAAGTTCACCGTACCTGTCAAGCTGATCCCTGAAAAAGTTGGTTACAACAACAGCTTTTGGCTGCAGATGTTTAGTGACCTGATTAAAGGCAGCTTCATCGCTTTCAATAAGTGCTACCTTATGCTTTGGTTTTCCTGTAAGGGTTACAGCCTGGATAAATATGGTTGTAATTCCGCTTAAAAGATTTGCTCCCGATTTATTGGTTATGTAGTCTATATTATTGTTTTTCAAAATCTCTTCTATAATTCTGGTGGTTGTGGTTTTGCCGTTTGTACCGGTCACCATGATTATTTGAAAATTCCCGGCAATTGATCTGAGTATGCCGGGGTAAACTTTAAAGGCCAGCTTGCCAGGAAGTGTGGTTCCGCCTCTTTTTACAAGCCGAAGTACTTTTATGGCAAGTTTTGATATAAAAATAGATATTATCTGTCTGAAATTCATAAATGCTCCCTAATCTGTTTAATACCACAATAATATAATTATCTCAGCAAATGCCAGGTAAATATTATTCAAGTATATTATTAATATAAAACATTATAACACCATCCGGCAATATACAAAACATTAATACGATATTACCAAAGTCAATTACGCTTGAAAGCCTTCGCCTTCCAAGCGAATATTACTTCTAAGCTGCTTTCAAGCAGTTTGGGTTTGAATGATTTTTTACTTCAAGGGCTTTCAGCCGATAGTAATTGACTTTAATAAAATAAACTAAATTACCTATATACTTATTATTAACAGATTTATTATCATCTTATTTGATGGGCAATACATTTTTATGATATAATAACCTCGTAAGCGAGGATATTATATGCCTCCGGTGGAATTTATGCCCGTGCAAATTTTTTGCCGGAGCAAAATACACAGGGGCAATTATATCATTCTTTCTTATGAAATTATGATATAATAAACACAGTTAAATGCCCGTAAAGTAACACATCCGGGTGGTTGTGAAATAGGCCCGAGACCAATAGATCTCCACTTGAAAGCTTTAAGAAGTCTTGGAGCCAAAATAAATGACACCAATGGAGGATATATCACCTGCGAAACGGACGGACTTAAGGGCTGTGACATATATCTGGATTATCCAAGTGTAGGTGCTACCGAAAATGCTATGATAGCAGCTGTTTATGCACAGGGTGATACAATTATCAGAAATGCTGCTAAAGAACCCGAAATAATTGATTTGCAGAACTTCCTGCAAAAAATAGGCGCCAGGGTAACCGGGGCAGGTTCAAGTGTTATAAAAATAAGAGGCTTCGATAAGAAACTTAATAATGTAGAATATCACGTAATTCCTGACAGGATAATTACAGGTACATATATGGTTGCTTCGGCAATTACCGGCGGAAATGTAGTTATAAAGGATATTATTCCGGAGCACATTATTTCAATAGCGTCGGTTTTACGGGATATTGGCTGTCAGATCAATATTAAAAGAAGTGATATTCAAATTGTTTCAGGATCGAAGCTGGAAGCAGTTGAAGTAATCAGAACCTTACCATATCCTGGTTTCCCTACAGACATGCAAGCTCAAATAATGGCACTTCTTACCTTGTGCAAAGGCACAAGCATTATAATAGAAACCATATTTGAGAGTAGATATAAGCATGTAGATGAGCTTTTAAAGATGGGAGCTAATATCAGAATAGATGGCCGTATGGCTGTAATAAAGGGAGTCGGCAGGCTGCACGGCGCCCAGGTCGTTGCAAGGGATCTGCGCGGAGGAGCCGCATTAATTCTGGCTGGATTGGCTGCAAACGGTGAAACTAGTATATCCGGTCTGGATCATATTGACAGAGGCTATTATAAAGTGGAAGAAAAACTGGCTTCATTAGGAGCAGATATATTAAGGAATTAACAAATGAAAAAGACACCAGCAGCTACATATGAAAAGAAAAAGAAAGTAAGTAAAAAAGCGCGCAGAAGATTGAGAAGGATCCGACGATTTTTCCTCTTTGTCCTTATTGTTGGGGGAATTATCATATTTGCCAAATCATCGTTTTTCATCGTCAATAAAATAGAAACAGATGGCAATAAAAAATATTCAGCAAATGAATTGATTCTTAGTACAGGACTTGTTCCGGGGAGAAATGTATTCAACATGCTGGGAGAGAAACCAAAGAATCTGTTAACTTTAAGCTTTAACGATTTGGAACAGGAAGTACTGAATACCATGCCGTATATTAAGTCTGTAAGCATAAGGCCGGCCCTACCAAAATCAATTAAAATAAAAGTGCAGGAAAGAACACCGTATGCTGTTCTTGACAATAAAGGGACATATCTTCTTATTGACAGGGAGGGTTATGTACTGGAACTCCTTGACAGTAAATCTCCGAAATTAAAGGATTATTTTAAAATAATAGGTATTTCGGTGGATAGCTATAAATTGGGACAAGCTGTAAAATTTAAAGGAGAGAATCCCTTAATAGATTTTATAAGCTTTTATGATCTTGTTGTTAAAAGTGATAAGAATGAAAAATTAAAATTATATAAAAAAATTACTTCGGTTGATTTAGCTGATATACCATATATGTCTGTGCAGTTTGACAAAAGAGTTACTGTCAAATTTGGAGATTTGGAAGATACGGATTATCAGGTAAGTGTTTTCAGGCATTTATTTGTTAATAATATAAATGAAAAGCAAAAGGGCACCCTGGATTTTACAAAGGGAAACAACCCGTACTTTGTACCGGAGAATTAATAGTTTTACCGGCCAATTATATAATTTTACAGGTAAAGCTCATGCAAGTTTAAAAAATATTTAACAGACAACAGGAGAAAAAAGGAGTAAAATGCTATGATACCAATATTAGGATTAATTTTAGGAATACTTATTGGTCTGTTCATTCCAATTACAATTCCATCCCAATACTTTACATACGTGGCTGTTGCAATTCTGGCCGCTCTGGATTCGGTATTCGGGGGAATGGTTGCTACAATCAACAAAAAATTCGAGATGAGGATATTTTTATCCGGATTTTTTGGTAATGCTTTGCTGGCGGCAGGTCTTGCATACATTGGAGACAAACTGGGAATTCAGATATATCTTGCTGCAATATTTGCATTTGGAAACAGGCTTTTCTTAAACTTTGCGTTAATTAGAAGATATCTATTGAATAAATTTCTCAAAAAAGATAATATAGTAAAAGAGGATTTTTAAGCGCATTTCAAGGCATTTTTGATACATAAATTAGGGGGGCAGTTTCGTGTCTGATGTTATTGTAGGAGTGGATATAGGAACTTCAAAAGTAAGCACCGTAATTGGAAAAACCAATAATACCGGTGAAGTTGAAATCTTGGGCAAAGGTATTGAAAGTTGTTCAGGTATAAAAAAAGGAATAATTGTTGACATTGACGCTACCTCCAATTCGATACAAAGTTCTGTCAGAAAAGCGGAAGCCCAGGCGGAATTGAAGGTTGGTTCGGCCTACGTCAACATCTCCGGTCTGCATGTTGATATCATCAATCATAAGACATATACAAATATTGTAAGCGATTCCAGGGAAATTTCCAGGCATGATGTGGAAAAACTGCTCTATGCAGCAGGAACAATTTCCATACCCGATGACAGTGAGATAATTGATGTCGTTCCGAGACAGTTTATTGTTGACGGTTATGATGGGATAAATGATCCTGTGGGAATGAAGGGAACAAAGCTTGAAGGGGATTTTGATGTTGTGGTCGGGAAAATTATTTCGGTACAGAACATCGTCAGAAGTATGGAAAAGGCCGGAATCAAGGTGGACGGGCTCATTGCCGAAGGATTCGCTTCAGGAGAATGTATTCTGCTCCCTGATGAAAAGGATATGGGTGTCATACTTATTGATATTGGTGGGGGAACCACCGAAATAAGTGTTTACAAGGATGAAAAGCTTGTGATGAACAAATGTCTTCCCGTAGGAGGCGATCATATTACAAACGATTTATCAATTGCGTTAAAAATGACATACGCCGAATCTGAAAAAATCAAAAGACAATTCCAGCTGGCATTGACTACACTTATCAAAAACGACCAGGAAATATCTGTTAATGATCTGAGTGAGAGTTTCAAGAAAAATATAAAGGTATCTGATGCAATAGAAGTTATAGAGGCGAGGGTATATGAAATATTCAGTCTCTGCAAAGACCTTGTTTATACAAATTGTCCCGGAAACTACGGTGCGGGAGTTGTGCTTTCCGGCAACGGTATTTCCACATTGGATGGTGCCATGCAGATAGCATATGACATTTTTGATATTCCTGTCAGAGTTGCCGCTTCAAAAGTGAGAAACATACCTACGCTTGACTACTGCACTGCAGCGGGAATGGTGAAATATATCGCGCGGCAGGACAAGGAAGCAAGCACCATCAGTATAAAGAGTATTCCGAAAACCAACAAAAAGGTCAGGGAAAAAACCTTCTTCAAGAAGGTTATCAGTGCTTTGAAAGAATTTTTTTATTAGGCAATATAAACAAAACTTGCCTAAATTACATTTTTACTATATTATTATTATGTGCGTTTTATAACTATTTTAGATTATTAACCATTTAATCAATATACACAGGCAGGCAATTCAAGTCTAATTTACCAATGCTAAAGGGGGATTTACTTTGCTAGATTTCGAGATTGATATGGATCATTTTGCCCAGATAAAGGTAGTAGGATGTGGCGGCGGAGGAAACAATGCTGTTAACAGGATGATTGATGCAGGACTTAGAGGTGTGGATTTTATAGCTATAAATACAGATAAACAGGCTTTGTTTTTATCCAAGGCAAATACCAAGATTCAAATTGGAGACAAGCTTACAAAGGGTCTTGGAGCAGGTGCCAATCCCGATATCGGAGAAAAGGCGGCAAACGAAAGCAGAGATGAAATCGCCCAGGCAATAAAAGGTGCGGACATGGTTTTTGTAACGGCAGGTATGGGAGGCGGAACCGGTACAGGTGCTGCTCCCGTGGTAGCTCAGCTTGCCAGGGAAATGGGTATTCTGACGGTAGCAGTTGTTACAAAACCCTTTATGTTTGAAAGCAGAACGCGTATGCAGCATGCTGAAAGGGGAATAGAAAACCTTAAAAATTCAGTTGATTCGCTTGTTACTATACCAAATGACAGATTGCTTCAGGTTGTGGAAAAGCGTACTACAATGGTAGAAGCTTTTAGAATGGCCGATGATGTGCTCCGTCAAGGTGTTCAGGGTATATCCGATTTGATAGCCGTTCCGGGTCTTGTAAATCTCGACTTTGCCGATGTTAAGACTATAATGCTGAGCTCGGGTCTGGCCCATATGGGTATAGGCAGATCTTCAGGCGAAAGCAGAGCAGAAGAAGCAGCAAGACAGGCAATTCAAAGTCCTCTGCTGGAAACCTCAATTGAAGGAGCAAGAAGAGTATTGGTAAATATCACAGGTGGTCCCGACCTGGGTTTGTTTGAAGTTAACACAGCCGCAGAGCTTGTTCAGAAGTCGGCAGATCCCGAGGCAAATATTATTTTCGGAGCTGTTATCGATGACAACCTTAAGGATGAATTGATGATAACGGTTATAGCTACAGGTTTTGAGAACAGTCCGGTTCTAAAGAAATTTGACAAACCTGCTGAAAAGTCAAAACAGGCACCCACAGCTGTTCCGGCTCACGACAGCAGCAGCTACGCGGCGGCAACTACTGAAAAGAATAATGCCAATGCAGTTTCTTCTGACAACGAACTTGACATACCAACCTTCCTTAGAAGAAACAGATTTAAATAATGGTATATTAAGAATATAGTAAAATATCCGGGAAGTGCCGCAGACTACTTTTTAAAGTGGAATGTGCACTTCCTTTTTAATAGGTTAACCTGTAAAATCAGAATTAATTTTTCTGAACGGGAGGCCTGATTAAAGTTTATAATTTTTCAAAGGAAGTGTACCATGTATAAAATTTTTCTTGTTGAAGATGACGGTGTGATTTCATCAGAGATTAAAAAGCATTTGCAAAGATGGGGCTATAACGTGCACTGTGCCGGTGATTTCAATAATGTTACGGAGGAATTTATAAAGTTTGATCCCCAGCTGGTATTAATGGATATATCTCTCCCTTTTTATAACGGCTTTTACTGGTGCACCGAGATCAGAAAGTTATCCAAGATCCCGGTGGTTTTTATTTCTTCCGCCAGTGACAATATGAATATTGTAATGGCTGTCAATATGGGCGGAGATGACTTTATTGCAAAGCCCTTTGATTTAGAGGTGCTTACAGTCAAAGTACAGGCAATACTAAGGAGAACTTATGCTTACAATGAACAGACGGCTTACCAGGAACACAATGGCGTTTTGTTCAACTCAATGGACGGGACTCTGGTATACCGCAATCAAAAGCTGGAGCTGACCAAGAATGAGCAGAGGATTATACAGCTGCTCTATGAGAACATTGGAAAGATAGTAAGCCGGGAGCAGATTATGAAACGTTTGTGGGATAATGATTGCTTTGTAGATGACAACACGCTTACAGTAAACATTACCAGATTGCGTAAAAAATTAGAGGATGCTTCCATAGAAAACTTTATACAAACTAAAAAAGGCCTGGGATATATGCTGGGAGGTTAGATTTTCATCACTTTTTGTGCCTTGAGCACAGCGAAAGGAATGATAGTTAATATGGGAAGCAGGCATCCTTTAGAGATTTTTCAACAATATGTCAGAGATAGACGTAAAGTGATATTGATGTTTCTCCTGTACCAGATTATTTTTTGTATCATATGTGCTTTGTATCAGATGGAGAATCTGGACAAGCTTCTTTACGGTGTCTATATTTCAATTTTTATAAGTCTTTGCATAGGTGTATGGGATTTTATCGGGTATGTTGACCGGGTAGGAAAAACCCTGGAAATTTATTCAAATCTTGAGAATGTGATTGAAATGCTGCCTCATGCAACCGACTTGAAGGAAAGGCAATATCATAAAATTATCAAGGACTTATATGAGCAAATGCAGCAATTGCAATTCAAGACAAATCTAAAAGAATCGGAAATGAAGGATTATTACTCGTTGTGGGCCCATCAGGTAAAAACACCTCTGGCGGCAATGAGGCTCATGCTCCAGAATGATGAAAAGGAGATCAGCTCTTATGCCTTGCAGGAAGAATTATTTAAGATTGAACAATATATAGAAATGGTACTGCATTATCTCAGGCTGGAAAATATGTCTTCAGATTTGATCTTGAGGGAATACAGGTTAAAGGATATTGTCAACCAGGCTGTTAAAAAAAATGCCGTATTGTTTATTAACAGCAAGCTTTCCATTGATATCAGGGACTTTGACTGCAAGGTCATAACCGACGAAAAGTGGCTTTTATTTGTCATAGAACAGCTTATTACCAATGCGGTCAAGTATACACCGGCCGGGGGTATAACAATTAGTCTGGAAAAAAATAATAATAAAAGATGGCTTGTTATTCAGGATACAGGCATTGGAATAAAGGCTGAAGATTTGCCAAGGATTTTTGAAAAAGGTTTTACAGGATATAACGGGCGGTTTGACACAAGATCTACTGGAATAGGCCTTTATTTATGCAAGCAGGTTTTGGACAAATTATCGCATAAAATAGAAGTTTTTTCAGAGGTGGGCAAGGGTACAAAAGCCTGTATAGATGTGTCGGTAAGGACTTTTTAAGAGAACAAAACATAACTTGACTTGTAGTGCTGGTTAAATTGTCGCCAAACTTTGCAGTTACACAGTTTAGGCTGGTTTTACGGTTAATCTTACAAAAGTGTAAGGTTAACCGGTGAAATGTAAGTCAGGTCTATGGCAGACAATTTCTAAATATTCCATAATATATCCATACCATCTATTAACAATGTACAATACGTTTTGAGTGGCAAAATAGCCGGCGTGAGGCGCTTTGTATATTGTCAACAGAGGGTAAAGTATTTTTAATAATAAACGAAAGGAATACAAGCCTTAATGGATAGTTCCCGAAGAATTGTGACTATCGTTGGGGCATGGAGGTTACTATGGCACTTTTAGAAATAAAAAATGTAAAGAAGATATATACTTCACGATTTGGCGGAAATAAGGTTCAGGCGTTGGAAAGTGTTACCTTCTCGGTTGAGAAAGGCGAGTATGTGGCAATAATGGGAGAGTCAGGCTCCGGCAAGACAACACTTCTGAATATCCTGGCTTCTATTGATAAAGCCACAAGCGGGCAGGTTATGCTGGATGGCAGGGACCTGTCAAAAATAAAACAAGGCGAGCTTTCGGCCTTTCGAAGAGATAATCTGGGTTTTGTTTTTCAGGATTTTAATTTGTTGGATACGTTTTCACTGCAGGATAATATTTTTTTGCCGCTTGTTTTATCAGGCCATTCCTATGAAGAAATGCACAAGAGACTCGACCCCTTGGCTAAAAAACTTGGAATTGACCAGCTGCTGCAAAAATATCCATATGAGGTCTCGGGCGGTGAGAAGCAGCGGGCGGCGGCAGCCAGGGCCCTGATAACAAATCCCAAGATTGTCCTGGCAGATGAACCTACCGGTGCGCTGGACTCCAAGGCTTCAGCCAGACTGCTCGGACTTTTTTCAGATATAAATGAAGAGGGACAGACAATATTGATGGTGACTCACAGTATACAGGCTGCAAGCCATGCGGGCAGAGTTCTGTTCATCAAGGACGGCTGTGTTTTCAACCAGATATACCGTGCAAATGCTACCAAGGAGGAAATGTTTAAGAAAATAGCCGATACAATGACAGTTTTACAAACAGGAGGAACACAGTATGAATAAGATGTTTCTTCTGCCAAAACTGGCTTTTGTGGGTATAAAGAAAAACAGTATAACATATTTTCCCTATATGCTGGCGGGTATTTTTTCAGTATTTTCATTCTTTGTATTTTCCTCCATTATAAGTAATGATTTGATGAATGATCTTCCGCATAGCAGTTATCTGGCTATTCTTATGGCAATCGGCCTGTTTTTGCTGGGAGTGATTTTGGTGCCTTTCCTGCTGTATTCCAACAGCTTTCTTATCAAAAGAAGGAAAATGGAACTGGGGTTATACAATATCCTTGGTCTGGAGAAAAAACATATTGCAGTTATGATGTTTTTCGAGACACTGTATATATTTCTGGTGGTATTGACTGGGGGCGTCCTTCTGGGGGTGGTTTTTTCAAAGCTTATGTTCCTTGTATTGTTAAATCTTACCGGATTGCCGGTTGACACTGGTTTTACATTCAATCTTGCATCTCTCAGGATATCCTTCTATTACTTTGCAGGAGTCTTCCTGCTCAATCTTGTGGTAAATCTGCTCCAGGTTTTGAAGTCAAATCCAAATGATTTATTGAAGGGCTCAAAAGCTGGTGAAAAACAGCCGAAACGCATTTGGATATCTGCTGTGGCGGGGGTGGTTTTGCTTGGGGCGGGCTATTATATAGCAATGATTACAGAGCTGAATTCAGATATTTTCCTTAATTTTCTTCTGGCTGTGGCGCTGGTGGTAATAGGAACACACTTTTTTTTCAGGGCAGGAATACAGGCCTTGCTGAGGCTGCTTAAGGGAAACAGGAAGTTTTACTATAGAAAGGCAAACTTCACTACCATATCAGGCATGCTCTACAGGATGAAGAAGAGCGCGGCCAGTCTGGCAAATATATGTGTATTCAGCACTATGATTATAATCACCTTGTTGTGCACAGCGGCACTATGGTTTGGAACACCCGGCATACTTGACTTCCAGTATTCGTATGACATCAGGATTGACTATAAAGCAGGCGGTTCCATAGACAAAACCGACCTTGATTCCATGTTAACGGAGTTGTCCGGTAAAACTCATGTGAACATCTATGATAAAATTTCCTATGCATATATGAGTACTGATGCAATAAAAGCTGAGAATAAATTTACCAAAAAGTCAGGAAATCAATTTCAAAGCAATGCTGAGACCATAAAGCTGATTACGCTTCAGGATTATAATCAAACTGAACCTCAGAAATTAAACCTTGAGGAAAATGAAGTTCTCGTGTATTCGACAGGGTCTGATTTCAGTTTCGGCAGTGTACTTTTTGGCAGTGAAAAATACGTTGTGAAGAGGGAATTGGCAAAAGCGGGTTTCGACAGAAAATCTGCCGTTAAGAGATTTAATCAGGATTACTTTTTCATTGTGAAAGATGAAGCTGCAATAAAAAAGATCATGATTGAAGTCGGTGACCCGGCTAAGAGTTATACTAACTCCATAGCCTTTCAGGTAAATGGAGAGGATAAGTATGAAAAAGAGTTTGCAAATCTCTTAAGCGGCTGGTTCAAGGACAAAAAAGAGGTTCTTTTATTTAAGAACGGAATAGCAGGCCGTGATGAAACAATTTCAATGAACGGAGGATTATTATTTCTTGGTATATTTTTCGGAATCATATTCAGCATGTGCCTGCTGCTGATAATGTATTACAAACAGATAACCGAAGGTTATGATGACAGGGATAACTTCAGTATTATGCAGAAGGTGGGCATGAGTGATCAGGAAGTAAAAGGTACAATCAAACGTCAGATTCTTCTGGTGTTCTTCCTTCCGCTGGTATTTGCATTTTTCCATACAATGGCCGGGTTCGGAATGATAACCGAACTGCTGGGTGTACTGTTTCTGTATAACCGGACATTAATAATAGCGATAGCTGTTGGTGTATCCTGCATTTTTGCAGTGTTGTATGGAATGAGCTATATATTTACTTCAAAAGTATACTATAGCATTGTCAGGCAGATGAACTAAATCAGAAAAACTGAAATAAGCAGCAGGTGCTCCTGGTACATTTAACGGGAGCACCTGCTGCTTATTTCAACGTATAGGAATTTATATGTTTTAGATGTTACAAACCACTAGTGGAAAATTTGCTCGTTATATAGAAAAGAACACTAAAGAAGTGAGCCCGGTGAGTTTTCTTGTCACACAATATTTCTTTTTCTACATTTGTTTTTGACAAACTTTTGTAAATTAACTATGTATAATTAGGAATGGATAAAAAAGATGGTTGATGTAATAACTCGGCAT
>JAEWJR010000090.1:0-53748 GCA_023386445.1 Bacillota bacterium | reverse complement strand
TGGTAGTCGGTGCAATCAAAGGACTTGGAAACGTACTAAAAGGCCTTGTAAAAAAAGTATTTGCCAAATTCCCAGGGATATCCAAAAAAATATGCGGCTTAATAGACAACGCCGTAAACAAGGCCACAAAAATAGTAAATGCAGCTGCAGACAAGCTGAAAAAGGGAGTCACGGCAGCACTGGACTTCATGGCAAAAACAGTGGACGGCATGTTCACCGGGATACAGAAGCTGTACAAGGGAGTAATGTCGGGAATCAAGAAATTCCTGAGCATGGACTTTAAGAAAGTGTTCAGTGTAGTACTCGAAGGAGCACAAATAGCGGCAGAAATAACAGCGGCAGTATTAACAGGCGGAGGCAGCGTAGTAGCACAGATAGTAACCTGGCTCACAACAACACTGCCGCAGCTGTTAAAACAGGCAGGCTCGGTATTGAGCTTTGTCAACACAATCAGAAGTATAAAGCTATCTGATGTAAAGCAAATACTTAGCATAGCCGGAATAGGAGGCTTCCTGGTAAAAGGCCTGTTCGGACAGCTAAGGGGCTTGCCTCAGGAGCCAAAGGAAGAAGAGGAAAAAGAACCTGCCTCAGGCCGTGAAGAAAAGGGACTCATAAAAGTACTGCATGCCCTTACAAAAGTCTTAAACGTCTTAAAAGGCATATATAACAAAGTAGCAGGAGGACTGAACAAAATACTGGGAATCATAAACATAGTGGCAAAACCCTGGTTTGAAGCCTTCAGTGCAATATATGCAGGTGTAGTAACGGTAATAGAAAAGGTGGGGAATCCTGCCGAGGCACTGAGTGTTGGAGCAGAAAGACTGAAAGAAGCAATAGGAGATTTCTTTGGCAGCATAAAAACCAAAGTAAAAGAAATATCTGGAAGCATCAAGGAAAAAATAACGCTGCTGGGACAGCCTGCCCAGCTCATAAAAACCATAGCCAACAAAGCTGTGGACATGGTGCTGAACTTTATCATCACACATCCGCCGTCAGCATTGATAAAGGCAGTATTCAAAGGAATAGAGGCAATAGCCGGCAAGTCCATAGTAGAGCTGATCAGGCAGTACATACCCTATGCCGACAAAATACTGGACAAAATAGCAGGCTCAGGCCCCGTGCAGGGCATAATGAAGCCGCTGGAGGGTCCGGTAAAAACAGTGGGAGGAATGATAGACCAGGTTACAGACCAGGCGACAAACATGGTGGACACATCCGAGAAAACAACCATATCCAGAATGGGAAATGGGGCCAAACTGATGACAGCTATGGGAATAGGAGGAAAAGGCGGCGGCCAGAGCAAGGAAGGAAGCAATTCAGGCGGCAAGGGAGACAGCAAAGGCGGCAGTAAAGAAGGAGGCGGAGGAGATTTCTTCGGGATCATCAAGAGAGGCATACATAACAACCTCATGGCACTCGGAATGATGAACTTGAAGAAGCTTGGAACACAGATACTGGCAGCGGGAGCCGCCAAAATATCAGGGGCCATAAGAAAAATGCTCACTCCGAAGGTCAAATTCAAGCTGGGTAACGAAAACCATGAGCTGTGGGTGGAAAAAGGCCAGAATAAGAATGTTGTTATGATGGCAAGTGATGAAAAAACATTAGAAGCTCAAATTCAAGCAGGAAAAGTTAAAAGGGATGCAGAATTAGATAATGACCTGAATATAACACAAAACCCAGAAAATGAGATAGATGTAACTCGTAATCTGATAAAGACAAAAAGGCGTATAGAAACTACGGGTGGGGGAGTAAGTGAGGTTGAAGAAGTAAAGTATGGAGAGCATCTTACTAAAGATGGAAGGAAAATAGTTTTAGAACCAAAGGTAACTTATACTACCGATGAAGGATACTCATATTCTACTGATGAAAAAGGTCGTATCAGAAGTGTAGAAGGAATATTGCAGTTAGGTTTAGTTGAAAGAAATGAATATGCTCAAAAAACGGTAGGTAGGGAAGATCGGTTATCTGAAGATGATGGTGGACATTTAATAGCAAGTATATTTAAAGGATCTGGTGGTTTTGATAATCTAGTTGCTATGGATGGAAATTTGAACAAAGGTGAATGGAAGAAACTTGAAAATATGTGGGCTAATGCTCTGAAAGGTAAGGATGGTAAAAAGAAGATCAACCCGAAACCCGTAAAACTAGATATTGAAGTAGTATATAAAGGAGATTCTCAACGCCCTGTTAAATTTAATATAGTTTATCAGATTGGTAAGGGTGACCCTATTGAAGTAACATTTTTAAATAAAAAAGGGGGAAAATAAATGGATACGGACGAAATGGAGAGAATATATGGTAAGATAGCTCAAAAGGTTGTGCAAATGATTCCAGAAGAATGGACAAAAGTATTTATCTATGGCGAGATATTGGAAGATGTTCAAAAAGGTTTTTTCTACTATCTTACTAAAGATGGAAATCAGCCAATTTACAGCTACTATATTCCCAAACTATTTGGTGTACCTAAGGGAAAATATGGAGAGCAGAGAGAAGAGTTTCTAAATTCTCTTCAAGAACTATGGGAAGTATTTAAAAATAATGGTGAACCAGTATGGACAAGTTTAACAATGATTCTGGAGAGTACAGGTAAATTTAATATTGACTATGACTATGAGGATTTAACTGAGGCGGATGATCATGAAAGACTTATAATATGGAAATATAAGTATCTTGGTTTAACTCCTGAGGATGAAGATGACAAAGAATTTTTAGAAGAATATTTAAAAAATGCAAAAACCGATATATCACAGGACATATAAAGCATGTTCATGCAAACATAGGGTAGGTGTAACAGCATTTCTTCACAACTTACACACAAAGGCGGTTATCTCAATATAGGTAGTTGCTTTCTTTTGCTTATACGGGCTGATATATATTAACCGAACAAGTAACCATTTCGACAATATACCTGAAAATTGAAATAAAAATTATATATTCTTGCAAAGGTTCAAGATCAATTATCTATTCGCAAAAATGATGTGCACTTTTACATACCCTATGCCGACAAAATACTGGACAAAATAGCAGGTTCAGGCCCCGTGCAAGGTAACCGTCAAATAAAAAGGTGCATTGTATCACTGGTTGTATCCATGAGATAATTTCCAATATACTAGAATACTAAAGTAACTTAAGATTCTCAAGATACTTTAGGTTCTGGATTAACTTTGGAGGAATGTTATGGATAAGTTAACAACAGTAACTCACGAATATATGATGGGTCTTTGGATAACCAGGATAAAAGAATGCAGGGCGAGTGGAATGACTGTTACCACATGGTGCGAGCAAAATAATGTCAGAATTAAGAGCTACTATTACTGGATGAGGAAGATTAAGCGTGAAGCTTTTGAGGAACTTTCATTAGTTGAAACTTCAAATCTACCTGTATTTTCAAAGATAAACTTGGAAACTAACGAAACGAAATCCCGCTCAGTAGTGACCGTACATGTTAATGATTTTACAATTAACATTCAGAATGGTGCTTCGGAAACGACAATACTAAATACGCTTCGGGCTATCCACAACCTATGTTAGGTGACATATCACATGCTGAAAACATATATCTTGCCTGTGGGTACACAGATATGAGGAAATCTATCGATGGCCTTGCATCACTTATTCAGCAGGTCTGATGAACTTTCTTTTAGATGGAAATATAGCCTTAAGTAATAACCTTGCAGAAAATAGTATCCGACCTTTTATGGTTGGTAGACGTAACTGGCTGTTTTCCGGAAGTCCTGAAGGAGCTACGGCAAGCGCAGCTGTTTATAGCATAGTTGAAACAGCAAAAGCCAATGGATTAAACCCCTATGAATATCTGAGGTATATTTTTAAATATTTACCTGGTATACATTTCAAAGAAGAACCAGAATTTCTTGAGAGTTTCCTACCATGGGATCAAGATGTACAGGAATTTTGTAATAAAGCCGAAAAGTGATAATTATATATCAACTTTCCGGCTTTTTCTATGCACTATTTTATTTGACGCATACTTTAGACTTAACGCTGATCTTATTGTAAATTATCTCAACCCATCAAGTACTATGACAAGAAAATTACATTGACAGACATAGTAATTTGATATATAGTGTAATTGCGGAGGTGAACTAATGGGTGAAAATAAAATTTCCTCGGATTTATTAAGAGGGCATACAGACACAATAATTCTTAAATTGCTGCTGAACGGAGATAAATACGGGTATGAAATTTCAAAATTAATTCATATTAACTCAAACGGCGAATATGAGCTTAAAGAAGCTACCATGTATTCCAGCCTGAAGAGGCTGGAAAGTGATGATAACATAATCTCATACTGGGGAGATGAAACCCAGGGAGGAAGAAGAAAATATTACAGTATAACTGAAAAAGGCAAAAATACCTATTATGAAAACAAGCGGAACTGGGAAGCTGCAAAACGTATATTGGATCAACTATTATAAAAATGGAGGATATTATAATGAGCGATAAATTAAAAAAATATTTAAACAATATATTTCAACCCTATGAGGACCTGCCCACAGTTAAGGAACTAAAGGAAGAGCTTTTCAGTGATTTGATGGAAAGATTAAACGATTATAAAAAACAGGGCTATGATGAGGAAACTGCCTATAACATGACAGTCAACTCGGTTGGAGACATAAAGGAAATCATAGAAAGTATATCAGCCAATACAAGAGAATTGAAGCATCTGACAAGCAAGGATTTCTCCAAGATCAATCTCCAGGATTCAGATTTTATCGGGGTTGCCGTTCACGACAGCAAGTTCGATTACAGCGACTTGAAAAGATCGGATTTCACTGGTTCGGATCTATCTGAAAGCTCTTTTAAGTGCAGCGATATGATTAATGTAAGATTTGAGGGAGCCAATCTTACCGGGGCAAAATTTGATATGTCGGATCTGAGAAATGTAAGTTTCAAGGGTGCTGACCTTACCGGAGCAAATTTAAATATGTCCGATTTAAGAAATGTGAATTTTGACGGAGCTAATCTTACAAAAGCCAGATTAAAAATGAGTGACCTCAAAAGTGCCAGTCTTAGTAATTGTATTCTGGATTATACAGATTTCAGTTCTTCTGATTTATCAGGTACAAGCTTCGACAATATGACTTTGACAGGTACGATTTTCGCAAAAGCCGGCTTGAAGGGAACTTCTTTCAGAAATGCTGTATTAATAGATGTGTCCTTTAAATGGGCTGAGCCCAAAAAAGCAATATTTGACGGTGCGGCCATGGATAAGCTGACCTATGCAGTTTTAAAGGGGACAAAAGCCGACCTGTCAAATGTAACTGTAATATAGGAGGTGCAACATGTCTCAAAATGATATGGCAATATTGGTGAAAGGACTTGAGAAAGCTTACAAAAATCTGAAGGTACTCAAAGGTATTGATTTTTCAATTAAAAAAGGCAGTATTTTTGCGCTTCTTGGAGCAAATGGTGCGGGTAAAACAACGACTATCAAGATTTTGACTACTTTAATGAAACCTGATAAAGGTTGTGTGCAAATTTCCGGCTTCGATATTTTCAATCAGGCTGAGGAAGTCAGGGGAGCCATAAGCCTGACCGGGCAATACGCAGCTGTGGATGAGGTTATGACGGGAAAAGAGAATTTACGCATGATCGGAAAGCTCCGGCATCTTTCGGACGTCAACACCAGGGCTGATGAATTGCTGAGGAGATTTGAGTTAACTGATGCAGCCGACAGACGAGTAGTAGCCTATTCCGGCGGCATGCGAAGAAGGTTGGATCTGGCAATGAGCCTTCTTGGAGATCCCTCGGTCATATTCCTGGATGAACCGACTACAGGGCTGGATCCTCAAAGCCGCATAGCTATGTGGAAAATAATTAAGGAACTCTCACGTTCAGGGATAACTGTTTTTTTAACTACTCAGTATCTGGATGAGGCAGACCAGCTGGCAGATCAAATAGCAATCCTTAACGAGGGAAAAATTGTCGCCGAAGGAACGGCGTCAGAATTAAAAAAGCTGCTGCCTCACGGACATATAGAATTGAAATTAAATGATGGGAAACTGTTGCAATCAGTCAGGGATTTACTCAAAGAATACTGTTCCAGCCAGGATATACAGAATTCAACCCTTTCGGTTGTTACCGACGGAAGTATAAAACAAATAACCGATATATTGAACAAACTGGAGAAGCAAGGAATAGCAGTAGTTGAATTTTCTCAAAAGCTGCCCACACTGGAGGAGGTTTTCCTTGCCGTAATCAGTGAGAACAAGGAAAAGGAGGCAATTTGATGACTATTTTAACCAAAGTTAAAAATAATGTCAGCGATACGATGGTTATGACGGGGAGAGTGTTGAATTACACGCTCCGGAGCGTCGATACCATAATTACCGTGGTTGCTATGCCTGTTTTGATGATGCTTATGTTTGTATATGTGTTCGGCGGTTCCATGAACACCGGATCAATCAAATATATTGATTATGTGGTGTCCGGGATAATTCTGATGTGCATATTAAGCGGGATAGCTTATACCGCAGTCCGATTGAATAATGATGTCACAAAAGGTATATTCGAGCGCTTTCATTCAATGCCCATTGCAAAATCGGCAATACTGGGAGGCCACGTACTTACATCTGTGCTTTTTAATTCATTTTCAACTATAGTGATACTTGTTTTTGCATTTGTAATGGGATTCAGAGCTGATGCAGGTATTGCCGGATGGCTTCTTACTGCTGTGGTTTTGCTGTTTTTTACCCTGGCAATGACCTGGACGGCAGTTATGTTCGGCCTGTTGGCCAGCAATGCCGAAGGGGCGGGAGTTTTCAGCTATATTTTACTGGTCCTGCTTTTTATTAGCTCAGCTTTTGCACCAACTCAAACCATGCCCACGGCTGTGCGCATATTTGCAGAAAACCAACCCATGACACCAATTATTGAGGCGGTCCGTTCACTGCTGCTGGGTGAAAGTGCCGGAAATAATGCAATAACAGCAATACTTTGGTGCCTTGGAATTCTGATAGTTACTTATATTATATCAATAGGGATTTACAAACGAAAAGCGGCTTAGTCAGCCAATATCACATGGCCCAGGTCGCTGCAATTTATGTTCTTTGCTATGGGGGCTGTTTCCCCATAGCAAAGAACAAGGTTATAGACATCCGAATTCTTGTGAATTGGTGTCCCCGGAGACATGTGCCGGCCATAGCATGTGTTATCCTTAATGTGTGTTATCCCTTGCATAAGCTGCAGCTGCTGCAATCTCCGCAGGAAAATCCTGAAGAGGCTTTCGGATAAGCTTCATTTACTATGGAAAACCGGGAAGTATAAAGATCATAAACCCTGGTTCTTTCACCTTCAAATTTTACATAGTGCCCGTCAAAGGTTATTTTTAGGGGAATAATTACAAACTTGCCTTGTTCAAGTGGATCTGGCCTTAGACAAGGTTCCTGTATGTCAATTGTACCGTCCTTATCAAAAACTGCAATTTTATCACTGGAAGTAATGACCGAATAGAGACTTCCATCTTTTTTAAAACTGAAAGAATTGGTTTCACCGCAAATTCCGACAGCACTTTGATCATAAGCTGTTATATTGCCTATTGGTGTTGAAATTGGAAGTTCATATGCAGGTTCAAAAGATTTCAAGCTTCCGTCCTCATAGAGTGAAAAGCCGATACGGACAGGAAGAAAATCCGCCTGTTTTTTGAGTATTACAGATTCACCGGGCCATAAGGTCATAGCTTTCAAATTGCCGTTCTCATAAAAGTAGAGACTTATGATCCTGGATTTAAAACTCCCAAAGCCAAACCTGAATTGGAATTCCCTGCACAGCTTCTCTTCATCTGCTTCCGTCCAGTAGCCGCTTATTTTCCCGTTTAAGGGAAACAGCCGCTTGATTGCACCGCTTTCATAGAAGGTTACCAGTTCGGCAGGGAAAGTCCCCAGAGTTGTAGGAATATCTGTCTGCTGTTCAGGTGATATACTCCTGACTGCACCGCTGCGGTAAAAAGATATTGAAGGAATAAACTTTCTCCTTGCTTCATCAGGTCCGTATTTTGGAATCAACTTTCCATACTTGGTGACAATTGTATTTTCTTCGTCTAAAACACAATCTTTCATAATGCCGTTTTCATAATGATTTGAGCTTGCAATTCCCTTAAGTTCCGTATTTGAGACAATTTCATTCATTAATTGATACATGGTGAACCCTCCTTCTTGATTTAAGGTTTATGATTTATGACAAATATTCGTATCTGCCGTTTATAAAATTGTGTATCCGATTTATCAGCAGGAACAGACCTTTTTTGTAATGGAAACTTTTAATTGATTTCTCTCCAGTTCCTCAACATCATATGTTAATTTCTTTTGAGGAAGAAGCATATCAAACCAGGGTGGAATATGGCTGCAGATTACATCAAGCCTGTAAAAGACAGCAGTCTCTATAAATGACTGAAGCGCTTTTTTTGAAGATATCTCGGGATGTTTTTCCTGGAGCTGGATCAGGTTAAGAAAATATACCCCTTCATCTGAAGTCATGACGGGTTCTGTGGGGGAGGATTTAGAATAATCAGAAACTTCTGCGGCTTCGGCCTCCAATTCATTTAAGATTTCCTCCATCAGGTCTTCAGATACAAAGTCGGCTTCAAAAATTTCAAAGCCCAGCCTGTCAAAAATATTGTAAGAAAGCCCGCTTATGGTTTTTCCGACAATTATTTTACAATCCCCCAGCTCGGATATGATGTCTCTGATATTGTCCCTCATACCAGCCATACCGGACGTTGTATCAAGTGTATATCTTATTTCCTTTACCACCTGCCAGCCTTGGTTTTCCTTGCCGAAGACCAGAAGAACATTACCTGTTTCAAAGGACATCATTTCATTCTCTTCATTAATAATCACTGCAATATTTCGGTGCATATATTTTTCCCCCTTTAAAAGAAGTACAATTAAAGTTAAATTTTGACTTTAAATAAACAAAAAAAGCGAACCGGGTTAAATCCAGTGCGCTTCATTGCAAATTTTTTGTATTTGATTTAATTTAATTATATGAAGTAATAGAGAAATTAGCAACAAAAATTATAAAAAATAAACAAATTGGCTGTGGGATTTGTAAGTTATGTACAAAAATGGAGAGGTAAACTATGTGAAATATGTACAGCTTCGTGTATTGAGAATCAAACAGTTAACCTTTATACTTTTAGTAAGCCAGTTAAATAAAAACGACGACGAAGTCTCAAATTCAGTGAATTGAATTTTGAGACTTTTCTGTTTTATTACCGGTAATTAAAAAATTGTGATGACGACGAAGAGGTCTTTAAACTTGAGCTGTGAAGCTTTTTGTTTAAAGGCCTTTTGTTCTAAATGTACGACACAGAAGTTGACATTTAGACAGTATCCTTATTAATAAGTTTAGAAACGGAGGTATTTGTTATGAGACAGGTAGCTATTTATGGTAAAGGTGGAATTGGAAAATCTACAACAACGCAGAACCTGACTGCAGGTTTGGGCGAAATGGGTAAAAAAATTATGATTGTTGGCTGTGACCCGAAAGCTGATTCGACCAGATTGATCCTTGGTGGTCTTGCTCAGCAGACAGTATTGGACACCTTAAGAGAAGAGGGAGAAGATATTGACCTTGATCTGGTAATGAAAAGAGGTTTTTCTGATATTAACTGTGTGGAGTCAGGCGGACCTGAACCGGGTGTTGGCTGTGCAGGCCGTGGTATTATCACTTCGATAGGTTTATTGGAAAGATTGGGAGCATACGAGGACGATCTTGACTATGTTTTCTATGATGTACTTGGAGACGTTGTGTGCGGTGGTTTTGCAATGCCTATCCGTGAAGGAAAAGCACAGGAGATTTACATTGTTGCCAGTGGTGAGATGATGGCTTTATATGCAGCAAATAATATCTCAAAAGGTATTCAGAAATATGCAAAGACAGGTGGAGTCAGATTGGGCGGAATCATTTGCAACAGCCGTAAAGTTGACGGTGAAGCTGAGTTAGTTGAGGCCTTTGCGAAGGAACTGGGTTCACAGATGATTCACTTCGTACCCAGAGATAATATGGTACAGAGAGCAGAAATTCACAAAAAAACAGTTATTGATTTTGATGATACATGCGGTCAGGCAGATGAATACAGAGCACTTGCAAAAAAGATAGATGAAAACAAATTGTTTGTTATACCGAAACCGCTGAAGCAGGAAAGACTTGAAGAACTGCTGATGGAACACGGCTTAATGGATATATGATGATAACCCAGCTTAAATAAAAGAAAAGGTGGTTGAGATTATGTTATTAATAAGAGCAATTATCAGACCTGAAAAAACAGGAATTGTTTTATCGGAATTACTTGCAGCCGGATTCCCTGCTGTTACAAAGATGGATGTTTTCGGAAGAGGTAAGCAGAAAGGTATTGTCATCGGAGATGTTCAATACGATGAAATTCCCAAGGAAATGCTTTTAATTGTTGTAAATGATGAAGATAAGGATGATATTGTAAAAGTAATCATGAGAAATGCACGTACAGGTGAAAAAGGAAACTTCGGCGACGGTAGAATCTTTATCAGCCAGGTGCTGGATGCCTATACAATCAGTACTGCAAAACAGGGACTCTAAAATGTTTTTTCATGACTACACTATTGCTGCTTTGCAAAAAGGAGGTTTTCTTATGAAAGAGGTTATGGCCTTTATCCGTACCAATAAGGTAAACAGGACTAAAGAGGCCCTCGCAAACGCCGGCTTTCCGGCATTCTCCTGCAGACCCTGCCTGGGAAGAGGGAAAAAAAGCCTTGATGCTACGGTTTTGAACTATATTATGGAAACAGGTGATCTTCCTGTATCTCAAGTCGGAGAAGCATTCACTGAGAGTGCGAGACTGATTCCAAAAAGATTTTTTACAATTGTAATTGAAGACGATCAGGTGGATTTGGCGGTTAAAACCATCATTAAAGCTAACCAGACAGGAAATCCGGGAGACGGAAAGATATTTATCCTGCCGGTGGATGAAACGTATAAGGTTAGAACCGGCGAAACCGTACTATAAAATAACGGGGTGGTGAGAAAATGAATGCTAAAAATATTGTATTGGATAGATACAGTGCAAAAGTTTATAAAAATAGAAAAGAACACATTATGGAAGTTACGGAAGAGACAAAAAATCAGCCGATTGCTGCCAATTCACGAACTATTCCTGGAATTATAACAAACAGAGGATGCTGTTACGCCGGTTGTAAGGGCGTTGTTCTCGGACCGTTAAAGGATGTATTGGTTTTGACACATGGTCCAATCGGCTGCGGCTTCTATTCCTGGGGCACCAGAAGAAATAAGGCAAAAGCCGAGGACGGCAGAAATTATGTTGAATATTGCTTCTCAACCGACCTTCAGGAGCCAGACATTGTATTTGGCGGTGAAAAGAAACTGAGGCAGGCTATTGATGAAGCAATGAAAATATTCAACCCAAAGTGCATCATGATATGTTCAACCTGTCCTGTTGGTCTTATAGGCGATGATATTCATGCAGTAGCTGCGGAGGCTGAAAAGCAATATGGAATAAGCTGTATGGCTTTCAGCTGTGAAGGTTATAAGGGTGTAAGCCAAAGCGGAGGACACCATATAGCTAATAATACTGTTATGAGAAGGATTATTGGTACCGGTGATGCACAACCTTCAAAAAAGTACAAGGTAAATGTTCTGGGTGAATACAATATCGGCGGTGACGGCTGGGAAACCGAAAGAATATTAAAGAGAATCGGTTATGAAGTAGTTGCAGTATTTACAGGTGACGGAAGCTATGAGGCATTAAAAAAATCTCATACGGCACAGTTGAATCTTGTGCAATGTCACCGTTCAATAAACTATATAGCTGAAATGATGAAAACCAAATACGGTGTGGATTGGATAAAGGTTAACTTCGTTGGAATTGATGCTACTATACAATCCTTAAGGGATATGGCTCTGTATTTCGGAGATCCGGAGCTTTCAGCAAGAACGGAAGAAATAATTGCCGACGAACTGGCAAGTATTGAAGAAGCGCGGGAATACTATTATTCCAAATTGAAGGGTAAGACAGCCGCACTGTTTGTCGGAGGTTCCAGATCGCATCATTATCAGAAATTGCTGGCGGACTTTGGTGTAAAGACAGTGCTTGCAGGCTATGAATTTGCACATAGAGATGATTATGAAGGAAGAGAAGTCATCCCCACAATTAAAGAAGATGCGGACAGCAAAAACATTGAACACATAGAAGTCGAAAAAGACCCCGAAAAATATCAGGCCTTCCTTACAGAGGAGCAGTATGAGGCACTTAAGCCCAACATCCAGCTGGAAAGTTATTACGGTATGATTCCTGAAATGGAGAATGGCAGTATAGTTGTCGATGATTTGAATCAATTTGAAACCGATGAATTTATTAAATTGCTGAAGCCTGACATTTTTTTCTCAGGTGTTAAGGACAAATATCAGATACAAAAGGCCGGGGTAGTTTCAAAGCAGCTGCACTCGTACGATTACAGCGGACCGTACGCCGGCTTCATAGGAGCAATTAATTTTGCCCGTGATGTAACAATGGGACTTTATACCCCGGCATGGGGACTTGTTACAGCTCCATGGAAAAATAAATCGGTACTCAGAGCAAAATTGGCAGGAGGTGAAGAGTAATGCTTAATATGACGCCAAAAGAAATAACAGAGCGCAGTGCACTCAGAGTAAATCCCTGTAAGACCTGTCAGCCGGTTGGTGCAATTTACGCAGCATTGGGAGTTCATAACTGCATGCCCCACAGCCATGGTTCACAGGGGTGTGTATCCTATCACAGAACTTTTTTAAGCAGACACTTTAAAGAACCTGCAATAGCATCCACAAGCTCTTTCACCGAGGGTGCATCGGTATTCGGCGGAGGCAGCAATCTTAAGACAGGTGTAAAGAATGTTTTTGACATATATAATCCCGATATAATCGCTGTTCATACCACATGTCTGAGTGAGACCATCGGAGATGACCTTAATGCTTTTATTCAGGATATGGATATTCCTGATGACAAGCTGGTTGTTCACGCAAGCACACCAAGCTATGTAGGTTCTCATATAAACGGATTTTATAATATGATGTCAGGATTTATTACCTGCATGGCAAAGAATACCGGAAAAACCAACGGGAAAACAGCTATATTTCCGGGCTTTGTGAATCCCGGTGATATAAGAGAAATGAAAAAGATAGCCGGGCTTATGCAGGTGCCGTTCACAATGTTCCCGGATCAAAGCGGCGTAATGGACGCACCTATGACTGGAGACTATTCCATGTATCCAAAGGGCGGTACTACCATTCCTGAAATAGAGGGACTCGGGGATTGCAAAAAAGTTCTGGCCCTGGGAGAATTGACCTGTGCAGAGCCGGCCAGCATTCTGGAAAGAAAGTGCAAAGTTCCGCACACTCTATTGCCGCTTCCTATCGGAATTGAAGCTACTGACAAATTTGTTATGGAATTGTCGGAAATATTTAATACCGAGGTTCCATACGAACTTGAGGAAGAGCGCGGACAGCTGGTGGACCTCATGCTGGATGCCCACTTCTATTTCTATAACAAAACAGTAGCGATATTCGGTGATCCTGATACCGTACTGGGTCTCACAAGGATGGTACTTGAAATGGGAATGATCCCTAAATATGTGTTAACCGGAACACCCGGCGAGAATTTTGTCAGACTGTCGGAAGCATTATTTGCACAATACGGAGTGGAAGGCTGTACGGCAAAAGCAGCAGGTGATCTGTTTGAATTGCATCAATGGATCAAAAACGAAAAAGTGGATCTGCTGCTGGGTTCCTCTTATGGAAAACAAATTGCAAAGGCAGAAGATATTCCGTTTGTACGTGCAGGTTTCCCCATCCTTGACAGATATGCACATTCAAATTCACCTATAGTTGGCTACAAAGGTGCTATGAGACTGGTAGAGCTGATTGCCAACACCTTGATGGAAAGACAGGACAGGGATGCAAGTGATGAAGAATTGGAGATTGTAATGTAATTATTTAACTTTCTCAGGAATTAATTATTTTGCATATAGTACTTCCGTACAATCTTTAAATCAATGGTTGTACCAAAAATAATTGCTTGTATTAGTAGGGCCCAGAATTGACCATTTTGGCTGTCGCTCACAATCACCGTCCGTGGCTGATGTTTCGCTAAACCTGCATTGTACAGGTTTACAGCCAATATGCCAATTCTTCACCAACTAATACATGCAACTATTTTTAAATGTACTTCCCATTGATTCAAAGCTGTACTCGTCTACTTTACCTCAAAAATTAAATAACAATAAAAAAGGAGGGGCTGTATGATGGAAGCAACAATTTTGGACGAGAGAAAAGAATTTATAGGATATGGAAAGGCAACAAAAACAATCAAGTGTGAAAGCGACAGCCTTTCAGGCTCAGTAAGCCAGCGTGCCTGCGTATACTGCGGTGCCAGAGTTGTACTGAATCCAATTATAGATGCCTTTCACATTGTACACGGCCCTATCGGCTGCGCAAGCTACACCTGGGATATCAGAGGAAGCCTGTCCAGCGGCAGCGACCTGTATAGAAACAGCTTTTCCACAGATTTAAGCGAACAGGATATCGTTTTTGGAGGAGAGAAGAAGCTGACCGCAGCAATTGATGAAATAGTTGAAAAGCATAATCCCAAGGTGATATTTGTATATGCCACCTGCATTGTAGGTGTAATAGGGGATGATGTTGAGGCAGTTTGCAGACTTGCCGAAAAAAAGTACGGCATCAGGGTTATTCCTGTAAAATCACCGGGCTTTTCAGGAAATAAGTCCTATGGCTATAAAATGGCCTGTAACGCTATATTGGCTTTGCTTGAGCCATATAAAGACATTCCAAAAAGAAAAGGCATTAATATATTGGGTGATTTTAACCTGGCAGGTGAGATGTGGCTGATAAAAAATTATCTCAGAGAAATCGGTATTCCTGTAATTTCGACAATAACAGGTGATGCAAGCCATGATACCTTGATACAGGCGCCTTCAGCCCGGCTTAATATTGTTCAGTGTGCAGGTTCAATGACATACCTGGCAAAAAAGATGGAACAGGAAATGGGAATACCGTTTATAAAAATCAGCTTCTTTGGAGTAGAGGATACGACTCAATCCTTAATCCGTATAGCAGAGGCTATTGGAAATCAAGAAAATGTTGAAAAGGCAAAGCAGTTCACTAAATCAGAAACAGAGAGACTTAAAAGTTTTTCAGATAAATACAGAAAAAATTTCGAAGGCAAGAAAGCTGCAATATACGTTGGCGGAGGATTTAAGGCTATTTCACTTATAAGGCAGTTTAATGAAATGGGAATTGAAACCGTGGTGGTGGGAACACAGACAGGCAAAACCGAGGATTATGAAATAATTGCAAGCCTCGTAGGAGAGAATACGGTAATTCTGGATGATGCCAATCCCGCCGAGCTGGAGACCTTTATTAAGGAAAAAGGGGCCGACATTCTGGTGGGAGGAGTTAAGGAAAGGCCCCTGGCCTATAAGCTCGGAGTTGCCTTTTGTGACCATAACCATGAACGGAAGCATGCTTTGGCGGGCTATGAAGGGGTTGTAAATTTCACCAGGGAAATAAATCTCTCCCTGAACAGCCCTGTATGGGATTATATTAAATAAATTATCAGGACCTGGCTGAGGAACATAATAAATGACTGCAGGAATGCGGAAGGGGGAGCGTCACTATGAGTAAGAATTTAGTTAATTTGAATGTGAATCCGTGTAAAATGTGTATGCCTATGGGAAGTGTCAGTGCTTTTTATGGTATAAAAAAGTGTATGACAATACTTCATGGTTCTCAGGGCTGCAGCACCTATATCCGCCGCCATATGGCAACTCATTACAACGAGCCGGTGGATATTGCTTCCTCATCCCTGACCGAAGAGGGAACGGTTTTTGGCGGTGAGAACAATTTGATCAAGGGTCTGGAAAACATGATCGAGCTTTATAACCCTGAAGTTATAGGGGTGGCCACCACCTGCCTGGCAGAGACAATAGGTGAGGATATACCCAGGATTATAAACTGGTTTTATGACACACATCCCGACGCAAATGTAAAAATAATTCCGGTATCCTCCGCAGGCTACTCAGGAACTCAGTATGAAGGGTTTTTTAAGGCCTTGAGAGCCGTGGTTGAAAATGTTGAGATGTCCCCCGGAAAGAACAACAAGGTGAATATAATAACAGGAATGATATCACCTGCCGACACCAGATATTTAAAAAGCCTGCTTGGGGAAATGAGTATGGATTACATTTTGCTGCCGGATCTTTCGGATAACCTGGACGGCCAGCATACAGAGGATTACAGCAGACTTCCAGAAGAAGGTACGTCAATTGAAGAGATTTCATTAATGGCAGGAGCCAGATTGACTATAGAATTGTCGGCCTTTGCAAAGGATGAAAACTCACCTGCACAGTACCTGTATGAGGCATACGGAGTCCCTTATGTAAGATGCAGTCTGCCTGTGGGTCTCCGTGATACGGATGCCTTCATTGCCGAACTGGAAAAGGCGGGGGGCAGAAGATCTGAGCAAATAAAAAAGGAACGGGGCAGATATCTTGACGCAATGATAGATTCCCACAAATACAACGGAGAGGGCAGGGCTGTAATATTCGGAGAACCGGATTTTGTATACTCGACCTCAAGGCTGTGTGCAGAAAACGGAATAATGCCTGTATTATCCGCCACAGGAGCAAGATGCGGTCCGTTGGTATCACTGCTGGAAAGGGATATTAAAAAGGTTGCAGACTTTCTTTTCATTGATAATTACAAAATAATGGACAATACTGATTTTGATAACATAGAAAAATATGCTCTGGAGTTTGGGGCCAATGTTATGATAGGCAACTCCGACGGCAGAAGGATTGAAGAAAAGCATCATATTCCATTGATAAGATGTGCTTTTCCCATTCATGACCAGGTAGGAGGACAGCGCGTCAGAATGCTTGGATATGAAGGCTCGCTGATCCTGCTTGACAGAATAACAAATGCTCTGCTAAGTCAGAAGGAGCACAGATTCAGAAGCGAGCTCTACAATAAATATTACAGGGACGAAAATGAAGGCTTGAATGCTGCAGCTGCTTTGAAGGCTGCAATAGCAAAGAAGACAGAAACACATCCCTGCTTTAACGGCTGTGGCAGCCAATATGCCAGAATACACCTGCCCATAGCACCGAAATGCAATATCCAGTGCAACTACTGTGTGCGAAAGTTTGACTGTCCCAATGAAAGCAGACCGGGTGTCACAACCGAAGTTCTGTCGCCTGAGGAGGCGTGCAGAAAGTATCAGATGGTAAGGGAAAAAATGCCGAATCTTAAAGTTGTGGGTATTGCCGGCCCCGGTGATTCACTTGCAGAGTTTGAAAATACAAAAAAGACACTGTCTCTCATCAGAGAAATTGATCCGGAGGTAACTTTTTGCCTATCGACAAACGGCCTGATGCTTCCGCTTTATGCAGACGAAATCGCCGGACTTGGTGTTTCCCATGTGACAGTTACAATGAACGCCGTTAATGCCACTATCGGCGCAAAGATCTACAAGCATGTTGATTACATGGGCAACAGATATTACGGAGAGGTCGGAGCGGCAATACTGATGGCTAACCAGCTGGCCGGGCTGAAACGGCTCACCTCGCTTGGGGTTGTATGCAAGGTCAATATTGTCATGCTGAAGGGTATCAATGAATATCACATACCAATTGTAGTAGCAAAAGCAAAGGAACTTGGCTGTGAAATCACAAACATAATGCAGATGATACCTGTTGCAGGAAGCGATTTTGAGAATATGCCGCTTACAAGCAACAAGGAGATTATGGAAATGCGAAAGAAATGTGAGCTTTCAATGAAACAGATGTACCACTGCCGGCAATGCAGAGCTGATGCCATCGGTACCCTGGATAATGATCAATCCATCAATTTCAGAGGCTGCACCGGCTCCTGCCCGGATGACGGTAAAAAAGCAAAAAAGGAAGAGGAAGAAGGGCCAATACTCTTTGCTGTTTCTTCCAAGAGCGGGGTTCTTGTAGACCAGCATTTTGGCCATGCAACTGATTTTTATATATATGAATACAAAAATAACAATATAAAGTTTAAAGAAAGAAGAAGCGTTTCAAAGTATTGCACCGGTTCTGACAGCTGTGACGGCATGGGGGGCGGAAGCAAAGAGGGCAAAATAGATAAGATTCTTGAAACGGTCAAAGACTGTAAAGCGGTTTTGGCAATGCGCATAGGGGAATCTCCAAAACAAAAACTCAGGGAAAATAACATCGAAACCTTTACAACCTATGACCGGATTGAAGACGCTGTGAGGCAGGCGGCTGAAAAGCTATCTGTTCATGTGTAGGGGAAGACGAACAATGTAAACGGCTATTGCAAAAACAACCGTTTGTTGAGTGAAGAAATAAAAAAATTCTATAACGAAAGCGAGGAAAAAAGTATGATCAGCCCGAAATATCATGTATTTGTCTGTGCAAGCTGCAGAATTAACGGGACCCAAAAGGGTTTCTGCCACTCAAAGGGAGCAGTGGGATTAATTCAGAAATTCATGGAGGAGATTGACGGCAGGGACCTCTCAGGAGATGTTATGGTAACTAACACCGGCTGCTTTGGAATTTGTGATAAAGGACCTGTGGTTGTAGTTTATCCGGAAGGCACCTGGTATGGAAATGTAAGCGAGGACGATATTGAGGAAATAGTTGAAATGCATCTTGAGAGCGGCGAAAAGGTTAAGAGACTTTTAATTTAGTACAATATGCAGAATACAATTCAGATGCCGGGAATATTATAATTAGATCCGGAGGGGTGTTTATGATCAGAATTACAGATGTGACTTTGTGTACTATAAACCATAAATATGCCCAAAAAGATTTGCTGGCTAAATTGTACCGGCTGTTGCTGCAGAGCGGGGTCAACTTTATTGAAATATCCGTTCCTGTTCTCGAGGTACTGGGCGATGAGCTGGATTGCAGCAAAACAATACTTAGAGTGGGTCATCCGGTTGAAATCAGCCATTATCCCGGTTTTGTAAGGTATATTAGCAGGCACAGCGGCTTTGATATGCCAATAGGTTCCATATCTGAAATACAGGTGAACGATATCAGAGAAATAAACCTGCTGACAAGGTACTCGGGATATCATAACATTCGTATAGTAGGACTGGATGATCTTTTACAGCACGATTACCTGTATGTATTTGACAGATTAAAATGGATTACAGGCATCCAGGCTGAATTCTGTCCGCAGAATAATTATTTTTGTGCGACCGCCCTTGCAGTGGAATGGGTTTTAAACGGAGGCGACAATATTGCTGTAAGCTTTTGCGGCTGCGGAGGGTTCGCTGCTCTTGAAGAGGTTGTGATGGCACTGCGTATTACAAAAAGGCATAAGCCCAATCTGGATCTGTCAGTGCTTAAAGAAATCAAAAAGCTTTATGAAGAACTGACAGGTTATACAATACCCGGAAATAAGCCGGTTATAGGAGATAAAATATTTGATGTGGAATCCGGTATCCATGTGGATGGCATATACAAAAACGGTGCCAATTATGAACCCTTTGAACCTTCGGTTGTGGGTATGGAAAGAAAAATAGTCATTGGCAAACATTCCGGAAGAACCACCATGGAAATCAAACTTAAGGAATACGGGATAGCTTTGCCGAAGGAAAGAATAGCCGGGCTTTTGTCAGGTGTCCAGGAGATGAGCATAGCTCTTGGAAGAAGTATAACCGATCAGGAATTTATTGAGCTTGCCGATAATTATACAAAATAGTATTATTAAAGTTAATCACTATCATATGGAAGCGACTTTGGAAACAATATGGATAAAGACTGATTGTATCCGGCAAAGGGGTGGCTTATAATTTGAAATATAAGAAATATATTATAGACACTACGCTCCGTGACGGAGAACAGAGTCCCGGATTTGCTTTCAGCATGGAACAGAAGGTAAAACTGGCAATCTTGATGGACAGGTCCGGTATTCATCAAATAGAAGCCGGGATTCCTGCTATGGGAAAATATGAAAAGGACTCCATATGTAAAATCATGGAGAACAGAGAAGGAGCCCGGATATCCACCTGGAACAGGATGAACAGGGAGGATATTCAGCATTCCTTTGACTGCAGACCTGATATCATACATATCAGTGCACCGGTATCCTATGTTCACATCTATTCCAAGCTCAAAAAAAACAAGGTATGGCTGCAGAAAAATCTTCAGGAATGTGTAAATTATGCGCAAGAAAAGGGATACAGCGTAACAGTGGGCTTTGAAGATGCATCGCGGGCTGATATAACCTTTATGATAGGAGTTGCCGAAATGCTGAAAGACATGGGCGTGTCAAGCATAAGATATGCCGATACGGTTGGAGTGCTGACGCCCTCAAGAGCATATCAGGCTATAAGTGAAATCAGGAGTCACACAGGAATATCAATCGGCATTCATGCCCATAACGATCTTGGAATGGCAGTTGCCAATTCCCTGGAGGCTGCAAGAGCAGGTGCCGATTATATCGATACAACACTTTTTGGTATTGGAGAGAGGGCGGGCAATTGTGATCTGAATCAGTTCATATCTGCTGCAGGACATATTTTTGATATAAGGCCGGATCACTCCTCTGCATGTCTGCTGAAAGCAAAAGGCAAGGAAATTGTTTTTGGCATATAGAAAATCAGCCAACTTCAACTAAAGGAGGTGTATACCATGGATTTGTCACCACTGTTAATTTCACTAAAAGTAGCTTTTACTGCAACTTTCATAACAATATTTGCCGGAATCGCCGCAGCAAGATATGTACTGAAAATCAAAAGATTTCAAGGCTTGATTGATGGAATATTCACACTTCCCATGGTATTGCCTCCTACGGTTGTTGGTTTCTTTCTGTTGGTTTTATTGGGGAAGAACAGTGTTGTCGGAAAATTGCTTATAAATTTAAATATTAATGTAGTTTTTACCTGGGTAGGGGCTGTAATAGCCTCTACTGTTGTATCATTCCCGTTAATGTACAGGACTGTCAGAGGTGCCTTCGAACAATTTGATATAAATATTATTTATGCTGCCAGAACTCTTGGAATGCCGGAACGTAAAATCTTTCTGACACTTGTACTTCCCAATGTCATACCAAGTCTCATGGCAGGAACTATTTTGACCTTTGCCAGAGCATTGGGAGAATTTGGCGCTACCATGATGCTGGCAGGAAACATACCCGGGAAAACTCAGACCATGTCTGTTGCCGTGTATTCGGCAGTTCAGTCGGGAGATACCAGGACTGCCTATGAATGGGTAGCCGTGGTGTGTGCAATGTCTTTTACCGCCATGGTTTTAATGAATTTCTGGAATGGGAGACAGTTTAAAAAGACGTCAAAAAGGGGGGATTTCTAATGTCCCTTTCTGTTGATATAAAAAAGAGGCTGGGCGATTTTACCCTTGAGGTAAAGTTCGACTCAGAAAATGAAATACTTGGCTTACTCGGTGCTTCGGGCTGCGGAAAGAGTATGACCCTTAAATGTATTGCAGGAATCGAAATGCCGGATGAAGGCAGAATAGTTCTGGGGGACAGGGTTTTATTCGACTCGTCAAACAAAATAAACCTTCCGCCGCAGCAGAGGAGAGTGGGATATCTTTTTCAGAGTTATGCCCTTTTTCCCAATATGACGGTGAAAGATAATATAGGTGCGGGAATAATAGGCAGCAGAAAAGATAAGGAAAAGATAATCAGAGAAAAAATAGATATGTTCTACTTAAAAGGACTTGAGGATAAAAGACCGTACCAATTGTCGGGAGGTCAGCAGCAGAGGGTGGCACTTGCCAGGATTTTAGCATCGGAACCTGAAATAATATTGCTGGATGAGCCCTTTTCAGCTCTTGACAGCAATCTGAAATGGCTTCTGGAGCAGGAATTAATGGAGCTTCTTTCGAATTTTAACGGGACTGTTATATTGGTTTCACACAACAGAAACGAGGTTTACCGGTTTTCTAATACGGTAGCTGTCATAGCCGACGGGAAAATTGATGCCATAAAGAGCAAGGAGGCTTTGTTCAAGGATCCTGAAACAGTATCGGCTGCCCTGTTAACCGGCTGCAAAAATATTTCGCAGGCCCGGAGAATCACTGAGAATACTCTGGAGGCCGTTGATTGGGGCATACTTTTATATTCAAGCAAGGCAGTACCTGAAACCATAACCCATGTGGGTATGAGAGCACACTATTTCAAGTATGCTGATAACAACAGCCGGACAAATACTATGAACTGCACCGTACTGAAGGTAATTGAAAACCCGTTTTCATACATTATCCTGCTGCGGAATAACAAATGCAGTGAAGATAACATTTTCAGCAAAGTCAGGTGGGAAGTCGACAAGGAATACTGGGAAGAAATTTGCCGGTTAAATAAGCCTGTGAGGCTTGTTTTTGACCAGGATAATCTGCTGCTGCTTTCAGCCTCCAAAAACATTGAAACCAGTGGTCTGTAACAACAAAACGTATATTGCCGGCAAGGAAAATTTAACCCCGGCAAGGACGTATTTTTCGTTAAAGGTATGAATATAAAAAATATATAGAAAAATTAACCAAAAAATACAGTACATTGTTTTTTGAATTGCATATAGTAAATATATACTTATCTATGGACTTTAACAGAATTAAGTAATAAGATTATATAATAAAAGCGGCTGTACAACAGGTCGCTTTTATTATATCCTTGCGATACACCCTGATCTATTTGTGGAGGCAGACAATGACCGAAGTAGAAATTATTCTAAAACAAATACTTATATTAACTTTACTGGGCGTGACCGGCTTCGCTGCGGGAAAGGGGAAATTCCTGCCCGAAAATACACACAGATACATCTCGGCACTGATATTGAAAATAACAATGCCGTTTTTAATATTTACAACCATGGGAAACTACTCCTTTACCGGTGAAACCTTGAAGAACGGTTTTCTCATATTTGTTCTCGGTATATTTTTTATACTGCTGGGTGGATTTATTTCACTGGGGCCTTGTAAATTGATGGATATCCGCGAAAAGACAAAGAATATATACATTGCACAGTCAATGTTCGGAAATGTCATATTCATGGCTTATCCGCTGCTTAAAGCAATGTACGGAGATGAGGGGATCGTATATGCCATTTTCTTTAACATTGCAAATGACGCTATCCTCTGGACACTTGGGGTTTACCTGTTTAACAGGCATAACACGAAAAACTGGAAAGACAATCTGTCTCACCTGGTTAATCCCAATACTCTGGCTTTTATAGGCGGACTGCTCATGATTTTGCTGAAAGGTATATTCAAGTTTGAGAATATAAATATTTATAAGTCAATCTGGGATATATTCTATTCGGCTTTCTATAATCTCGGACATATTACCATATATTTGTCCATGATATTTATCGGGCTGATACTTTCAGGAGTTAAGATCCGGGGGATAAAAGATATATTTGACAGGGCAAGGTATCTTGTCTATTCACTGTTCAAGCTGATTATAGTACCTGTGGCGGCAATATTGTTTTTCAAGGTAACGGGCAATTTCTTTGATATCTTTGTAAAAAGGATTGTAGCTCTGCAGCTTGCAATGCCAGCTTCTACCATAGTTTCGGCACTTGCCCTGGAATATGATTCGGACTATAATGCAGCTACAGAAGGCATATTTGTTTCAACAATTCTGTCCATATTTACGCTGCCATTGATAGTATATTTGCTGACCCTTTAAATGTGAATTTTAAGCGGTAATGGGAGAGAAGATGACCTCAATATTTTAAATATAATCCGAATATTTAAAGCGAACGATTGAAAATTGTTCGCTTTTTTAATTGACAATGGTCTTTGTTGTTTGATAATATTATGGTATCAAAAGACGAATGTTTTTTTAAAAAAGGTTAAAAATGTTCACAAATAATTAATATTATCTTAACAATGGAGGCAAATAACATGTGTATTTCTAAAGATGCCAGGGTAGCGGTTATAATGGGAAGCGATTCCGACCTGTCTGTAATGAAGAGCTGTATTAAAATTCTAAAGGATTTTGAAGTTCAATGCGATGTAATGGTATGTTCAGCTCACAGAACACCCGATAAGGCATCCGAGTTTGCAAGAAATGCAGAAGCCAACGGAATCGATGTTATTATTGCTGCTGCGGGAAAGGCTGCACATCTCCCTGGAGTATTGGCTGCCTATACTCCAATCCCTGTTATCGGCGTACCCATAAAGTCGTCAACACTTGACGGACTTGATTCACTTTTTTCAATAGTTCAGATGCCTTCTGGGATTCCCGTTGCCACAGTTGCCGTTGACGGAGCGGAAAATGCCGCATTGCTTGCGGTTCAGATTCTGTCTGTAGCTTATCATGGTTTACGTGACAAAATGATTGATTATAAAAAATCTCTGGCTGATAAAGTAGAAAAAAAGAATAAGGAACTTCAGAAGAAACTTGAGGAAATATAAATCAAAAAGGCAATAAAAAAGGAGTTACTTATGTGTGAATTTGGACAATGCATGCAATGCGAAAACCTTGACTGCTTCGATGACAGAATGGACAAAATGCATGAAGAGTGCGGAGTATTCGGGATATATTCAACTGATAACAGTGAGGTAGATGTTGCAGGAATGACTTATTACGGCCTGTACTCACTTCAGCACAGGGGACAGGAAAGCGCCGGTATTGCAGTAAGTGACAAGGAAACCATCGTTTTTCACAAGGATATGGGTCTGGTCCCTGAGATTTTTGACAAGGTTCTATTAACTCATCTTCAGGGTACGATGGCTGTAGGGCATGTGAGGTACTCTACTACCGGTGCCAGCAAACGTGAGAACGCACAGCCCATAGTTGTAAGGTCAAGAAACGGGCAAATTGCCCTTGCGCATAACGGTAATATTGTAAATGCCTCAATTCTCAGAGAACAGATGGAAGAAAACGGAACCATCTTTCAGACCACCAATGATACCGAAGTTCTTGTCAACCTGGTTACAAAACACAGTATTATTTCGGAGACAATAGAAGAAGCGGTTGAAAAAATGATGAAGGACGTTAAGGGCTCTTACGGACTTATTTTAATGACTGCAAACAAAATGCTGGGTGTCAGGGACCCGTATGGTATCAGACCATTATGCATCGGCAGGACTTCATCAGCTTATGTCATTGCTTCCGAGTCCTGTGCACTTGATGCAGTCAACGCAGAATTTATCAGAGATATTGAACCCGGTGAAATTGTAACTATCGAAAATAATGAAATCAGATCAATAAAGGCCTTCAATAACAAGGATACAAAACTTTGCATATTTGAATTTGTATATTTTGCAAGACCCGACAGCGTAATTGACGGTGCAAGTGTTCAACAATCCAGATATGAAGCCGGAAAGCGCCTGGCAATTGAACATCCGGTCGACGCCGATGTTGTTATCGGTGTTCCTGATTCGGGCATATCTGCTGCTATCGGTTTCGCAAAGCAGACAGGAATTCCATACGGTGAAGGTATAGTCAAGAACAGATATATAGGAAGAACCTTTATTCAGCCCAGCCAGGGTATGAGAGAGGTGGCAGTCAGAATAAAGCACAATGCCATTAAAAAGACAATTGAAGGCAAAAGAGTTGTAATTATAGATGATTCCATAGTAAGAGGTACTACGACAAGAAGAATAGTAAAGATCCTTAAAAAAGCAGGAGCTAAAGAGGTACACATGAGAGTCAGCTCACCGCCTCTTAAATTTCCGTGCTATTTTGGAATAGATATCTCCTCCAGAAAGGAACTAGTCGCAGACAAGCTTTCCGTTGAGCAAATAAGAGAAATGATTTGTTCCGATTCATTGGGTTACCTGAGCCTGGAAGGACTACTTCAAACTCCGGTTGATTCAAAATGCGGCTTTTGCGCTGCCTGTCTGACGGGTGACTATCCAATAGAAGTTCCGGCCGAAGGAGATAAATTCAGCTGTGGCTCATAATGAACAAAAATTATAAAATTTTATTGCTATTTTGCGGCCGCTAAATGGCTAATGGGAGGTTAATATGACCACTTACAGAGATGCAGGTGTAGATGTTGAGGCAGGTTATGAAGCAGTTAAGTTAATGAAGAGCCATGTAAAGCGCACCTTCAGACCGGAGGTAATGACTGAACTGGGAGGCTTTGGAGGATTATTCAGCCTTGACAAGTCAAAATATGAACAGCCTGTTTTGGTTTCAGGTACCGATGGAGTAGGAACAAAACTCAAAATGGCTTTTTTATTGGATAAACATGATACCGTGGGTATTGACTGCGTTGCAATGTGCGTGAACGATATAGTGTGCAGCGGTGCAGAACCGCTGTTTTTCCTGGACTATGTTGCTGTTGGCAAAAACTATCCCCAAAAGGTTGCCGAGATAGTAAAGGGGGTTGCGGAAGGCTGCGTTATGTCGGGCTGCTCGCTGATCGGCGGGGAGACGGCGGAAATGCCGGGCTTTTACCCTGTTGACGAATATGATCTGGCAGGCTTTACCGTAGGGATAGTGGACAGGAATAAAATCATCGACGGTAAAAGTATAAAGGCTGGAGACAAGCTGATAGGACTTCCTTCCTCAGGTATTCACAGCAACGGTTATTCTCTGGTGCGTAAATTGATAAATCCTACCGAAAAGAACTTAAAGGAATACGTTGAAAGTCTTGGCTGCACTCTGGGAGAAGAACTTCTCAAGCCTACCAGGATATACGTTAAAATTGTACTGTCATTGATTGAAAAGTATGAAATAAAAGGAATTTCACATATAACCGGCGGCGGCTTCATCGAAAATATACCTAGAATAATACCTGAAGGTTTAAAAGTTATTATTGAAAAGGGAACCTGGCCTGTATTGCCAATATTCGAACTTCTGAGAGGCTTGGGCAATATGAAGGACAGAGATATATACAACACTTTCAACATGGGAATAGGACTGGTTATGGCAGTAGACAGCGAAAGGGCCGACGAAATTGTTGCCTGCCTTAAATCCACCGGTGAAGCGGCATATATTATCGGGTCTGTCGCCCAAGGTGAAGCAGGGGTTGAAATCATATAGCAAGGCGTACAGGTAAATAATTGCAATAAATCCTTTGATATCAAACTTTTGATTTTTTATGTGTAATGTGGAGGCAGATATGCTTAAAATAGGCGTATTGGTGTCTGGCGGCGGTTCAAACCTTCAGGCCATAATTGATAAGATAGATAGCGGATACATAAGGCACGTTGAAATTGTAACTGTCGTATCCAGCAAACCCGGTGTATTTGCTCTTGAGAGGGCAAAAAAACATGGAATAAACGGCACATGCATTTCCAGAAAGTTTTTCAATAATATAGATGAATACGACGAAGCTTTGATCGGCCATTTTGTTGAACACAAGGTTGATCTGGTTGTTATGGCAGGTTTTCTTTCTATTTTAGGAGAAAGGTTTAACAGATATTACACAAACAGGGTAATTAACATTCACCCTTCATTGATTCCTGCATTCTGCGGCAAGGGTTTCTATGGAATAATTCCGCACAGGCATGTATTGGAATCGGGTGTTAAAGTTACGGGAGCAACCGTACACTTTGTTGAACTTGAGGCCGATACAGGACCGATCATACTTCAAAAAGCTGTTTGTGTAGAGGAGGGTGATACTCCGGAAATTCTCCAGCAAAGGGTTATGGAGCAGGCCGAATGGGAGATATTGCCCGAAGCAATTAAACTGTTTGCTGAAAATAGATTGGCCATAGATGGAAAGAGAGTACGGATCAAGAAAATGACTTCCGCCCTACCGGCGGCGAGTAAACAATATTGAATTTAAAATTTCGATTGGAGGACTGGGTAATGATTAAACGTGCACTAATCAGTGTCTCGGACAAGACAGGCATAGTTGATTTTGCCAAAAATCTGGCTGCAAAGGGTGTGGAGATCATATCTACCGGAGGTACGGCCAAAGCTTTGTCTGACGCAGGCTTAAAGGTTATAAACATCTCGGACATCACAGGTTTTCCCGAATGTCTGGATGGAAGGGTTAAGACACTTCATCCCAAGGTTCATGCCGGACTGCTTGCAATCAGAAGCAATGAAGAGCATATGAAACAGATCAGGGAATTGGGCGTTGAAACTATCGATATAGTTGTTATAAACCTCTATCCGTTCAAACAGACCATATTAAAAGGAAACGTCGAGCTCGAAGAAGCTATCGAAAATATTGATATCGGCGGACCTACAATGTTAAGGGCCGCTGCAAAGAATTATCAGGATGTGGCAGTTGTCGTTGATCCTGCAGATTATGAAAAAGTACTTGCGGAATTCAACGATACCGGTGATGTAAGTGTAAAAACAAAGTTCAGACTGGCATACAAGGTTTTTGAACATACAAGCCACTACGACACACTTATAGCTAAATATCTCAGAGATACCCTTGGTGACATTGACTTCCCTGAAACCCTTTCACTTACCTTTGAAAAGGTCCAGGATATGCGCTATGGTGAGAACCCGCATCAAAAGGCTGTTTTCTATAAGGAAGTGGGAGCCAACAGAGGGGTTCTGCCCAGTGCTGTTCAGCTCCACGGAAAAGAATTGTCCTACAATAATATAAATGATACAAACGGTGCAATAGAACTTGTTAAAGAATTTGGCGAGCCTACGGTTGTTGCCGTCAAGCATACCAATCCATGCGGGGTGGGCAGCGCAGCAACAATATATGAAGCCTACATGAGAGCCTATGAATCGGATCCTGTATCCATTTTTGGAGGAATTATCGCTGCCAACAGGGAAATAGATGCAAAAACAGCTGAAGAGATCAATAAGATTTTCGTTGAGATAGTTGTTGCACCGTCTTTTACTGATGAGGCCTTTACAATCCTTTCACAGAAGAAAAACATCAGATTGCTCAAGCTTGAGGGAATCGAGGAAAAAGTTCCTGCCGACACTCTTGATATGAAGAAGGTCTGCGGCGGTCTTCTGGTTCAAAAATATAACAGCCAGCTCTTTAATGAAGAGGAGCTGAAGGTTGTTACAGACGTTAAGCCTACCGGGGAACAGATGGAAGACCTGGTATTTGCCATGAAGGTAGTCAAGCATACAAAATCAAACGGTATAGCACTTGCCAAGGGTAAGATGACAATCGGCGTCGGCCCCGGACAGACAAACAGAATAGTTCCCACAAGAGTAGCAATCGAATATGCAGGCGAAAGATCAAAGGGTGCGGTTATGGCCTCGGATGCCTTCTTCCCCTTTGAGGATTGTGTTGAAGCGGCTGCTGCGGCAGGCATCAAGGCAATAATCCAGCCCGGCGGCTCGTTAAATGACCAGAAATCCATCGACGCCTGCAACAAGTACGGCATAGCAATGATATTTACAGGTATGAGACATTTCAAACACTAGTGGTCCGTAACATCCCACTAAGAAGATCAGGGGGTATCAAATGAAGGTTTTGGTAGTTGGTGGAGGAGGAAGGGAGCACGCTATAATATGGAAGCTTTCTCAAAACCCGAGGATAAGTGAATTGTTCTGTGCTCCCGGAAATGGCGGCATTTCGAAGCTTGCTTCCTGTGTACCCATTAAAGCCACGGATATCGAGGGAATAGTTAATTTTGCCGGAGAGAATAAAATAGATTTTGTAATGGTGGCACCCGATGATCCGCTGGTAGCAGGAATGGTAGACGCACTTGAGGCTGCAGGTATCAGGGCCTTCGGTCCGGTTAAGGCGGCAGCCGTTATAGAAGGCAGCAAATCGTTTTCAAAGGATCTGATGAAGAAATACAACATACCTACTGCCGGTTATGCGGTTTTTGAGAGCAGTGCCGGGGCACTGGAGTACCTTGATACCTGCAGCGCACCCATTGTTGTCAAAGCCGACGGTCTGGCACTTGGAAAAGGTGTTATTATAGCTCAGACCATAGCCGAAGCCAAAACTGCAGTGAACAACATCATGAATGACAGGGTGTTCGGAGAAGCGGGAAACAAGGTTGTCATAGAGGAATTTATAGAAGGCCCCGAGGTGTCCATATTGGCCTTTACGGATGGAAGGACTGTAGTGCCCATGGTTTCGTCACAGGACCACAAACGTGTATTTGACCATGATCAGGGGCCGAATACAGGCGGGATGGGGACCTTCTCACCAAGCTTAATATATGACGGCAAGCTGGCAGAGCAATGTATGAAAGAGATATTCATACCAACTATAGAGGCTATGAACAGGGAAGGCCGTAAATTCAAAGGAATTCTATATTTTGGTCTGATGATAACAAAAGACGGACCTAAAGTCATTGAGTACAATGCGCGTTTTGGAGACCCTGAGACTCAGGTGGTGCTTCCGAGACTTAAACCCGACCTGCTGGACATATTTAATGCCATAATAGATGAGAAGCTTGCCGGGATAAAAATCGAATGGAGCGATAATGCTGCAGTATGCGTTATAGCAGCCTCGGGCGGATACCCGGGGAAATATCCTGCCGGCCTTGAAATAAGCGGTTTGGAAGCAGCTGAAGCAGATGGAAACGTAACTGTTTTCCATGCAGGTACAAGCTGTAAGGACGGTAAATTGTATACGGCAGGCGGAAGAGTACTGGGTGTTACGGCAGTGGAAGAAAACATGGAAAAGGCAATCAGCAAAGCTTATGCCGGTATTGAGAAAATCAGCTTTGAGGGTATGCACTACAGGAAGGATATAGGGAAAAAGTCAATTACTATCGGCTGAAAGCATAATTCGCCTGGAAGGCGAAGGCCTAACCCGTAATTGACGTTGGTAAAAAGGAACTTTATAAAACAGCTTAACTGGTTCACCTTAATCTGAAGTGCACCCCAAATGTTGGATAAAAAAATCTAACTTTTGGAGGTGTACTTTTTATGGTATAGTAATTTTGTGAAACGCCAAAAATTTTTCATGTAAAGCGAAAAAGAAAAGTCTCCCGGGGAAATCAAGACTTTCTTCATGAGGTAAACATGCAAGCCATAATTTTTACGGGTATACAGGCAACAGGCAAGAGCACATTTTATAAGGAAAATTTTATTAATACTCATATCAGAATAAATCTTGATATGCTGAAAACGCGGGCCAGGGAAAGTATTATTCTGGAGGCCTGTATCAAAGCCAGACAATCTTTTGTAGTGGACAATACAAATTCTACTGCTGCTGATCGAAAGAGGTATATTGATATGGCCCATAGTGCCAGCTTTAAAGTTATTGGCTATTATTTTAATTCAGATATTAAAGAGGCTATTTATAGAAACAGCAAGAGAAAAGGTAAAGAGAATGTACCTCTGCCGGGAATCAGAAATACTCATGCAAAACTTGAGCCACCAACAATTGGAGAGGGTTTTGATGAATTGTTTTATGTGAGAATCGGCCAGGACGGCAAATTTATTATTGACAGTTTGAGTTTATAAAAGTCGTCAGAGATATTGACACATATATCAGAATGATATATTATTGAATGAAATAAATTATAAACATAGGTGTCTATTTTAATTATATTGTTGGGGTGCAGCATGCCGAAAATTAATAAAACCAGATATGCGATTTTAGGGGTACTGAGTATTGAACCGGGTTCGGGTTATGACATAAAAAAAATCTGCGATAAATCCATATCCTATTTCTGGAATGAAAATTTTGGTCATATTTATCCTGTGCTTAAACAAATGGAAAAGGATAACGTCATAACAAAGAAAGTTGAACAAAATGAAGGAAGACCTCCACGTAATGTATATTTTATAACTGATAAAGGGCGGGAAGAACTTACAGAGTGGTTGATGAGTCCCACCATGCAGGCTCCTCAGAGATTGGAGCTGCTGCTTAAGCTGACCTTTGCAAAGGTTATCCCTCCCGATAATATGATAAAAGAGCTCCAGAGGGTAAAGGAAGGTCATTGCAGAAGCCTTGAAAGATATTACCGCATTGAGAATGAGTACACAAACAGTAATAAAGTCCGGGAGGATGACGGATATCCATATTGGATTTCCACGATCAGGTATGGCATATATGACGCAGAGTTCAGAATCAAATGGTGTGAAGAGACCATTGAGCGTATAAGGACTCACAATTTTAAGAAAGAAAATTAAATTAGTAATTATATTTGATACCTTTGATTAGGTGTCAGCAGGCTGACAAAAAATTTTTAGCCATAATATATCATAATGATATATTGGATAAAGATATATAGATACTAAGAGTATATCTCAGGAGGTTATATGTCAAAAATATTGTTTTTAAATGGTAATGCACACGGGCACATGAACCCTACTCTACCGCTGGTAAAAGAATTAGTGAGCAGGGGACAGGAGGTTATTTATTTCTCAACCGTTGAGTTTAAACAGAAGATTGAAGCTGCCGGGGCCGAATTTATTGATTATGGAATTCAGCTGAAGCAATTCTTTGAAGGATACAGACCCAGCGGTGAGCATCCCTTTTACTCACTGGTTGAATTTATAATAAAGATGGATAGAACTGTAGTTCCATTGGTACTGGAAAAGATAAAGGATGCCGGTATAGATTTGATTATACATGACGCCATGCTTGGCGGAGGAAATATAGTGGCCCGGATGCTGAAGCTCCCGGCTGTATGTTCCTGCACATCATTTGCCATGAATAAGCCGCCTCTGCCGTTACATATGCTGGAACCGGGTTTTCATCCGCAGTTGGATCTTTTATACAAAGAATTGAAAGAGGCCGGAATGGAATGGAATGTGGACAACCTTGAGATTATGGATATATTTTTTAAAAAAGAGAATTTGAATCTGGTATTTACATCAAAAATGTTTCAGCCGGAGGGCGAAAGCTTCGATGAAAGCTTTAGATTTGTGGGACCTTCCATATCGGTGAGGGAAGAAAAGAACGATCCACTGTTGGAAGAGCTGGAAACCGGCACAACAATTTATATATCACTTGGGACCATCAACAATCAATGCATGGATTTTTACACTAAATGTATGGAAGCCTTTGGGGGGCGGAAGTACAAAGTTATTATGTCTGTTGGTAATAAGGTTGATATGGCGGCCTTTGGTGAAATTCCAGGCAATATAATCATTAGAAATCACGTTCCTCAGCTTGAAGTATTAAAAAGAACTTCGGTATTCATAAGTCATTGCGGCCTTAACAGCGTAAATGAAGCACTGTATTACGGAGTACCAGTCATAGCAGTGCCTCAGGCCAATGACCAGCCAATGGTTGCCCGTAGGCTGGTAAATCTGGGTGCAGGGCTTTGTATGAAAATGAGTGAAATTACTCCGGAGCTTTTAAGGGATTATGTTACTCAGATTTTGGCAAACGGCAGCTATAAGCAAAAGAGCATTGAACTGGGGAATTCATTTATTCAAGCCGGAGGATATAAGATGGCTGCGGATTATATTTTACAGCACAAAGGGTTAATAGGACCAAATGGCAGTAGATATTAATGATTTAATCCTTCGTTATACAAGGATTTCAATGGAATTATAAACTACCGGGTCAAAAAGCCTGTTTGAAACCAGCATGTCTCAAGCAGGCTTTTTGTTTACTTTGATTAACTGTGAATAATATTTAATGTTTGATTGAGAATAATAGTTGTATCATGCAATATCATCTAATAAAGGAAGGTTTATGGCAAATGGATCAATCTCCGTCTTTCCAGCAGATACTGGATGCTCAGAGCAAGGCTATTATCCTGCAATATCAGCATTGGTGCAAATTTGAGGTATTCTCCTTTCAGTTTTGGCTGTTGTTGGCCATGCTGATAGTCCCATGGATAATCTGGATTAAACTTGTAGACAAAAGAAGACTTTTAGAAATCTTTATTTATGGACTGCTTGTGGTGACAGTGGTAACATTTCTTGACGAATTAGGATGTCAGCTGAATTTATGGGAATACAGTATTGATATAGAACCATATTTTCCGAGACTCATACCTATGAATTTTTCCATGCTGCCGGTATGGTACATGCTGGTTTATCAGTATGCTTACGGCTGGAAAAAATTTATACTGGTCAATTTTTTTTCAGCAATTTTCTTCACCTTTGTGGGTGAGCCGATTTTTGTTGCTTTAAAAATATATGTTTTATTTACCTGGAAGCATATATATTCATTTCCAATTTATATATTTATAGCAATTTTATTAAAAGCTCTAACCATGTTCATTATAAAAAAATACCGGCAAGCTCAGGGATAGTGGACCATTTTAAACCATCTCATCTTAAAAATTCTATTATTTAACACCTTGTTTTTGTATTTTTTAATAGATAGTTAATATTTTTATGCTATAATATCACTTGTATTATATATGAATTCAGATGTTTTAGACTAATGGATATTGCAGCATTATGAAAAGGAATTTCCAAATGGGAGATACACGCTTGAAAATTGGTATTTGCGGAGGAACTTTTGATCCGATTCATATGGGGCATCTTGCTGTTGCGGAATTGGTGAGATGTGAATATGGGCTTGACAGGGTATTATTTATTCCCTCAGGTATGCCTCCGCATAAGAATTTAGAAAATGTCACTGCTCCTATACACAGATTAAACATGGTTAAATGTGCTGTCAGCTCAAATTCAAGCTTTGAAGCTGTGGCAATAGAAATGGAAAGGTCAGGCTACACCTATACTGTTGATACGTTAAAAGAATTACACGGGCTTTATCCTGAGGGAACAGAGTTTAATTATATAATCGGTGCGGATGTGGTATTGGATCTGTTAACCTGGAGAAATGCACCGGAGGTTTTCAAACTTACCGATTTTATTGCTATCATGAGGCCGGGCTTTTCCAGTGAAGCCTTCAGCAAACGCTTAATTGAATTGAAGAGGGAGTATGAAATAAACATAAGAAGTTTTGAGATCCCGCTTCTCGACATATCCTCAACCTTTATCAGAGACAGGATTAAGGCTGGAAAGTCTGTTAAATATCTTGTTAAAGAAGAGGTTGAAGAGTATATTATTAAAAACAAACTATACCGGCAGTGAAACTACTTTCTGTCATTATTGACGGCAAATAGCGTGTTTGAACTATAAATAAAGGAAAATTATTATGAATTTGGACCAAATGGATCTCTTGTTAAAACAATCCTTGAAGCCGGGAAGATACATTCATTCGGTCAATACCATGAAGGAAGCTGTTTCTCTGGCGGGATATTATGGTGAGGACCGGGAGCTGGCAGCCGTAGCAGGGCTCCTGCATGATTGTGCTAAAAACCTGAAGGATGAAGAGACTCTGGAATATTGCAGGACTTATGGAATAGAGTTAAATGAGCTTGAAAAGCGGCAGGTGTTTTTAATGCACGGTGAGGTCGGAGCAATATTAGCCAGAGAAAAGTATGGAGTCAGTAATAAAATTGTATTAAATGCCATTAGATACCATACTACAGGATATTCAGAGATGAGTATGCTGGATAAAATCGTTTTTCTTGCAGATTACATAGAGCCGGGAAGAATACACAGTGAGGTCGATAATGTAAGAAAGCTGGCCTATGAAGATATAAATAAGGCTTTAATCGGTTCTTTTGATAATATAATCAAATATGTTATTCATCAAAAGGGACTAATTCATCCAAATACCATTAAAGCAAGGAATAATATTTTAATGTTGATTTCTGATAACCATCAGATTTAGAACTTAAGGGGTTAATTATTGAATGATGAGTAAATTTATAAAGATTGCATTTTATACAATTGGAACCTTTTTATTGTTATTTTCATCAATTATAGTAGGAGCTAATTTTACCAGAGACTCAGGTGTATTTGACAAAGAAGTTGTAGAGGTAAAAAAACAGCCGCAAAAAGTACAAGCAAGCGCGAGTACTGCTCCGAAAAAAATAATTGTTGATAGTGAGTCCACGAGAAAAAAAGAGCCGGCAAAGGAAACTGTGGCTCAATCAACGGTTGACAATAAGAAATTGATTATAGAAGTGATAAACTGTACCGACAAAAGCGGACTGGCCGAAGATACAAGAGGCATGCTCGAAGCTCAGGGCTTTAAAGTCAGTGCCGGTACAAATGCGGAAAAGCAGGGTACATCACAGATTATAATCAGAAAAAAAGGTGTAATACCGGATGTTATTAAGAATGTACTGAAGATTTCTGTTGTTAAGGAGGAATTGCAGCCGGATTCCAGGTATGATGTGACAATTATTTTAGGAAGTGATTTTAATCCGTAATAAAATAAAAAAATATAGCTTAGGACGAGGTGCAAACATTTGGATTCTAAAAAATTGGTAGACAAAATCGTATCATTGATGGAAGAAAAAAAAGCAAGAGATATAAGTATAATTGATATTGAAAACATTACTGAAATCGCCGACTATTTTGTTATTTGCAGTGGAACCTCCACAACCCATATAAAATCAATAGCTGACGAATTGGATTTCAAACTGGGTGAAATCGGTCTTCATGCATATCACAAGGAAGGCTATGAAACAGCAAGATGGATATTGCTGGATTACGCCGATGTTGTAATCCATGTTTTCCATCAGGAGGACAGAGGATTTTACAATTTAGAGAGGCTTTGGTCAGATGGAGTATTGACTAATATAAGATAAAAATGGTTGTAGATGAGAATAATATTAGAGGTAGTATATTTAAAGTAGCTGTTCCTGCGGTTGTGGAACAGCTACTGATTATGATTGTAGGGGTTGTTTCGCTGGCTTTTGTAGGTCACTTGAGCAATGAAGCAGTTTCAGCAGTAGGTTTTATTAATTCTCTGTTCGGTTTTATTCAGGTATTTTTTGTAGCCCTGTCAACCGGGTGCACGGTGATTATTGCCCGCCTGATCGGGGAAGGTGATACTCAAAACGCAAAGGCAGCAATAAAGGAATGTGTTTTAATCGGTTTTGCCGCGTCTTCACTGCTGGCAATTCTGCTGATCATATTTGCAGGGCCGGTTATTTCAGTATTCTTTAGCGGTGCCGAAAAATCGGTTGTTGAGATGGCTGCCGGCTATTTCAAAATAACTTTAATAACACTGCCCTTAATGTTCTCCAATATAATAATCAGCGGTTCCTTAAGGGGAGCCGGAGATACAAAGACCCCAATGCTTGTTGCAAATGTGGTAAATATATTGAACATTGCCCTAAGTTATGTTTTAATATATGGGGTTAGTATTGGAAATTTGACAATTGAAAAAAAGGGTATCACAGGTGCAGCGATTGCGGTATGTATATCCAGGGGTGTTGGCGGTTTGCTGAGCCTGTTTGTTGTTCTGAGTAAATCTGTCAGCTTATCCTTTAGCCTTAAGGGAAAACTGGCTTTCGATTTTCAGCTGCTTAAGAGAATTCTGCATGTGGGGATACCGGCTTCAATGGAACAGCTTATTATGCAGGGCGGATTTCTTATACTGCAGGTGGTAATATCACGTATGGGTACTGAGGCATCAACTGTTTATCAGATAGTAATGTCCATAAATTCCATGTGTTTTGTTCCAATATTCGGCTTTGGTCTGGCGGCAACGACTATTGTCGGTCAAAGTCTGGGGGCGAAACGGATAGATCTTGCTAAAAAAGCAGGCTGGAAGACCATCAGGATTTGCCTGCTGATAACTGTGGTAATTTCAAGTCTTCTGTTTATATTTGCCGGAAATTTGATAAGAATATATACAAAGGATCCCGGAATAATTTCAATCGGGACCACAGCTATAAGGATCTTCAGTTTTTCACAGCCCTTTGTGTCAATTGTAACTGTAGTTTCCAATGCATTAAGAGGTGCCGGAGACATAATATATGTAATGCTTACAAGTTTTGTAGGCATATGGTGTTTCAGAGTGTTTCTGACTTTTATTTTAGGCCTGCTGTTTAATACCGGAATAACTGCGGCATGGATTGCTTTGGGGCTGGATTTTTCCATCAGATCTGCAATGTATTTGGTAAGGTTTAGAAAGGGTAAATGGGCAAATATTACAATTTAAATATTATAATAAATGGAGGTAAATAGCGGGAGGATTTATTCCGCTGTAAAAAGAAAATGATTAGTGCAAATGGTGTCTCCCTGAGATACGGGGGACGGGCTTTATTCGAAAATGTTAATATCAAATTTACAAAGGGGAATTGTTATGGATTGATCGGGGCCAACGGATCAGGAAAATCAACCTTCTTAAAGATTCTTTCAGGTGAAATAGAGTCCAATAAGGGAGATGTATCCGTTACACCCGGTGAGAGGCTTGCAGTACTTAAACAGAATCACTATGAATATGATGAATTCGAGGTTCTGAAGACTGTAATCATGGGTCATAAAAGACTCATTGAAATAATGGAGGAAAAAGAAAAGTTATATGCAAAATCCGAGTTCACTGAGGAAGAGGGAATCCGCCTCTCTGAACTGGAAGCAGAATTTGCAGAATTAAACGGTTGGGAAGCTGAATCAGATGCTGCTATTCTGCTTAACGGTCTCAATATAGGCGAAGAGTACCACTACAAACTCATGAAAGACCTTGACGGTACCGAGAAGATAAGAGTTCTGCTGGCACAGGCACTTTTCGGAAACCCTGACATACTGCTCATGGACGAACCAACCAACCACCTTGATGTGGCTTCTATAACATGGCTGGAAAACTTTCTTGCAAACTTTGAAAACATAGTAATCGTCGTTTCCCATGACAGACACTTTTTGAATCAGGTTTGTACCCAGATAGCCGATATCGATTTCGGCAAAATACAATTATATTTCGGAAACTATGACTTCTGGTATCTGTCATGTCAATTGGCCCTGCAGCAGGCAAAGGATGCAAATAAGAAAACCGAAGCAAGAATGAAGGAGCTGCAGGAGTTTATCCAGAGGTTTAGTGCCAATGCTTCCAAATCAAAGCAGGCAACTTCCCGTAAAAAACTGCTGGATAAGTTGACTCTGGAGGACATAAGGCCTTCTTCAAGAAAATATCCTTTTGTAGATTTCAAGCCTGAAAGAGAAGCAGGTAACGATCTTCTTATGATAAACGGTATATCAAAGGAAATTGAAGGCGAGCAGCTTTTAAAGGATGTAAATATAATAGTAAACAAAGGTGACAAAATAGCCTTTGTCGGAACCTACGGAAACGCAAAAACTGCATTGTTCAAAATCCTTATGGGCGGGATGGAAGCTGACAGCGGTGATTTTAAATGGGGAGTAACTACTTCACAATCCTATTTTCCGAGAGACAACTCGGAATATTTTGATGGAATTGATCTGAGCCTTGTAGACTGGTTGAGACAGTATTCCAAGGATCAGACCGAAACCTTCCTGAGAGGCTGGCTTGGAAGGATGCTGTTCTCGGGCGAAGAGGCATTAAAAAAGGCAGCTGTTCTGTCAGGGGGAGAAAAGGTCCGCTGTATGCTTGCCAAGATGATGCTTTCAGGAGCAAATGTCCTTATACTGGACGAACCTACAAACCATCTTGACCTGGAATCCATCACTGCGCTGAACAACGGTCTTATCAACTACAAGGGAACAATATTGTTTACCTCACATGACCATGAATTTGTGCAGACTATTGCAAACAGAATTATTGAAATCACTCCAAAGGGTATCATAGACAGACAAATGACCTACGATGAGTACCTTGATAATGAAGATATCCAGGCTCTTAGAAAAGAAATGTGGTCATAGTAAAAGCTTAAAGTAAATAAACTAAGCAAAATAAAAAAGGGTACGGAAAATGATTCCGTGCCCTTAATTTAAATATTCAGTTTTCAGAACTGTTAATCATCATATAGCTGTAAAACTAGCCGATGTTTTCAACATATCTCTTGATTTTTTTAGTGGTGGTTTTTGCAAACTCTTCCTCTCGGATGGTGAAGTCCTTGATTCGTTTATACATGGGCATTTGTTTGTTTATTTCCTTTATTTCGGCTTGAATCAGCTTGTATATCTCCTCATTGGAAATTATATTCAAACGGAGTTTTTCCTTTATTTCATCAATATCCACTACAACCTGTGCATTTACTTCGGTCTCGCCGGATTCTTCATCAAAACGTCCCCAGACAAGGCTTTCCTTTACATAAGGACATTTTGCAAGATATGCTTCAACCTCCTCAGGGAATATGTTTTTACCGTTTTTGGTAACAATGACATTTTTCTTTCTTCCGGTTATATAAAGATATCCTTCTTCATCGATATAGCCCAGGTCGCCGGTATACAGGCGGCCGTTTTTCAGTACTTTGCTTGTAGCTGCGGGATTTTCATAATAGCCAAGCATTACATTATCTCCGGTTACTACGAATTCTCCTATGCCGTCTTCACCCACATTTTCAACCCCTATATCTATTCCGGCAAGTGCCTTTCCCGCTGAATCATGTCTGAAGCCGCGATCGTTGTTAACGGATACGATAGGGGCGCATTCGGTTAGTCCATAACCCTGGACAATTCTTATTCCCATTGCGCATAAATCATTTGATACATCGGGGTTTATAGCGGCAGCACCTGAAATTACAAGCCGGACTCTTCCGCCGAATATATTATGAACCTGCTTGAAAATTTTCTTCCGAATATCAATTTTTAAGAAATAATAAAGGAAATTACTGATTTCCAGGGCAACATTCAACTTCAATTTACTCAAGGAATTCTTTGAAGCCTGCTTAATTATTTTTTTATGCATGTTTTCCAGAATCAGCGGTACCAGCATCAATATTGTAGGTTTGGTTTCCTGCAGATTCTGTACGATATACTTTAACCCTTCATTAAAGGAGAAGCAGCAGCCATTGTACATCATTACAAGGAAATTAGCGGTACATTCATAGGTGTGATGAAGCGGCAGTATGGAAAGTCCGCTGTCGGTTTCATCGAGGTACAGCATGGAACATACCGATATAACATCGGAAACTATGTTCTTACTCGAAAGCATAACACCTTTTGCCAGATCAGTGGTTCCTGATGTGAAAATCAAAGCAGTCATTTTGTTTTCGTCTATTTCAGCATCCAAATAACGTCTGTCACCATTTGCCAGCAATGCTTTACCTTTCTCAATCAATTTTGAGAATGACAGAAAATTGTTATCGTCATCAGCGTCCAGATCCATATCAATAAAGTATTTAATATCTGAGGTCCCGGAAAGCTTCAGCATGTCACTTCTGTGTTTTGAAGAAAAAACTATTGCGTTTACACCTGCTCTTGAAGTAAGGTTCTCAACTTCATTATAGGGAAGTTCTCTGTCTAACGGAACAACTACACCGACTCCTCCGGTTACCGTTAGGTAGGTTGTGCACCACTCAGCCTTGTTTTGAGATAATATAGCGATTTTTTTATCCTTCAGTCCCATGTCAATTAAAGCAGTTCCTAAAGCATCGATATCATATTTTAATTCTTTATATGTCTTTGCGTAATATTCTCCATTTTGGCCTTTGATTAAAAATGCATTTCTTGATCCGAATAAATTTGTACTCTGAAACATCATATCTTTTAGATCTTTGACTTTTCTGAGCTGGTAAATCGGTTCGGCTCTCATAGATTACACCCCTCTTAATAAGCAATAAATGCTGTTATTTTAACCCTCTATTTCCTGTTGAACCATTCCAAAGCTCCAGAACCTCCATAATAAGTCAATAATGGTTCATTCCATATATTACTATTAAACATATACTATAATATAAGTATATTGAAATTAAATCAATATATGAAGTAAATAAAACTCAAATTAAATTACCATCTATGCCTTTCTTTTATTTTATAAATCCTTCTTCTGGATATTTTTCTTAAAATCTTTCTTAAAATAAGAAAGCATAATACAACGGTTAAAGCTATTGATCCGAATTTAAACCAGGGAGAAGCAGTAATTTTATTTACATAAGTTTTAATCCTTGCATTTATACTCTGCTCAATTGTTCTTGAGGAAACGATATCAACTTTGCCGATATTTATTCCATCAAGTGTATAAGCTATATTTCCGAGGACTGTACCCTTTATGACCGGAGCTTTCAAGTTCTCTTTTATCGTTACTTTTTGATCAATCTTCCAGAGATTTTTGTCATTGGGTAAAATTGCTTCAACCTTTCCATTGGTCACGAGATCCAGCTGGCCATCATCTTCCGCATCCTGCACAACAACTTTTTTTATTATTTCATTTCTGTCAATTATCAACTGATTTGAGTAATTTTCGTACCCTGCCCGAAGCAAGGTTTCAGTAAAATCAAAAACTGTTCTGCCGGGTTTGTTATTTACACCAAGTATGACTGAAATAAGCTCCAGGCCATCTTTGCTGACTGCCGATGCAATAAAGTTGGCACCTGCACGCATGGTTGAACCGGTCTTTAATCCTGTTATGGTAAACTGATTTCTGTCATCTCCCGTTTGGGGCCCATAGTTGTAGGATTGACCTAGCATTTTGTTGGTGTTGCTTAATACATTCCACTTGTCATGCTTGTTTGTAGCTGGAAGCATGTCTAATTTTTTCTGGCCTGTAATCTCTCGAAAGGTTGGAAAGGTCCAGCATTCTTTTGCTATCAGAGCCAGATCCCTTGCAGTTGAATAGTGATCCGCATCTTTTTCATTTTCATCGATACCGCAGGGGTTGGTGAAAGTAGAATTCCTTGCACCGGCCTCGGCAGCTATTTTATTCATCTCCTTCATAAACTCTTCTTTACCGGAGAAAAGATTTTCAGCTATGATATTCGCTGTTTCGTTCGCTGATGCAATTAACAATGCATGGAGCAAATCATTCAGCGTAAGTTGTTCGCCTGGCATAATACCTATATTCATTCCGCCGACTCCAATATCGGAAACAGCTTCCTGGCTTGCAGTCATAACCTGGCTCAAATCACCTTTTTTCAAAGCGACAAGTGCCGTAGCTATTTTAGTTGTACTTGCTGGTCTAAGACGGGCGTCAGGGTTGTATTCATATAAAACACTCCCTGTTTTTGCGTCCATCAATATGTAAGCGGCTGCATCAATGTCAAGATCTTTGCAAAAAGCAGGTGAGAATTGAAATGCAAGAACTATGGCAAGTATTAATGTGACTAGTGCTTTCTTCATATTTCCTCCTCAGTAAAATACATCTTATATTAGTATAAAGCAAAATCCAAAAATATGAAACCTTTCGACAATATTTGTTATATATATAGCAATTTTCCAATAATTGTATTATAATATACACAGGTCAATTCTTATAAATTCTTAAGCTGTTGTAATTTATACATACGGCAATGTTCTCAAGGGTTTCCAATATTTTGCGATCAAAAAAAATATCCTTTATTAGATTAATATGCGTTAATCTTCTGATTTGTGCCATCAAATTAACTTTGGGCATGAAAAATTAAAACTTGATTTTATTCAATTTATTCAAGCCTGCAAATAAAAAGTCAATAGAAAAATAAAAATTTGAGGAGGTATTATGGAAATAACGATATTTGGAAAGCAGTACTTTATCAACAAAGTATTGCTTTTAGCAGTCATTTTATTATTGGTTATGGGCTCAGGCCTGCTGGGATACTTTTTAAAGCAGGTTTATCAGCCTCTGAATGAACCGGTTGTGGAAAAAGCGCCCATAAATGCCGGGAATGAAAAAAGCGGCATTGACCGTGAAATAACGGTGGAGGAAGAAACAGTTGAAACCATCAAGGTTTATATTGTCGGTTGTATCAAAAAACCCGGTGTTGTGACACTTGACAAGGGGGACGTGATAGAAGACGCCATAAGGTCGGCAGGGGGCGCTACACAGGAGGCTGACCTGGATAACATAAATCTGGCTTACCGGCTGGAGGATAACACCATGCTCAGGATCAAGGGAAAAATAGCAGCTGTTGTTAAGAACGCTGCTCCAGTCCAGGACAAAACAAAAACTGCAGCCTCCCCTCCAGACACAAAAGTAAAAACACCGGACAGTCTGAACAGCGGCGTGGATATTATCAGTGACAGCCTGGGAGCGGTGGTTGCCGATGAACAGATGAAAACTGGAGGGAACGTAAAAAACAATCTGGTAAACATAAATACAGCCACCCAGGCAGAACTGGAGGGCCTGCCAAATGTTGGGCCTGCTACTGCAAAAGCCATTATTGAATACAGGGACAAGAACGGTGGATTTAAGAAAATTACCGACTTGATGAAAATAACAGGAATAAAACAGAAAACCTTTGATAAAATTAAAGACCACATATGTATCTAGAATTCATATATCGCTGACGGTTAAATTTCCACAGGACTGTGTTGTCGAAAAGCAAAACGGGTAAACAAAAACCGGCTTATATAAGCCGGTTATAAAAATAATTTAAAGGAGGAAAATATAATTAAATTTTCACTATTTATTATAGTATTTTAATAAAGTATTTCAAATGGCATTTATAAACGATTTTGCTAGTCGAATAATGTAATATTATATACAATATTAACAATCACCTTATTAATGACGGCAGTATCAATACTGAAACCAGTATATATGTCAGTAATAAAGAAACTAAAGGTATTAAAATACCAAAAAGGACTATGCTGAATAACTTTTTATGTCTGAATTTTTTAAACCTTATAAATCTGGTGTTTCTCAACTGCTGCCTCCCCATTATGATCTTGCAAAACACATTAGACTATATCTACAAATATTATCTCCAGGAAATTAAACGAGTAGTCAGCAAAACGGATATCCTGAATGGACTTTTTCTTGCAGCGTTAAAAATGCTGTGCTATAATTTCTCTCAATAACACTGGTACCGGTAGTGGATATTTCAATGACGGTACGTGACTCTGCAAGCCGTGGAATGGGGGTAACCAATATGAAATATTTGAGATTTTTAGCCGATGGAAAGGAAAAGTACGGAATTTTAAACGGAAATGAGATTACAGAAGTACAGGGCAGTATTTTTGAAAACCCGGCAGCTATTGATAAAAAATATAATTTAAGCGATGTAAGGCTGTTAGCTCCATGCAAACCGGGTAAGGTAGTGGCTGTGGGACTGAATTATGTGGATCATGTCAAAGAGTTCTCAGGCAGAGACATACCTGAAAATCCCGTTATTTTCATAAAACTTCCTCATACCGTAATAGGACCGGAGGATTTAATTATCTTACCGGAGATATCCAACAGAGTTGATTACGAAGCAGAGTTTGCCGTGGTAATAAAGAAATATTGCAAAAATATTGAGCCTGAACAGGCCAGGGAATATATTCTGGGAGCAACCTGTCTGAACGATGTTACGGCTAGAGATATCCAGAAGGCGGACGGACAGTGGACCAGAGGGAAAAACTACGAAACCTTCTGTCCCATAGGGCCTTATATAGTTACTGATCTGGATTATACCAAACTGGACGTAAAGCTGATTTTGAACGGGCAGGTTAAACAGCACGGTGATACTTCCATGCACATATTCAAAACAGACTACCTGATCAGCTTTATTTCAAAAGTCATACCTCTTGAACCGGGAGACATTGTTACAACGGGGACCCCGGAAGGGGTAGGTCCCATGAAACCGGGAGACGTTGTGGAAGTGGAAATAGAGGGGATCGGCAAATTGACAAACCATGTGACACAAGCCGATTGCTGATATAGACAACATTTGGCAAAGCAATGCAGTCTATTGGAGTATTGACACATAAATTCTGTAAGAATATAATTAATTATATTGTTGTTATATTGACAAAGGTGTTGATGAGAAGAGTAAGTAAAAAATGGGGTTTCAGAGACCGGATACAACAGCTGGAAGTAACCGGACCTGCACTTTACCGAAAACCACCTCTGAGCCTGATCGGTGATTACGTTATAATCTGCATTATCAATATTTGATATGCAATGAGCTGCAAGTAGGGTGGAACCGCGAGATGACTCTCGTCCTTATATAAGTCAATCCATGATTGGCTTGAGGACGGGAGTTTTATTTTTATTAAGAGAAATAGCTTGCCCCAAATTTTAAGGATAAATTTTTGTGGGAAACTTTTATTATAATCAGAAGGAGGTATCAGCATGATAAAGGTAACATTAAAAAATGGAAGTATACAGGAATTCCGGAGTGGAATAACAATAAAGGAAGTTGTCGAAAGCATCGGCGCAGGGTTGGCCAGGGTCGTCCTTGCAGGTGAAGTGGATGAGATAAAAAACAGGGATAAGTAATTTATAAATTTAACCATATAAAGAAAAGGAGACAGAGTATGATCAAAATAAAATTAAAAGATGGAAGTATTCAGGAATATGAGGAGGGTATCACAATACTTCAAGTTGCAGAAGGTATCAGTGCAGGCCTGGCAAGAGTTGCACTTGCAGGTGAAGTGGACGGAAAAATCAGGGATTTGAATTACAAGCTTGAAAAGGATTGCTCTCTGAACCTGCTCACCTTCTCGGATGAAGGCGGAAGGCTTGCATACAGGCATACGGCCTCACATGTACTGGCACAGGCTGTTAAAAGACTGTTCCCGAAAGTAAAGCTGGCGATTGGTCCTGCAATTGATAATGGTTTCTACTATGATTTTGATATTGAAAAGAATTTCTCACCTGAGGACCTTTTAAAGCTTGAAAAGGAAATGGAAAAAATAATAAAGGAAGATCTGCCTCTGGAAAGGTTTACCCTTCCAAGAGAAGAAGCAATCAAATTCATGGAGGAGAAGGGTGAACCATACAAGGTTGAGCTTATAAGAGACCTCCCCGAAGGAGAAGAACTATCCTTTTACAAGCAGGGAGACTTTGCAGACCTGTGTGCCGGACCTCACCTTGCTTCAACAGGAAAGCTCAAAGCTATAAAGCTTATGAGTGCAGCAGGTGCTTACTGGAGAGGAAATGAAAAAAACAAGATGCTTCAGAGGATTTACGGTACGGCTTTCCCCAAGAGGAGCGAACTCGATGAGTATATTATCAGACTTGAAGAGGCAAAGAAGCGTGACCACAACAAGCTGGGAAGAGAACTGGAATTGTTCACAACAGTGGAGGAAATCGGACAGGGCCTGCCTTTGCTTATGCCTAAAGGTGCCAAAATCGTACAGACTCTGCAAAGATTTGTTGAGGATGAAGAGGAAAGAAGAGGCTACGTCCTCACAAAAACTCCTCTTATGGCCAAGAGTGACCTGTACAAATTGTCAGGCCACTGGCAGCACTACAAGGACGGAATGTTCGTACTGGGAGACGAGGAAAAGGACGATGAAGTAATGGCCTTGAGACCCATGACCTGTCCATTCCAGTTTATGATATACAAATCTAAGCTCCACAGCTACCGTGATCTTCCAATCAGATACGGCGAGACTTCGACTCTTTTCAGAAACGAGGCATCAGGTGAAATGCACGGCCTTATCCGTGTCCGCCAGTTTACAATTTCCGAAGGACACCTGGTATGTACTCCCGAACAGCTGGAAGAAGAATTCAAGGGTGTTGTTGACCTTATCAAATATATGATGGAGACGCTGGGTATCCAGGAGGACGTAACCTACAGATTCTCCAAGTGGGATCCCAACAACAAGGAAAAGTATATCGGAAGTGCGGAGGATTGGGAGGCTGTTCAGGACAAGATGAGAACCATCCTGGATCATCTGCAGATTGAATACAAAGAAGCCGAGGGTGAAGCTGCCTTCTATGGCCCCAAGCTGGATATCCAGTTCAGGAATGTACACGGAAAAGAAGATACAATAATAACCGTACAGGTTGACTTTGCACTTGGAGAACGTCTTGATATGGTTTATATTGATAAAAACAATGAAAAGAAGCACCCCTATGTTATTCACAGAACCTCAATCGGCTGTTATGAAAGAACTCTTGCAATGCTGATTGAAAAATATGCAGGTGCCTTCCCGACCTGGCTGTGTCCTGTACAGGCAAAAATACTTCCATTGGTTGAAAAACACCACGACTTTGCTCAAAAGGTTTCACAAATGTTGAAGGACAGAGGTGTAAGAGTTGAAGTTGACTACAGAAATGAAAAGATAGGTTACAAAATAAGGGAAGCTCAGATGGAAAAGATACCTTATATGCTGGTAATAGGTGATAAGGAAATGGAAAACAGTGCTGTAGCAGTCAGATCCAGAAAAGACGGAGATATTGGAACAATGTCGGCCCAGGAATTTGTCGACAGGATCGTGGAGGAAATCAGAACCAGGGCTAAATAATAAAATAAAAGTATTTGCCCGAATTTGCAGGTGAAATATAGTGTTTTAGCTGGCAAACCGGCAGGAAGCCGGTTTGCCAGCAGCAATACATTCAATTAAAAAAAGCAGCTACCACCTTTGTTAACAGATCCTTTTCAATTCTGTTAAGAGATTTGCTTTTTAGCATTGTTAATATTTCGCTGTATTCCCTCTCAAAATCACTGCCGGCAACAGCTTCGGCTTTTATTAAGCTGCTGTCCCTGTTCTCAAGAGTTTCAGTAATATAAATCATTTCTCCAGACATATCAATGGTCACATTTTTGGTCAGGCAGCAGTCCTTGCTGACTTCCCAGGTGGCAGCACATTCAAAAACTCCTTTTCTTACTTCCGTTAGAGAGATAATATTGAGTACTTCGTCAATACCTTTTTCTGAAATGGCACCCATGATCTCGGAAGAATTCTTGTAAAATGAAAATTCAATATAATCTGCTGTTTCCTTTAAATAGGAAATTAGTTCAAACAGTTCCATAATATCACTCCCAATATAATTTATATAAAAAGCCTGTTAATCTGTTATCGGCTAAATTGCAGGATAATCTTAGGAGCAGATGACAGGAATCCGGATTGAAGGTAAATCGGCAAAAATGTATTAATATCAGCATAAAATGTAAATAATCTATTAAGGAATGTTATTAGAAAGTCATGCACGGAATACGGATAACAGGCGCAGTATAATATATTCGGAAGAATTTATATTATTTGCGGCACATTATCTGCTATGTTATAATATTTTTTAGTGTTTATTGGCTTAATTTGGAATTTATCAGATATAAATAATAAGCAAAGCTCTTTTGAGCTTGTGGAGGATGCTATGGGAAACAAGCTATTGTCGATTGTAGTGCCTGTTTACAACGAACAGGAAGTGATAGACGAAACCTACAGACGTTTATCTGCGATTTTTAAAGACTATTTTATGGATGTGGAATATATATTTATTAATGACGGGAGTAAGGATAATACATACTTCAAGCTGAAGGATATTGCCTCCGGAAATAAAGAAGTACGTATCATTAACTTTGCCAGAAATTTCGGACACCAGATCGCCATTACTGCCGGTATGGACTATGCCAGGGGTGATGCTGTTGTCATAATAGATGCGGACTTGCAGGATCCTCCGGAAATTATTCTTCAGATGGTGGACAAGTGGAAAGAAGGCTACCAGGTAGTATACGGAAAAAGACTTCAGAGAGAAGGGGAAACTTTCTTTAAAAAGATCACCGCCAAGACCTTCTACAGGTTTCTTGACAGTATGACAGATGTCAAACTTCCCGTAGACGTAGGAGATTTCAGACTGATTGACAGAAAGGTCTGTGATGCCATGAAATGCCTGCCTGAAAGGTCCAGATATGTGAGAGGACTGGTAAGTTGGGTGGGTTTTAAGCAAACCAGTGTTGAATATCATAGAGAAAAGAGATTTGCCGGTGAAACCAAATACCCTTTAAAGAAAATGCTGAAGCTTGCAGGAGACGGGATTTTTTCATTTTCCTACAAGCCGTTGAAACTGGCTACTTTTGTGGGAATGCTGGTATCGGTATTGAGCTTTATTTATCTTGTAGTTGTTCTTGTACAAAAATTTATTAAGAACGACGTGGTTTCAGGATGGGCTTCCTCAATCGCGGTAACATTGTTTTTAAACGGTGTAATGCTGATAGTAATAGGTATTATGGGTGAATATGTGGGAAGAATATATGAAGAAGTCAAAGCAAGGCCGCTGTACATTGTAGGTGAATTGATGGGTTTTGATGAGGATAAAAATAAATTAAATTGACGTTAAAAAACCGAGGTAATTGATGGAATCCAGACCCGCATCCGTGTTAAGCAAGCTTGTAATTCTGATAACGGCTATATTTGTAGTATATATAATAATTCTCAATTTGTGGTTTTCAGTATATACAGACTCTATTTTGTATGTACTGATCACAATTCCGGTTTTTGCTGCTGTTTTGTTTTTAGCATTAAAAATGAATATTTTGCCTGCGAGTTTCGCCATTATGGTTTTTATAATGGCGTTTTTATTTAGGGGAACCCTGGCTTTTCTGGTGGATACCAGGCCTGTGTCGGATTTTAGCTTATTCTACAAATATGCTGTAGACTTGATACAGGGGAAAAAGGCTTTTGAGCAATACCTGTATTTTAAGACCTGGGCCTACCAGACTGGTTCTGTGATATATTATGCAGGTATTATGAAGCTTTTTGGAACAGGCCTCCTGCCTTTGAAACTGGTGAACTGCTTTTTTATGGCAGGTTCGAACATGCTGGTGTATCTCATAGCGAGAAAGGTGTCAAATGATTTTACAGCAAGATTTGTTTCTCTTTTATATTTAATTTATCCTGCGCCGTATTTTTTGGCTTCCGTTTTGACAAATCAGCACTTTGCAGCCTGTATGTTTTTAACCGGGCTTTATCTGTTGCTTCTGGAGCATAAAAACATCCTTGTCAGGGGAATTGCCGCCGCTGTTTTCATTGCGGCAGGCAATGCAGTCAGGCCACTGGGGCCGGTCATCATTACAGCCGTAGTTTTATGGTGTATCGTTGAGGCACTTAACCACAAAAGCATGGCCAAAATTCTCTTGTCTGCTGTTCTTGTGGCGGTTTATCTGACTGCAAATTTGGGGCTGTCGGCAGTTGTAAAAAGTACCGGAATAAATACCGAAGGCTTGAAAAACAACTTTCCTCTCTGGAAATTTGTTGTAGGTTTGAATCAGCAGTCGAAGGGACAATTTTCCTATGATGACCAAAATAAAATATATGTAATAGAGGATTTTTCAAAGAGAAATGAAATGGCTCTGGAGACCATAAAAGAGAGGGCATCGGTTGAACCGCATAAATTACTGGAGTTTTTCGGCACAAAGGTTCTTGTCATGTGGGCTGAATTTGATACTCTTGCATCGGAATTTTATGAAGAACACAACGGAACACTTAAGGCGCCGGAGCAGATAGAAAAGATAGAACCGGTAGCGGTGAGAGTTGAAAAGATGTTTTATATACTGATGTTTTTGCTGTTGCTTACGGGATTGATTAAGTCACTGGCGAACCGGAATATCCATTCGGGAATAAAGCTGCTTTCAATAATCCTGTTATGTTATTTCGGAGTGCATTTGCTTATAGAGATTCAGGTCAGATACAGATATTTCGCGATATTGATTGTGTTTATACTGGCTGCTGCCGGCAGTGAGGTTTTATTCGCTCCGTTCAAAAAATATAAAAAAAGCGTTATGTCCATTAAATAAAATGCTTGAATGCACATATTCGCTTGGAAGGCGAAGGTTTCAACGGTAATTGACTTTATGATAAAAAATCGGCATTGTGTTTAATTATTAATTATGAAATAATATGTAGTAGCCGCCGACGAGCATATGTTTTGTGTCGGCAGACTACCGGAACAGGTTTATAGAAGAGTTCTACATATATTTAATGGGGGTTGGGTTATGAAACAATATCTTGATCTGTGCGAGTACATATTAAAAAATGGCACAAAGAAGGAAGACAGGACAGGAACGGGTACAATCAGCACCTTTGGGTATCAAATGAGGTTTGATCTGCAGGAAGGCTTCCCTCTGCTGACAACAAAAAAGCTTCATCTAAAATCTATAATTCATGAACTTTTATGGTTTATCAAGGGTGATACAAATATAAGATATCTTAAAGACAACGGTGTTTCCATATGGGATGAATGGGCTGATGAAAACGGTGACCTGGGGCCTGTTTACGGACACCAGTGGAGATCCTGGGGTACTGCCGACGGCAGGCAGATAGACCAGCTGGGTGAGGTGATTTCCCAAATCAAGAAAAATCCTGACTCCCGGAGACTGATAGTGTCCTCCTGGAATGCGGGTGAAATAGAGAATATGGCTCTGCCGCCATGCCACTGCTTCTACCAGTTCTACGTTGCCAACGGCACGCTTTCCTGCATGCTGTATCAGCGAAGCGCAGATGTGTTTATCGGCGTGCCGTTTAATATTGCCTCTTATGCGTTGTTCACAATGATGGTGGCTCAGGCATGCGGCTTAAAGCCCGGTGAATTTGTCCACACACTGGGCGATGCACATATATATCTTAACCATATTGAGCAGGTTAAGCTCCAGCTTTCCAGGGAGCCAAGAGCGCTGCCCCAAATGGCAATAAACCCCGAAGTCAAAGATTTATTCGGCTTCAAGTTTGAAGACTTCACACTGACGGGATATGATCCGCATCCACACATAAAGGGAGCTGTTGCAGTATGATTTCAATGATTTGGGCAATGGGAAAAGACAATGCTCTGGGCTGCAGAAACAGGATGCCCTGGTATCTCCCTGCCGATTTCGCCTACTTTAAAAAAGTAACCCTGGGAAAGCCGGTAATAATGGGAAGAAAAACTTATGAATCCATAGGAAAGCCGCTTCCGGGCAGGAAAAACATAATAATCACCAGAGACACGGCCTTCAGACCCGAGGGGTGTATAACCGTAGATTCCATAGACGGGGCAAAAGCATATGCCGACGAAGGTGAAGTTTTTATAATAGGCGGGGCAGAAATATATAAAACCTTCCTGCCTTTGGCCCACAAGCTGTATATTACAGCAATTAATCATGCCTTTGAAGCGGACACCTATTTCCCGGAGATAGACTATTCCCGGTGGAAGCTTGTTTCAAGTGAACCGGGGCCAAAGGACGAAAAAAATCCGTACGACTACAAATTCCTGGTGTATGAGCGTGTATGAAAATTAGGAGTTGATTTTGTGTTTGGACTTCAAAGATTTAAAAATAAATTGACAAGTTAATTATTTTCTGGTATCATGTTTATGCAAAACAAGAAGAAGTTTTCCACTTCTCACCTGGCGGACTTAGATTTGCAGGGTTAATATCGGTTATTAAGTGTGTGTGTGCGCACTGACTGAGATTACAGGTGGATACTTACTTCTATCCACTTTTTTTATTGTTTTTTTATTATTGAGGACTTGAAGTTAATCTTCTGCCTATTATATTCGGACTATTATATTCGGAGGTGTCAGTTATTAGCAAGAATGAATTAATGATCAATGAGGAAATCAGCGACAAAGAAGTCAGACTTATCGATGCTGATGGTAATATGCTTGGTATCATTGAAGCTAAGGAAGCCCAGAAGCTTGCCAATTCTAAAAATCTTGACTTGGTTAAGATTGCTCCGCAGGGAGTACCACCCGTTTGCAAGATAATGGATTATGGTAAATACATGTTCGAGCTTGCCAAGAAAGAGAAGGAAGCAAGAAAGAATCAAAAGATCATAAGCATAAAAGAAGTCAGAGTATCTCCTTCGATTGAGGATCATGATTTTGAATTCAAGGTTAAGAACGCATACAAGTTCTTGAAGGATGGAGACAAAGTCAAGGTTTCTGTAAAATTCAGAGGAAGAGAAATGCATTACACCTCAATAGGCAATGAAATTCTTGAAAAGTTTGCAGAATTAGTAAAAGACGTTGGAGTGGTTGAAAAGAAACCCAAACTTGAAGGCAAAAGTATGATAATGATACTTAATCCAAAGCAGTAGGATAGGAGGAGAATAAATATGCCAAAGTTAAAGACTCACAGTGCATCAAAAAAGAGATTCAGAGTAACAGCTACCGGAAAGATCAAAAGAGGACAGGCGTGGAGAAGCCATAGACTCGTTTCCAAGGCAACAAAGGCTAAGAAGCACCATAGATTGGGTGCATACGTTTCAGCTGCTAATGAAGCTGCTATTAAAAAACTTATTCCATATAAATAAGAGGGAGGACGAAGGTTTATGGCAAGAGTTAAAGGTGCGATGAGAACTCGCGCAAGACATAAAAAAATATTGAAGCTTGCAAAAGGATATTTTGGAGCA
>JAEWJR010000152.1:0-7304 GCA_023386445.1 Bacillota bacterium | reverse complement strand
CAAATCCAAATAATGTTGTTCCTGATGCAAACGGAAATGCAGCTATTGAAGACGGAAATGTAAAGGCCGATCTCAAGAAGCTTTCCTGGAATGTTATAAGACTCAGGAAAGTTAAGTAAACAAAACCCATTGCAGGTCCAAACAGCAAATGACTTATAGCTAAAATGGAATTCCCAAATATATGTGACTGAAAAAGGCTGCTCCGGATAAGAAATTATCCGGAGCAGCCTTTTTCAGTGTATCAGCATATAGGAATTAAGATAGGGCTATGGCACAGCAGGTATTTGAGGTGTTTCCTGTTTTTCAGCAGGAATCCTAATTTCAACAATAGTACCCGTGGATCTCATTTCCTTAAACCATTTTGAATCGACCGCCTTATCCATGCTAAGAAATTCTTCGGTTTTAGATACCTTTACAAGGCCGTCGTTCATATACAGCTGAAGCTGACCGGAAGACATGCCAGGGCTGCAGCTTTGGTTAGTTTGAGTTCGTGTATTGATAGTTTCCATAAAATCTGGTATATTCATAATTACAATAAAATAGCAAATTAAGTGAACAAAATGTATTTTGTGTGAGGGAATCAGGTGAAAATCCTGAGCGATCCGGTCACTGTAAGCCAGGAGATATATTTTCATAAGCCATTGCGCAGCAGCGTGAGAAGGGGAGAATATATTGCTGATAGGTAAGTCAGGAAACCTGCTTAATTTGGTCAATGAGGAATTTCCGAGTAAAGTATCCTTGTAAAGTAAACTTGCTGATTATGTAATTATGCAGGTTTATTAGGGCCTGCTTTCAAGCAGGTTTTTTTATGCGCATGCAATCAAAAGTGGCGGAATTTCTGATTAGATCGGTGCAGCCGGTACTATTTTATTGAATATAAAATAAGGGGTCAGAAAATGAAAAGGAAAGAATTTTATGGGAAGATACTGGCAATTTTGCTGGTATTGGCAGTAGTTGCAGGAACCGGTGCATGCGGCACAACCGGAGGAGTTTCACAGGATGAACAGAGAAAAGATGCTGAAAGCATTAAACAGGAAAATCAGGCTGCGGCTTCTGCGGATAATACGGGAGGAAAAGTAACGAATGAAGAACAATCCGGAGTCAAAACAAAATATCCTTTGACCATTACTACCTATGACGGAACCGGCAATGAAGCAACGACAACTTACAGCAAAGCACCGGACAAGGTTCTGGCAGTTTATCAGGGGTGTATTGAAACTATGCTGGCACTTGGATTGGAAGATCAGCTGGCGGCTACAGCCGGTCTGGATAACGAAGTGCCGGATTCTATGAAGGCAGTATTTTCAAAAATCAAGTATTTGGATGAATTTACACCATCCAGGGAAACCGTAACCATGCTTGAGCCAGATATGATATTTTCCTGGGGTTCTCTTTTCAGTGAAAAGAATCTGGGGAATGTCAATGATTGGATCAATAAAGGAGCAAATACCTACATAAATACCAATACAAGGCCTAATCAGGATGGAAAAAAATATAACCGGACCCTGGAAAACGAATATACGGATATTCTGAATATCGGCAAAATATTTGATGTTCAGGATAAAGCGCAGAAAATAGTTGATGATATTCAGATTGTTATTGATAAGACAACAGAATCGACCAGCAGCATTTCGGAAAAACCAACTGCGCTAATTCTTGAATCCTACGATAAAACATTTACTAATTACGGTGCGGCAACCCTTGGCGGCGATATGCTGACAAAATTAGGAGGGATACTGGCTAATCCGGATGGAAAGGAAATGGGCAAGGAGGATATCATATCTCTGAATCCGGAAGTTATTTTTGTAGTATATATGCCGTACTCAGGTGATGATCCGGTAAAGGTGAGACAGGAGAAGCTGGATGTGATATTAAAGGATAAGACATATGCCAGTCTGAATGCAGTAAAGAACAAAAGGGTTGTGCCCATTATGCTGAGTGAAATGTATGCCAGCGCCACCCGCACACAGGATGGTATCCGAACAATAGCAAAAGGTTTATATCCGGAATTGAATTTTGATAAATAGAAGGTGCCGGCTTGTGATGGATTATAAGAAAAAGAAATCGAACCTGTGGAATTCTTCAATATGGCTTCTGGTAATGGCAGGATTACTGGCAATAATGGTATTTTCCGTTTTGGCGGCAGTCACCTTCGGGAATGCTAATATAACTATAAAAGAAGTATATGGAGTTATCGGATCTGAATTGTTCCATTTTGATTCTATGTCCGGGTATTCCCAGGGAGCTGTCCATGATGTGGTATGGCTGATCCGTTTGCCGAGAGTTTTGCTTGCTCTGGCTATTGGAATGGGATTATCCGTCTGCGGTGTGGTAATGCAGGCAATTGTGAAAAATCCGTTGGCCGACCCCTATATACTGGGAATTTCCTCGGGAGCTTCCCTGGGAGCAACACTGGCTATTATGCTTGGCGTTGGTACATTATTTGGAAGTAATTCCGTTGGAATTATGGCCTTTATTGGTGCACTGCTGGCTTCCTTCGCGGTGGTAGTTCTTGCCAATGCAGGGGGACATGCCAATTCAGCAAAACTTATTCTGGCCGGTTTGGCTATAAGTTCGGTCTGCTCTGCTTTTGCCAGTTTTACCTTATTTATTGCAAATGACCGTAATGCCTTAGGAGAAGTAACTTATTGGACCATGGGAAGTCTGTCGGGAGCCAGCTGGGAAAATGTAGCGGTAATTCTTCCGGTCCTTGCTGCGGGAACCCTGATTTTCTGGACACAGTTCCGTAATTTGAATTTGATGCTGCTGGGAGATGAAACTTCGATAACTCTGGGTACCGATCTCCATAGAATCCGTATCATATATCTGATTCTGGTTTCTGTTATGGTCGGCTGCGCCGTATATGCGTCCGGGGTAATAGGATTTGTTGGTCTGATTATTCCTCATATAACCAGAATGATTTTTGGAACAGATCACAGGAAAACCATACCCCTGAGTGCTTTGCTTGGAGCTGTCTTTCTAATCTGGGCGGATGTGGCAAGCAGGATCATTCTGGAACATTCAGAAATGCCAATTGGTATACTTGTATCCATAATAGGCGCTCCCTGCTTTATATATCTGCTGACCCGGAGAGCTTATGGAAGGAAGGGCGAGAAGTTATGAAAATCACTGCTGAAAATATTGATTTGTATTATGGTTCCAATAAAATCTTAAAAGGTATTTCAATAGATTGCAGTACAAAAGAATCTGTGGGAATTATTGGACCCAATGGCAGCGGTAAATCCACACTTTTAAAATGTATATACCGTGTTTTAAAACCGAAAGCCGGGGCAGTTTATCTGGACGGCCAGGAGCTGTATTCCATGGGTGTAAAGTCTTCGGCAAAGAAAATGGCCGTTGTTGCACAGCATAATTATTATAATTTTGACTTTACAGTACTGGAAGTTGTTTTAATGGGCAGAGCACCTCATAAAAAGGCATTAGAACGTGACCATGCTGGAGATTGCAGGATAGCAGCCGGGGCTTTAAAAAAAGTTGGAATGGAGAGTTTTTTAAATCGCTCATTTTCTACCTTGTCAGGAGGCGAACAACAGAGAGTAATACTGGCACGTGCTCTGGCTCAGCAAACGCCCTGCCTTATTATGGATGAACCAACCAACCATCTTGATATCACACATCAGCTTCAGATACTGAAAATAGTTAGAAACCTTGGCATAACGATAATATCTGCAATTCATGATTTAAATATAGCAGCTGCATACTGTGATAAATTATATGTTTTAAAAGAAGGCTGTGTGGTTGGCTGCGGCAAACCTGAACAAGTTCTTACTTCGGCATTTATACGTGATATTTATGGAGTGGATGCCGAAATTGTATATGACAGCAAGGGCGGCATGCATTTTTTATTTATTTAAATAATATGGAGAAAAACACGGGAGAGTTATGAAAAAAATCGGGATTTTACATTGTATTCGTGCCAATGAGGTGTGCACCGGAGCAGGCTGCTTTAATGCATTTACCAATAAAACGGATTATTTCCGGGTTTATAAGAATGAGGAAATTACTTTATCTGCATTTTTCAGCTGTAATGGGTGCAGTAAAGAGCGGCCGCAGTCTCCCAAAGAGGATGCGGGTATTTTGGAAAAGCTGGATAGGCTGGTAGATGAAAAAATCGGTACGGTCCATGTGGGAGTGTGCTGTAATATGAAAGCGGAGCATGAATGTCCACGGATTTCGGAGATTATAACGATGCTTCAAATGAGAGGAATCAACGTTATATATGGAACACACGGAAATAAATAATTTACAGCAGCATTAAACTGCCGGTTCAGTTATTTTAAATACGTCAAAGGTCAAAAGTATCTGGCCTCTGACGTTATTTTTTTAGCGTATAGGAATTTATAACTTTATTGAAAGTCCAAGCACTGTTAACTCTGAATTTGAGGTGGTACAACGGAAAATATCAATTGAATAAATACCTATACGCGGGTTTGAAAAGGCTAATGATATAGTATATTATAATTATATGAATATATGAAGTTTTAAGCTTCGCGATCTGAAAGTGCTGGATAATCTTATAAACGAAATTTATCTGGCCGCCTCCTCCAAGGGATTGATAATGGGCTATGAGTGTTAGTATCAAAGCTGAAACAGTTGGAGCCTGTTATAAAATTCAATGAGAATAATTTCTCTGAAAATCCTTCAATAGAGGAAATTGCCGGCACTATAAATGCTTCTCCGCAGTACCTCTGCAGGCTTTTTAACAAAACCTTCAGAATGAGGCCGTTTGTCTATATTACTCTGCTGAGAATGCAAAAGGCAAAGGAACTGCTGATCCGGGAGAGTGATGCCGCTGTCAGGGATATCGCTGAAAAGACGGGATATAACGATACAAGCTATTTTTGCTCGGTTTTTAAAAAGTATGAGGGGGTAACACCTTCCGAATTTCGCCAATTGCACAGACAGAGCTGAGAATGCAGTTTATTTGAAAATATAATGGAGACCTATCTTATGGATGTTGTAACATATTCTCTAAAGAGGGACCGGGTGTCCTCGGATAAATATTATCTTTCGATAGCGGCTTTTACCGATCGGGTGCTGAAAAAGGGTGAACAAATGCTGAAATCCCAGGTGGGTTCATTCCACACATGGAAAGATGCGGGAAATCCTTCTTTTTTAGAAGAAGGACTTTTGGAGCTGCTTATTATGGGCGTTTATTGGAATGTATATGCAAACGCCTCTGAAAAATTAAAAAGAGTTCCCGGCTGGCTGCTGACGGCAGTAAATGATTGGAGGGACAGAAAAGACCGCTTCAGGCTCACTTTGAATAAATTGAAGGGTCTGTTGTCAACTCTTTTTATTTCAAAAAGAACATATGAAAAAACTACTATAGAAAACAATACAGTGAACCTTGAGAAGCTGCTGGTATTTCTTAATGCGACGGGTGAATTCAAGCAGGAGGTAAAACGGCTGGAGTCCTGGCTTGAATACTTGAAGCAGCTCGATGAAAAAGAGGCTGTACGTATCATATCATCAGCCGTCACCTTTGCAGAATGGTTCAGGACAGAAAGCAGGGCGGCACTGGATGTGTATACTTACCGGGTTCAGGATTTTATCAGCTGCAAGTGGCCTGGGCATCGCTGGAAAGAGGATTATGTTTTCTGCGGAAGCCTGGTTGTGGAATACCATTTGAATATGGTGGGGGCAGAGATCATGAACAGAATTTACCATGCCGGTTTTATGGGAAGTAAAGAAAAGGTATTATTGCTGCCCCATTGCATGACAAAGCCCTCGGCCGGAAAATGTCAGGCCAGGTCTACGGGCAGAGGCTATGTTTGTACGGGCTGTTCGGTTGACTGCCAGGTAAACAGTCTGACCAGGCTCGGCAAAAAGGAAAATTTTCAGGTAAGAATAGTACCTCATGAATCCTCGATTGCTTCTACAAAAACTGATGACTCACTGTTTCCCGAAAATGCCGGTGTAATAGGCGTATCCTGTGTATTAAACCTTATTTCCGGCGGCTGGATGCTGGTGGAAAAAGGGGTTGCTCCTCAGTGCGTCCTTTTGGATTACTGCGGTTGTAAGAACCACTGGCATGAGGACGGAATCTCTACGGCTCTTAGTGAAAAGCAGCTGATGAAAATACTTGAAAGCCAAAATTATCTGCATTTGTAAGTAAAAAATGAATTATGATAAAATATAAAACATGGCAGTCAAGCACAATTTTTGGGGGGTCTCATGAAACACATCTTTATTATTAATCCCGCAGCGGGAAAAGGCAAATCAATGGAATTAATTCCATTCATACAGGAATGTTTTAAGGAGAAGGAAAATGATGAGTTTATTATAGAGGTAACAAATTATCCCGGACATGCTGCCGAAATTGCCAGAGCACATTCAAGTGCAGGTGATTGCAGGGTGTATTCCATCGGCGGAGACGGTACGGTAAATGAGATAGTAAACGGTATAGCGGGAACTTCGGCTTCACTAGGAGTAATACCCACCGGCTCCGGTAATGATTTTATTCGCAGCCTCCACTCTGAAACCGATGTGAAAACTATAATAGCCGGATCCATAAATGGAATGGAGAAGAATATTGATCTGGCAAGGGTAAATGATAAATACTTTGTAAATATATCATCCATAGGTTTTGATGCCAATGTGGTATACAATGCCATAATGTTCAAGAAAAAGCCCGGAATAACCGGAAGCATGGCCTATCTGCTTTCCATCATATATACTGTATTTAAGCACAAAATATGCACTATAAAGGTAGATATAGACGGTGAAAAAATAAACATGAAGGCACTTTTAGTAGCAGTTGCCAACGGTAAATACTACGGCGGAGGAATAATTCCCGCACCCGGTGCAGAACTTGATGACGGACTGCTGGATATATGTCTTGTCAGAGAAGTCAGCCGTATAAAAATACTTAATCTTTTTCCAAAGTATATGAAGGGTCAGCATGGCTCCATCAGGCAGGTTAGCTTTAAAAGGGGCAAAAGGGTCAAAATTGAGAGTGAAGAGGAGCTTTGCCTGAATATTGACGGAGAGATAGTTTCAGCAAAAACTATAGATTTTGAAATAATAAAGGCAGGAATCAAGGTTATCCTGCCGGCCCCGTTTTAAGATGTGGAGGTTAGCTTGAAAGATTTTGCTGACGCTCGTCTTCCAAACTAACCTGTGAATTTATGGCCGTGCGAAATATTCAAAGTATTTGCAATACTTTGAAAGCGCACATGGCCAATTAACCTCCTTTATTCGCCACATTGCGATAAAGGATACTTACTTACATAATATTTTGTGGCCACAAATGTGGCTCATGGAGGTTAATATGAACAGAA
>JAEWJR010000150.1:0-25335 GCA_023386445.1 Bacillota bacterium | reverse complement strand
GTATTGCGATCAGAAATACAAACACAATAACAATAATAAACTTTTTCATAATTCCTCTCCTTGAGAATCAATTAAGACTTATTATTTTATTTCAATCCGAATACCTTTTTCGCATTCATCAGTGTTGTCTCAGCAACTTCAGACTCACTTATTCCCTTAATCTCAGCAATTTTCCGAATAATGTGAACCAGATAGCCCGAATTATTTCTTTTTCCCCTGTAAGGTTCAGGAGATAAATATGGGCAATCTGTTTCAACCAAAAGTTTTTCCAGAGGGACAGCTTCTACGACTTCAATCGTTTTTCTGGCATTTTTAAAGGTAACAGCTCCTCCGATAGCAATATATAAATTCAGCTTAAGCATTTCCATCGCCATCTGTGCGCTGCCGGAAAAACAGTGGAATACTCCTCCCACCTGCTTTACATCCGTCTTTTTCAGTATATTTACAGTGTCTTCATGTGCGTCTCTGTCATGAATGATTATGGGAAGCTTAAGCTCCTTCGCCAGCTCTATCTGCCTTTCAAACCAATATCTCTGTATATCTCTCGGAGAATTGTCATAATAATAATCCAGACCGATTTCGCCAACTGCTACAACCTTATCATTTTTTGACAGAATCCGGATCTTATCAATAATATCCTGGCTCATTTTTTCCGCATCATGGGGATGTATTCCCAGAGCTGCATATACAAAAGGGTATTTTGCCGCCAGCTCCATTGTTGCCTCCAGAGATTCGGGGCTGGCACTGGCATTCAAAATATATGAAATTCCCTCCTGATGGAGCTGCTTCAACAAAGAATCCCTGTCTTCGTCAAAACGCTCATCATCGTAATGTGCATGTGTATCAAAAATCAAATTATCACCCGTTTTATTTAAATAATAATCAAATGTAACATAATATTTTGTAATTTTATCAAAAGTACTTCCTAATATCTATATGACAGAATTATCCATAATGTTACCAAAGTCAATTACGGTTGAAAGCCTTCGCCGGCTTTTAGCCGACAGTAATTGACTTTTTAAAAGTGTTCAGTGTGACACCGGCCTCTATTGCTGTCAGCCAACGTGTGCTCCGCTTGGCATATCCTTGTCGATGGTTACCAGGGAGAGGCCGTTTTCATCCGAAGCCGCCAGTATCATGCCCTGGGATTCTATTCCCCTGAGCTTTGCCGGCTTCAGGTTGGCCACCAATATCAAAGTCTTTCCTACCATTTCTTCAGGGGTATAGTATTTTGCTATTCCCGACACAACTTGTCTGACCTCTTCACCAACCTGCAGTTTCATTTTCAGCAGCTTGTCGGCCTTTTCAACCTTTTCGGCCTCCAGCACTTTGGCTACCCTGAGGTCGACCTTTGCAAAATCGTCAATGGTTATGAGATTGGCATTGGTTTCGTCGGCAGGTTGGTCCACAGCCGGCTCTGCTTTTGCAGCCTTTTGAGGTTCTTTCGCTTTTGCAGGCTCCGCAGCATTTTCAGACATTTTTTCTATTTCTTCAAGTTCTTTTTTCAAATCTATCCTTGGGAAGATAACCTCTCCCTTGTTTACGCTTGCCCCCACCGGATATACGCCCCATTCCCTGGCTTTATCCCATTCTGTCAGGCCTTTGTCGGTTATCCCAAGCTGGCCCCATATCTTTTCCGGAGTTTCAGGCATAAAAGGCTGTATAAGAATAGCTATGATTCTCAAGGTTTCTGCCAGATTATACATTACCTGCGCCAATCTTGGACCGTTTGCTTCATCCTTTGCCAGAACCCAGGGCATTGTCTCATCTATATATTTATTCGTTCTGGACACTGCCTTCCATATTTCGGCCAGGGCAGAACTGAACTGCAGTTTGTCAAGAAGTTCTTCCACCTTGGCAGGAGTCTCTCTTACGAGACCTATGAGGTCACTGTCAAATTCACCTGAAACCTTGTTTGCAGGAATTGAGCCTCCGAAGTATTTATCTATCATTGCCACAGTTCTGCTTACCAGATTGCCCAGATCATTGGCCAGATCAGAGTTGATCCTGTTAATAAGCGCTTCATTTGAGAATACTCCGTCTGAACCGAAGGGAACCTCCCTCAAAAGGAAGTATCTGATTGAATCCAGTCCATACTTGTCTACCAATATCTGAGGATCAACAACATTTCCCTTGGACTTGGACATTTTACCGCCTTCAAGCAGCAGCCAGCCATGTCCGTAGACCTGTTTCGGCAAAGGCAGATCCAGCGCCATAAGCATAGCAGGCCATATTATTGTATGAAATCTTACTATTTCCTTTCCAACCAGATGAACGTCGGCAGGCCAGTATTTACGGAACAAAGTGTCATCCTGCGCCGAATAGCCAAGTGCAGTTATATAGTTTGACAAAGCATCAATCCACACATATACCACATGTTTATCGTCGAAGGAAACCGGAACACCCCAATTGAAAGTGGTCCTTGAAACCGCAATATCCTCAAGACCCGGCCTGAGGAAGTTGTTCAGCATTTCGTTCTGTCTGGATACAGGCTGTATAAAGTCCGGGTTTTCTTCTATATGTTTAATCAATCTATCCTGGTATTTTGACAGTCTGAAAAAATAGCTTTCTTCTTTTGTCAATTCAACTTCACGGCCGCAGTCCGGGCATTTGCCGTCAACCAGCTGTGTCTTTGTCCAGAAGGATTCGCAGGGTGTGCAGTACCAGCCTTCGTATTCGCTTTTATAAATATCTCCCTGGTCATACAGCTGTTTGAATATTTTTTGAACGGCCTCCACATGCTCGTCATCAGTGGTCCTGATAAATCTGTCATTTGTTATTTTCATTAATTTCCACAGATCTTTTATCCCTGATACGATTTCATCCACATACTGCTTTGGAGTTATTCCCTTTTCTTCGGCTTTTCTCTGTATTTTCTGCCCGTGTTCGTCGGTTCCTGTCAAAAACATTACATCATAACCCTTTAGCCTCTTGTATCTTGAAACAGTATCGGCAGCAACCGTCGTATATGAATGTCCTATATGCAGCTTTCCGCTTGGATAGTATATTGGCGTTGAAATATAATAAGTTTTTTTAGACATGTTTCCTCCTCATTTGTCAACAATAATTGTAATATATGCAAAAATAGTTAATTGCTAAAATATTGTATTATGTTATTTAATTGTTCCCTAACATGGTATAATTTTATAGTTAGTACCCATTACTACTATACATATTTGTTTTCAATTTTTCAAGGAGAATATTCCGAATGATAAGTTTTATAAGAAGCTTGAAATATTCAAATAAATACAAAAGTTACATATATCCCATTGTCGAAAAGAGAGTTAAAGAAAATTGGGGTTATACCAATCGTATCCGCAGGCTTTCCATTAAGACAAATGCACGCGAAGCCCTTGAGAAAAACAGATTTGATTCGGCAGTTTCCTCCATATGCATGTTGTCCCCAAATGTTGATATACCAATGGCTGCCGATGCCATTATTTCTTTCCAGGCCATCATTCAATATCTGAACACCATATGCATACACTCTTCTACAAGTACCGAACCCTTTTTGAGACTGATCTTTTCTTCCTTGAAAGATGCTTTAAATCTTAGAAGTGACTCATATGAACAATACTTTACATTTTTTCCTTCAAAGGATGACGACGGCTATCTCACCATACTTGTTGAAAAGTGCCGTCAGAAAATGCATATACTGCCGTCCTACGATGTAATCCGTGATCAACTTGCAGCCTTTCTGACACTTTTCATCGATTTGCAGATTACAAAGTTCTCCTCGGATGACAATGCGAAAGAAGTGAACCTTACCAATTGGAGCTTTGCCCACGGTCAAAAATATCCCGAACTATCCAACTGGGAATTCTGTATGGCAATTGATTCAACTTTAAGCATACAGCTTTTACTGGCCCTCGCAACAGATCCGGACCTGACCGAACAAAAAGCCGAAGCTCTGAACACTTCTTTTTTTCCCTGGATATGCTGCATCCAAAAAATATTGGAAGGCTACATTAATTATAATGACGACTTATCCTCAGGTAATATAAATTATGATTTTTATTATGAAAATCTCAAGGAGTATGAGAATAGAATTATTTTCTTTATGAAAAAAGCTTCGGGACTGAAAGCATCGAATTCAAAGCTTATCCGTTCTACTGTCAAATTGCTGTTAAGTATATACATTACCCATCCCAAAGCAAATGAAGGTATGAATACCATTACCAGCAAGGCACTGCTGAAGGCTGGAGGCCGGGGAATGTTTTTTTATTCATCCGCCGTCAACCTTCTCAGGGCAAAAAAGTATTTTTAAAGTTATTGCCCACTAGAAGGTATCTATCCGAAAATAAACCGGCAGGCCCAGAGTGATGCTATTACGCTGATAATATCAGCCATTATGGCGGCTATCAGTGTATATCTTATGTTTTTTACCCCTACCGACCCATAATATACGGCAAGTGTATAGAAGATAGTCTCGGTAGACCCCATCATGGTGGCAGCAACACGCCCCTCATAGGTATCCGGGCCAAAGGCTTTTATTATTTCAGTTACAAATGCAAACGAGGCACTTCCCGAAATGGGACGCAGCAGTGCCAGCGGAGCCACTTCAGGAGGCATTCCCAACAGGTCGATCAGCGGACGCAGTAAAATGATCAGCAGGTCGAGGGCCCCGGAGGCCTTGAATACTCCCACCGCCACCAGCAATCCCACAAGTGACGGCATTATTTTAATGACGGTTTCTATGCCGTCCTTTGCTCCTTCAATAAATAAATCGTAGGCCTTAACTTTTCTCAGTATTGCTGCGAATATTATTATAATGAAGATAGCCGGTATTGCATAATCGGATATTTGACTTATAATCCCCATGGCTTACCTTCCCGCCTGCCGCCTGCGCTTTGTATCTGTCCTGACACTGCCGGAATCCGTATGGTCTTCATTCCAGACCTTTGACAAAAGCTTGGCAGCTATAATTCCCATTATTGTGGCACATACCGATGCTATCCAAATACATACAATTATCTCAGCCGGCTTCTTAGATCCTTCCGAGGTCCGCAAAGCAATTATACTTGCCGGTACAAGCTGTATTGCCGCAGTATTCATGACCAAGAACATGCACATTGAGTCAGTTGCGGTTTTTTTGTCACTGTTCAATGCCTGCAGCTCGTTCATAGCCTTGATTCCAAGAGGAGTAGCCGCATTTCCCAAACCCAGGAAGTTGGCAACCAGATTCATAACGATTGCTCCCAGAGCAGGATGGTCCTTCGGTATACCGGGGTATAAAAAAGTCATCACAGGTCTTACAAACTTGCTGATACTTGTAACCAGTCCGCTTTTTTCAGCTACTTTCATCAAACCTGTCCAAAGACACATTACTCCCAATAGTCCGATACATACCGTTACAGCCGATTGCGCCGAATCCATGGCCGCCTTTGTAACCTCGTCTATCCTTCCGTTAATTATTCCTACAGCGAAACCTATGAGCAGCAAACCCATCCATATATAATTAAGCATTTCCCCTCCATGTCCCCTAAATGTGCAAAATCAACCACACCTGCCTGACCCGGTTAATTTCATTGCCCTGATGAATTGCCCGGAATACTGATCTTTGAAGAATCCTTCTTATTATATATGTGGACAGAGCCTTGTTTATGTTATCAATAACTTAACTCGTTGTGATGGTTGATTCAACTCTCAACTTTGGAGCTTAATAGGTATTCTGACAATATTGGTACGTGAGTACATCTTCAAGCGATGGATAGCATGGTAAAAGCGGTTGCTGAAATTTGTACAGGCAATCCGTTGAGGAAAATCGGCAGGAAGCATTATGGTATACGGACATTGGTTTGAAGCTGCTCTTCAAGTTTTGCAACGGTTTTATAGGATGGAAAACCAATTAAATTACTCTTTGTGCCGGTTGGTTTACTCTCAATTTTACAGTTAAACGTTGTGTACTGATAAGGCGGAGGACGAAGGCTATACTGCATGTATTGACAAGGACGACAACGAAATTCTGCGGAAATTTAACCGTCGGCAATATGTGACTTTTAGGTGTTACAAACCACTGGGTTATACCTTGTAATACCACTCTATCAGCACATCCCACATGGTTTATTCAAAATACCGATATATTGCCTGATTTTAAACTTCTTAATTTTAGATATGGATTTTACTGAAAAATAAAGACACTTCTTAAATTTAAACTTCAACATTTGGTAATTCTTAATTAAAATGAAGTGGTGAGTGAACTGGTGTTGATTCAATCCGATTCTTATGTTTACAGTACCGTTTATTCAAATACAACTAAAAGGAGCAACAATCGTGGAAGCTGAATTTTATTTGAAGCAGAAATCACCGGAAGGACCTATCCTACCCAAAAATAATTTCCTGAGAAATCTAAATACCCATAAGTGGCTATGGTTGATGGCTCTTCCGGGAATTGCCGTCGTTTTCGTTTTTAATTATCTGCCTATGTTCGGGCTGATACTTGCATTTAAAGATTATAAACCTCGGGATGGCATTTTAGGCAGTAAATGGGTAGGCTTCGAAAATTTCAAATATTTATTTTCTACCAGCGATGCCTGGCATATTACATATAATACTTTATTTCTAAACGCTTTATTTATTATAACTGGGACAGTGGGAGGAATATTAATCGCACTGCTTATTAATGAAGTGGGAAAAAAGTGGCTGATAAAATTTTACCAATCCGCCATGTTCCTTCCATACTTTATATCCTGGGTCATTGTCTCCTACTTTGTCTACTCGCTGCTGAGCTATGAGATGGGTATGGTCAACCACCATCTTGTAAATTTCGGTATTCAACCCGTCCAGTGGTACCAGGAGCCAAAATTATGGCCTGCCATACTCACCATAGTAAATCTTTGGAAGGGTGTGGGTTATGGAAGTGTAATATATCTGGCCGGTATCATGGGTATAGACGGAGAGCTTTATGAGGCTGCAACCATAGACGGGGCCAGCAAGCTTCAACAAGTCAGAAAAATTACTCTCCCGCTTTTATCTCCATTGATAATAACCCTCACATTGATGTCCATTGGACGTATTTTCTTCGCCGACTTCGGATTGTTCTATAATGTTACGCTCGACAACGGAGCACTCTATAGCACGACAAACGTTATCGATACATATGTATTCCGTGCACTGAAGTACTCCGGCGATGTGGGCATGGCCTCTGCAGCAGGCTTTTATCAAGCCTTTGTAGGGTTCCTCCTGGTATTGGCAAGCAACCTTTTTGTAAAGAAAATAAATCCTGAACGGGCATTGTTCTAAGAGAGGAGAAAACAATGAAAAAAAGAGAAGGCAGTGTGGTAGCAAAATTTTTTATAAATATGTTTTTAACCGTAATATCCATATTTTGTCTGATACCATTCTTAATAGTTATTTCCTCCTCCTTTACCGATGAACAGACTATTATAGAAAATGGATATTCCTTATTTCCAAGAAACTTTTCATTATTGGCTTATGAATACATATTAAATGATCCGGGTCAGATAGGAAGAGCCTATGGCGTGACGATATTCGTCACTATTGTCGGAACGGTCGTCAGCCTTGTTTTATCCTCCAGCCTGGCATATGTTTTGTCAAGAAGGGATTTTCCCCACAGGGGAAAGATTTCACTCTACCTGTTTTTCACCATGCTGTTCAATGGAGGAATGGTTCCAAGTTATATTATAGTTGCACAGGTACTTAATTTAAAGGATACTGTTTTTGCCCTTATACTTCCTTATTTGATAATCCCGTTCTATGTTCTGCTGTTAAGGACTTATTTCTCTGAAATACCCTTTTCTCTGGTTGAAAGTGCAAAGATTGAGGGAGCAAGTGAGATAAATGTTTTGTTCAAAATCATACTTCCGCTGTCACTTCCCGCAATGGCAACGGTGGGACTCTTTATAGTACTGCAATATTGGAATGACTGGTGGCTTGCATTACTTTATATTGATAATTCAAATCTCAATCCTCTTCAATATATGCTTTATTTGATAATGCAGAACTTAAGTGCAATGCGCCTCAGTCCAATGCAGGGCCAGGTAGCAAACATATTGCCCGGAGAAAATGCCCGAATGGCAATGGCAGTACTGGCAATAGGCCCCGTAATATTTGCTTTTATGTTCGTACAAAAATATTTTGTATCAGGCTTAACTATCGGTGCAATAAAGGGCTAACTCTAAATTTAGCTGATTTTATCAGTTAAAATATAAATTATATTTAAAGGAGGTACATTTAATGTACAAGGCAAAAAAGGCTTTAAGTCTTGCTCTTGGTTTTGCATTTGCTTTATCTCTGCTGACAGGCTGCGGTAAAGCAGATAATGCTGCTTCTACAGATAGCTCATCGGCCGTTTCTGCATCGCAAACCGCTGCCGCTTCTTCTGTTGCAGAGGCCTCAAAGTCAAATCTTGAGCATGTTGAGCTGAACTGGTATGTTATCGGTAAACCGCAAAAGGACACGGAATTAGTTGAAGATGAGGTCGAAAAGTATCTAAAAGATTCCTTGAATTGCAGAGTTAATATCAATTATTTTGACTGGGGCGCTTACGAACAGAAAATGAACGTAATGATCGCCACCGGAGATAAGTTTGACTTGTGCTTTACAGCAAATTGGCAGTTGAACTTCATACAAAATGCCGGTAAGGGCGCATGGGCAGATTTAACTGATTTAATAAGCCAGTACGCTCCAAAGGTAAAGGAAAAATATGCTCAATACCTGGATGCCTGCAAGGTCAATGGTAAATTGTACGGTATTCCTTACAACATGAGCGGGTTTGGTGCACAGGGAGCTGTTTATATCAGACAGGATATGATCGATAAATATAAATTGGATATAAGTACATTAAAGAAATATGAAGATCTGGAACCTTTCTTTGATCAGATAATAGCTAATGAAAAGGGAATGACGCCTCTATGCTTTGCCGGCGGCACAGGTCTGTTCAATTATTGGTTCGATCAACCTGATATGAGTATTCCTTCATTGGGTGTAAAATTCGATGATCAGACCTGTACTGTTGTAAATACCGATAATGATCCCTTAAGCGTTAAAGACCGCGAGCTTTTGCGCAAATGGAATCTGAAGGGTTATATAAGAAAAGATGCCGTTTCAATCAAGGATGTTCACGCAGAAATGAAAACCAAGAAGTATGTAGCCAATATCGGCGGTTATGTACCCGGATGGCTTGAAAATTATGAAATTAACTGGGGACTTGACTGCGTTGCAGTACCATTAGGTTCAAAACCATTGCTTAATACAACCGCTATTACCCAGAGTTGTGTTGCTGTAAGCAGTACTTCTCCCAATCCGGAAAGAACCGTTATGCTTTTGGAACAATGTAACAGCGATCCAAAACTTCTCAATCTGTTAGGTTTTGGTATTGAAGGGAAGCACTATGAGATAATTGACGACAGCGACCCTGTAATCAAGATATTCAAACAGCCCGACGGTGTAACAACTGAAACAAATGGCTACAAGACTAACATGGAATGGATGTTTGGAGATCCCTGGCTGCTGTTCAGCGACGTTCCAAACAGAAAGGAACTTGTTGAAGCACAGAAGAAAGCAACTGAGAACTGTATAGTATCACCTATAAATGGTTTTACATTTGATAACAGCCCGGTAAAAACGCAGGTAGCTCAATTAACAGCAGTATACAATGAATATAAAAACGCCTGGGGTAGTGGAAACATGGATCTTGCAAAATTCCCGACTTACCAGGATAGGCTGAATAAAGCCGGCCTTGAGGATGTACAGAAGGAAATGCAGAAGCAGATCAATGCCTGGAAGGCTAAGTAATAAAATCTGATTTCTATAAGCTGGTATTTGCATTTCGATGTAAATATCAGCTTTTGTTCTGTCATGCTATTCTACTGGTTATTTCCAGATTTTGATTGAAGCCTATCCTTCATTGCTATATAATAAAACTGACAAATGACGGAGTTCAGGATATTTTGGGTTAATGGTCGCGTGTGCATGATTCTCAATTAAATTCTTTCTTTTGACCGCCAATACTTGGAAGATGTTTAAAATATAAGCCAGATAGGAGTAAAAACATGAAATCAAGGGTGTTTAAACATTCTTTTTATAATAAAATGTTTTTGTACATAGCCATACTTGTATTAGTTATTATATTAACCTCTTCATTTGTATTTTATTTCAACTTCGAAAATATAGGCTTGAAAATGCAGTATAATGCCAATAAGAACATCTTGTCCGAGATAAGCTATAGTGCCACTTACCTTAATGACACTGCAAAAAATACAGCGGCATATATTTATTCAAATAATGACTATTCATTATTAAGGTATGGCCGGTATACAAGTACGGAGGATGCCTATAAATGTATAACCAGCCTTGAAGCTCTGGTAGCCCAATCCAGCAATATACACTCAATTTATATATATAATAAGGATATCGATACCTTTTATTCCACCTGGTGGCGTTTTTACAGTCCTGCAAATGATTTTATCGATACAGGTATTGCCGATATAATTAAAAACAATAAAATACCGAATAAAGAGATATTTACATTAACCCCGCTCCTTAGGAAAATACCTTTGAACTATACAAACAGCAGTAATGCATATATCAACGTTTTAACTTATATAATGACCGATTATTCTTCGGACGGTAATGTATTAAGTGCCATTATCATAAATTTAAATTCCCAGTATCTGGACGGATTAATTAATATACTAAATACAAAAGGATCCTTAATCGGCGGCGATACCATCATCATAAACAGTTCGGGTTATGCAGTAGCCGGCTCCAATTCAAGCAGCGGTTTCAGTGATATGAGCCATAAGGTCCATATTAAAAAAATCCTGACCCGGAATGATAAAAACGGCTATTTTATTGATAAGATTGACGGGCAGAAAGTAGTTGTTACATACGTTGCATCCGATGTGCTGGATTGGAAATTCGTGAACATCACTCCATACGATCAGATTTTTAAAGATATCAACATAATGAAGAGAAACATATATATTGTTTGCGTTACCATCGTTGTTTTAGGTTTCCTCCTCTCATATTTCCTTGCAAAATATCTTTACCATCCTATAAACAGCATGATCGGAAAAGTACAGCAGCTATCAAATGTTAAGATGGAAAAAAATAAAAAAAATGAGCTGGACTTTTTAACGGATATTTTTACTGAAACCTTTGAAAAAACCAAGAATATGCAGTCAGTCAGTTACGAAAATTACATTATTAAAAGAAGCAGCTTTCTGCGCGATCTTTTGGTTAATGAAGTCCTAAATGAAGTCCTAAATATTGATTATGTAAATGAAACGTTTAAAAAGTACAAAATAAATCTCAATTCCGGCGGCTTCTTTCTATTGTGCAGTTTCAGCATAGACCGCTATTCCTCTTTCTCTCAGAATCTGACTATGGAGGATCAGAAACTGTTCAGGTTTGCAGTCTGCAACGTAGCAGGTGAACTTGCCCAGAAATACTTCAGGAACGAATGTTTTGAGCTTGATGATAAAAACATTATGCTTTTAATGGAAGCGGATGATTCAGATCCGGATACACGCAAGTCAAATATACTTGAAATTGCCAGAGAGATCCAGGACTGGTGCCATGCAAACCTTAATATCAGCTTATCGGCTGCGCTGCATATTGACCCTGTGAATCTGATGGATATATCCGAGAGTTACAGATTCACTCTGCAGCTCTCCAGGTACAGGCTTGTTTACGGATATGAATGCCTATTGCTGCCTGATGTTATTTTCAGACTCAAATCAAATGCCTTTGAACATCCCATCTCCCTTGAACAAAAACTGGATGAAGCCTTAAATAACGGCAAACTGGCAGATTCAGTCGAAGCTTATGCCAGGATAATTGAATACATCACTGATTATTCCTATGAAACAATAAACTCATATGTACTGTACCTTTCGTATCTGATAATAAAAAAATTCAATGATCTGGAGGCAAAAGGCTATGAGAAGATCACCTTTGATTCCAACAGCTACATAAGTGAAATTATTTCCCTTGAAACCCTGAACGAAATAAATAAAAGAGTAGTCAATCTCTTCAAGGCTATCACTGATACCATTGAACAGAAACGTTTCAAGAAAAAGAGCAGTATGGTTGAAAAGGTAAAATGCATTATCGAAACCGAGTATATGGACAAATGTCTATGTCAGGATGCGGTTTCCAACAGACTTCATATCTCCAGGGATTACCTCGGGAAGATGTTCAGAGAAGCCTATTCAAAATCGTTTGCAGATTATCTTACCGAAGTTAGGCTTCAAAAAGCTGTAGAATATATGGAAACCACCAGGATGAATATAACCGAAATACTGGATGAAATAGGCTGGGAGAATAAAAACTATTTTTATACGACCTTCAAATTAAAATATGGAGTAACCACCTCCCAATACCGGAATATGAGTACCAATAATTTGTAAAACAGTTGTTAAAAAGCAGACAGCTGGCTATTTAACGCCTGTTTTCGTGTCGAAAATTCTGTGCACATTTTGTCGAATATTTGTCGAATTTCTTCGATTTCCGCTGTTAAATTCCCAGTATTATTTTTCAAGCTTTGTAATATTATTTTATTAATAAAATGTTCATAAAATTGTAACATAAGCTGTTTTTACAGGCTTATTCCTTAGAACCCTTTAATTATCTGTGTTTTTTAATTTGTATAACTTTAAAATTTTTTTAATTTTTTACAAAATGAGCGTTGACGTTTATTGGAATTTATGGTATTATAATAACGAAGTTTGTCGAAATATGAAGTGTATAATTGAGGAGGTCATTATTATGAAATCTACAGGAATTGTTAGAAAAGTTGACGAATTGGGAAGAGTTGTTCTCCCTATCGAATTACGCAGAACTTTTGATATCGCTGAAAAGGATGCTTTGGAAATTTACGTTGATGAATCTACTATCATATTAAAGAAATACGAGCCAGCCTGTATTTTCTGCGGAAATGCCAAAGACGTACAAGTCTACAAGGGTAAGAATATCTGTCCTGAGTGTATGAAAGAATTAAAGAAATAATTACTTAATCAAAAAAGAGCCGAAAGGCTCTTTTTTTTGTGAAATTACTTTTTCATCACAAGATTATAAACATCCCTTTTATTCAAGCCTCTGTCTTCTGCTGCTTTCTTGACAGCTTCCTTTTTGGGCAGCCCTTCTTTTACATACCTTTCAACATGCTCTTCAATACTGATATCAGAATACTTATCTTTTTCCAGTTCCTGAAGCACCTTTTCGTCCTGTCCTTCAATGATGACAACAAACTCACCCTTTGGTGCCTCAACCTGATATCTTTCGGCTGCCTCGGACAAATTACACCTTATTACTTCTTCATACCGTTTGGTAAGTTCTCTGGCAAGAGCTATTCTTCTTTCCCCCCACGCATTGTACATATCCTTTAGAGTATATAGCAGCTTATGCGGAGCCTCATAGAAAATTATGGTTCTGGTCTCATCCTTCAGCTGTTTAAGCCTTTCCTGCCTGGTTCTCTTATTCATGGGCAAAAAGCCTTCAAAAACAAACCTTCCGGTAGGCAATCCCGATATAACCATTCCTGTTACTGCCGCCACCGGGCCGGGTATCATAGTAACCTTTATACTATTTTCTATACACAGCCTGACCAGATCCTCTCCCGGATCCGATATTCCCGGTGTTCCGGCATCCGATACAAGTGCAATATCCTTCCCCTGCTGCAGCTGCTCAATCAGGTAATTCCCTTTAACTATCTTGTTGTGCTCATAATAACTCACCAGAGGCTTTTTGATCTCAAAGTGGTTGAGCAGCTTTATGGTCTGCCTCGTGTCCTCAGCAGCTATGAGCTCTACCTCCTTCAGAGTGTTGATTGCTCTCAAGGTTATATCCTGCAGATTACCAATCGGTGTTGCAACAAGATATAGAGTTCCTTTTTCCATTAACCTCATCCTTTCACGGAATAGTAAATTCTCCCATGAAAGAATTGGGTAAAATTTGATCTATTGTCCGTGCCTTTAATTTTTATAACAAGAAATTTTATCTGCCGTAAATTCTGTTTATTTCGGCGGAGTACGTTCCATCTTCATTGTATACATATAACGGCTCCATTACCTTTAGTTCAGGATTTCCTCCCCTGCTGCCCTTGATCAAAATCATCGTCGGCTTTTTAAAAGGCTTTGGGTGCACCATTCTCAGATATTTTGGTTCTATACCGCACTTTCTCATACTGCATATAATATCAGCAAGCCTTTCGGGCCTGTGCACCATGGCAAACTGCCCTCCGGGGACCAGCAGATCGGCTGCGGCACCTACCACATCCTCAAGGGTACACAGTATTTCATGCCTTGAAATGGCCTTATTGTCATGAGGGTTTACAAGTCCGCAGCCCTTATTGGTATATGGAGGATTTGAAACAACTACGTCAAAACCGGCTTTGCCGAAATAACGTCTGTATTCTTTAATATCTCCGTTTACTATGCTTACTCTATCCTCAAGGCCATTGAGTTCTATACTCCTGGCTGCCATTTCAGCCATATCGGATTGTATCTCAAGCCCTACTATTGATCCTGCTTTTGTTTTGCCTGACAGCAGAACAGGTATTATACCCGTTCCAGTCCCAATATCGAGAACTTTATGGCCTTTTTTTACATCGGCAAAATCAGAAAGTAAAACAGCATCCACGCCAAAACAGAAAGCCCGGGGATTTTGTATCAGCCTCAGTCCATTCAGCTGTAAATCATCTATACGTTCGTTTTCTTTTAGCTCTACCATGAAATATTATTTCCTCTTAAAAATTATTTCCTCGGATCATAAGGAAAACAGCATAACCGGCAATTTTATCACGCGCTGAAAAAAGGGCCAAATAAAGGCAGTTCCACCTTTATCTGACCCTCATTACCCTAAAACTATTGCTGTTGAGGAGCATCAACAGGACATACATTTGCACAAGCGCCGCATTCTATGCAAGCATCAGCGTCTATTACATATACGCTATCACCAGCAGCTATGCATGATACTGGACATTCTGATTCACATGCCCCACAGCTGATGCATGATTCATTGATAAAATATGCCATTTAAAACACCTCCTAATATTTAAGGAAAAACAAGCCTTGAATTATGTTTTTCGCTCTTATTTTACCATCATTTTTGTCAAATGACAAACTAAATTATATATTTTTTTAAAATTTAAATTTAAGCACAATCCCTTTAATATTAGCGTCCCGGTGCTTTTTGAATTCTACTGCAACCTAGTGGTCTATAACACCTAAAAGTCACATATTGCCGACGTTAAATTCCCGCGGAATTTCGTTGTCGTCCTTGTCAATACATACAGTATTGCCTTCTTCCTCCGCCTATCCTGCAAAAATTTTCCTCGCCGGCAATATACGTTTTAGATGTTACAGACCACTAGTCTTCAAGCTGCTTCAAAGCTTCCAGATCTATATCCATATCATAGTTGGCAGCAGCATTCTTTATCAGCTTTACTTCGCCTTCCTTGTAGTTGTATACCCTCAATTCTGTTTCCTTGCCAATGTCCAGCTTTATTTTCAATATTTCCTTGAGAAGATTCACTTCAACCACAGTTCCCTGTCCTTCCGGAGTTTCAACTATGGCTCCCACCTTCGGTACTCTGTCCAGCAGATCCTCATAGGCCTCCTGCTCATATTTAAGGCAGCACATGAGTCTTCCGCAGGTACCTGAAATCGTTGTTGGATTAAGAGAAAGGGACTGTTCCTTTGCCATCTTTATTGATACCGGCTGGAATTCGCCGAGGAAGGAGTTGCAGCAGAGTACTCTCCCGCAGATCCCTATTCCGCCCATCATTTTGGATTCATCACGTACACCTATCTGCCTCAATTCGATTCTTGTCTTGAATACTGCGGCCAGATCCTTGACCAGCTCTCTGAAATCCACTCTTCCGTCGGCTGTAAAGTAAAACAGCACCTTATTGTTGTCAAAGGTATATTCTACGTCAATGAGTTTCATATCCAGCTTGTGATCATTTATTTTTTGCAGGCATATGTTATATGCCTCCTTTTCCTTTTTATCATTTTCGGCTGCATGAGCTATGTCTTCATCAGTCGCTATACGTATGACCTTTTTGAGGGGAGCCACAATTTCCGATTCGTCAACTTCCCTGTTTGGCACCACAACAAGACCAAATTCGATACCCCTGGCGGTTTCAACTATTACATTCCTGTTTAAATCTATAATCAGTTCCCCGGGATCAAAATAATAAATTTTCCCGGCAGTTTTAAATCTAACACCAACAACTTTTACCATCAAAAAATTTCCTTTCTATCAATAAACGTAAGAATCTTTGATTTTCATAAGCATCACTTCGATCGCCAGTTGAAAGTTCGCATTGTACTCCAGGCTCTTTTTGGCACTCCAGACCGCATTAATGCATTTCAGCATACCTGAAAGTTTTACACCGGCGTTCTCAATAATCATATCTTTTTTATCGGAATTAATCAATATGCTATAATTCGAGGTCTGATTATATATTATTATGTCCCTAAAAAACAGAAGCATTATTCTTAACATAAATTCTATCTTGTCATTATTCTTTTCAAACAGTTCATACATTTTAAACACATCACTGTTTTTTAACTTAAGCAGTTGGTCAGCAGCCTGTATCACTTCATTCCTTACTTCCAGATACCCGGGAGATTCAACAAGCTCAAGAGCAGTTCCTACCACACCGTCGGAGTAGGAGACAATAAAATCCCATTCAGGTTTTCTTCCGCCATACTTTCCCTCAAGTATCTGCATTACTTCCTCATTATGGAGTTTATCAAACAAAACCCTCTGACATCTTGACCTTATGGTAGATGTCACCGCAGCCCCCGACTGCACCGTTAATATGAAAACCACATAGGGCGGCGGCTCCTCCAAAGACTTTAGAAGTGCATTCTGGGCCTGCACGGTCATACTGTCGGCATCATTAATTATTATTACCTTATATCTAGAATAAAGGGGTCTGATTACCAACCCCTTTAATATATTTCTTATATCGTCAACACTTATACTTTTGTCAGCCGAATAAATCTCCTGAAAATCAGGATTTGAACCTTCCGCAAAGAGCCGGCAGGATTTGCATTCCCCGCAGGGAGCCTGTTCCCTTTCACACATCAGCATTGCCGTAAAGGACAGTGCCGTTTCTCTTCTGCCGATACCGTCAGGTCCTTCAAATATATAAGCATGACCTACATTATCATTTTTAATTGTCTCCTGTAAGCTGGCCAGTATCCTCCGGTGACCTAACACTTTAACCTCCTGAGCCATATTATGGCTTTAAGCAGCACAACCGCTGCAAAATATTTATGGAAATTGTTTATTCATAGCAGCAGGTCCAATATCAGACCTCTGATATCATCAAGCTTCTTCAGTATGCTCAGATTGTCCTGTTCGGATTTCAGCACCTCATTAGTAAGCTCGACAAGTTCTTCATTGATTTTTTTTATTAAGGCATATACTCTGTGTCTGCCGCGCCTGTCCAAAAAACTCTTTTTTGTAAAGCTGTGTGAATGGGAGACCGCTTCATTCAGAAATTCAGAAATAAGCTGCTTATAGACCTTCAGATCACGAATGTCGGCTTTTTTCTCCAGCTTTTTGCCCTGACTTTGAATCTTGTCGGCCAGGACCTTTATCCTCTCCTCATAATTCTTAAATTCCATCTTTTTGAGGGAGGCCGAAAAAGCAGTATCTCTTTCATTTCTTATTGTTCTTTCGTCCCTTCCAGGAATTGCGTTGATACCTGAAGGATTTTTGGTTGTATCCTGTATCTTAATAGCAAACACATCCTATCCTGACTATTTTCACAGCTGCTGAATCAGTTGTCAACTATCATAATTAAGCCTTGTGGAATCTTTCAACATCCACAACAAATACTGTTGCTCCACCCACAGTTACTTCAACAGGGTACGGCATGTACATTCCATTCATTCCGTTCATGCCTCCCGGTGTTGCAGGAGTATTTATTACCTGTTTTCTGCTCTTTGATTTCTTTTCGATTATGGCTATTACTTCATCCAGCTTATCTTCTTCAACACCTACCAGAAGTGTGGTGTTCCCCGCCTTGAGGAAACCTCCGGACGAACACATCTTTGTGACTCCAAAGCCGTTTTTGTTCAGTTCTTCCATAACCTTGTGGCCATCCTCATCATGAACAATTGCAAATACCAGTTTCATAGCAAAACCTCCTTTTTTAAAATAATTCATTAATATAATCTTGTATTTGAGAGGAAATCTCCTCAATGGATTTTGTTGCATCAATTGTTTTTATTCTTTCGGGATAAAGAATGGACAGCTTCTTATACCCGTCATATACACGTCTGTGAAAATCCAGCTTCTCCTGCTCGATCCGATCTGCCCCGGTGGAATTTATCCTTCGTCTTACCGATATTTCAGGGTCTATATCCAGAAAAAAGGTTACATCGGGTACCGTTCCATTCACGGCAATCCTGTTTACATCGGCTATGACTTTCAAATCCATACCTCTTCCGCCGCCCTGGTATGCATAACTTGAATCCACATACCTGTCACAAATGACAATTTTACCGTTTTCAATCGCCGGCTCTATGACTTCTGCCACGTGCTGTGCTCTTGAGGCTGCATACAGAATCATTTCAGTCAAAGGAACAATCTCCTTATTCTGCGGGTCCAATATCAGACCACGTATTATTTCACTTATTCTGGTTCCGCCGGGTTCACGGGATAAAACCACCTCACAGCCCTTTTCCAGCATATACTCTTCAAGCAATTTTATCTGTGTTGTCTTACCCGATCCGTCAGTTCCTTCAAAAGTAATAAATAAGCCTTTTTCCATTTGCCTGCATCCTTTCAAGCCGTTATCCTTTGCAATAAGTCAATAAAAGCGGATTTCATTTTTTAATATACCTTATTATAACATAACATTATTTAATCTCTTTATATTTTTTAAGCAAAAACAGGAAGTTATTATTTATTCAGTCTCTAGTAGTCTGCAACATCTAAAACTTATATTGTCCGGCGAGGGAAATTTTTTCAGAACAAGGCGAGGAGGGCGGAATAATCGCTTTATTCCAACCAAGTACTGCGTAGCAGTGCTTTTCGACAACGCAGTTCTGGGGAAATTTGACCGTCGGCAATGTATGAATTTAGATGTTACAGACTACTAATATCCGGATGCTGTCATTGCCAATAATTCCGTTTACTTTGCCCCCGGCGGAAATTATGTCCCTAATATATTGTATGCTGGTGCCGGTTATTATTTCCCCCGGATACAGGAGGGGAATTCCCGGAGGGTATGGAGTAATAATATCGGCGCTTATTCTTCCCGCGCATTTTGCAAGGGAAATCTCCTCCTTGTTGGAATAATAGGCCTGCCAGGGAAGCATTTTAAAACTTCTGCCGTCTTCCTTTTCATTACTCTTTAATATACTGCGCAGTTTTTCGGCCTTATACTCCTGTCCCGGCCGGAGTTCCGCACCGGCTAAAGCTTTTAATGCATTGAGCAGTTCTGTCATGCTCTCCCTTGTATCAGCCACCGTAGTGATCATCACTAAATTTTCATAGTCGGCCATTTCTATCTGAGTCCTGTACTTTTCCCTTAAAAGCTTCCCGGCGAGGTAACCGCTTATACCAAGTCCCTTAAGGTTGATTACCAGCCTGGTGGAATCCTGTATAACTTTAATACCCATTTTTGCGGTGGACAAAACCTTGTATACACCGGTTTTTTCTATTTCCATCCTAAACCAGTTATTTATATCAAGCAGCTCTTCAAGCTTTTTACTGCCCTCCCGCTCCATCAGTTCCCTGGCAATATCCAGATAGGCCATTATAATATATGATGGGCTTGAGGTCTGAAGCATTGCCAGATTCAGGGACAGCCTGTCCGTATCAACCCTGCTTCCCTTTACATGAAGGTATGCTCCCTGGGTAACTGCCGGTAAAGTTTTATGCGCGCTTTGAATACATATATCTGCGCCGTGCTCCAGAGCCGAAGGCGGCAGCCTGTCACTGAAAGTCAGATGCGCACCGTGTGCCTCATCCACTATTAGAATTTTGTCATATGAATGGACCAGGCTGCATATTTTTTCAATATCGCTGCATATGCCGTAATAGTTGGGCCTGGTTATGAGCACGGCTGTTGCATCCGGATTGGCGCGCAACGCCTTCTCAATGGTTTCCGGTTTTATTTCTGCAGATACGGCAAATTCCTTATTAAATTCAGGCTGCACGAAAACCGGTTCTGCACCCGACAGGATCAAGCCCGATGCCACAGCCTTGTGGGAGTCCCTGCCGACAATAATCTTTTGACCCCGGGCGCAGACACTCATTATAGCTGCCTGCACACCACAGGTAGAGCCGTTTACAAGAAAGAAGGTCCTATCTGAGCCAAATGCCTTTGCAGCCTGCTCCTGAGCTTCCTTTATAATGCCTTCGGGATAGTGAAGATTATCGGTACCTTCCACCTCTGTTACGTCAAGCTGCAGAAGCTCCCGTGCAAGCTCGTCCGGAACTCCTCTGCCCAGCTTGTGTCCTGGCATATGGAAAATATTTATTTTATCCTGGGCGTACTTTCGCAGATAGTTGTATATCGGAGTGTTATAGGCTTTAATTTTTATCACCTGCTTTTATTAATATGGGATATCCAAAACCCCATTACATTATTAACCATATGCCGGCAGGTGTCAACAATACCCTATTGACAATTATTAGTATTTGTCATACCATGTTATTGAACACATGTTCAATGAACTTTTGTTCAATAATTGTAAATTCAAATGTGAGAGTGATATATAATATCCAGCGATCTTGAACTAAAATTTAAGGAGGGTTTTTATGAGTAAAAAGGTGTTGATTATAGGAGCCGGTCTGGCAGGCGTAAGTGCAGGAATTTATTTGCAAAAGCAGGGAATTCAGACTGAAGTTTTTGAAATATCCGGGCAGGCCGGCGGCATGTGCACAGCGTGGGAACGCCGGGGCTACAGGTTTGACGGCTGTATTCACTGGATGGTGGGAACAAAGGCCGGCACTCCGTTTTACAATCTGTATCGTGAAGTTCATGCACTGGAGAATGACACGGTGATCTATAATGCTGAAAGTATCAAAAGCCAGATTTCCGGAATAACCTACGAAATTCCAATGACCCTGGAGCCCTTCAGAAACCTTCTGTTATCTGTCTCGCCGGAAGACAGTGCCAAAATCAACACCCTGTGCGGCGAAATAGAAAAAATGATAACCACCAGAATGCCTGCCGGGGCACCCGCAGGTTTCTTGGAACTGATTGATATACTAAAAAACAGCCAGGGTTTTTTAACTCTGGCAAGAAAATATGTGGGAATCAGTGTGCGTGATTATGTGGAAGCTTTTCAAAATCCAACCTTGAAAGCAATTTTATATTATCTGATGCCCCCACAGTATTCCCTCTTCGGACTGATAATGATGCTGGGTACCCGTATGAGCGGAAATGCAGGTTATCCGCTGGGAGGTGCCTATGACGTCATAGGCAGGATGGAAAAGCACTATAAGGAATTGGGAGGGACTATTCATTTTTCGTCCAAAGTGGATAAAATTATATTGAAGGACGGAAAAGCTGCAGCCCTGACATCCGGGGGCCAGTCTTATCCGGCAGGCGCCATAGTGGCGGCCTGTGATATGTATGATGTCCTCAAAAACATGCTGGGCGGCAGATTCGCTCATAAGCAGCTGGACTCACTGCTTGAATCAGCCGAACTTTTTCCTCCTGTTATTTTGGCCTCCTTCGGACTCAATAAAAAATTCAATCTGCCCTTTTCACATAACTTTGAGTGCCCTGAGGGAATCAAAATCGATTCCGAAGGAGTTTCCCGCTGCTTAAATGTCCGCTCCTTTGAATTCGATCCGTCCTCAGCCCCCGAAAACTGCAGCAACGTCATGATAATGCTGGACTCGACACTGGAATACTGGCAGAATTTGCGCAGAGACAATCCTGAAGGCTATCGTATAAGGAAAGAGGAACTGGCCCTGGAAGTAGCTTCTGCATTGGACAAACGTATTCCCGGCTTTAAGGAAGCAGTCGTAGTCACCGATGTTGCCACTCCCGCCACCTATATCCGGTATGCAAATCTGTACAAGGGTTCCTGGGAGGGTTTTGCACCAACTCCTTCCTCCTTTAAATACAACATTAAAAAGAAGATCGACGGAATTGATGGTCTCTATCTCTGCGGACAGTGGACTACTGTCGGCGGCGGCATATGTTCGGCGGTTCAGAGCGGCAAGGAAGCTTCCAAGGCCGCAGCAAAATATCTGAAATAATATATGGCCTGCAAGAGGCCGCCGCGCTATAATATAAGAAATGACAAACGACCGAGGTTTTTATGAACAAAAGAGAGCAGCAGCGTCATGACCGCAGGGAGCAAATACTCAATTGCAGTCTTGATATGATCATCAGCCGCGGTTATGCCGCTGCAACCATAAGAGATATAGCTAAAAAACTGAATATAAGCACAGGCCTGTTTTTCAACTACTTTGAGTCCAAGGAAAGTGTTTATGAAGAGCTGGTGAAACACGGTATGTCAGGACCGCAAAGCGTACTCAAAATAGTGGAGAACAGCAACAGCTCACCCATTGAAAACTTTGAAAAGATCACCTCTGAGATTTTCAAGGCTTTAAAGAGTGACTCGATGACGGCAAAAATGTTTCTTCTGATGCCTCAGGCAATGAATTCCGAAGGCGTTCCTGAAAATATAAAACAAATAGTTGCTAAATTTGATCCCATGTCACCTGTTCTCCCTTTTATTGTGAAGGGGCAAAAGCTGGGTGAAATAAAACCAGGCAATCCCGAGGCACTGGCCGTTGCTTTTTGGAGCGCCATACAGGGAATTGCCGAATGTGTTGTTCTTCACCCTGAAATACCGATGCCTGAAAGCAGCTGGATCGTTGATATTTTAAGAGCAAGGCCGGTTACTTCAGCTTGACGGCCTGCATCTGTGCCCTGACACAAAGCTCGGCTGCTTTAAAGGCATGCTCCTGTGTCATGGCATTTTCGGTCCTGTTCAGACAGTCAAGGATAAGCTGGCCAAAGTAAGGGTAACCCACTTTACCCCGTATGTCATAAGCTTTTTCTTCTTTTCCGTTGGCCAGGAAAACTGTCCCGCCCCCACTGTTCACTGCTATGTTTACATATTTCCGGAGTTCGATATAACCTTCGGTTCCAAGTATAAAAGTCCTGCCGTCCCCCCAGGTCGAGAGCCCGTCAGGTGTAAACCAGTCCACCCGGAAATAGCCCGAAGCACCATTATCAGCTACAAGAGCTGCGTCACCGAAGTCATCCAGTTCAGGATATTCAGGATGTGAGTAGTTTGCTGTCTGGCTGCGCACCACAGCCGCATCCCGGGCCCCGGTGTAAAACAGGAACTGCTCTATCTGATGGCTTCCGATATCACAGAGGATCCCGCCGTATTTTTCCTTGAGGAAAAACCACTCCGGCCTTGCCGGGGCACTTAACCTGTGCGGGCCCATTCCAATTGTCTGAATAACCTTTCCTATGGCCCCCTGTTCTATGAGTTGTCCGGCAAATATTGCGTCTTCTACATGCAAACGCTCGCTGTAATAAACCGCATATTTCCTTCCGGTAGCCTTAACTTTTGCCTTTGCCGCTTCCAGCTGCTCCAGAGTAGTCAATGGAGCCTTGTCTGTAAAGTAGTCCTTGCCGGCCTCCATAACACGCAGTCCCAGGGCACAGCGTTCCGAGGTAACAGCCGCACCTGCAACAAGCTTTACTTCCGGATCCGACAACACCTCCTCCTCACTTCTTGCGCGTCTGGCATGAGGAAACAGGCTGCAGTACCTGTCCAGCTTTTCGGAATCGGGATCGTAAATCCATTTTAACGTTCCGCCTGCTTCTATAAGGCCGTTACACATGCCGCCGATATGGGCATGATCCAGACATACAGCTGCAAACATGAATTCACCCGGCCTTACCACGGGGTTGGGCTTTCCCTTCGGCATATAGTTCATTCCCTCTGCTCTCTCCATAACCTAATCTCCTTTTCCAACTCCCGGCCGCATTGTCTGCCGGCCTTTCAGTTATTTTTGGCTTGTATAGTCACTGCCCACCGTTATTTCCTGACCGCTGCCCAGGTTTACAACGGAGGACTTTTTCTCATAGAAATGTACTGCTTTTTCCTGTATCCCTTTAACCGTGTAATATGGATCCTCCTTTTCAATAGGAAGATTTACGGTTTTTCTCTCAAAACCCGCCTTATATACAGCTGTTATGATTTCAATCGTCAGGCGGCCGCTCAGGCCGGTAATAAGAGGCTGCCCGCCTGTCTCTACAGCTGTCATTACATTGTCTATTTCACCCTTGTGATCATTGTATTTCAGCCCTGGAAGACTGTTGTAAAAATCGTTCAATTCCTTCTCCAATTGAGTATGGTCCTCAGGGAACCCGTTGCTTTTGGAAACCATTGCCCGGACTTTCCAGGGAGCCGAAATTCTGGCCCTCTCCCCCTGAAAAATCACCTGCTGCTCTTCTCCGTGGTGTATAACCGAGCTGGTGATCTGGGCGACTGCACCGTCAGGGTATTGCAAAGCAGCTATTGATATGTCCTCAACCTCTGCATTATCATGGGAGGCATTGCTCAGAAGTGCCTGAACACTCAGCGGCCTGCCCATCATCCATGCCAGCATGTCTATATGGTGTACGGCATGGTTCAAGGTACAGCCTCCTCCCTCCTTTTCCCAGGTTCCGCGCCACCAAAGGTCATAATAGCAGTGCCCTCTCCACCAAAATGAATCCACCTGGGCGTGCAGTACCCTGCCGATTTTACCGCTGTCCAACACCCTTTTCAGGTTCATAACAGGGTCCTTGAACCTGTTTTGGGCAATGACGGAAAAAACCGTCCTGCTCCTACCGGCCGCTTCCAGCATCCGGTCGCATTCTTCAAGGGAAGCCGCCATGGGTTTCTCAACAATAACATGCTTCCCGTCGTTCAGAAAATCTACGGCTATGTCGGCATGACAAAAAGGAGGCGTGCAAATGCTTACCAGATCAATATCACTTCTTCCAAGCAGCTTTTTGTGGGAATCAAAGATTTCAACATCAACTCCGAATTCTTCCGCCTTTTCCCTGCACTTTTCAGGGTAGATATCTGCAAATGCGATTATCCTGCATCTATCCGGAAAATCCAGGTAGGATTTGATATGTAACTTTGATATATTACCGGTTCCGATAACAGCTACTCTGATCATATTAACCTCCATGAGCCACATTTGTGGCCACAAAATGTTTGTAAGTAATTATCCTTTATCGCAATGTGGCGAATAAAGGAGGTTAATTGGCCATGTGCGCTTTCAAAGTATTGCTAAATACTTTGAATATTTCGCACGGCCATAAATTCACAGGTTAGTTTGGAAGACGAGCATTAGTGAAGTCTT
>JAEWJR010000105.1:0-6718 GCA_023386445.1 Bacillota bacterium | reverse complement strand
CTGGGATGGCTGGACTCGAACCAACGAAATGCCAGAGTCAAAGTCTGGTGCCTTACCGGCTTGGCTACATCCCAACGTCAAGCGCAAAACCTATTATAAAGAGGTTTGCACTTTTTGTCAAGCAAATAATCACAATTTTTTAATTTGACCAAGCAAAGATTATTTGCTAGATTTTCCTGACTTTAAAATCCTGTGTTGCAATATCAACCAGCTTCAGATCCTTGTTTCTTTCCTCAGCCATTCTGATGGACCATTCATTTTCAAACAAAATGGAGTTTCTGCCCAGCTTATCTTCAACAATTACTGCCGTACTTGGAAGATTCAGCTTTCTTGGATCAAGGCCTTCATTTTCAATCCACCGGGCATGCCTGTATGGCAGATTCTGAAGGCGGAGCTGAACTCCATATTCGTTTTTCAGCCTGTATTCCAGCACCTCAAACTGAAGAGCGCCTACTACACCGATGATTAATGCCTCAATACCGATGTCAATCTGCTTGAAAACCTGTATGGCGCCTTCCTCGGAAAGCTGGTCGATACCTTTTATGAACTGCTTTCTTTTCATGGTATCGGCAGGGGTTACTCTTGCAAAGTATTCTGCGGGGAAGATTGGAATTCCCTCGAATTTTACGCTGCCGTTTCCTTCATAAAGCGTATCACCAAGATTGAATATGCCGGGATCAAACAAACCTATAATATCACCGGGAAACGCTTCGTCAACAATAGTACGTTCCTGGGCCATGAACTGCTGCGGCTGTGACAGGCGGATTTCTTTTCCGGCGTTTACATGCTTTACCGACATGCCCTTTGTAAATTTGCCGGAACAAATTCTCAGGAATGCAAGTCTGTCCCTGTGTGTAGGATTCATATTTGCCTGAATTTTAAATATGAATCCTGAGAATTTGTCGCTCTCAGGGTCAATTTCGCCTTCGGACGTGGTTATCACACCAGGTGAAGGTGCAAGTTCAAGGAATTCCTCCAAAAACGGCTGCACACCGAAATTGGTCATGGCACTGCCAAAGAATAAAGGTGTGAGTTCGCCGCTGCGGATTTTCTTCTTGTCAAACTCATCTCCTGCCATGTCAAGAAGTTCGATGTCTTCACAAAGTTTATCGTGATAGTGGCTTCCCAGTAAATCGGCAAAAATGGGGTCATCAACCTTTCCAACAGTGGAGGATACCTGTGCCTGGCCATGTTCGCCGCCGTCAAAGAGCTCAATTTGTTTAAGGTTTCTATTGTAAACACCCTTAAAGTCACCTTCGGTTCCTATGGGCCAGTTCATAGGGTAGGAACGTATACCGAGTACCCTTTCGATCTCTTCCATAAGCTCGAAGGGGTCTTTGCTGGCACGGTCCATTTTATTTACAAATGTAAATATGGGTATACCCCTTAGTTTACAAACGTGAAAAAGTTTTATTGTCTGTGCTTCAACACCCTTTGCTCCGTCGATAAGCATAACGGCGCTGTCGGCAGCAACCAGAGTTCTGTATGTATCCTCACTGAAGTCCTGGTGACCGGGTGTATCCAAAATATTTATACAGAAATCATTATATTCAAACTGCATTACGCTGGAAGTAACGGAAATACCTCTTTGCTTTTCTATTTCCATCCAGTCGGACACGGCATATTTATTTGCCTTTCTGGCCTTAACCGAACCGGCAAGTCTGATAGCGCCTCCATACAGGAGCAGCTTTTCGGTCAAGGTTGTTTTACCGGCATCAGGGTGGGATATAATGGCAAATGTTTTTCTGCGTGCTACTTCTTTTTTTATTTCAGTTTTGATATCTGGCATTGATTTAACCTCTCGCAATTCTAATTAAATTGAATAATACCTGCCTTTAATAAGGAAATAAGGATATTGTTCCTCTCAGCAATCAAATTTCATTTTATATTATAGCCAATATAGTGTCAAATAGTAATTGAATACACCATAAAAGATTGCTCTTTGAGAAAATACTTGTATATGGAAAGCATTTGAGCACATAATTAAAATATTAGATTCATAACTTTCTGAACCGATTAATAAAGGTTTATTCAGCATGCTTATAGAATATATGCAATTAATGGTATAATGTATTTGGTTGATGATATTTTAAGCTGTATTTACACATCATACTTTAAAAAATAAAGATCTTATTATTAAAATATTGAATAATATGTAGTACTATTTGGAGGGATTTTATGAGCGAAAAGATTTTTATAACGTTAAATAATGAAAAACATGAAATAGAGAAAAAAACAACACTGCTTGAATTGGCCAAGCGCTTCAAGGACTCATACCAATCAGCCATTGTTGCCGCCAGTGTGAATAATGATATCCGGGAACTAAGCTATGGGCTTGCTGAGGATGCAAAAGTAGGATTTATTGATCTGACGGATGAGGATGGTATGAGAATATACAGAAGAAGCCTTTATTTTATATTTATAAAGGCTGTTAATGAACTGTTTCCCGGGAGAAATGCGGTAATCAGTCATCCTATGAGTAACGGTGTATACTGTGAAATAAGAGGAGATGAAGAACTTACAGAAATTGATGTGGAAGCTGTTCAGAAAAAAATGAATGAAATTGTAAGCTGTGCACTGCCTTTTGAGAAAAAGATTGTTTCCACAGAAAGTGCCAGAGAATTGTATAAGAAGACAGGAAGGCTTGATAAATACGAGGTTTTGGAACACAGGCAAAAGCCGTATGTCACGGTGTATAACTGCGGAGGCTATGAAGATTATTACTACGGCTACATGGTGCCCGATACGAGTTACATCAAGTGTTTCAGCCTGAAATTCCATCAGCCGGGAGTGGTGATACAGTTCCCTTCAAAGGTTAAACCCGAAGAACTTCCGGAATTCGAAGAACAGAAAAAGCTTTTCAAGGTATTTATCGAATACAAAAAGTGGGTCCGCATACTGGGAGTTGAGAATGTAGGAGCCTTGAATGATATTGTCAAGGCCGGTGAAATAGGAGATCTTATCAGAGTCAATGAAGCACTTCATGAAAAGAAGATAGCGGAAATAGCCGATAAAATAACAAATCATGAAGAGGAAAAGCGTATAGTTCTTATCTCAGGCCCATCGTCGTCAGGAAAGACAACCTTTGCCAACAGGCTGGGCATTCAGCTCAGAGTAAATGGCTATGCGCCCAAGACAATATCCCTGGACAATTATTTTGTCAATAGGGATAGAACTCCGAAGGATGAGGACGGAGAATACGATTATGAGGCTCTTGAGGCAATAGATGTGGACCTCTTTAACAAACATTTGGCTGCGCTTCTGGAAGGGCATGAAGTAGAGATACCTGTATATAATTTCGAAACAGGCTCAAGGGAAGCCTTTGGGCAGAAAATGATAATGAATAAAAACACCATACTTGTAATAGAAGGAATACATGGCCTGAATGACAGGTTGACGGCATCAATTTCACCCGAGGATAAATACAAGATTTATGTGAGTGCCTTAACTTCAATGAACATAGACGACCACAACAGAATACCCTCTACCGATACCAGAATTATCCGCAGGATAGTCAGAGACAATCAGTTCAGGGGTTGTTCTGCAATCAATACCATAAACAGATGGCCCTCTGTAAGAAGGGGTGAAGAGAAAAACATATTCCCTTATCAGGAAAATGCGGATATTATGTTCAACTCTTCCCTGGTATATGAATTATGTCTGCTGAAAACTTATGCCGAACCGCTGCTAATGCAATTGGGGCCTGAAAATGAACGGTACTCTGAGGTTAAGCGGCTTATAGAATTTTTAAGCTATTTCCTGCCTATAGACGGCAAGGAGGTTCCAAACAATTCAATAGTCAAAGAATTTGTCGGCGGGAGTTGCTTTTTCCAGTGAGTAAGGCCGGCTGCGGCCGGCCTTTACAAGAATTATACATATTTAATGAGGTGAACCGTATGAAGCTTCTTGACATTGCTACCATATTAAACGCGCAGGTTTTAACAGCAAACGAACTTCTTGACTATGAGGTCACATCCGCCTGCGGTTCCGATTTGATGAGTGACGTAATGGCCTATGTAACTGAAAATGTTGTTTTGCTGACAGGACTCATAAACCTGCAGGTTATTAGAACAGCGGAGATGATGGACATCAAGGCGGTAATTTTTGTGAGAGGCAAACAGCCGCTTGACAGTATGGTCGAGCTGGCTCAGGAAAAGAATATTGTCCTTATGACAACAAGTCTCACAATGTTTCCCGCATGCGGAAAACTGTATGAAGCCGGACTGAAAAACAGTTATGCCGCCGGGAGGTAGGAAATGAGCACCATCAAGCTTAAGTACGATATTCCTGCCAATGACTTTGTAGCTGCAGGTGAGGCCTCGAGTAATGTAAAGAAAAAGCTTGCCCAGATAGGGATTTCAGCCGATAAAATAAAAAAGGCGGCTATTGCCATGTATGAAGCCGAAATAAATGCTGTAATTCATGCAGACGGCGGGACCGCTGATGTAGAAATATGCTCTGACAGGGTGGTCATAGGAATTATAGATAATGGCCCCGGAATTCCTGATTTGGAGCTTGCAATGACCGAAGGCTATTCAACCGCACCGGACAATATCAGAGAAATGGGATTTGGAGCTGGAATGGGGCTCCCGAATATGAAAAAATATGCTGACAAGCTGGAGATAAATACTGAGGTGGGTATAGGGACAAAGGTAACTATAACTGTTTATTTTATCTAGTACAATATTCTGCATATTGGGTGCATAAATTTGGAGTGGATTTTTCGGAGGACAACGCATTTGCTCAAAGGATACACCCTGAATTTACAGAATATTGTACTGGTTTTGGAGGACATATTTATGAATGAGTACTTCCATTCTGTCAATCTCGACAAGAATAAGTGCAGAGGCTGCACCAATTGTATAAAAAGGTGTCCTACAGAAGCAATCCGTGTGAGGAAGGGCAAGGCACGTATTATTAAGGAACGCTGTATTGATTGCGGCGAGTGCATACGTGTTTGCCCCTATCATGCAAAGACCGCAATCAGCGACAGTCTTGACATAATAAGTGACTACAGGTATAAGGTTGCTATTCCGGCACCCTCTTTTTATGGACAGTTTGAAAAGAAGTATTCCAGGGATAATATTTTGAACGCTTTGATAGATATAGGTTTTGACCACGTTTTCGAGGTTGCCCGGGCCGCGGAAATAGTCAGTGAGGCAACCAGGCAGCTGCTCACAAACTCCCTGGTCAAAAAGCCAATGATATCTTCGGCCTGTCCCGGAGTTGTCAGATTGATCCAGGTAAGATTTCCAAGCCTGATTGAGAACATCGTCAAGCTGGAATCGCCGATGGAGGTTGCAGCAAAAATTGTTAAAACCCAGCTGCAGGAAGGCAGGAATATTCCTGCTGAAGAAATAGGTGTATTTTTTATTTCTCCGTGTCCTGCAAAGGTAACCAGCGTAAAATCGCCCTATGAAAAGCAAAAGTCCTATGTGGACGGCGTCATTTCCATAACGGATATCTATCTGAAGGTTCTGGCGGCGCTGAATAACCCATACAACGCTTCCAAATACTCCGAGGCGGGTTTCGAGGGAATAGACTGGGCCAATTCCGGAGGTGAAAGCGGGGCTCTGGGGACGGAAAATGTTCTGGCTGTCGATGGTATACATAATGTTATAAAGATATTTGATGAAATAGAAGGTGACAGGCTTTCAGATGTTGATTTCGTTGAGGCACTGTCATGCTCGGGCGGGTGTCTTGGGGGGCCGCTGACGGTTGAAAATGTTTTTGTTGCCAAAACCACACTGAAAAGGCATATTCATGGGGCTCCTGCCGGCCGTACGGTTAAAATGGCACCCAAAAGCTTTGAGGAACTGGTATGGACATCAAATGTTGAATACAAACCGGTTATGAAGCTGGATCAGGATATACTGAAAGCTATGGAAAAACTTGAAAAGCTGGAAAGAATATATGACGGGCTGCCCGGACTGGACTGCGGTGCCTGCGGAGCACCAAACTGCAGAGCCTTGGCGGAGGATATTGTAAGAGAGATTGCCAATGAAACGGATTGTATTTTCAAGCTAAGGCAAAGAATCCGTGATCTCGCTGAGGAAATGGTAGATCTGGGAGGAAAGGTGCCTCCCGTAATGGATAACGATTCAGGCGGAGAAGAGACTGCTGGATTGGAGAAAAATCATGTACATTAAAGATTTGGTGCAAGTTATTTCAGGGGAACTGATGACTGATAAAATACCGGATATATCCGCAAAGGTTCAAAATGTGTATATTGGGGATCTGCTCAGCTGGGTAATGTCCCATGCGCAAAAAGGTGATGCATGGGTGACTGTCCTGACAAATGTCAATGTGCCTGCAGTGGCTTTAATGACAGAGGTTGCCTGTGTAATAATACCTGAAGCAATCAAGGCCGAGGAACTGACACTGAAAAAGGCAAATGAAAATGGAATAATTATTATCGGAACACAGCTGAATTCTTTTGAAATCAGCAGGAGAATCATAGATTCAAAGCTGCTGTAGGCAAATATTAAAGGATTGCAGCAACTCATGGAGGTTAGCTTGAAAGACTTCGCGAAGCTCGTCTTCCAAACCAACCTGTGAATTTATGGCCGTGCGAAATATTCAAAGTATTTATCAATACTTTGAAAGCGCACATGGCCAATTAACCTCCTTTATTCGCCTTATAGCGGATGAGGAGTGAGCAAATTTCATTACATTTTGTGCCCGCTATGCGGCTCATGGAGGTTAATATGAAACTTGC
>JAEWJR010000077.1:0-21897 GCA_023386445.1 Bacillota bacterium | reverse complement strand
TTTAACTACCTGTTTGCCATCATAATATCCACATTCACCACATACCCTGTGAGGCAGCTTGAAAACATGACACTGTGGGCAGCTTACCAGAGTTGGCGATGCCAGCTTCCACTGGGATCTTCTCTTGCCTGTTCTTGCCTTGGACCATCTACGTTTTGGATTTGCCATCAATAACACCTCCCTACTATAATGCAACCATTAAGAAATAATCAAATAATAAACCCTACATTTTTCAAGATACTATTTCCCTTGAAAACCATACTTTATTATTTAATTATTTCTAGTAGAAACCTACTTGAAATAATCTTTAAGAATTTCCATTCTTGGGTCTACTATTTCGTGTTCATCACAATTACAATTTTTTATGTTCAAATTGGTACCACATGTCTTGCATAAGCCTTTGCAATCTTCACTGCAGATTGTTTTCATAGGCAGTGCAAGGATTATGTTGTCCATAAGTGGCTTATCAATGTCCACAACATTACCTTCAAATGTATATGCATCAACATCATCGGATTTGGAAACCTCGACAAAGCTCTCTTCTACCCCGATATCTGAAACGGTATGCACCTGTTTCAAACACCTGAGACAATTCGCACTAAATTCAAAATGAAGATCACCACTTAGTTTTAACAGGCCACCCAAATTAACGATGCGCCCTGTGAACTCAAAAGAAGGTTTAAATTCTACTGAAGTATCATACTCCCGTAATCCCGGTAAATCATCACTAAAATTGACGTCTATCCCGGCCCCTTCAGTTTTAATAATATCAGACACATTAACTCTCATTAGTAACCTCTTAAAAACCGACAACTGATATTATACTAACTAATACCTCTTTTGTCAATAATTCAATTTCGTTAAATTTAAATCATTTTTGATTGATCAAATTTATACTCAACCCCCGCACTTGAGAGTTGAGTATATTCTTATTATTACCAATATTACGATAACTATATATTAATACTATATATTAATGTAGAAATTATTTTAAAAGTCTCATGGTTTCCCTTGCAATGGCAAGTTCTTCGTTGGTAGGTATAACAAAGGTCTTAACAGCAGCATCCGGCGCGCTGATATCAATTTCCCGGCCTCTGATCTTATTTTTGTCAGGGTCAATTTTTATTCCCAGGAAGTCCATATTATCAAGAATTTGAGTTCTTATGGTAGAGTTATTCTCTCCTATGCCGGCTGTAAATACAATTGCATCCACACCGTTCATAACCGCAATATATTCACCTATAAACTTTTTAACACCATAAGCAAATATTTCAAGAGCCAGTTGCGCTCTCTTGTTTCCTTCTTCAGCAGCAGTGTGGAGATCTCTGAAGTCGCTGCTTACACCCGATACACCAAGTACACCTGATTTCTTGTTTAACAACGTGCTTATACCCTTAACGGTAAGATCTTCCTTTTCCATCAGATAAGTGACGACCTCCGGATCAATGGTTCCGCTTCTGGTACCCATTGCAAGCCCCTGCAGCGGTGTAAAGCCCATGGAAGTATCAACTGATTTACCTTTGTTTACGGCACAGATACTTGATCCGTTGCCAAGGTGGCAGGTAATGATCTTTAATTCACTTAACGGCTTCCCGAGCAAGTCGGCGACTCTTTCGGAAACATATTTATGTGATGTACCGTGGAAACCATATTTTCTTATACCATATTTCTCATAAAGCTCGTAAGGTATAGCATAAAGATATGCATAATCAGGCATTGAGCTGTGGAAGGTTGTATCAAAAACTCCAACCATGGGAACATCAGGCATTATCTGCTGACATGCTTCAATACCTATTATGTTCGGTGGGTTGTGAAGAGGAGCTATATCAATACATTCTCTAACAGCGTCCATAACATTTTCGTTTATAACTGCAGAGCTGTTGAATTTTTCTCCGCCGTGAACTATTCTGTGTCCAACTGCTGAAATTTCAGACATACTCTTTATTACACCTATCTTTTCATCGGTAAGAGCAGCTATAACAGCCGCAATTGCATCTTTATGATTCTTCAGGACTTTATTTATTACTACTGCTTCCTCGTCTCCCTTTGACTGCTTGATAAATGAATTTTCGATACCTATTCTGTCACAAAGTCCTTTGGCAAGAACTGCTTCATTGGTCATATCAATCAACTGATATTTTAATGAAGAACTACCTGCATTAATAACTAAAACCTTCATTTATATTTCATCTCCTAATTTATTATTTGGTTATTGAATATTTTTGATTAATCAAAATCTTATACCGGAGTATATTTACATATTCTGTGCCTGAACACAGGTAATGGCCACAACTCCAACTATGTCCTCCGCACTGCAGCCCCTTGAAAGGTCGTTTACAGGTCTTGCAAGTCCCTGGATTATCGGGCCGTAGGCATCAGCCTTTGCAAGTCTCTGTGTAAGTTTGTATGAAATATTTCCGCAGTTCAGAACAGGGAATATCAAAACATTTGCCTTACCTGCAACAGAACTTCCGGGAGCTTTTGACTGTCCGACGGAAGCAACTATGGCAGCATCCGCCTGCAGTTCGCCATCAAGCTGAAGTTCGGGAGCCTTTTCTTTAGCAAGCTTTGTTGCTTCAACAACTTTTTCGGTCAATTCACTTTTTGCACTTCCATAGGTTGAATAAGAAAGCATTGCCACTACAGGCTCAGCCTGAACAAGACTCTTGAAGGATTTCGAAGAAGCGATTGCGATTTCTGAAAGTTCTTCGGCGTTTGGATTTTCAACAAGTCCGCTGTCACCGTATACAAATACTCCGTTTTCACCGTATTCGCAGTTGGGAACAACCATTATAAAGAAGGCTGAAACCAGCTTTGCCCCGGGAGCTGTTTTTAATATCTGCAATGCAGGTCTCAAAGTGTTTCCCGTAGAGTTTATTGCTCCGGCAACCATTCCGTCTGCCGCACCCATTTTTACCATCATTATACCGAAGTACAGCACGTTTTCACTTAATAATTTCCTTGCCTGCTCTATTGTCATCCCCTTGGCTTTTCTGAGTTCATACAAAGTATTTACATACTCGTCAAATTTATCAAAATCAGCAGGGTCTACAATCTGAGCCTTTGAAATGTCCAAATCCCCTGCCAACTTCTTTATTTCATTCTTGTTGCCAACGAGAATAATATTTGCTATTCCCTGTTTCTGAATCATTGCTGCAGCTTTTATGGTTCTGATATCGGTACTTTCGGGAAGTACTATTGTTTTGATATCACTTTTTGCTCTGCTCACAATCTGCTCTAAAAAATTCATTCTACTAGTCCCCTTTCTTGTCCAGACAATATTACTTGAATTAAAATAAATAAGCTTTAAATATTAGTTCAAATTCCGGGTTTCTTTACACAAATATTTCAACCTTTGAATATTTAAAGTATTTCAATAATTAATGCATTTTATTTTATCACCTGGTCATATAACCTGAAACCAAGTATATTCACCACTTTTATTATATACAACTTGTTCATTGTATACAAGATTAAATTTCATAGGATTTGCTTTGATTAATTATGCAATTTCTCCAGATTGAATTCACAAATAAACCATTATGATATAAACTATATATAATGAGGCAATAATACATGTTCCCTACCTTTACAGTTAGCGGGCACCGCTCTGGTTTTCGGATGGTGGACATATCCAGGAGCATCTCCAAGTGTACCTTTGCCTCGTTGAAACGCTCATAAGGTAAGAAAATTTTCCTGCAACCGAAAAATTTTCCAAGAACGTGAAACGTTCTTTTGAACCTATGGGTTATAATCTACTTTACGAAAGGACAGGAAAAAGAACTCATGGAAAAAAAGCTGCTTTTGTACGCAACCTCATTTTTTTGCGGAATGTCTGTAATGGCTGTTGAACTAAGTATTTCAAGATTATTGGCCCCAACCTTTGGAACCTCTCAGATTATTTGGACTGTTATAATAGGTCTGATAATGATTTCTTTAAGCATAGGCAATATTCTGGGCGGCAGATCTGCCGACAAAAATAACAGCCTTAACAAATTGTACATGATTATATGGGGTGCCGCCCTGTGGATTGCAGTCATTCCCTTTATCGGCAAATATGCTATCATAGCTATTACCGGAATATTGGCATTGTTCTTCTCAAACGATCTTTTGATCACAGGTACTGCAATATCCTGTCTTGTTCTGTTTTCGGTTCCGTTGATAGGTCTTGGCATGGTTTCTCCATATTTGGTGAAGCTGGGTGTGACCGATCTTGAAAATGCAGGCAAAACCACCGGTAAGATTTATGCCATGAATACCATCGGAAGTATTATAGGAACATTTTTACCTACATTTGTTACAATTCCTTATATTGGAACAAATAAAACCTTTTTGCTGTTTTCTTTGATATTGAATCTGATATGTTTAAGTTATTTCTTAATTAAGAAGATAAGACCCATTAAAGTTATAATCAGTTCTTTATTGGTTTTTGTACTGATTTTCCTCCCCCTGTCCAACTCATATGCCTTCTGGAAGGATAGCATTCTGGAAGACGAATCGATTTATAATTATCTCCAGGTCTCGGAGGATGACGAGGCAGTTTATCTTTCAACAAACGTAGCTTTTGGGGTTCAGTCGGTATACAGAAAGGACAACAAGCTGTCCGGCCTCTACTATGACTATGCGCTTATGGCACCGCAGTTTATAAAGGACTTCAGTCCGGACAACAACCTGGACCTGCTTATACTTGGCAATGGAACGGGTACATATGCCAAGCAGTCCAAGATGTATTATAAAAATGTAAAAACCGATGCGGTTGAAATCGATCCAAAAATTGTGGAGCTTTCAAAGAAGTATTTTGGAGTAACCGAGGATGAGGCCACTGTTTATGAAACCGACGGCCGTACTTTTCTATCGGACGGGAACTGCAGGGAGTATGATGTAATAATGGTGGATGCCTACCATGACATCACCATACCTTTTCACATGACAACAACGGAGTTTTTTACCGAAGTATCCAGTCACCTTAAGCCAGGAGGTGTGATCATACTGAATATAAATATGAAGTCAAAGGGCGATAATCCTATAAACCAGTATCTCAGTCAAACTGTAAAAAGTGTAATGAACAAAGTTTATACCTGTGATATAACCGGTACCACCAATGTTATGTTGTTTGCCTCAAATGATAACGATATGGTCAATAATTTTGACATTAATACAAGTAAGTTTGACAATCAGAATCCGCTTCAAAGGGTTTCACAATATGTGCAGGAAAATATTCAGGAAGTTACCGAATCCGGGCTGGTATTTACCGATGACCTGGCTCCTGTTGAAGTTCTGGGACAAAGTCTCCTGAATGATATTGTCAAAGACGAACTGGCCAGCTTCAAGGATATGATAAATTTTAACGAAAAAGGGGTTCAGGGGATATTTGATTTACTGAAGTAACTATTTAAATTCATTGAAACCTTGACACATATTATTTTAAAATAATATAATAGAGAACAACCTATTAATTATTAGCAATGACGATAATAACTACTTCTTTAAGTTCTTTAGAGTCAATTTGCACGGCAATTGACCTGCAGAGAGCCGGAGATGGTGGAAATCCGGCAAGAACACTGATGGAAACAGGTATCCGAGCTTCGGGCTGAAGAAACATTTATCAATCAAATACCCAATGGATTTTAAGCGAATCAAAGTGGATTTGACATTAAATGAAGTAAGCCTGACGGTTTACTCCCGTTATAGAGAAAGGAATGAATAAATAATAGTGTTTTTGATTATTATTTGGCCGTTCTGTAAAGTGGGCTTTGCCAAGCACGGTGGTACCGCGGAAGTTGAACCTTTCGTCCTGCATATGGACGGGGGGTTTTTTTGCGTATAGGAATTTTAACTTTTTATTGCTATTCACTATTAATCCTGAATTCGGGGTGGTATACCAGAATATCCCAGTTAGATAAATTCCTATACACGGGGTTTGAAAAGGGGAATCCCCTTTCCGGTTTCAGGATGGGTGCAAAGGGAACCTAGGGTTCCAAAGGAACGTAAAGTTCCATAGCGAAAAGAAAATTTGCTTTCTATGAATAAGCACTAAAAAACTAAGCGAAGCGAATTTTTCCTTGTTATATCCGGCAAAAGCAAAAGTGGCTATGCCACCTTTGTTCTTATAAAAATAATACTATAATACGGAAAGGAGCTAGATACTATGCAAACCAGAACCAGATTTGCACCAAGTCCAACCGGTTACATGCATATCGGTAACTTGAGAACCGCGCTGTATGAATATTTGATAGCCAGAAAAGAAAACGGAAAGTTTATTTTAAGAATAGAGGATACTGATCAGGAACGTTTTGTTGAAGGTGCGGTTGATATTATTTACAAGACTATAAAGCTTGCCGGCCTTGTTCATGATGAAGGTCCTGATATCGGCGGAGATTATGGTCCCTATGTTCAAAGTGAAAGAAAGGACATGTATCTGGAATATGCCAAAAAGCTGGTTGATTTAGGCGGAGCATATTACTGCTTCTGTTCCAAGGAAAGGCTTGCCTCCCTGAAGGAAGAACAGGAGGCTGCCGGCCGCGGTCACAGATATGACCGTCACTGTCTCAGGCTTTCCAGGGAAGAAATCGAACAAAAGCTTGCCAATAACGAACCTTATGTAATCAGACAAAAAATGCCTGATACAGGTGCTACCAGTTTTGAAGATGCCGTTTACGGAACAATTGCGGTGGACAACAGCGAGCTTGACGACCAGATCCTTATAAAGACCGACGGACTTCCCACCTATAACTTTGCCAATGTTATAGATGACCACCAGATGGCTATTTCCCATGTTGTAAGAGGTAATGAATATCTGGCCTCCACACCTAAATACAATCTTTTGTACCAGGCGTACGGCTGGGATATTCCCACTTATGTACATGTTCCTTTAATATTGAAGGCTTCAGGGCAAAAACTCAGCAAGAGAGCCGGAGATCCATCCTTTGAGGATCTTGTTTCCATGGGTTATCTGGTTGAGGCTATAGTGAACTATGTCGTTCTTCTCGGCTGGAGTCCCGGAGATACAAGAGAGATTTATTCTCTTAAAGAATTGGAAGAGGTTTTCGACATCAAGGGCATCAGCAAATCACCAGCTATTTTTGATATAAACAAACTTACCTGGATGAATGGTGAATATATCAGAAAAATGCCTGTAGAAGAGTTCCACAAACTGGCTCTCCCCTATTATGAAAAAGCCATAACCAACAAAAATATTGACACTATGAAGCTCAGCAAGCTGCTGCAGTTAAGGACGGAGGTTCTGACCACCATACCTGAAACCATCGACTTTATTGATGAGCTCCCTGATTATGATATACAGATGTATGTTCACAAGAAGAGCAAAACCACACTTGAGAATTCACTGGAAAGTCTGAATTCGGCACTTTCCGTGTTGGAAGCTGTCAGCGACTGGAATTTTGATGTTATCCATGAAGTACTGTTTGCACATATTGAAGCTCTCGGTATTAAGAACAGTCTTATGCTCTGGCCTATAAGAACCGCGGTTTCAGGTAAGGCGGTTACTCCCGGCGGAGCTGTTGAAATAGCTGATATTCTCGGAAAAGAGGAAACCCTCAAGCGAATCAGAATTGGTATAGAGAAGCTGAAAAGCTGCTGATAATAACACTATAAACTGTAAAATGCTAATCAAACAGTCAAAAAATTTTATATATCAAATATATATGGAGGTAAAACTATGGCTGATGAAATTATCAACAATCCGGCAAGTGAAGAAGAAAACGCAGTACCCTCAAACTTTATATATGACTTTATTGATGAGGATCTGGCAGCCGGGAGGGTACCGGATAATATTATAAGAACAAGATTCCCGCCCGAACCTAACGGTTATCTTCATATAGGCCACGCAAAAGCTATATGCATTGACTTTGGCACGGCTCTCAAATATGGCGGTAAATGCAATCTTAGATTCGATGATACAAACCCCAGCAAGGAAGACGTGGAATACGTGGAGTCCATTCAGGAGGATGTGAAATGGCTCGGATTCGACTGGGACAATATGTTTTATGCATCGGAATATTTCGGTGTTATGTATGACTGTGCAGTCAAACTTATCAAGGACGGAAAAGCCTTTGTCTGTGATCTGACCGCAGAACAGATACGTGAACACAGGGGAACTCTCACCGAGCCCGGCAAAAACAGTCCTTACAGAGACAGATCTGTGGAAGAGAACCTGGATTTGTTTGAAAGAATGAAGAACGGTGAGTTTGCCGACGGTTCAAAGGTGTTAAGAGCTAAAATAGACATGGCTTCCCCCAATATAAACATGAGAGATCCGGTCATATACCGAATCCTCAGAGCACATCACCACAGGACTGGAGATCAATGGTGCATCTACCCCATGTATGATTATGCCCATCCCATTGAGGATGTTGTGGAGGGTATCACCCACTCCCTCTGCTCCCTTGAGTTTGAAGATCACAGACCTCTTTATGACTGGGTCAAGGTGAATATTGATCTGCCTGCAAAGCCAAGGCAGATTGAATTTGCACGTTTGAATCTGGCATATACGCAAATGAGCAAACGTAAACTTCTTCAACTGGTAAACGAAAAATACGTAAGCGGCTGGGATGATCCCAGGATGCCTACTATTTCAGGACTGAGAAGACGCGGGTATACTCCGGGCTCAATCAGAACCTTCTGCGAAAAAATAGGTGTTGCAAAAAACAATAGTCTGGTTGACTTTGCACTGCTGGAACACTGTATAAGAGATGAGCTGAATTTCAGCGCATCAAGAGTTATGGCCGTATTAAGACCGTTAAAGGTCGTTATAGAAAACTACCCTGAGGGTCAGGTGGAATGGTTTGATGTGGAAAACAACCCTGAGAATCCTGAGATGGGTACAAGAAAATTACCCTTTTCCAGAGAAATATACATTGAACAGGAGGACTTTATGGAAAATCCTCCGAATAAATTTTTCCGTTTGGCTCCGGGCAAAGAGGTCCGATTAAAGAACACTTACTTTATAACCTGCCGGGATGTGATAAAGGATGAGGCTACCGGAGAGATTGTCGAACTGAGATGCACCTATAATCCTGCATCCAAAGGCGGAAACTCACCTGACGGCAGAAAAGTCAAAGGTACGCTTCACTGGGTATCGGCATCCCACGCCGTAAAAGCCGAAGTGCGTTTGTATGATCACTTGTTTATGAAAATTGATCCCGAGGATGTTGAAGAAGGTCAAGACTTCAGAGCAAATATAAACCCAAATTCGCTTGAAATCATTGAGAATTGTATGGTTGAGCCTGATCTTGTAAAGGCTGAACCAGGAGACAGATTTCAATTCCTGAGAATGGGCTACTATTGTGTTGATAACAACTCAACCCAAAACAAGCTGATTTTCAACCGGACCGTAGGTCTAAAGGACACCTGGGCAAAGGTGGTTACAAAGGGTTAATAATTTTATGGAAGTCATGCGGGGGATCCATTTATCTCCCGCAGATAGGGAGATTACTATGAAATATGTTGTTGTATTAGGTGACGGCATGGCAGACTATCCCATGAAGGAATTGGATAACAAAACACCGCTGCAATATGCAAAAAAGCCGAATATAGATATGCTTGCAAAAAAAGGTACCGTAGGTCTGGTCAAGACAATTCCTGAAGGAATCCCTCCGGGGAGTGATGCAGCCAACCTTTCAGTTATGGGCTATAACCCCCAGATGTACTATACCGGCCGTTCTCCGCTGGAGGCTGTCAGTATGGGTATAGATTTACTGCCGACGGATGTGGCCCTTCGCTGTAATCTGGTTTATTTATCGGAAGACGAGGTAAACTATGCCGACAAAACCATGATCGATTACAGTTCCGACGAAATCTCCACCGAAGAGGCGCGGGTACTGATAGAAGCGGTAAATGCTGCTTTAAATAGTGAAAGCATTAATTTTTATCCCGGCATAAGCTACAGGCATTGTTTGGTGTGGAGCAACGGGAAGACAGGACTGGGCTGTACTCCTCCCCACGATATTCTGGAGAGAAAAGTTACCGGGTATCTTCCAAAAGAAGAATCAGGCATGCTGCTGGATTTAATGATAAAGAGCTACGATATTTTGAAGGATCACCCTGTAAACCTGTCCAGAATAGCCCGCGGGCTCAGGCCGGCCAATTCAATTTGGCTCTGGGGTGAAGGCAGAAAACCCGCTCTCGCCTCCTTCAGTGAAAAGTACGGCAAGTCCGGTACCATGATATCTGCAGTTGACCTGTTAAAAGGTATCGGCATTTGTGCAGGTCTGGAATCCGTTGATGTAGAGGGAGCAACAGGAAATATCCATACAAACTTTATCGGAAAGGCCAACGCTGCCATAGCAGAACTGGACAGCGGCAAAGACTTTGTTTATGTCCATGTGGAAGCTCCTGATGAGTGCGGACACAGATATGAAATTGAAAACAAGGTAAAATCAATTGAATATCTGGACCAGAGGATTGTCGCACCGATTCTTGAAGGCCTGAAAAAACACAGGGATTACAGAGTTTTGGTGCTTCCGGATCATCCCACACCCCTAAGTCTCCGGACTCATACCTCGGAACCCGTCCCATTCATAATATATGACAGTACCCGGGAAATTGCTTCAGAGGCACAGTGCTATGATGAAGCAGAAGCCGGGAAGACAGGTATTTTTGTAGGAGAAGGCTATAAACTGATGGATTGGTTCATAACCGGAAAATTGTAATGAATTTATTACCCCGCAGCCGGTGTCCCTTGGAAACACCGGCTGCGGGGGTTGTTTTTGAAGTGTGCTGTCAATTTCACCTTTTCCAGAATTATTGCGTTCAACCCGTTTAACAGAGTCAGTAGAGACGAGGCTGACTCGCGGTACCGCTCTAATTAATTCTTAAGAATTCGATCTTTCGATGTCCATTACTACTATCCCTGTAATGGTGGAATCCCTGCTTCCCCTACCTGTAGGGCAGCAGTTCAATAACTAAATTATTCTGGTTACATTGGCCAGGGTTGCTCCGAACCTTCTCCAGTCAATATATCTCATATCCTCACTCCAGCCGTCATATATCTGGACAAAGGTTCTGTCATCACGCTGCTCCCTGCTGTTGCCGAACACTCTATAACCTGTGACTGTAACTGTGTGCCCTTTATAATCACCGCCGGCAATGTTCAGCAGTACAGGATTCATGTCATCTACGCTGTTTATAATTGCCTTTAATTTCTTAAAATATATATTTTTTGATTTGCTCCGTAGATATCCGAATCTTTCCCAGGTATCTCTGACCATGGTTTTTATTTCAAAAGGAGTGTATATGAATAAATCTCTCAAGAGTCCTGATTTTGCAGGGTTGTAACCATGCTTTACTCCGATTTCCCTGACTATTCCATATAATTCATTAATATCTGATGGAATCTCCTGAAGCCCCTGGTCCGAATAATATTTCATTATTCTGGTTATGGAAGCTAACGTGCAGTTGTTCTGATCATCAGAACCAAATATGGTTTGTTTGAAATTTAAAATCCCCTCTATATTTTTACTCTTTTTTTGTTCCCAGCCTGTTCCGAACTCAAAAGCTACATATTTTTCAATAGCTTCTATTCCGCCGTAGCCGTTAAAATTCTTATGCTGACCATTCTGCTTCAGATTGCTTACCTCCGACATATTTGGCTTGAAGCCTCCCTTCGGTTATTCATTTACATTTCTTACGGAAAATGCATTTCCATACTTCATAATATGTAAAAAAACAACATTTGGGTTCAAGATAAATGTCATTGGCACCTACGGCTATTTTTTAATAAAAAACATATTTGGTATACCCCGCTTGGTTGTTTATATTTACATTTATATTTTACACTAATTGTCAATAAGAGAAAGTCTTGAATAAAAATTAGCTATTTACAAATTATATTACTAAATTGACTCAGAAAATCTCTTCTAAAGGAGTTATTTATGTTTAAAGGAAAAAAGAACAAGGGTACTTCAAAACCCAGTGCACAAAATAAAGCAGAACAAGCAGCCATTCAGAATCCGGACAATCCTGAGTTTACTAACCAATACAAGGGAAAACAGGGTAAATAGGCCTGAAAGTACCGCGAGCAAGTACCTCTAAAGTTGCCTAGAGTAGTCCTCCCGAAGCCTTTTAACGCCCAACGGAGGATTATTCATGTTTATATAGATATGAATTTATTGAAATTGCTTCTGCTGATTACTGGCTTTGAACATATATTATGTCATCAATTGCCTTACCTTTGATGTAGAACACCATCCTGGAAGTATTTCTTGAATCCCATATGTCAATCCATTTCTCGTTACCATAGGTACTGTCTCCTTTTCTCATTTCCAAATCAAAGCTGACAAAGGATCTGTCATCTGTTCCGGGTGGTATTATCCACTCAAAGTCGTAGGTTTCTCCGGAATTATTAGTCAGCCTAACAGTATCAGTGTGTCTTGCACCGTTAACCAGATAACTTATTTTAAAATATGCCGCATCGGGTTTTCCCTGAATATCAATTTTGCCTTTAACTCTATAACCTGCCTTAACGGAGTATCTTGGATACGAAACAAGCTCATAATAATTGATCGGCATTTTTATGGTGCTGATATCGGTATTTAACCTTCTGGGGTACCGGTCAATTACCCCGTCATGATTATCATCGATACCGCTGCCGACATTGAAGTAATAGTCTCTCCAGCCCACATCCAGCATCATGGTAATAAAAAACTGTCCTGCCTTTACATTGTTGATAGCATACGGCCCGGCCATGTTTTTACCGGCTTGTCCTGATTTATCCCAGGCTTCCATGTGCAAATAATATGTACCGTCCGTGTTCAGGGTAATTGTTCTTTCCTTTATTCCATCAGCTTCTTTTACCCACTGTGAAGCGGCCGGGGAATCGGTACTGCCGGTGACGGCATAGCGTATATACGCGAAGTCGTTTTCACCATTATCGGAAGCCGTAATTGTTATGTTAACTGGTCCTGTACCGCTATATGCTGTCGGAGCAGCATTTATGGACGGAGGAACATTAACGGTATCAATTGTATCTACATACGGGCTGCTCCATGCACCTTCAATATCCTTAACGTTGAGTCTTATCTGATAAATTCCGGAATTGTATGTCAAACTTGCCGGTTTCCCATCAATCCAGGTGTCTGATGTGGATTTCCTGTACTGCCATACTCTTGCTGCAATACCTTTATCTGCTCTTGACAGGTTATGATCCGGGTCATATGATTTATCCAGATATGTCAAATTAACAATTGATCCCGCTCTGCCTGCTATCTGTATGTTAAATAATGCTATAGGCCTGCGGTGTACAATTATTGTTGCCGGTGCCGAAACATTTGACCAAAGCCGATAGTTGTCAAACTTGTTATCAGCCTTCGGGTTGTCCCTAAATTGTGCAACTGCTGTATATTTACCAACTTTACTGAAGGTATACAACGGTTCAGTGATCCATTTGCCCGAATTGCTGTCCAGCCCATTAGAATTATCGAAATATGACGGTGCGTGGGTATACTGCCATTTGTCTGAATGTTTCGGGTCATGCTCAAAATCGCTGTATATCTGGTTATAACGGACACTTTCCTCATTCACCAATATTGTTAATGTGGTACTTCCCTGCCTGGTAAATGTATCATACTTCCGTACAATCAGGGTTCTGACCGTGTTTTCCCCCTTGCAGAAGGCACTGTCCATAACAGAGTTATAAATCAGCTCTTTTAAAGAATACTGCTGCCGGTTCACAGGGACATATGGATACTGTAGTTTTAAGTCTCTGGCTTCGGCTGGAGAGACAACGTAAATATTAAACCTGTTAGCGTTCAGGTAATTTAAAATTGTGCTGTCTAAATTGCCAAAAAGAAAGTAATCCGACGGATCGTAAAAGTAGGTATCTTTTTTGGCATTATCAGAAATATATATAAAGTAACGCTCTGATCCTTCTCTTAATTGAGTATTTAATATTTTTGATTTTGAAAATGCCTTTGCCGGTTTGTTGCTAATATCAAATAATGAATCAATCCTGCCACAATTGACTGTTGTATAGGAAATGCGATAATAACCAAAATCGTCTCTTTGTGAATATTCTGAATTTATATAGTAAATATTTCCTTGTTTAGTGACATAGGCAAAGCGGTCACCTATTTGTAAATAGTCAGCTGCTGTGTCATTAATTGATGCATCGAAAACTATTGGTTGTCCTGTTCTATTATCGAAGCCATTCACTTCTGCGCCTTCCGGAACTCTGGTAATATCAGTTCTAAACGCATTTGCATAACTCATTTTACCCATATAACCTAATTCACCTGTAAGAGTTATGACTATAAGTCCTTCTCCACTGCCATCATTATTCTGTACAAATAATATTTTGTCAGCTACAGGTATATTATAGGTAGACCACGAGTAGGTGCCGTATTGATATATTTTACCGTCATAAGTTACGGCATATGTACTACTATAATAGTCAGTTCCTAAAATAACCTGTTTGAAATTCATGCCATTTAAAGCTGGATTTCCATAAAAATCATAGACTTTATTGTCTGTGCAAATAAATACTGGATTACCTTCTCTATTTTTTGAGAAGTCTTTCACTGGATATGGGAATTTGCTCTGATGATTAAGCCCTCTTTGTTGTGTACCACCTGACCAATATGTAAAATCTACATTACCATCATCAGATATATAGTAAAGAGTACTGCCGCCTCGACCTATCACATATTGTGTGTTTGCCGGAGCATAGGGATCTTTCTGCGGAGGAGCAACAGCCCAATCCCAATCTAATACACATCTCCATACACCTGAATCCGACACAACATACATTTGCCAATATTCCGTAACATCAAAAGCTATTGATCTCACTTTGCCAAAACCAATCGGCATAAATGATTGATAAATGATTGGTACATCGTGCCCCAACCGATAGTCAAGTCTTACCCCATTAGATCCACATACATTCAACTCACCATTATTTTTTATTATATAAATTGATCTCGCCATATAATTGTATTGATAAGCTTCTTTTACATCTGTTGCGATTAAAACAAAATTGTTATAATAGGTAACGGTTGTACTCAATCCAAACAAACCATAAACTTTATAATAACCACCTCTTCCGTCATCCATTTCTGAAATTTCGTTACTACCACGTGCCCACAGCTCTCCATTGCCCAATAGTATAAGCTGTGTATCTACATTGAATGCGCTTTTAATACTTTTATAATCACCTTTTGTTACATACTTCCTCCATGTGTCCATATCGTCCAGAGAATCCATATTTACTACATTCGTTTTGAAATCTACATCAGAGCTGATGTTATCCTTAATGCCGTTAATAAAGCTGTTTGTGCTTGAAATATCTTTGTCGGTAGCCACTATCATGTCAACCTTGTCAGACGGCCTTTTTACATTTTCTTTTATTTTGTTTACAAGGCCTATTATATTTTTCTGTCCTATGCTTCTGCCATCAAAACTGGAATCAATCAAATCCCTTAACGAAATATTCTGTGCCGATCCGTTAAAAGTTATTGGATAAAATGGATTTGTAGATAAATTAGTGTTCTCCAGGGTATCCGAGCAGATGGAATATACCCTTGCTTCACTATCCTTTACAAACTTCCCAAGGTTGCTGTCGCTCCGGAGCTGGCCCAGTCTGTAATTCGATGTCAGGTGTGAAGTATAATAGTTTGTATCCTCGTTGTTAAGAGCAAAGATTACAAATGTATCCGTGTTGCCGGGAACATCATAATTTAAGCTTGATAAATCCCAGCCGGTAACCGTATTTGTAACTGTCGTGTCCTGAGAACCTTGAACTGACCAAAAATCTTCATATGAAAAAGTAGGCTCGGTAAAAGATATATCCAGTTCTTGAACAGCTCCGTTAGGATAGTAATAGGCATACCTCGTTGTAATACCAAAAGTCCCGGCACATATTCCAGACGCATTCATGAATGTCCACAAATAGTAGTCACGGTTACCCATTGGATTTGCAGTGTCAGTTTTTTTGCTGGATTTGGTGTATCTAAGTGGAACACCGTAAGGTTGTGTTGGGGTTTGTCCTTCGTGCAATTCAAGGGTATTAGAATATACAAATTTATCTATAACCGGCGTACCGTTATAATCCTGCCAATTACTCTGTCCATATGGATTAACATTCCATGAATATCCTGATTTTCTGTAAGATGCATAACCGTTTTTACCCCAGTAGTTTATTGTAACGCTGCCCTGCTGAATCCCGATTGTTTTATCAGTCGGACTTGCATACTCAATATTAAGCTTTGCATAGTTGGCAAGCTCGCTTTTCATGCTTGTTAACGCGTTTTTTAGATTAGCATTCTCAGAGCCGGAATAATCAGTTAATACAAGCAATTTAACCTCACGGCTTTTTTCAACCGTGAAGTTTGCCACAGGGGCAGTATTATTCATTTCCTGTACATTTACTGCAAAAGCACCACTGCTCTGAAACAACAGCGATAAAATCAGAATCCAAATAGCAGATATATATTTTAATTTTTTCATAAAATCCTCCGTTTACCAGCCCTTTACATAAGCACCTTTAAAATCACTTGGTATTAGCAGCTCCTTTAACGTTTCAGAATCCGGAATATCCTCATATACCTGCAATGCTAAAGTATATTTTCCAACCTCATATGACCAGATTTCGGCTGTAGAATCGTATTCACCATCAACCACCAATCGTTTTGCAGCCTAACTCCGTAATCACCTGTAGCCCCAGTCTCATTAACGGGCTGTATAGTCCATGCAGTTAAGCTCCAATCAATAGGGAATCTTGCTGCTGATTTGCTATTAGAGGTATCAAGAGTTATTTTTCTGTTTTCTTTCATCTTATCTGCCAGGACATCTATAACTACTTCAGGTTTAGGCTCTATTATTTGAAGGGAGCTCTCGGCATAACCGGAGCAGTTACCATCATCAACTACCTTGAGGTCAATATCATATGTCCCTGCACCGGGATACCACACAGTCCCCTTTTCGTTATCACCTATACCGTTTTCATAAGGATTGTAAGGATCATAACCATATGCGCCTGGCAAGTCCCAGTAATAGTGTTCTATATTGCCATCTTCATCATAGGAACGGCTGCCGTCAATTGATACGTCATCCCCGGCATATGCCACAGGTGGGTTGCTGATTATAGCAATAGGGTCATAATTAATTTTTTGGGGTGGTTTTGGTGGTTCAGTAGGATCAGCTTTATACCAGAAGTAAACATAGGCATTTTTATTTATTGATGATAACGTTACTGTCTGGGAAGTGGAGGTTTCCATTTTGGACTTGTCAGGTATGCCGGTTGAAAATGTTTGATAGGAACCTTGAACCTTATATGCTGCTATGGGAGGATATGTAACTGTTTTAGGCTTTCCGAAGGGTATACCGGGAATTGTTTGAGAAGTATCTGGAATTTCGGTATTGTTATCTATGTTAATACATTTTATGTAAACAACACCCGAATCGGGAGGCGGCTTTATTACATGGACCGTATGTATGGCCGAATCAGCAAGCAGTGAACCTTGATCGTTTGAATTTGGTGTATTTCTGCCTTTTATCTGAAATTTGTAATCCCGGATTTCATCAAGTATTACTGTCGTTTGATAGGCCATTTCTTTTCTTATGCTATCATTCGGATTGCTTTGCTCATCCAGGAATTGACCGTCCACAAATCCGCTTATATGATGTACTCCTGTTCCAGTACCTTTGAAGACAACTGTGGTTCCTTGCAGAACCGTTGATCCGTTGCTCGGTAGAATCAGTTTTACTGATGGTTTTGGCAGTTCGGGTTTGTTTTGAGGAATATGGAATCTAATATTAAAATATTGACTTGTAGTATTGGATAAATATGAGGGTGTGTACTCCTTAAAATAATCCAGCAGCTCTTCGGCAGAAGCTGCTACGGCATATGGATCCTCTGCTGTTGAAATAGCCGTGTAAGCGGCTCTTCCGGTTTTGGTTCTGTCATACCAATATTTTTGGATTTCTGCATTCGCGGTTATATCACAGCCGTTAGGATCTTCAATTATCTTTCTATAATATGCTTTATATTCGTTTGATACAAAGTCCTCTATGGAGTTACCGCCAAGCATACCGCTTGCCGCAGTCCCTTTCCATTCATCAGTAAGTGGATAAGTATAAGTTCTCGGTTGAGAGTCCCATGAAGTCATAGCACGTGGAACATTGATAGTAACATGCTTTCCGTCGGGAGTCTCAAACCTGATGTTCCAGGAAATTACAAATGCCTGTTTTGGGGCAGTTGAACTGATACCCTGGACCGTCCACCGCAATGCTTGACGCTGTTGATTATCATTAATAGGTATAAGGATATCATCTTCACCACCTCCGGCAAATATATATTCATATGGATAAATCAATCCTAAAAAAAATAATAATATAAGGTGGAGAGATATGATTTTTTTCATATGAACCTCACTTTACAATACGAGTATCAGTAAGTTGATACCAAAATCCGTTAGCCCTAACACCTAAATTTTGAGGGTAGAAACCTAATTCTATATCTTCCTCATACCATACCTCAACTTTATTCTCTCCAGTATTTTGAGATGGATTTAACCATCTATACCGGATAGTACCTCTTAAAGTTGGTTGTCCTGTTGAATCGTATGCTAATAGACTTTTGCCGGTATAAAAATACCCTTCCCTTACCCATGTATTATCTTTGATTTTTTTAACTTTACTGTCCACATCATAGCCTTCAATCATTACACTTGCCCAATCGTTTTTTATTGTATCCGGCTTCCTATAATCGGCATTAATCCAGAGTTCAACCATCTTTCAACCCACTTGTACCATTTCTTCAGCAAGTTTATCGTCTGAAATTCCAGTTACACTTGACCAACCTGGCCATTTACCATCCTTCAGGTCTTCCATAAGTCTGAAATGCTGCTCTTCCAGCGTATAATCGCCCAGAAGATCGGTACAGCCAAGTAACTCCTTACTTACACCCTTATCCATGCCGTCAAGCCATTCCTGGTGTCTCCGGACTTTTGCCTCAGCTTCCTCTTTTTTCAAATTTTCCTCACTGATTCTCTTATTGAGATAAGCCAGCTTATCAGCGTTATAATCGAAAGCATTTACAATAATAACAGCAGCTTCAGCCCTTGTAAGCTTGTGCTTTGGCTTAAAAAGCAGCTTGTTGTTTTCGGTGGATCCCCGCATGAGATAATTTGAGTATGCAGCAGTGGAATAACCTGCATCTGTATTAACGTCCGCATATGGGTTTTCTGCCGTTTCGTAAGGCGGTATATTCAAAGCTCTGCACATCATTTCAACTACTTCCTGCCTTGTTATTGAGTAATTGGGGTTGAAGTTTTGGTCTGCTGGTATATCTATAATTCCGTTTGCCAAAGCAGCAGTTATATATCCTGATGCCCAGCTTTTCCGGGAATCGACAAATGGATTCCCCTGCATTTGTTTATATCCCTTGACATTGCACAGGAAAGTGACAAATTCGGCGCGTGTTACAGACAGATTCGGTCCGAACCTGTTATTACCGATACCGGCAGTTATCTTAAGCTCCACAAGTTTTGTAACATAGGAATAATACCAGGAAGTAGTTTTTACATCAGTAAATTTCAAATTAGATTCTGCACATATAGGGATTCCGGTTATCGTTAAAATTAAAAGGGTCAAGACCAGTGCCATTATTTTTTTCATACATTCTTTCATTAGTATACTCCTTTATTATGTTAATTAATTTTTTTATGTCTTTTTTATACGGAATGAAAGTATTTCAAAAGTACTATGAATTTTTATACAGGAATGGTACCGTAGAATGTGTGATTTTTTTAGATTTACGACGTATAACATATTTTTTGAACATACTATTTTGACTAGTTGGATAAAAAAGAAATTCTGCTAATTAAAAGTTTATTTCATAAAATTATTTTTAAGAATTGCCGTCATATTTATAAAAACTATGACTTAAGTTATTTAGAAAAACATTGTACCCTTGAACCGGCAGGAAAACAATGCTATAACTTATATTGCATACTATAGCAAATTAATCCAAAACTTTCAATAGTCTATTTTAATTTTTTCAAAATTTTATTTGAATATTTTTAAAGCAGAATACTAAATTAAACGTTACTAGTGGTCTGTAACATCTAAAACCTATATTACCTGTGAGGAAAATTTTTGCAGGATAAGGCGGAGGACGAAGACACTATGTGACTTTTCAATGTTACAGACCACCAGTTAAATTACAAAAATAAACCAGCTCCGAAACTTGCAAATCAGTCTTAACAGCTGGATTAATTTGAATTTATAAATTATTTAATTTTTGCTTTGTTAACCTTCCCTCCAATTATTATAGTTATATTCTATAACTATCAGCCCGTTCTTTATTTCCTCTTTGCTCATACCTATGTTTTCAAGTTCAGCACTGTCGCTGCTGTCGTAAACAATGACCCTGTTGACCATCAGCTCAATAATATTTTTGTTGATTCCTTGAGTTTTTATCCTGTTAATAAAATTTTCCACCACATGCATTTTGTCAAGCTGCTTCTTTTCTTCCTCCAGCAGCTTTTCCTTCTCTTTCCGCAAAATACTTATGCGCTCCTCAATATTTTTATTCATTCTGATAAAAAGCTGCTCCGATATTTTTGCCTCCAGCCTGTCAAGGTACAAGATGTCCTGCTGCTTTTGCTTCGCAACTATCTGCTGCTCCAGCTTCTGTGCCATTTCATACCTCTTCTGCCTGTCATCTTCCTCGCCGCAGTATTTCAGGCTGAAACTGTCGATGAGCTCCCTGTTTGACAGCATCTCCAACAGTTCATCGGAGATGACATCTATTATTGTCTGCTCCGTTACATAGTGACTGGAGCAGCATTCGCTCCCATTCTTGGAATAGGAACTGCATATGTATCCTACAGGTCTGTCCTTGCGGACTCTCACATACATTGCCTTACCGCATTTCCCGCAGTAAAGCATGTTGCTCAGCAGGTGAGATATATTTCTGTTATAGCCTTGATTTGAGCGTTTTTTCGCTCTAATTTTCTGGACTTCCTCAAAGTCTTCGTTCTTAACTATGGGTTCATGTGTATTAGTAGTAATAATCCATTTATCGAAGGGAAGTCTCCTGGTTTTTTTATTCTTAAAGCTGATTTTTTCACTTACACCCTGAACTGTGTCACCAATGTATACTCGGTTGCAAAGTATTCTCTGCACAGCTACCTGGTTCCATGGAGTTATGGGAATGTCTGAGTTTTTTGATGACGGTGAGGGATACCCTCTCCCATTCAGCATATTTGCAATTGCCGCATAGCCATACCCCTGCTTATACAGTCCGAATATCTCCCTGACTACCGGAGCTGTTCTTGCATCCACAACCAGCTTGTTCTTTTCATTTACTGACTTGACATATCCATAAGGGGCATTTCCTATGTATTCACCCTGCTCTATTTTGAATCGCAGATTGGCCCTTATTTTCTTTGAGATATCCCGTACATAACGTTCGTTATACCTATTATCATGGACATTTATTGCTGCATTGCTGAAAAAGCTCTTTTCATAGTACTCCCGGGGATATTCCCTTTCTTCAAAATTAGACCTGTTACTGTTGCCGGTGCCTTTTGGAGGACACCTTTGAGTTTGCACCTTGTAGCCTTCGGTAACCGCTCTTACAAAAAAGCTTTCGACACTATCTATTTTCTGGGCTCCGATAATGCCCAGCCAATTATATAAACAAAAACGAATTTTTTCGATACCATTTTTATTTAATAAACCTGTGAGTATTTTTATGTTAACATCTCCGCCTATGGTTTTATCAACTTCTTTTTTCAGATCATTGATATTTACGGACTGATCAACAACAACATCAGCTTTGTCCGGTGTTGTTGTTACTTCATATGGGTAGTACTTATTTATGGGTAGTACTTCGTGTCCATTTGCTGGACACCCCCCTGTCCATTCAGCGGACACCCG
>JAEWJR010000026.1:0-92866 GCA_023386445.1 Bacillota bacterium | reverse complement strand
AGATAATTCCCACTGTCGATAAAAGAAGAGGTGCAGAATTTCTCCATTATCTCCCCTGTCGCAGCAATGCCCAGGTCAACCCTCCCGTAATTGCGCAGTACCGTATTTCTCACTTCAACAATATTTTTGGCATCCTCTGCTGTTATAGTCAGTCCGTATTGCTTGGAAGTATTATTAATGTTCATCAGTATACCCACATATTTTTCATTAAGCAGTGGATTGGCGGAATTTAACACCATGGGTAAAAACATATACATCTCTCCTCCTAAAAAATAAAAATTTTGCTCCAACCTATTGACATTGGTTTTAAATTGTGCTATTATTAAGTTAATTGTAATGTCATAGAGTAGTGATATTATAGGCTTCTGCTGTGATATAGTCAAGAAGTTTTTTTATTGCAAAAAAACCCCGGCTTTTTTTGCCGGGGTTTAATCATTTTTATCTTGATTTTTTATGAGCTTCATCTTTTATTTCTTCACGCATCCCCTGAAGAGCATCTCTTCTTCTGTCATTCTTTTCTTCAAGTTCTCTTTTTTGAGTCGGGTCATCTACTTTTGACATCATATCTTCAGCAGCTTCCATATTTCTGATGGTATGATTGATATTGAATTGTATCCTGTCCACGTTGTTACTTCTGTCATCCGGTTTAGGCTCATTCATTTGTTATCGCTCCTTTATTTTAGTTTTCGTGAACCTTTATTTCAGCTGCTCCTGATTGTTCCATTATTGATTTTACTTCCTGCGCCTTATGTCTGGCAGCTTTTACATAGACTACAATGCCGGCGTCATCATGTAAATCGCTCAGGTCATTAACACTTTCCACAAATGCTTCCAACTGGCCAGGATCGTCCTGTCCGGTCTTTACTACAGCACTTGCGCGGTTATCTTCCGCATCATTCCGCATGCTTTCGAATTTTTCTTCATCCACGGCACTTATTATCATGTCTCTTCTTTGTATACCGCTGTTCCTGAGAGAATCAACCAAACCGCCAACCTTGCCAGGGTCAAGGAATCTGCCAATTATATGAATAACAATCCCTCCCTTGAACTTCTAAAATCTTTTCATGCTTTTATATTTTGTCCGAAAAAAAATTTAGTAGTCAGGAAAAAATTTTATCAAATATGAAATCTTCGAGTCATCTCTTTTTTAAACTTTTTATTGGAGAAAACCAGCATGCCTATTGTCGTCAAAAATGAGTATAGTGCTGAAACCGCACTTGCCCATATTTCATTTGCCACACCGGTCAAGTACAGAATAACAGGTAAAAACCCTAAAAAGATCATGGCAATAATGTATCCAACATACTCGTTCCATAACATTTTCCTCTTTACAACAATCAACGTTATTAAAAATGTACCGGCTATCAGTAAAAACGGTATGACTATATTCACCGACCACCTGTAAAAGCCTGAGAGCAGGTCCATGAAAAACAGAAAGCCAGATATCCCTATGATCTGTAAAATAATTTTTGTTCCTGCACGCATTTTAGAAAGAATAGTGTTATTAATAAGAAGCTGCAGGTACAATACCGGACATATCACAAATAGCGACCAGGGATTTTTTATCCCTGTAAGTATGTTTATTAGTACACAAATGCTCACTACTGTAATTGATATAAACAAAAGCACTTTACTGGCAAAGTTAAATTGAGGAACTGTTTCCGTTTTACCGTATGCAGGATACCACAAATTTGCAGACCCGCCCTTGAATTCTCCTCCATTTCTGTTGCAAAGAGGACATTTATTTTCATCCTCATCAATAAAAACACCGCAATGTTTACACTTGTTCATATACATGCCCATGCCCAGCATTTCACACAAAACATAATGATAGAAATAGCATGGGCCCGGTACCTCCTTCAGTCATATTTATAATTTACTTCAACCTTTTTTACCCCAATTATTTGAATAGACTTTTATTTCAAGTCCGCTGTCCTGTGACAGGAAGCTGAAAAAACTTCTGATTATACCGGCCTCAAGAATTGTTCTTGAAAAGGTTATGGTCAGATTGTCATTAACCGTACAGACCCCACAATTGACAGGGCTTTTGAGTGTAGGATATATAATGGCCTCCACACGGTCCACATATTTGCACATTGAGTCAGGCAATCTGATATTTCCGATGTTTGACAGTGTAATTGTTTTGGAATTTTCGCCAAAGTTCTCAAAACCATACCGCATAGCAATATTTTTTATAAATACCGGAATAAATCTGGCCACCAATAACTTTTCAAGTTTTATATTACTTACCATTACACTGTACAGATTATCCTTTTTCAGCTTATCTCTCAATTGAGAGGAGACCTCTGCCAATATTGTCTCAAAACATAGTTCCTCAGAGGGATTGACACCGACATTAACTACCGTAAAAAAATTTCTAAGCGTTCTGGAAGGAAAAATCTTTCTCAGGTTAACCGGTATTGTCACTCTTATAGGCTCTTTGTATATGCCGAATTTCATGGTCTCGCTATAAATTGAATATATCAGTACCGAAGTCAAATACTCCGTTATGGTTGAACTCCTTTGTTTTGCAGTTGAATTAAGCAGGGATGCGGACATAACCCCGTGTATAACGTTATTGCCGAAGGGCTCCAATGGTGTCCCTTCAATATGAAAGGCCTTTGTCTCTGTGAGCCGTTTGGCAGGCATATTTTGATAATATTTGTCAAAGCTGTCCTCCATTTCATATTTATTGGGCAATTCATCCGGCTCCAGAATCAAGCCTTCATTCTCAATTTTCTTACCTGTAAGGCATAAATACTGATATACAAGCGTTTTCAGGAACTCCACTGCTCCCGTACCATCGGTCAGGGAGTGAAATACCTCCACTGCTATACGGCGATTATAATATATAACTCTCAGGAGAAAACCGTTGCTCTCATTTACTTTTAACGGACAACAGGGGTATTGTTCTTCTCGTTGAACCAACAGCTTTTGATTGTTCTGATTCAGGTAATCCCAGAAAACACCTTTCTGCAGTTTGACCGCCAGGGTAGGAAAACGCACCAGAACAGTATCCAGAGCTTTCTGAAGCAGCTCTCCCTCAACATTTTCATTCATAATCATTGAGATTCTGAAAATCGAGGTATTCGATTCCTTAGATACTGATCTGAATATTTTTCCGGCATTATCAATTTTAAACCACCTATCCATATTTATGCCCATGCCCAGCATTTTGCACAAAACATAATGACAGAAATGGCATGGGCTCGGTACCTCCTTCAGACATTTATATAATTTCTTTCGACCTTTTCTCCAGTACAATTTTTTAAAATTCCCCTTTATTATCATAGTATTATACTGTTTGAATAGGTGTTCTGTCTGAATTCTTTTTTTTTTACAATCTCTGCTCTGTTTTTGCAATAAAGTACACGACATTGTTTATATGATTTACATTGCACGGGGATTAAAGGTCTTAACCTGTGAAAAATCCGCCTTATTGAATTGTTTCACACAAAGAATGAAGAATAACAATCCCATTGCCAGTATAATTGCCAATCCAAAGTACGGTTTGATAACAAGTCCGTTAAGATCAAAAGCTACACCTGCTTTTATCAGTGCCTCTGTGGAGAGGTTACCCATTTTCAGTGTAATATATCTGAATATGGAAGTAGTATAGGTTAAAGGATTTATATATATCAGAGGCCGAATGATCTCAGGCATGACAGTAGTTGGAATATATGCTCCCGACAGGAAGGTCAGCGGCATTGTAAAAACTGTAATCATTATCTGGAATGTGGTGGAGTTCTTTGCAAGGGTAGCCAGGAAAAGTCCGATTGAACTGAAGGTTACACCCACAGCCGCCATCACTCCAAACATTTGAACAAATTGAAACACATCGATCTTCAAACCCATGAACAGGGCTAAAATTATTACCATAATACCCTGTAACCCCGCAATTATACTTGATGATAGTATTTGGCCTATTGATATCTGCCATCTGGGCACAGGTGAAACAATAATTTCCTTCATAAACCCCATGGACATGTCCTCAATAATATTTGTCGAATTGCTTAAAGCAGACTGAAATACCGTCATTATAATTATCCCTGATATGAGGTAGTTTATTGGCTGATCTACGCCGGTAGCCGCCGATTTCATAACAAAGGAAAATATAAACAGAAAAAATACAGGCATGATTAAAGCAAAAGCCAATTGCATTTTATTCCTTAAAAAATTAGTCAGGTTCCTTTTTAGTATTGCTTTTATACCTCTCATCACACTCTTATCTCCTTTCCTGTAATGGCCAGAAATACGTCGTTCAAAGTTCCCTTGCTGGTCTCAAAATCACGGATCGACGCTTTAAAGTTTTCAACTATATCAAGTACATCCCCTACATCGTTTGAATAGACCGTAAACATTTCATCATTGAATTTAAACTTTATTTCCTTCTCCCTGCAATAGTTTTGAAACACATCACAATCAGAGGTTTTAAGCCTTGTAACATTGGAAGTATATTGCTTTTTAAGATTGTATGGAGTATCATACGCAACTATCTTTCCATGATCCATTATAGCTACCTTGTCGCAGATTTCGGCTTCATCCATATAGTGTGTTGTAAGAAAAATAGTTATATTTTTCTGCTTCTGAAGTTTGTAAATATAGTCCCAAATGTTTGCCCTGGTCTGTGGATCAAGCCCGGTTGTGGGTTCATCCAAAAACAGCACTTTGGGATAATGAACAAGCCCTCTGGCAATTTCCACCCTTCTCTTCATCCCTCCCGACAGACTGCCTACCGGGGCCTTTCTCCAATCTTCAAGGTTCACCAGCTCCAAAACAAAGTCTATTCTCCCCTTCACTTCACTTTTGGGAACCTTGTAAAAATCACAGTGAAATTTCAGGTTTTCTTCAATTGTGAGCTTGCTGTCCAGAGTAGAATCCTGAAACACAATTCCAATCTCATTCCTGACCCTGTCCTTATGCTCAGAAACTTCATTTCCGTTAATCAGCAGTTGTCCTTCCGTTTTATTGATTATTGTGCATAGTGTATTGATAGTCGTACTCTTTCCGGCACCGTTAGGTCCAAGAAATGCAAAGATGGAACCCTCCTCAACATTAAATGAAATATTATCAACTGCCGCGAAATCACCATACTTTTTTGTAAAATTTTTGACTTCAACTATATTAGACATTTTTATCCCTCATTCCATAAAATTAATTTGACAGCATATAGTTTTTCTTCCTCATAAAGCCGGTTGCCCTTCCGGGCACAATGTGTATATTAAAGGTGCAATTTAAACCGCAAATAAAAATATTTTAAAAATTTTATAAAAAAATTTAAAATATTTATAAAGCTTGACAAATAACGCTTTGTATTGAAATTTGCCGATATTTTTTATAGAATTTTTATAAATGCTTTAAAATATCTTTAAAATCATTGCTTAAAATAACATATACCGAAACATCAAGATTTACTGGATATTTAATGTAACATTTTATATAAGGCGGATTATATGGCAGATAAAAATTGGTTCCGGATAATCCCGGATAAAATAAAAAACAGTTTGGATAATTTCAGAAATGCTCATATTGAAAAACACATGCGGGAAAGAGAACTCCGGCAAAAAATGTTTGCCGAGCATTTAAGAAATCATGAAGAAATAAATAAGCTGAAAAAGGAATTCAGGCAAAAAATCAGCAGTTACAATGAAAAATATGATGAACTTCGATGGTATCACAGAAACAACAGACTTTCACAAGTAATTATTATTGTTTTTAATATTTTTATCTGGTTTATAATATTCCGTTTTTTCGGAGCCAGGGCGTTGGCCGTAGTTATAGCCGCTATTATCACAATCGGCGGGGTCATTCAGTTCCTTTTCAACATGCGTCTTGAGAAGATGATATTCAAACCAATAATCAGTCTCAGAAAAGGAGTTGAGGAGATAGCAAAAGGAAATTATGATATTGAGATTAAGACCGAAATATTTAATGAATTGGGTATTCTTATTATTTCTTTTAATGATATGGCAAAAAAACTTAAGGAAGGTGAACTTTTAAAAAAATCCTATGAAGAAAACCGGAAAACCTTAATAGCCAATATTTCTCATGACCTCAAGACCCCCATCACTTCCATTCAGGGATATATTGAGACAATGCTGGAGAGGCCTGATATTCCGCAGGATACTGTTAATAAGTATCATCAGATTATTTATAATAATGCCGCCTATATGAATAAACTTATTGACGACCTGTTTTTATTTTCAAAACTTGATATGCAAAAACTTGAACTGCAGCAGGAAAATATCAATATCCGGGCCTTTATGTCAGATTTGATGGAGGAATTTCAGTATGAGCTTGAGGATAGAGCCATAAAATTTTCTTATACCGATACTCTCTCAACAGAGTGCCAAGCCCATATTGACCGTAAACGGATAAACCAGGTGTTCAGAAATATCATAGGCAATGCCATAAAATATGGCAGCGAAGGTGATACTGAGATAGATGTAACCCTATATGATAACGAACAATATATAATTTTTGATATCAGCGACAATGGACCTGGAATTCCCGAAGACAAGCTTTTAAAAATCTTTGACAGATTTTACAGGATAGATTCCGCAAGAACCAAGGATTTAATGAGTACAGGACTGGGGCTTTCAATTGCAAAGGAACTGGTGGAAGCACATGGCGGAAGGATTTCTGCTTCCAGTGCATTTAACTCCGGTACCATAATTACAGTCAGCCTGCCTAAATCCGAACATATAAAAGGAGACGACAAATGAAACAGATTTTGATTATTGAAGATGACATAAATATTGCTGAAATGGAACGGGATTACCTTCATCTGAACGGATATAAATGTGAAATAGCCCAGGATGGTGTACAGGGACTTAAATCAGCACTGCAGGGAATATATGATGTTGTTATTGTGGACTTAATGCTTCCGGGAAAAGACGGGTATGAAATAATCAAGGAACTTAGAAAGAAGTTTGAGATACCTATTCTGGTAGTTTCAGCAAGAACAGAGGATATAGATAAAATAAGAGGTCTTGATTTCGGAGCCGATGATTATCTCACCAAGCCCTTCAGTCCTGCCGAACTGGCAGCAAGAGTAAAATCACATATAAGCAGGTACGAGAGGCTAAAGGGTAATAACACCTCCTCCGAAATCATTGCCCACGGCGGACTGGAAATAAACACTGCCTCACATAGAGTTTTTGTCAACGGAAAGGAGGTACAGCTTACCTCCAAGGAATATGCAACACTTGTGTTTCTGGCCACCAACCCCAATATTGTTTTCACCAAGGAACATATTTTTGAAAGAGTATGGGGCGATGATATATATGGTGACACGGCAACGGTTCCTGTGCATATCCAGAAAATCAGAAAAAAAATCGAAAAGGATCCCGCAAATCCTGAGTTTATCGAAACTCTATGGGGAACGGGCTACAGGTTTAAGGCCTTTTAACCGATTTTATCCTTTATATGTTTATTTACCACCTGTACAATGAAAACCCCCGCAACAGCAGGAATTATTTGTCCAATGCATATACTTAACGCCAGTACGGGATAAGGAATATTTAAAAGTTTCGAAAGCCATACGGGTACCAATAAGCCCGGTCCGAAAACCAAAGGTATTGTGATGAACCACGTATTCCAATTAAATTTGCGTACCAGATAAACCGCTCCCGAAGTTATTATTCCTGCCAGGACTCCTCCTATCATATCCAGTGGTCCAAGTCCGCCCATTATGGTATTGCTGAGGAAGTTGGCCAATCCCAGAGGAATTATGAGGAATGGATATACATAGCTTAATGAATACAGAGAAGTGGCGATTCTTATCTGATACTGCCCAAAGGCGAAGCCCTGTGATATAAACATTATTACAACATACAATGCAATAATAATTGCAGAAATAGTTAATTTTTTTACTGTTTTCATAGCGATCCCCCAATAATTTTCTTTTATAATTTTTATTGATCTTTTGTTTGAAGAAATTCCGCATAGCTGCAGCAGCCTATGGCACCATTGAACTGAGGTTCAACCAAATGAACAATCTCATCAAAATCCGATTCAAGGTATTTTGAGAGTGCTTTGTTCCTTGCAACTCCCCCGGACAGAACCAGTTTCTCCCCTTTAAATCTTGTCAGCAAAGGGCTGAGCTTTTTATACAACGAATAATTTACGCCTGCACAAAGCTGCTCAATTCTAATGCCTTCGGCTATTTTTCCTATCAGTTCCGATTCAGAAAATACAGAGCAGGTGGAGTTAAGCTGTACAGGAGCTTCAAAATGCCGTGACATTTCCTTAAGTGGTATTTCGAGTACTGCTGCCATATTTTCAAGATATCTCCCGCATGAAGCCGCACATTTCTCATTTAGCTCCAAATCGGTAACAAGGCCCTTTTCAACCCTTACCACCTTGACATCCTGCCCTCCGATATCCAGTAAAATAAAGTTCTTGAGCTTTGTCTGATACATTGCCCCATAAGCATGCGCCTTTATTTCTGTTATTGGCTTGAATGTGCACAAGTCGGTATTGTTCCTGCCATAACCGGTGGATACGGCTTTATCCGGCTTGCCGAGGCCCATCCGTTCCATATCCACCTGCAGCCTGCCATCCTTATATATGCAAAAGGTCTTATAAAAAGTCATGGTGCTGATTTTTTTCTTTTCAACCAAAATCCAGTTATCCATATAAATAATTTTTACTTCCCGGCTGCCCATATCAATACCTAATACTTTCACGCAAATACCCCCTTTAGATCTGATAACATATCCAAAAATGCCTCCAGCCTGAGTTTTGTTCTGGAATCAAGCTGATTGGACTTGTCCCCCTCAATTGTCAGAACAGGTATTTCAAGCTCCCGTTTGATTACCATATCCTCGATAGCCCTGTGACAAAATGCCTGTGTATAATGTATTATCCCGTCAAGCTTCCTGAGCTTCATTTGTTTTTTTACCTCCCGGAGCCTGAAATCCAGATCATAAGGATATGTGTAGTCATAATACTGCCGGTAGATGCTTTCTGCCTCCATTGACCTTGGAAATGCAAATTCGCGCTGAACCTCATTGTACACTATTCTGGCATCATGACTCTCTACATACCCGTACAAGTCAACAATCATGGGAGGTACACCCATATATCCCAGCCGGAGGGATTGGGTATATGGGTTTCTGTTACTTATTTCAGATATTTTTTTCTTCAGCTCTTCAAGGCATTGTACTGCATTCCCATTGAAATCACTCAGCGAAACCTGGTATAAATGATTTTCAAAACCTGTGGACTTGTTATCTATATAGGTAAGCTCATCCAGCTTACGGGCATACTGCCGAAGTTCCGATAAATCTTTCCTCACCGCTTCTGCCTGCGGAAGTGATACTCTAAACCTGTCCATAAATTTATTTACTTCGGCAGTGACATTTTCCGGCGTGTGTTTGGAGGGGTAGGAAAAATCATATGTTTTAATGCCTCTTCTCCTTAATACCTCCATTAATGCTCTGGTATTGGAGCAGTCCCCCTCCAGCACCCCGACAAGCTCATCTATCCCACAGCGCAGGCAGGCTCCATAAATTCCTTTTATCCACGCGCAGGAACTTTTTGGAAAGCCGTCCCTTTCAGCTCTCTCAATGTCCTGCGCGCAGGCATCTGATGATATAAAAACATTGTTGAGATCGATAACCCTGTATCCTGCTGCAAGCAGCACCTCAACAGGTACGGTGGTCGTTATTCCGATATTTTTCATTTTATCCCCCGCATAAGTAAAAATATATTTTCAAAATAAGTTATTTCCACACAATAAAAAAAAGGCATAAGCCCTCTATAAACAAAAATAAGCCGTCCTCCGACAGCCGGTCCGTAGTTTTGTTTATAGACAGGATGGTTACGAACTGTCTTATTAAGTTGAATTGATTGTATCACGTATTAACTCTCAAAGTCAACAGAGCAGTATCTTTCCATTTCAGTTAAGCCGCTTGCTATTTTTAACCTCAAATACCGAAAACCTAAAACTCATATTTCACCGGCCTCAGGAACATATTGACAAGTTCCTGCTTGGGATCTTTTCCCTCATATAATATGGAATAAATGGAATTACATATGGGTAAATCTACATCGTGTTTGTCAGACAACATCTTTAGTGCCTTGGAAGTAGCAACTCCCTCGGCAAGTTTTTCAAACTTTGAACCTTTGACAAATTCCTCGCCAAACCTTCTATTGTGACTATGCTGAGAAAAAAGGGTTGCTTCATAATCACCCAGATGGCTTAACCCATAGGCTGTCAGTTCATTCCCGCCCATTGCCTTGATAAGCCTGGATATTTCACGCGTGCCTCTGGCCATCAATGCTCCCTTTAAGCTGCTGTAGTTTAAACCGTCCAACATGCCTGCCCCGATTCCAATGACATTTTTTGAGGCTGCTCCGATTTCATTTCCAATAAGATCCTGTCCGTAATAAAACCTTATTATTTCACTTCCCAGCTCATTAACTACGGATTTTGTAACATCAATATTATTAGAGCCAACCACCATGCAATTCGGAATACCCCTTACATAGTCCTGTACATGTCCGGGCCCTACCCAAATAGCCACACCGGTGTTTGCACCCATTTCCTCATACACTATTTGTGACAGCCGTTTCCCCGAACCGGCTTCTATTCCCTTCATACATAAAATAAATATCCTGTTTTCCATTGGAAATTTGCATATCAGCTTTGCAAGAGCTCTCAATTCCTGAGCGCTTATTGCTATTATTATGAATTTTCCGAAGGACAGCGCTTCTTCCAAAGAGGAACTGAGTATTAAATCCTCCTGCAGTTTCAAATATTCATTATGCCTTTCACTTTTAAGCATATTAAAGGCCTTGGAGTTTTCTCTCCCCCACAGCATGACATCATGACCAATTTTTTTGGAATACCAGGCCAGAAAGGTCCCCCATCTTCCGCTTCCCAAAACAGATATTTTCATAGTTAAATATACTCCTGTAATTTATGTTTAATAATATTATAGCATTAATAGTATTGCAAAGTTCATTAAAAGTACACGCCTGAATTTGCAGTAAAAACACTTGTGATGAACTGAACAAATTTCAGGCATGTACTTGAGAGCGCAGTCTCTTTTAATTACTGCATTCTGCCTATATCAGGAATACCGCCACAATAGTTGTAACCGCCAGTCCAATGACTACCGGTTTTATATTTCTTCTGGCAAGCTCGAAGGCATCAACACCGCATATGGCTGCAACAGGAATGACAGCCCAGGGGATAAGCGTCCCCCCTCCAACCCATATGGCGGCCACCTGTCCGAGGGCAGTCAGCGTTGTAACCCCTGAACCTATTGCTGCAGAGAAAAGTTTTGCAATGGAGCCCGCAAGCGAAATACCCGAGAAACCTGAACCGTCAAGACCTGTAATCGCTCCCACCACAGTGGCGGTAACAGCTCCCACCGCAGAATTGAGAGGTACTCCGTTTGCCAGTGCCACACCCAGATCATTGACCAGACCATGGGAGCCTTTTGGCAGGAGTTCACCAAAGATGCTGTTAAAGCCCGCATCTCCCAGGTAAAAGAAAGCTGCTACAGGTATAACAGGTCCGAACACCTTGAAGCCGAACTGCAAACCTTCTATAAATCTTGAAGTTATCTTTTCAAGACTTCTTTTTCTGTATGTAAATGAAGTGATTAATATCAGAATAAAGAGAGCAGTTCCTCCTATCAATGCTGTTGCATCTCCTCCCTGCAGCCCGGCAAGAAACATGATTGCTATATCTGCCAGGAACAGCACCGGAACCAAAACTGCAAAGAAAACCTTCACACCCGGTGACAGTTTTTTAAAATTGAATTTATCTTCAACGGCCTCTTCCTCCCTTTGCTTTTCAATAATTTGTGAACTTCCCAAGGTATTTTTCTTCATATCACGCATTAAAAACCAAAAGGCTGCCAAGGTTGTCACTACACCCATTACAAGGACCAGCGGTATGCTTGCCTGCACAACATCTCCTACAGGTATTCCAGCACCGTCGGCGGTGAGCTTCGGAGCGCCCTGAATTACATAATCTCCTGATAGAGCAATTCCGTGGCCGAAAAGATTCATTGCAACAGCCACTCCCATAGCCGGAAGTTTAACTTTCAATGCCACAGGCAGCAGAACAGCTCCCAGGAGTGCGACTGCAGGAGAAGGCCAGAAGAACCACGATATTACCATCATCAATAAACCGATGACCCAGTATGCAAGTTTCGGTCCTCTTATAAGTCTGGTAAACGGCGAAACCATGGTTTCATTTATCCCCGAACTTAAAAGTTCTCCGCTCATTGCAGTGATAACGGAAATTATCAAAATAGTGCCTATAAGCTCCTTAATGGCATATATGAGGCTGTTGAAAATACCCATTACCGACTGGTATACCGAAGCCGTGGCAGCCAGACCCAGACAGAATATTCCTATGATACAAATAAGACTTGTATCTCTTCTGAATAACATAACAACTATGATTGCAACAATAAAAAACAGGTAAACCCAATGTAGTGCATTTAATTCAATTCCCATATTCATCATCCCTTCTATTTGAAATATTCTTGATACAGGATATTCCAGCAATTCACGAAAGGTTCAAAAAGGGAATGTGTTAACAATTTTAAAAAATATTTAAAAATATTTTCTTTTTTATGTTTAGTGTTTATTTAAAGAGGTATATATTAAATACAATCATTGATGGTTGATAAAATAAAAGTAATTACCGGAAGGAGATGGGTCCGCCAGAAATTTAAAATGGTGTTCGGATCAAAGGTAGTAGAAAGTATGAGGTTAATTGGAAAAAAGCATGAGTAAAAATTGTTTCGCGAAACCAGTATAACGGTCGGATTAATTAGTTACATATCCGGCCGTTATTACTGTTTACAGGCATTATACCCTCTATTGACAATGTACCTGTTCCTCCTTCAAATACATAAAAAGCCCTTCAGCCAGTATCAGCACTCTGTCTGTCGTTGTCACACTTATTTTTTCGGCCCAGCGCAGGTCTGTAACAGACTCCGGAATAAATCTGATCCTGTTACTCTCTGCGAAAAACATTCTTCTGATGCTTATGACATCGGGGAGATCAACTTCATACCAGCGCAGCCTTCCGTTGTCAAATCTGCTGACTCTGGTGTCTAAGCCCACTCCCAGGTTGATAATAACCCCAGCCGGATTTGTTTTTGTAAATTCAGTTACGGCTTTGTCAAGAAGCTGACTGCGTGTAAGTATTCCCACACCGGCTATGCCACCGCCGTCGAATCTTTTTGGATCAACCCTGATCTTCCCTGCTATTTCAAAAGCCTTTTGGTCCTTGATAATCGGTGCCTTATTCCCGAACTCTCCTGCCTTGACAAATAGCGGTATAAACAGGGTCTCTTCCGGAGACCCTTCCTCCAAACAGTAATAATTTTTATCTGCGTCTACCATTTTAACCTCCCAAAACGTATTTATGGTTTTGAACAGCATAACGGCCACAAAACAGTTATGAGTTTTATTAATTATCTTTGTGGTCACAGATAAAATTATTACAAAATTTCTTTATAAAGTAATCTCTGATCTTGCTTTTTGCTATACAATTCTTGCTATTAATAGATATGGCTCCGGCATATAATCTTACGGATTTTTTTATGGTTAACACGGTCGTATGGGTATCATCAGCTCTATGAAAATATGGCCGTTTTTATTATTTTTGCGATACCGTTCAATACAGGGTTTATCCTCGGGAAAGAAACCGTTCTGCGGCATCCAGCAGCCATATATGTAATCTATAGCCTCAAAGAAGGATTTGCTGAAATCAGGCTTTTCAGCGTCAAAATCACAGGACGCATATCTTCCTTCAGATCCAAGTTTTCTTATACCGATGATTCCGTCGGGTTCAGCCTCCCTGCTGACTGTAATGCATGTGTCGTGTCTGCATTCGGTTAGAGGGACAATTTCAGGATTATCCAGAGTTATCCCCATGACACGTGTATCACCATTTATCAGCTCTCTGGCAGCCGCCCAGGTATAAAGTCTTCTGAAGGAATCCTCGATTTCTTCACTCCTGTGTTCTTCAGAAAGTCCGGTATTGCGGATATACGCAACAGTATAATCCTCCATTTGGCATAAATTTATCTCATATTCAAAGAACTCCCTTCCGACCGATGAAAAAAATTCTTTCCCATAGTCGGCATTATGCCAGGACAGACCGTTTTTTAACCGCCTTGTCTCTAAAAACTCTGAAGGAGTAATTTTAAAAAAGCTTTTAAATGACCTTGAAAAATCAGATTGTCCCGAGAAACCAAACTCATATGCGATTTGTGATATTTTAACTTCGGGGAAATGATAAATTCTGTTTGCCGCAGCAACAATTCTGCGTTTTTTTACATAACTGGCAAGAGTTTCTCCTGTTATGGAGTGAAACAATCTGTGAAAGTGATAAGCAGAAAAACAGGCAACTTTGGAAAGAGTCTCCAGGTTCAGGTCGGAGCCCAGATTATTTTCAATATAATCAATTACTCTGTTTATACGTATGTAATATTCCTTTAAGGTTTGATTCTTATTTGTTAATAATTCCGTATTCATGTAAATATTTTAACATTGAAAAAATATAAAATAAAGTAATATATTTACATGAATTTTTAAAATCCGCACGGGCACATTATGTAAAGTGAAATAAATAATCGCAAGAAATTATCCGGTTGTCGTTGGAGGTATTACTTTGCATAATCTTCTGCTCAAACTGAAAACGCTGGCTTATATTGTGCTTGCAATGTTTTTTTCATTAACATGGGTGCTGGCTCTTCTTCTTCACGGATGGGCTTCGCCGTTTCCAAGGCTTTCACCTCAAAAACCTTTACTGCTTACAGGCCTTGCCTTATTGGTTTTTATATTTTTCATGCTTATTAACAGAGCTTCTTACGCCCTGTTAAAAACAGACGAGAAAAAATTTATATCCCGGCTTCTATTATCATATACCCTTTTACAAATTTCTTTTATTCTGCTTTTTCCGGTTAATGCCTATGAAGATGCCAGAATTGTCAACAACATAGCTTTGCAGTTTCTGGAGGGTGACTATAATGCCCTGGGAGTAGGAAATTATTTGGGGTATTATCCCAATAATATAGGTATTACCATTTTCATCTCCTTTGTATATATGTTCCTGCCCAAAAGCTATATTACTCTCAGGATAATTAATGCCGTATTCAACACCATAACTGCCTGGCTGATATACAAGCTTTACGGGGAGCTTTATCCTGAAAAACGGGAAAAGGCTTATGGCATACTCTTGCTTGCCGTTACCTTCGTTCCTCCGGTAATATTGAACAATTTTACCTACGGAGATATATTATGCAATACCTTTTGCCTGGCTGCCATACTAAACGCTCTTCGTTTCACAAAATCCGGTCAGGGCAAATATGCCGCCTATACCGCAATATTTCTTATGTCTGCAAATTTTATGAGAAGTGTGGCACTTCTGTTTTTGGCCGCAGTGATATTCTACTGGCTTGTAAACTTCAGGGCAAAAATTGCCTTTACACTGAAAAACCTGGCATATTCCATACTCACAATTTTAATATTTAATCTTCCTATAAAAATCTTTAGCTTTGCAGGTCTAAAAGCAGGAATAATTTCCGAGCCTGTTGGAGTACATGCCAACCCGGTTTGGCGCTGGATCAATATGGGCTTTCCGGGAAAAAAGCTTGGATATTGGGATGGAGGCAGAAATATTGCCATTTTTGTTAACCGGTTCAAATGCAACAAACATGATGCTTCAATCTTTTTCATTAACGAGCTTTTGAATAATTACAGAATAACCGGAGCGGTAAATGTTTTAAAAGCCTACACCAAGAAAATCTTTTGGCTTTGGACGGAAGGTACCTACAGTGTCAACTATTATGGATTGTCGCAAGCTGTCGGGGCCGACCGGTTCATGCTGTACAGCACTCCACTCCTGAAGCTGTTTGAGCCCTGGGATAAGACCGCCAGACTTTCTCTGGATTGGATGCTCCATTCCTATAACTGGCTTGTAATAGGGCTTGCCTGTTTATATTTATTTGATGCCGTCAGAAAAAAGGACTTCAGGCTGGAGCTTTTTGTATATGTAATATTTCTTTATTTAAGCTTTTACCTGCTTTGGGAAGTCAAATCAAGGTATATTTTCGGAGTATACCCTATTCTCCTCATAATGAGCTACTGTTATTCAGAGCGTATTTATTGCTGCTTGTTTGACAGGCATAGCAAAATAAATAAAATACAGCAAGAAGCCTAGTGATCTGTAGCACCTAAAAGTCAGCAAGCCATTCTTCTCTTCCGGCAACTCCGGGCAGCAGCCTGTACACAGGTCCTCCCGAGAAAGTGCCGTCACTCCTGTATCCGGTTATAACATTTTCCGCATTTTCGGCAGCCGAAGTAATATAAAGCTCCTCAAGCCCTTTCCCGCCGAACATAACACTGGAAGGCTGCCTGGCAGGTACTTCCAGCTCTGCAACAACATTTCCGTCAGGATTGATTCTCCTGACACAGCCGCCGCCCCAGAAGGCCGCCCAGATATAATCCTGTGAGTCAAGCGTTATGCCGTCTGGCGTACCCATTGCGGCATTTCCCTGAAAATAAACCTGTGGATTACTGATTTCACCGGTTTTACAATCATAATGGTATTTTGTTATTCTGTGTACGTTGCTGTCGGTATGAAAAAAGTACCTTTTATCCATAGAAAAAGTCATGCCGTTGGAGCAATAAAGCTCTCTTAGCACTGCTTCCGGCTTTTTTCCTTTTTCAAGACGGTACAAAGTTCCGTGCTTAAAATCAGGCCTTAAAAGAGTTCCCGCAAAAATACGTCCTTCCGGATCTACAGTTATGTCATTGAACATTTCATTTTCCTGTAAAGGTATTTCAAACAGAAGATCAGGCTCCTGCTCCCGTATCTTCCCCTCCGGATCCAACTTCAGAAGAAACACACCCTTGTCGGTGCATAAAACCATATTGCCCGTACGGGTAAAAGCAAAACCGCCGACCTGATATCCCCCATTCCAGAAAACCGTGCTCTTATTCTTTTCCGGGTCATACACCCATATTTTCTTGTTATATATATCAGTCCAGAAAAGCTTCCGGAGCAGTGTATTCCAAATGGGTCCCTCACCCAGATGGCATATCCCGCTGTGAACCATTTCAATATTTGGTTTGTTCATTACTCGCCTCTTCATGTTAATAAATGATTTGATAAGTACAATTTAATTTTTTAAATTTCTCTACTGCTCCTTCAACCACCTTTTCATGATCTTTCCCGTGCTGTTTTTGGGCAGGCTGTCTATAAAGTCTATTTCTCTTGGGAGCTTGTACACAGCAAGTCTTTCCTTCATATAACGCAAAAGTTCCCTGGAAGTACATTCTTCTCCCTCTTTAAGTACTACGAAGGCCTTGGCATATTCTCCCCTGAGTTTGTCTTTCAACCCAATTACGGCAGCTTCCTTAACTTTTGAATACTGGTAAATAACCTCTTCAACTTCTCGGGGGTAAACATTCAAACCACCGACAATAACCATATCCTTCTTTCTGTCAACAATATAAAGGTAGCCCTCCCGGTCCATCTTCGCCATATCACCGGTAAGAAGCCAGCCGTCTACCAAAGTTCTGCGTGTTTCCTCCTCCTGCCTGTAATAGCCCAGCATTACATTTTCTCCCATGACAGCCAGCTCTCCAACCTGTTCTGCCGGCAGCTCATTATTGTTTTCATCCACAATCCTGCACTGCTGATAAGGCAGAGGCAACCCTATTGAGCCCTCCTTTTGAACCCCCTCCAGCGGATTGAAGCAAACTGCGGGAGATGCTTCGGTCAGTCCATAGCCTTCAACCACAGGTAATTTCAATATTTCTTTGGCCTGTCTGAATATTTCCACAGGCAGAGCAGCTCCACCCGATACTGCCAGACGCAGGTCAGGAAAGCCTATACTGTTTTTTCCTGCTTCCAGCAAAACCACATACATTGCAGGAACACCCATAAACACAGTTATTTTATCCTTGAGCAGAGCTTCCACCACTTCCTTTGGCTGGAAGCTTTCAATTATAGTTATACAGGCACCTGACCAAAGCGGCATTAAAACGCAGGCAGTAAATGCGAATACGTGGAACATGGGGAGCACGCACATATAATTATCCCCGGGCACACCCTTAAGTCCGAGCCTGCATTGTTCAGCATTGAATACAAGGTTTTTATGTGTCAGCATGGCTGCCTTCTGTTTGCCTGTGGTACCTGAAGTATACAGGAAAGTGGAAACTGCATTCTGGTCAGCGAAATCGTCAAACCCAGTATTTGAAAGCTCTGAAACGTTTTGCTTCAATTCTTCGTCAAGTACAATAACTTCTATATTCAAAGCATTTTGAATTGTATCTTTTGTTATTTTAGCCTTTTGTAAGATAAGAGGGTGGATAATCATGATTTTAGCTTCGGAATCCTTAATCAGATAAGTAATTTCCTCCATTGTAAGGAGCAGATTTATAGGAACAATTATTCCTCCGTTCCTGACAACTCCGAAATAGGAAAAAATAAATTCAGGTGAATTTGTACAGCTTAATATGACACGTTCTCCAGTCCTGAGTCCCATTTTTTTAAAATAATTGGCATACCCTGTAACACTTTCATCAAGCTGCCTGTAGGTAATTGTGCTATCCTTGAATCTAAGAGCTGTGGCCTCCGGATTGTAAACGTTTTTATATATGGTACCTACCATATAAACCCTCCTTAAAATTTTAATTTAGTATCAGATTTTATCACTAGGTAATATTTATAATTATATAGTATTGTTTCAATATTTGTACAGGCCATTTTGAAAAATATTTGTACAAAAATAAAAACAGACTCGCCCCCTTTCAGGTATTGCTGATCTGTTTCCTTCTCCCTGGTTATTATTTATACATTTTTAATTGTTCCATATAATGATTGGCTTCTCTTAAAATATGGTCACTCAACAACGGCAGAATAACCGATCTGATGTTACAGGCAAGAATTCCTTCTGTTCCCTGCTCTTTGAAATTTCTGATATTTGCAACTGCAGTCATGCTTTTCCTGGTTACCCGGGACAATTGCTCCAAATTTTTACAGGCTTCTCTGGCCATGGCCGTCAGCTCATCAAATTCGTCGGAAAAGCCGTTAGCTGCCCTTATTAATTCAACCTCTGTTGGATCAAGCATTCCTCTGATGAATTTTGCATGTTCGCCCATGATATCATTCCAAAAAGCCACCTGTATGGCCGGTTTACCGGCTTCATTACAAATATCTTCCCTTTCCTGCAGCAACTGCAGCTGCTCCAGATAATCCTCTGCTTCCCGTGTCACATGATCCAGCATCAGCGGATACATATGAGTAAACATTTTACATTGCAGAACCTTTTGCAGGATTTCCTTTTGTAATTTTATAGCAGCTTCCAAAATGGTTATAACCCTTTTGTTTAACATATCAACCGCCTGCTCACAGGAACGTCTCCTGACCCTTCCGGGATAGTTCAGCAATCTGATTTCCTGAAGAGTAATTTCAGTATTTATAGGGAACCCTGTATACTCCATTGTTTTTAATTCAGCCTTATATGTATATTCGGTTACAATATCACCTGCCGAAACAGTTATTGGGTCAACCGTGCCTTTTGCCAGTATTATGGTCTCTTCCAGCAATTCTTCGAATATTCCCTTCATCTCCATCAGTTTGGGAACCATGCCCGCATCTTTAAGGACCAGGGCAGACGCAGCAAATATAATGTGTTCCTTCATAATCCTTAAAAAAAACAGATTAGCTTCCACAGACTGTTTTATATACTCTGCCGTAGTCAACATAACTTTCCTCCGTCACTTTCGCCAAATTCCACAATACTATATACTATGTTGACTTTACATAAATAGGAACTTCAGAAATATAAAGCATACGGCCAGACTACGTTAAAATGATACCACTTAAATATAAACATGCATTTGTTTAAGCAGATCAAATAATTTTTTATCAAATTTATGCTTTTCCTTTTCCATAATTTCAATAGCCTCATTTCTGGTAAAGGCTTTCCGGTAGCACCTGTTTTCAGTCAGAGCATCAAAAATATCGGCAATCACTATAATTTGTGAATACAAAGGAATATCCGTTTTTCTGAAGTAGCCCGAACCATCAACATATTCATGATGATAGAGGATATAATCAGCCACTGCCTTAAGACTTTCCCTGCTTTGTGCATACTGGTAACTGTAAAATGCATGCATCTTGACCTTTTTGTATTCCTCGGGAGTCAGTTTACCGGGTTTATTCAATATTCCGGGGTCGATATATAATTTGCCCACATCGTGGTTTGCCGCTGCAAGCTTTACCTTGCTGCATTCCTCCTCCGGCAGGCCATAGGCTTCAGCCAGTGAAGTGCATATGGCAGCAACTCTTTCACTGTGCAGCATAATTTCGCGGTAGGCATCCGAATGTGAAAACATATCAAATGAAAGGAAATCAAATTTAGCCCCTGCCAGAGCCTTCTCAACTTTCTCCCTCATCAGTTCCAAAGGTATCTCATTGTCCGATAGTATGACGAATGCCAGGGAAACCGAATCGTAAATATTGTCATACTCTCTGAAGCAAGATGAAATACACCTTCTGAGTTTGTTATATTCTTCAACAGAAAGGAGCCGGGTACTGCGGAAATTAATCCTGTATATTCCGCCTACAGTATTAAACCGGTTATATTTTGAAAGATACTTTGTAATATCAAATGAGACATTTTCAAACAGCTGGGAATCTTCATCCGACATTGCAACAGTGTTTTTTCCTATCTTTTTTGCTATGTACAGGGCACTGTCGGCAGTACGGATAAGCTCCAAATGATCCGTCACCTTACAGGATTGTCCCAGAATTGATACTCCCACGCTGACACTTAAACAGCTTTCCTGAAAATTCAGGGAATTAAATCCCTTTCTGATCTTTTCAGCAACATTTAATATATCTGTATTTTCCATATTTCTTGTCAATAGCAGGAACTCTTCCCCGCCATATCGGATTGCCAGAATTGGCAGATTTTCTATGGAGCCCTTTATGACTTTAACAAGCATGTTGATAACATTATCTCCGTTAAGATGTCCGTACCTGTCGTTTATTAGCTTGAAATTATCAATGTCAAGAATAATGGCACCGTTAATATCGGACATCTTGTTCTTCCAGTCATCCAGCAGCTGAGAAAGGAACAATCTGTTATACAGTCCTGTGAGCCCGTCTCTTTCAGCGGAATCCCTTACTTTTGCAAAAAGATCTGCATTCTCAAAGTATATGCATATCTGACTTTTTATTAACTGTAATAACTCTTTCTTGTCATTATCTATCATATCGGGCCTTTCGTGATGAATTACCAGGTAACCATAGATATGTCCCCGCTTTGACAGATTCAGTATTCCAAGGCAGCCTGAATTGTACCCGAAAAGTTCATCACCGGATTCTTTGACATCCGGGAGATAAAGTTCACTATTTACCAGGTATTTGGCATTGAGTTCCATCCGGGATATTTCGGCCGGTGTATATATTTTACAATCCAGACCCAATACGCCGGCAATAACATCCTTTAAATAGCTGATTATATCCGAGAAACCCAGGATATTTCCCATGTACTCATTGATATCAATCAGCACAGATACCGCTGCCAGCCTGTTTTCAAGACTCTGTACCTTGGAGGTGAGATTTGCATATTCGGAATTCATTTTCATAAGAAGATCCATGACTTGCTCAATGGAAGAAGCAATATTGACTTTATCCTCATTTGTATACATGATTTAACGCCTTCCCTTTAAAAATTATGAACATTATCGGCAACATAATTAAAATTTCTGGAACAGCATCTATCTATTTTCTAAATTATAGCACAAAAGCTTATACCTTTACATAATTTCTCGTTTTTTAAAGTATAATGCAAATGTTTGTACTATTTTCTGTGATTATATGGGAATTTGTTCCTGATTTGCCTTTAAAAGCGCAAAAGCGGGAACAGCTGCCTGTTCCCGCTTTTGTTGACTATATTGCTCCCATAATTTTCCCAAAACAGCTGAACGATTCGGGGTGTGATGCTCAACAATGGGTTTGTTTTAATTGAGTTTGAGTTTATAAAGTTTATAAAGAATTTGAGCTGCTTCCTCACTGGTAACGGCGGCTGCGGAATTCAGTCTGTCTCCGGTGGCCGTGAAAAGGCCGGAACCAACCATGGCTGCAGCACTATCATAAGCAGCATCCTCAAATTTTCTGATGTCTTCTGCTGTCCCTAATAACACATCTTTGCCGGCAAGTTTCAGAGCCTTTACCATAATTGTAAGCATTTCCAGTCTGGTTATGGGTTTTTCCCGACTGAACCGGTTATTGCCTGTACGGTTCACAAATTCAAGCGCCTTTGCTGTTCCCAGTGCATCAAGGTATTTATCAGTTTTACTGATATCACTGAAATTGTCACCGTATCCGGCAGTTAATCCAAAAGCATTGATAATCCACATTGCAAATTCTCCTCTTGTTATACTTTTTTCCGGACTGAAAAGTTCCTGGGCTGTACCTGTAAAATCGCATTTCTACTTATAGCTTCAACAGACTTTTATGTCGATATAAATATTATAATTATTGGTAATATTTGTCAATCATTAAATATCAAGCTTGTACTTTAAATTAAGCTCTTTTGTTATTTTTGGTCATGACATACCATGTCTATGACAATTGCCAGGGCTAAACCGACTATCTGGTCCTGTCCGTCATCAATTTCCACACCATATGTATCCGACATTGAAAAAAATTTCTTTGATATCATGGCAACAACCGTATTACCATTTCTGATTGTAAATTCATGTCCTGTGAAATTTCCGTCCACTGTGAAATTTCCGCTGGTACTGTTAATAGTAAAATTATTTTTTAATAATGAAAACTTTTTCTTAACAGTGGCAATTTCCAGGCCGGAAATTAATATTTTATATTCAGGCATAAACTTTAAAAGTTTTTGTTCGACATTGCAGAGTTCGTTGCCGGACAAGTCCAATATTTTCAGCTTCTTGCCAATTGATAATAGCTGGCTCTTAACTGAATAAACGTCCTCTCCGGCATCATTCTTGATTTTAAAACCGTCGCCAAGCGAAAAAATCTTTTGTTTAATTTGGTATTTCACTTTATCTACCTCCTAAAAATTTATTTGCTATAGCTATACTATATTATAAAATTTGTTATTTCAAGTAAAATCGACTTAAAAATGTATATTATTACAAATCCTAAATTTTCAGTTATTTTTAATAGCAAGGTTGATTAACACCTTCAATAATATAAGCATGATTCTCCGAAAACCGGTGATACTAAAATAGGTTTACTTTATCAAGGCTGTTATCAATTTTTTACAGCCTGCCTGGGCTGATGGGCAGCGGAATGGAGCATGGAATGGAACAGAAAACTATTGGAAGTTTTTTATATGATTGCTTAAGCAATGATGGAATAACCGATATCTTCGGTGTTCCTGGGGACTACAATTTCTCGCTTTTGAATGTCCTGGAGGAATATGGCGGGATTAAGTTTGTCAACTGCTGTAATGAATTAAATGCAGGTTACGCCGCAGATGCATACGCCAGAGTCAAGGGAATAAGTGCTCTTATAACCACCTTCGGTGTGGGAGAGTTAAGTACCTGTAACGCCATTGCAGGTTCATACTGTGAAAGCATCCCCGTAATACACATCATAGGCGGACCTAAAACCTCAGTTCAGCAAGAACATAAGCAGATGCACCACACTCTTCTGGATGGTGATTTTGAAGTTTTCAAAAATCTCTATGGATTCATATCCCAATATACCGCCAAAATAACGCCGGAAAACGCGGCCATTGAGATTCCTGCCGCCATTCAAGCTGCAAAGGAATCAAAAAAACCGGTATATCTGCTGATTGCCACTGATATTGTCAATAAACCGGTTATACAGAGAGATGTAAATATCCCAAAACAGCAGACAAGCCAGCCTTCTCTGCATTCTGCTGTTCAACATATAAGCCGGATGGTAAATCAATCCCAAAACCCGGTGCTGCTTTCAGGCATGCATGTGTCAAGGTATAATCTTCAGGCTCAGGTTCAACAGCTCGTAGAAAAAATAAATCTGCCTGTTGCAACTATGATGATGGGAAAGGGTTCCTTTGATGAAAGGCATAAAAACTTTATAGGACTTTACGCGGGCAGTCTTGGAAATACCCAGGTGCAAAACATTGTAGAAGCCTCTGACTGCTTGCTGGCAGTGGGCACCAACTGGTCAGACTACAATACCGGCATATTTACAGCCAGGGTGAACCCCGTCAATTTAATAGATATTCAGCCTGCTAAAGTAATTGTTGGCATGGCGGCATATGAAAATGTATTGATTCAGGATATACTGAGTGAGCTTCCGGCAAGGATCAATAAACATATTCCCTCCATTCCGGATGTCAGCTTTTCATATGATAATGATTATAATCATATGGATGAACCTGTAACTGCCAAATATTATTATCCCAGAATTCAAAAAATGCTCAAGGAAAATGACATCCTGGTTGCAGATGCCGGAACCTTTCAATTCGGAAGTGCTCTGTTTAAGCTTCCCAGAGGTGCTACCTACATCACGCAGGGAGGCTGGGGCAGTATCGGTTATGGAACTCCTGCCGCCTTCGGCGCATGTGTGGCTGATAAAAACCGCAGAGTTATATTATTCGTAGGTGACGGTTCAAACCAGATGACTGTCCAGGAGTTCAGTTCCATGCTGGTTAACAAATGTAAACCTATAATATTTTTAGTTAACAATAAGGAATATACCATTGAGAAATATCTTAATTCTGCTCCAAAGCCTGCACAATACAATAATATTGCTGCATGGGATTATGCAAAACTGCTGGAAGCTTTCGGAGGAGATTTCTTTTCAGTCAAGGTTCACACAAACAGAGAGCTAGATACAGCTATAAAGCAGGCAGAGACCTTGTGCAGCCAAAAGCTATGCCTCATTGAGCTGTTTACTCCTCAAATGGATGCTCCTGAAATAGTTCATAAAATGAAAAGCATAGTAGATCAGGCGGAGAAACAGATGTGATGTGGACAAGAAATTAAATTCCTATACTCTAAAAAAATCCTCCTACCTTAATGTGTAAGAGGATTTCTTTATTTTTAATGAAGGTTCTTATTTTATTGGATTTCGATATAATCCAATATGCTTCTTATTTGCTCTTAGCTTCTGATAGTTGTCTTCCCCATAAGGAATTTATCAACTTCTCTTGCTGCCAGCTTTCCTTCCTGGATGGCCCAGACTACCAAACTCTGACCTCTTCTCATGTCACCGGCGGTAAATACCTTGTCGGCACTGGTCTGATGTTCTTCAAACTCAGCCTTTATATTGCTTCTCTGATCTCTTTCCAAACCGAGTTCGTTTGGTATGGTATCTTCCGGTCCGAGGAAACCCATTGCCAGAAGTATCAGATCAGCCTTCCAGACCTTTTCACTGCCGGGTACGGGCTGCGGACCGAATCTGCCCTGTGCATCCTTACCCCAGGTGACTTCCACAGTGTGTACCTCTGTAACCTCTCCCTTATCATTACCGACTATCTTTGTAGTGTTAATGAGGTAGTTTCTCGGATCCTTACCTGCAGCAGCGATAGCCTCCTGCTGACCGTAGTCAACTTTCAGCTGCTTTGGCCATTCAGGCCAGGGATTTGATTTTGGCTCCCTCTCCTTTGGAGGTTCGGGCATGATTTCAAACTGGTAGACACTCTTGCAGCCATGTCTCAAGGATGTGGCCACACAGTCCGTTCCAGTATCGCCGCCGCCGATGATAATTACATTTTTATCTTTTGCGCTGATGTAATTGCCATCCTGATGTTTTGAATCCAGAAGGCTCTTGGTATTAGCCTTCAGGAAATCAACCGCAAAGTATATTCCTTTCAGATCACTGCCCGGTACGTTAAGTCCCCTGGCTTTTGTGGCTCCGCCGCAAAGAACCACCGCGTCATAGCCGTCCACCAGCTTCTGGGTACTGATGTCCTTACCTACTTCAGTGTTTAACACAAATTTGATTCCTGATTCCTTCAGGAGATTTATTCTTCTTTCCACAATACCCTTGTCGATTTTGATATTTGGTATTCCATACATCAGAAGTCCGCCGGGTCTGTCATTCCTTTCGTAAACCGTAACCTCATGTCCTACATAGTTCAGATAATATGCAGCCGACAAACCGGAAGGTCCTGAACCTACAACCGCAACTTTCTTTCCTGTAGGACGGCACTTCTTTGTTTCTACCCAACCCTCCGCAAAAGCTCTTTCAATGATTTCATATTCTATTTCATGTATTGTAACCGACTCCATATTGTAGCCTTCAGTACATGAGCCCTCACAGGGAGCAGGACACACTCTGCCTGTAAATTCCGGAAACGGATTTGTTCTGATAAGCCTCTTATAAGCTTCCTTCCACTGTCCCTTGTATACCAGGTCATTCCACTCGGGAATAAGGTTATGAACAGGGCAGCCGGCAGCCATACCGTTTAAAAGTACTCCTCCATGGCAGAAGGGAATTCCGCAGTTCATACATCTTGCAGCCTGAGTTTTTATCACCTCAGGATCGCGCTCGATACGGATCTCATTCCAGTCTCCCACTCTTTCCTCCGGAGGTCTTTTTTTCGGATCTATTCTTTCATATTCTAAAAAACCAGTAGCTTTTCCCATACCATCCTCCTATACTATTCCACAAAACACGCAAAGCGGGTTTTGTCCATGCGAGGTGTAATATGGCATATTAAGCACACATTTCTCCCTCGCATTCACACCTTAATTCTTTAATATGTCCATGCCCTGCATTTCGTTCAAAATGTATGTTAGAAATGGCATGGACTGGGTCCACCTTTTTTTAATGCTAATATTTCTTTCGACCGTCCATTAATTAATTTTTTAAACTTTCCTGAAATGCAGCCATCAATGCCTCGTCACCTGCTAATCCCTTCTGGTGGGCATTCTCGATGTTCTCAAGCATTTTCTTGTAATCCTTTGGTATTATTTTGGTAAACCTCTGTGAATAATTCTTCCAGTCGGCAAGAACCTTTTTACCTAAAGGACTTCCGGTATATGAAACATGTTTTTCTATCATATCTTTAATATTATTCTGCTCGGAACCGTTGGTTATCTTCTCGAGCAACACCATGGACTTGTTGCAATATGCTTCATCAAAGTCCAGGACGTATGCTACACCGCCTGACATACCTGCTGCAAAGTTTCTGCCTGTCATGCCCAGTATTACAACTCTGCCGCCGGTCATGTATTCACAGCCATGATCTCCCACGCCCTCAACAACGGCCTTGATACCACTGTTTCTTACGCAGAATCTTTCACCCGCGATACCATTGATGTAAGCTTCACCCTCAGTTGCACCATAGAAAGCAACATTACCTATAAGGATGTTTTTCTCAGGTTCAAAATCTGAGGCCTTAGGAGGATAAACAATGATTTTTCCGCCCGAAAGGCCTTTCCCGATATAGTCATTGGAGTCTCCCTCCAATTCAAGAGTCATACCCTTTGGAATAAATGCTCCAAAGCTCTGTCCGGCCGAACCTACGAAATTCAGTTTAACGGTATCCTCAGGGAGACCTTCTTCACCGTATCTCTTGGATATTTCACTGCCAACCACGGTACCGACAACTCTATCAACATTCTCAATCCTGAGCTTGGCCCTGATTGGTTTCTTTTCGTCCAGAGCAGGCTTGCACATTCTCAGAAGCTTTTTGATACCCAGTGACTTATTCATCATGTGGTTCTGCTCCTGCATGTTGTATCTGCCTACATCGGCACCTGCATAAGGCTGGTAGAGTACTGCGGACAAATCAAGATGAGATGCTTTCCAATGCTTTATATTATCCTTTGCCTTCAGTCTGTCTGTACGTCCAACCATTTCATTTATAGTTCTGAAACCCAGTTTTGCCATTATTACACGCATTTCCTGAGCAATAAATCTCATAAAGTTCTCTACATATTCAGGTTTTCCTGAGAAATGCTTTCTCAGCTGTTCATTCTGGGTTGCTATACCAACAGGACAGGTATTGAGATTACATACTCTCATCATTACGCAGCCCAGTGCTATAAGAGGAGTGGTGGCAAAACCGTATTCCTCTGCTCCCAGCAGTGCAGCAACAATTACATCTTTACCTGTAAGCAGCTTTCCATCGGTTTCAACTATAACCCTGTCTCTTAACTTGTTAAGAACCAAGGTCTGATGAGTTTCCGCAAGTCCGAGCTCCCAGGGGAGACCTGCATTTTTTATACTTGTCCAGGGGGATGCTCCGGTTCCTCCGTCATAGCCGCTGACAAGTATTACGTCAGCCTTCCCTTTTGCAACACCTGCTGCAATAGTACCAACTCCAACCTCTGAAACAAGCTTGACATTAATTCTTGCTTTATTATTGGCGTTCTTAAGGTCATGAATAAGTTCAGCCAAATCCTCAATTGAGTAAATATCATGATGAGGAGGCGGTGAGATCAGATCCACACCGGGAGTTGAATGTCTAACCTTTGCTATTTCGGGATACACCTTGCGTCCGGGAAGCTGTCCGCCTTCACCAGGCTTTGCACCCTGAGCCATCTTTATCTGTATTTCAACAGCATTTGCAAGGTAGTTGCTGGTAACACCGAAACGTCCCGAAGCAACCTGCTTGATGGCACTCTTTTTGGAATCTCCGTTTGCCAGTACCTTGAATCTCTCCGGATCTTCTCCGCCTTCACCGGTGTTGCTTTTGCCTCCCAGTCTGTTCATGGCAACTGCCAGACATTCATGGGCTTCCTTGCTTATGGAGCCATAGGACATGGCACCTGTCTTAAATCTTTTAACAATTGAATCAACTGACTCAACTTCTTCCACAGGAATTGTATCCCCTATATTATAGTTAAATTCCAATATACTTCTTAAAGTGATTATTTCTTCTTCATTAATTTTCTTTGAGTATTTCTTGAAGAGCTGGTAATTTCCTTCACGGCATGCCTTCTGAAGCATATATATCGTTTCAGGGTTATACATGTGAACCTCACCGTCATCTTTTGACTGGAAGGTTCCGCCTACCTCAAGTGTTTCGCTGTACGGCGATTCAACATAAGCACTTTCATGTCTCATCTGATTTTCTGTAGCTATTTCCTCTATGCCGATACCTTCAAGTCTGGAGGGTGTCAGGGTGAAGTACTTGTCAATCAAATCCTTGCTGAGACCAACCGCTTCAAATATCTGTGCTCCATGGTAACTGCGTATTGTAGAAATACCCATTTTGGTGAGCACCTTCAGAACACCTTTAACAGTACCTTTAATAAAGCTCTTTTTGGCTTCCTCATAGGTCAGTGAACCAAGCAGGCCCTTGTCGGATAGATCCTTTATTGTATCATAGGCCAGATATGGATTTATTGCAGTTACACCGTAGCCTATGAGAGTACAGAAATGGTGTACTTCTCTTGGTTCTCCCGATTCAAGCACAATACCTACACTTGTCCTGATCTCTCTTCTTATCAGGTGGTGGTGAAGTCCAGAAGACGCCAATAAAGCCGGTATTGCCGCATAATCCTTGTCCACTCCTCTGTCGGTAAGAATAATAATATTGGCTCCTTCGCTTATGGCTTTATCAGCTTCCTTGAATATTCTTTTCAAGGCTTTTTCCATTTCCCTGGGGCCTTCCGACACTTTGTAAAGCATTGAAATAATGGCTGACTTGAAATTATCATTATTCAGATTTTTTAAGGTATTGAGCTGATCGTTCGTCAAAACCGGGTATTCAAGGAAGATACTTCCGGTCTTTTCCTGATCGGGATCAAGCAGGTTACCTGCTGTTCCAAGCAATATGCTGCTGGAGGTTACTATTTCCTCTCTGATACCGTCTATAGGAGGATTTGTTACCTGTGCAAACAACTGTTTGAAGTAAAGGTACAGCATCTGCGGCTTTTCGGACAATACTGCCAGAGGAGTGTCCATACCCATTGCTCCTACAGGATCTACACCCGAGGTTGCCATAGGCAGTATATATTTGTTTACATCTTCATAGGTATATCCAAATGCCTTCTGCTGCTGCAGCAGGTCTTCTCTTACCTTTTCCTCTGCATTTTTTTCAACAGGCATGTCACTGAGATTGAATACATGTTTCTTTACCCAATCCCCGTATGGATACATTTTCGAAACACTTTCCTTTATTTCTTCGTCGGAAATAATCCGCTGTGCCTTGGTATCAATAAGAAGCATTCTGCCCGGTTCAAGCCTGCCCTTATACTGTACATTTTCAGGTTTGATATCAACTACACCGACTTCGGATGCAAGAACAACCTTGTCATCTTTTGTCACATAGTATCTTGAAGGACGAAGTCCGTTTCTGTCAAGCATTCCACCTATCACATCACCATCGGTGAATGCCATGGCGGCAGGACCGTCCCACGGCTCCATTATAAAATTCTGGAATTCATAAAAATCCTTTTTGGTTTTGGACATAAGATCATTTTTTTCCCACGGTTCGGGAATCATCATTAATATTGCCTGAGGAAGGGATTTTCCTGTGAGATACATGAATTCGAGACTGTTGTCGAACATGGAAGAGTCACTGCCCGATTCATCCACTATTGGGTATATCTTGTTGATATCATCAAACAGCTTGGAATCCATACATTTTTGTCGGGCCTTCATCCAGTTTACATTACCTCTGATTGTATTGATTTCTCCGTTGTGTACAAGATATCTGTTTGGATGTGCTCTTTCCCAGCTTGGGAAGGTATTTGTACTGAATCTTGAGTGAACCATTGCCAATGCCGATACAAAGTCAAGATCTGAAAGATCAAGATAGAAATTTCTCAATTGCTCGGCAGTAAGCATACCTTTGTAAACAATGGTTTTGGAAGACAAACTCGCAACATAAAATATACTTCCCTTGTCTTCGCACATAGGGCCTATAACTCTTTCAGACCTCTTCCTGATTGTATAAAGTTTTCTTTCAAAAGCCATTTCATCTGCTATATCTGAAGATTTTTCAATAAACACCTGAATAAATCTGGGCATAACAGATTTCGCACTGTCACCTATTGTTGTTTTGTCTATGGGTACTTCTCTCCAGCCGAGGATTTTTTGGCCCTCTTCCTGAACGATTTTTTCAAAGGCTTCAATTTGTGTTTTCCTGAAATCCTCATATTTGTGAGCAAAAATCATACCCACGCCATAATTGCCTTTTTCGGGCAAAGCAAACCCCAGAACTTCACATTCTCTTTTAAAAAAGTCATGAGGAATCTGAACCAATATTCCTGCACCGTCGCCTGTATTTTCATCTGCTCCGCTGGCTCCTCTGTGATTTAAGTTTTCCAGCACAGTCAAAGCGTCGGCAACGATATCATGGGATTTTTCTCCTTTTATGTTTACGACAAACCCCATTCCACATGCATCATGCTCTAATGCAGGGTCGTAAAGCCCCTGCTTGTTTGGTAAACCATATTTTTGCATATTTCACACCCTTAATTCTATTTATATATTTTTTATACATCAATTCTAACATAAAACATGCAAATTTTAAAAGTATTTATTTGGAATTTTTCATGGTTTTTTGTTTTCAAAACCAAACTTTTTTTAAATTCTTGTGCTGAAACCCAAACAAAAAGCCCATTTCCCGCATAAGTCCGTTATGTGAGAAATTAAAATTTATAAAAAATATTTTTTGTGAATATTTATCAATTTGCAATTTTGAATGTGTAAACTTTCAAAAACAATAATTTATAGCTAAAATTTTACCTGTTTTAATGCTTTTAAATTTCAGAAGCTCTTTTGTATCTCCTGAAATAATTGCTCCCACATATCGACGATTTGGTAAATGAGTTTTTATTGTGACTGTAGTAATAATCAGAATAGCTGTTTGCCAATATAGCGGGGATCCGGTATACGCCAGCAAATCAACTCTTGTCATGCTGTTTTGCAGGATTTTATTCCTTGAATTTTATACTCTTAGTCATAAGATCATACCCTGCTATTGTGTTCTCAAATACAGACTTTGCAAAGGCTATATGTTCCCCGGGATTTTCCAGTGCAGGGCTGAAGTGGGTCAGCCAGAGTTCCTCAACCTCACCGCGCCTGGCCAGCATAGCTGCCTCCGAAAAAATCATGTGCTTTTTCTGAACAGCCTTTTCCATATCCCGGTTATCTCCATACATACCTTCACATATAAAGAGATCGGAGGCTTTTATAAAATCCACCAGCCCTTCCACCGGTCTGGTATCAGTACAATAACTTATTTTTATTCCTCTTCTCTGCCCTCCCAATACCATTTCCGGTTTTATCACCCTGTCCTCAAGGTTTACAACCTCACCCCTCTGCAGGTGCTTCCAGTATTTCACCGGTATTTTCAGCTGCTCGGCCTTCCTGCAGTCAAATTTCCCCTGCCTTTTAATTTCAAAACTGTATGCCAGACATGGCATCCAATGTTCAATAGGATAACTTCTGACATAAATATCCTCAAATAGAAATTCCGAACCTTGATCATGCGGCAGTTCCAGCAGTCTGATATCGTAAGGCAGCTGTGGGGATATTACCAGCAGACCTTCAACGACGTTTTTTAATCCGGCCGGTCCTATCAAGGTCAGCGGTTCTTCTCTTCCCGAATTGCCCAGTGTTAAAAGGAATCCGGTCAAACCTGCAACATGGTCGGCATGGTAATGAGTAAAAAATACCGCATCGATTGCCTTAAAGCCCCAGCCGCACATTCTTAAAGGTATCTGTGTAGCTTCACCACAATCCACCAGAAGCATCCGTCCCTTATATCTTAATAACATAGAGGTAAGCCATCTGTCCGGAAGCGGCATCATTCCTCCTGTTCCCAATAAACATATATCCAGCATGCAAAAACTCCTTTCAGGACATTAAATAATTAGCGAAAATATCAATAGGGTGCCCGGCCGCCGGAACCCATCAATTAAAATAACAGGCAGCCAGGTAAAATTATGTGGCTGCCTGTTATTTTATCTCAATTTACTTAAAAAGATCATCTGACTTTGATCAAGGTAAAGGGATGAATTATAATGGTTTGCATTATCCCTCTTTCCCGATAAACTCCTGCCGGTTCCCTCTATATTCTCCCAATGCTCAAGTGAAATCGTTTCAATCTTCATATTGCCTTTTTTGTTTCTGCTCTTTGATATATATTTTTTCATATTCATTATTAATGTATTCATATTTAGTCTCCAATTCTGCCGGCTAAAAATTTTTGAGCATCAGCTGACCCTCGCATCGTGACTGTATCTGTTTGCGTAGCTGCTTGCTACAAAAGCTTCCGGCTTGATCTTTGCATCTACCGACATACCTTCGAAATATCCCACCATTTCCTTTATTAGTTTGCGGGTCTCTCCCTTTGTTCCAACATCAATGTGAGCTTCAAGTCTGCAGTCAAAGGTTTCATACCTGACAGCAAAATCATACAGCGAAGTCATCAATTCCTGATTAAGCATGTTAACCATCTCATACGTAAGAGAAGTTTCCTTTGCTATTTTTTCTCTTAAATTTACATACTGCCTGTTCTGTATCCTTTTACATATGCATCCCCAGGCTCCCCGGCCCTCTCTGTGTATATAGATGCCTGTTGCAAAACAAGTGATTTTGCCTTTTACCTGGGAATCCGTCCCGACTGCCAGTTTGTACTTACAATCAGGGTCCAATCTGATAAAATATTTGATGCTGGCTATCACATCAACAAAGCTCATATTTTTTTGTACTGTATTAAAAAATCTCATTATTTCACCATCTTTCTCATTTATTTCTTCTTAAATATAATCTAGATATTGCTTTCAATATTTTTCCTGCCATTTTCTTTTTAATCATCCCTTTTATTATTATATTTTGACAAATAAAAAAGTGATCAAATCCCACATGCGGACTTAATCACTCTTATTAGTAAATGCTTATTTGCAAATATCCGAACCGGCCTTTTTTAAAAACATCATAAAGGAAGTCCCTTCTGTCACATTTATCCAACAGAGGATCAAGCCAATGCATATTATTATCCATACATGGTCTTTCCTGTGTAATAACTCTGTTAAGTTGTTTCATACATGAATTCATTAAATACACGGTTAACCCCCCCTTCGTAATTTTGATTGATTTTATCAGTATTCTTTATGAATTGGTATGTTACAGCAGTTCAGTCTCAAGGCTGCCTTAAGAATTTTACAACACATTATCTATTTGTGTCAATATTTTTCCATATTTGTAATTTTATTGTAATTTTAGCGTCATATAAATGATATATCCGGCAAAGTATGTAATAAATATCAAAGATAGACAACAAAAAGCAGTTAAGCCATATTAGGCCTAACTGCTTTGAATTCTGATTCATCAATTAATATTTAGCAAGTAAAAATCAATTTTCGGGTAAGCAGAGGTCCGGCCAATGTACCATTTTATGATACTTATAAACAGTATTTAGTTTTTGTTGATTATTATTATTTGCTTTGTACATTACAAGACCTCCTTTCATTTATTAATAATAATTATTTCACTTTCGAACCATAATTATATTAACATTAGGAAATTTGTACTGTCAAGGTAAAGAATAATTATAATCATATTCTGGTAGTATCCGACTATGTTATAATAGGATTTGACGGCCTTCGGCCATGGAAACAAACTTATTCAAGCGGGGTATCAATCATATGAATAAACTGAGGTACATCAGGGACCTTCTCTCTAAAAATAAATACAAATATGCTTTGGGAATCATATTCCTGCTGTGTGTAGATGCGCTTCAGCTGGTTTTGCCCAAAATTCTCGGTGATGTGACCGATTTCCTTGAAAGCGGTTCCCTCACTAAAGCCAAACTTGCTCAATACGCCCTTACTATTTCTCTGATAGCAATTGGTGTAGCTGTTTTCAGATTTCTGTTCAGATATACTCTTATGAGTGTGTCCAGATCGATAGAACTCTCATTTAGAAACCGTTTTTATGCCCACCTTCAAAAGCTGTCGATAAACTACTTTAATACTCATAAGACCGGAGATCTGATGGCTCATGCCACAAATGACATGGGTAACGTCACCATGGCCTCCGGGCAGGGGATCATATTTGTAATTGACAGCTTTTTAATACCGGTGGTTGCTCTGGCAATGATGCTTTCAACCGGAGGTCTCAAGCTGACGGCAGCCTGTTTTCTTCCTCTTCTGCTGCTGGGGATTGCTGTAGTTTTCTTTATGAAAATAATGCAGTCAAGAGTGCAAAAACAGCAGGAAGCTTTTTCAAACCTCACTGAAGCGGCGCGTGAAAATTTCTCAGGAATAAGGGTAATAAAAGCCTTTGCGCAGGAGAAAAAGGAGATATCAAGATTTGAACAAATAAATGCAGTTAACCGGGAAGCAAATCTTAAATATGTCAGGCTGATGAGTATGATGTTCCCGACAGTCATGTCAATATCTGCGCTTTCCTTTGTAATTGCACTATGGTTTGGCGGTGTGCTGGTTATACAGGGTGCAGTAACCCTGGGCGGTTTTGTAGCCTTCAACAGTTACCTGGGCATGCTTATCTGGCCGATTACAGCCATAGGCTGGGTCGCCAACATGTTCCAGAGAGGCTTTGTATCTCTGGAACGAATTAATACTATTATGGATGAAGCACCTGAAATAACTGATTTGAATACTTTTGAAAAAACCTCCATAAACGGGTCCGTTGAATTCAAAAACCTGGATTTTACCTATCCTGGTACCTTAACGCCTGTTTTAAGCAACATAAATATAAGCATAGCAGCAGGTAAAACGCTTGGAATCATCGGGCGTACCGGCAGCGGTAAAACAACACTGGTTAATCTTATTTCAAGACTGTTAAAGGTTCCCGATGGAACACTGTTTATTGACGGCATCGACATCAACAAAATTCCATTGTCTGCTCTCAGAAGCAGTATAGGGAGTGTACCTCAGGATACCTTTCTGTTTTCAGATACTATAACTGAAAATATTGATTTCTTTAGAAATAACACATCAGATCAAATAGTTTCAGCAGCAAAAACAGCACGGATTTTGGACAGCATTAATGAATTTCCGGACAAATTTGAAACCGTATTAGGTGAAAGAGGAGTTACTCTTTCGGGAGGTCAAAAACAGCGAGTGGCTATTGCCCGCGCAGTTATAGGTTCACCGGCAATGTTGATACTGGACGATTGCCTTTCTGCAGTGGATGCCAATACCGAGGAAGAAATCCTGAAAGACCTGAAAAGCATTATGAAGGCAAGAACGAGCATTATTGTGTCTCATAGAATATCGGCAGTAAAGGATGCTGACGAGATTATCGTACTGGATGACGGAAGGATTTCTGAAAGAGGAACCCATGATGAACTGCTGGCTAAGAACGGTTTCTACCATGAGCTTTATAACAAGCAATTACTTATAGACCAACTGGAGCAGAGCGAAGAAAACAGCCATAATACGGCTTGGGAGGTTAACAATGTCGGAAGAGAATAATATAATGCAGGAAGAGGAAATCTCAGAAAAAGCTTACGACTCCCGGTTGATGCGGCGTCTTTTAAAATTTGCAAAAAAATACTGGCATCTTTTTCTGCTTGCAGTAATCTTTTTATTTGCAGCAACATTGGTGGATCTGGCCAGACCCTATTTAATGGGTATAGCTATTGACGACTATATTAAAAAAAGCAATGTATCCGCTTTGAACAGGATGGGTCTTTATTTTGTCCTGCTTATAGCAGCAGGCTTTTTATTCAACCTGCTCCAGATATATGTATTGAGTTATGCCGGTCAGTATATTATCTATAACATCCGGCAGCTTGTGTTTTCACATCTTCAAAAACTGCCGCTGTCCTATTTTGACAGAAATCCCATCGGCAGGCTTGTAACCCGTATAACCAATGACACCGAAACTCTTAATGACATGTATACAAATGTTCTTATAACATTGCTCAAGGATTTTGCCATATTGCTGGGAGCTGTCATAATAATGTTCCGGCTGAACAGTTCCCTGACATGGATCACACTGGCGGCCATGCCGGTTGTACTCATACTGACCGTTATTTTCAGACTGCGGATAAGAAAGGTCTACCGTAATGTCCGGACCGCAATTGCCAGAGTAAATTCAGCAATCTCCGAAAATATTTCAGGTATGCGCATAATACAGCTGTTCAATAAGGAAAAGCCCAACTTTGAAAGGTTCGACAAAATAGGCAGGTCATATTATAAAGCTTCAATGAATGAGGTTGTGACCTTCGGCCTTTTCAGACCCATGATTGAAATGGTCTCCTCTCTCGCTATAGCCTTATTGTTATGGAAAGGCGGAGGCAAGGTAATTGATAACTCTCTCGGATTTGGAGTTCTGTATGCACTGGTAAATTATATATCGCTTCTTTTCCAGCCTATTAACGATCTGGCCGAAAAATATAATATCCTCCAGTCCTCCATGGCTGCATCCGAAAGAATTTTCATGATTCTTGACACACCTGCCGAGGAAGATGCCGGAAGTCTGGAATTTGACACTGAGGCTGCTGCAGGTGATATTGAATTTAAAAACGTATGGTTTGCCTACAATGATGAAAACTGGGTTTTAAAGGATGTAAGCTTCCGGGTTCCTGCCGGACAGACCATAGCAATTGTCGGTCATACCGGTGCCGGAAAGACTTCAATAATTAATCTTTTAAGCAGATTTTATGAAATACAGCGCGGTGAGATTTTAATAAACGGTATCAATATAAAAGATGTGCAGAAAGCTTCTCTCAGGAAAGCGATAGGTGTTGTTCTGCAGGATGTATTCCTGTTCAGCGGCAAGCTTAATGATAATATCCGTTTGAATGAGGAAAGCATAACAGACGAAAAGCTTCAGGAAGCAGCCCGTTATGTTAATGCAGACGGGTTTATAAGCAGACTTCCAAACGGCTATAATGAGGAGGTTATGGAAAGAGGCTCTACTTTTTCCTCGGGTCAGCGGCAGCTTTTGGCCTTTGCACGTGCTCTTGCATTTGATCCCGCTATTCTGGTGCTGGATGAAGCAACCTCCAATATTGATACTGAAACTGAAATACTGATACAGGACGCTCTGACCAAACTCACAAAAAACAGGACGACAATTGTTATCGCCCACAGACTTTCCACCATTCAGCATGCAGACAAGATTATTGTTCTCCACAAGGGAAGGGTCCACGAGAGCGGAACCCATCAGGAGCTTTTGGCGGCCAAAGGCATGTACCACTCCCTTTACCAGCTCCAGTACCAGCAGCAAAACGGCTGAGTCACCTTGTCTGACAGTAAAAAGCTTTTAATATAAAACAAGTGATGACATGCGGCAAATATTCAAATCTATCGAGATCTCCAGATGATTTACCACGTAAAATATAGCCGGCCCGCTTCTTATACATGAAAGAACCGGGCCGGGCCATGCACACAATATAAACTGGGTAGCCATACTAAAGTTTTATAACAGGTTGTCCAAAAGGGATAAGAGCTTCTGTTCATTTTCCTCAAGCCATTGAGCCTGTGAAACTGCATTTTTAATCTGTCCGGCAACAAGCTCCCGGCTGTCGATTCCCTCCCAAAAGCGGCCAAGGAAGTGTATGAATACATCCAGTCTCCGGAGCATGATAAGTACAGGTATGACTTTAATTTCCTGCGGTGTCAGCTTTACACGGCTGCCGTATCCCTCCAGGAATTCATGCAGCCTTTTCCACAAAGTTTCCTGGCTCTGCCGCATATTGATTATCTCGGACAGGCAGACACTCAGCTCCATCACCCTCAAGTCCTCTGTAACAAATTCAAAATCCAGAACCGCTGTAATGTTTCCTTCTGTGTCTGCCAGCACATTTGAGGCATTGAGGTCGCCATGCACCAGTTGATGGGGCAGCTTTTCAAGCAAAGGAACGCTGTCTCTGAATTTTGCAAGCTGAGCTGCGACCTCAAGCAGTTCATTCCCATACGCTCCGAATTCAGCAGAAGGTTTTTCGCAAAACCTGATTACATCTGGGATAGAACATTTCGAATGGGCGTTTTCAAGATCGTAATACGGCCTGTACACAGGTCCCAACCCTGATTTAATTGATTTCAAGGCGCAGGTCAAATTGCCTGCAATGCGTCCAAAGGCTTTTAGCTGCCTTGTTTCCTGAAAATCGGGAGTGGTTCCCTCCATATAATGAAACAAGGCTGCAAGCTTCATGTCATCTGTATGTTTTATGGTTTCATTGTCCAAAGACTGTACTGGCAGCGGAGTTCCGAAGGGAAGCACCATTTTCCCCAATTCAGTCAGAATGTAATGCTCATATTTTACTTTTTCCATATCCCGATGGGTTTGATAAATTCTGAAAACATATTTATTTCCTGCTGTTTCGACAAAAAGGGTTGTGTTATTCATACCGCCCTTTCCTGGCTGCAATACATATTTATTTCCGGGAAAATACTGTTTCAGCAAGGCGCCAGGGTTATATGCCATAGAAAGAGTACTCTCCGTTCTTCTCCCTTGATACAAAAGGAATATTGTTCAAAGCATTACCTGCATTGTCAATCACTCCCTGCAGGATAACTCTGGTCAGATCCGGAACGTCAGGAGCTTTGACAGCCTCGTTTATATCCATGAACAGTGCCTCACTGTTCTCTCTGTTATCCGAATTAGGAGTTCCTGAAACATAGTCCATCAGGAAAACCGCGTACCAATCCTTTAAATTGAACCGTACACCCACCAATTTTACAGGCTCGGCAACAACAGTAGTCTCCTCCATCACTTCCCGTCTCAACGCGTCCTGGGGTGTTTCCTTTATTTTTACGTAGCCTCCCGGAATGATCAGCCTGCCCTTGCCCGCACCATAAGTATGCCTTACAAGCAAAACTTCATTTCCCTTGAGTACCACTCCCCCCACAGACTGGCACCAGTTTGTATTTTCCTCTTTATTTGTTTCATTGACTGCAGCGTTATTTACATCCAATTTTCCATCCTCCAAACCTAATAGTAACAATAAAAATTAGCCCAACGCGTTAAATTATTTTTTAATAGCCCTTTGACTTATCGACCACATTCATAAGTTTTTTGCCCTCAATGAGTGATTTCAGATTATTGGCGGCTATTCTTACTATGCGCTCCTTTGTTTCATCCAGACTGAAGCCCCCCGAAATATGCGGAGTAATAACCGCATTCTTTATCCTCCACAGCCGGTGTTCCTTCGGAAGCGGTTCAGGATCTGTCACATCCAAAGCTGCTCCCAGGAGCTGCCCGTTTTCGAGGGCATCACACAAAGCCTCGGTATCTATAGCGTTTCCCCTGCCCACATTTATCAAGACCGCATCTTTTTTAAAAAGCTGCAGTGTTGATTTATTTATTACCTTATTTGTCAGCTTTGTTTCGGGCAGGCTTAGAGCAACTATATCAGCCCGGGGCAGCAATTCCTCAAGCTTATCCATAAGATATAGTTCATCCAGATAATCAGGTTTGTCGCTATCCGTTCTCCGTATTCCGATTGTATGCGAGCCAAGTGCTTTCAGCCTCGCAGCGAATTCTCCTCCGATATCACCCAGGCCCACAATCAGAGCCGTTGAATTAAAGATACCTTTAACCCTGCCGGCATAGGACCAATTTCCTTCGGCCTGATTATCCCTGTAAATATGAAGATTTTTGTACAGTTCAAGCAGTACTCCCAGCATATATTCCGATATGGCAAGGCCATATGCACCGCTAGCATTGGCAAGTACAGTTCTTTCGGGTAAACCACCCTCCTTTGCGTACTCACCAACACCGGCACTGAACAATTGCAGCAGTTGAAGTTTTTTTGACAGTTTAAGCATTTCCGGGGGTGGATTTCCGATTATAACATCGGCGTTTTTCAGCTGCTCTTCGTTCAACTGTTCGTTCATTGTATAAATAAAGTGGCAGTTGGGTGCTCCAGACTCTAAAAACCTTTTTTGATCATCATTAAGTTTCATAAGTACAAGAATAGATTTTTCCATATGTTATCAGCTCCGAATTCATAAAATTTTAATATAATATATACCCATATCCAGACATATCAACTATAAATATTATAATACCATAACCTCTTATTTTTCGGACAATATAATTACTCCTTTTCCGGTAGCAGCAAGGATGAATTTATCATAATGAAGAATATCATTTGCAAATTCCATATTTTTGTCTGCCTCTGAATACTCCCATAAATCACCGTCCTTAGATTCCATTAAATAAGCAGCAGATTTACTTACGGAGTTTTCAGAATTTTTATTGCCAATTAGTATATATTTCCTTCCTGTGTATATTATTTTATCAATGCTTTTTTTGGGGATATCCGTAATATAGCTCCAGTCCTTTCCGTTTGAGGATCTGTAAAGCTTAGACGAATTGTTATTGTCTCCATAAGCTTCCACAGCCCAAAGAGAGTCACCGGAACAAATGAGCTTGTTTATTATTGCTTTAGCACCGTATGGAGACCATGTAAGGCCATCGGCAGATGTATATACCTTTCCGGAATACCAGCCTGAAATAAAATAGGTACCTTTATACCAGCAGACATGGGAATAATTCCAGGGCTGGCCTTCCAGGGTTTTGGTCCATACCAGACCATCCCCTGATGTCAGTACCGAGCCCTCCGAATCTACCAATACAGTCTGCTTAAGCTCATTTCCTGTGTATGCTTCTCCAGCGGTACGACCACCGGCTCCTACAGTACCGTCACAAATATACTTTATTGCCGGAGCACCATCAACTTTTCTCCACTTGACACCATCTTCGGATACATATATTACCGATGTTTCAGTGTTAGCGTCAACACCTGTGATTCCAGTCAGGATAAATCTTTTGCCGTTCCACAATAGCTTAGAAAAAGCATATTCCTTTATTTCAGCAGCCTTCAACCAATTGTTTCCATCTTTTGAGTTATATATAACACCTCTATCGGAAACAGCTACAAATATGTCTTTGTTGTACCCTATAGCCTGGATATATATACTTCCTCCTATTTTTCCGAAGTTTGCAGGTTTATAGGACATGGGACTATTTTTAGGGACATCATTTACGGTCACATAAATACGTCTGTAAAAACTATCATAACCAAACTTATAGCCCAGTGAATCAAATACATCACCTGCGGGTACATAGACCGAATTCCCCGAAGCATACACTTTCTGAGGAGTTTTTATTTTTTTCCCGTTGGCAGTTATGTATGAAGAATTGATACTGAACTTTACATTTTTCTTACCCAGATTAATTTCAGCAGTTTTTTTACTCCTGTCATAGCTGCAATCGGCTCCGATAATTTTACTGACAGCTTCAATTGTCATCATTACGGTATTTCCCTTAATAGCCGGTTGATTGGCAAGACCTGCTTTATTGGAGCTATCATTGTCAATATCAGGATAATCATATAGAAAATCTGCTGTTATGTCGGAAACAGCAGGTATTTTACCCTTTTTGGTTCCTTTGATTATGTTTCCGTTTGTTGTAAAGCCGTAATAGTTTCCCTTGAATTCTGTAAAGGCATTGACACAGTCAAAGGTATCCAGTTTGCCGGCAATATTCCATACTAAACCGTCAGGGGAATAATATATATTTCCATTAATATTGCCTGTCAATAGAAAATCATTAAAAGCATTGATTTTATATGGTTCTTTATCATAGGAGAAAGCTCCCGCTCCGGTTATCATATAAGATTTCATATCCTTTGATACGGCCATATTCCTGCCCAATAAAATAAATCTCCCTTTGTAAAAGCATAAATCGGAAAAATCGTAATCCTTAAGTTCAAAAGTTTTTTCCCACTTTGTTCCGTTTTTTGAACAATATACATAGGAATTGCCGCGTGAGACCAGATAGTACACTCCAGCCCTATATGCAACGCTGCTCAGTTCTGCGTTCGTAAGCTGAATGTCATTGTTTGTTACTAAAGCCGGACTCCAGCTTGCAGCATTTTTGGAGGTCAATATTACACCGCGTCCGACTGCGAAATACATACCGTTTATTTTCTTGACGGAGGTTAAGTCTTCCTGGTTCCTGAGGGGAATTATCCGCCAGGAATCACCGGTTTCAGATATTGCAATTGTCCCTTTGTCACCGGCGGCAACGAAGCTTTTTCCGTCATACAGTACCGAGTGAAGTGTCTGAGTAATGTTTGTTTTGACGGCTGCCCAGTCGAGCCCATCCTTGCTTTTAATGATCTGTCCGTCTTTCCCGACTGCTACAATGCAACTTTTACCGGCTGCCGCGGCATAAATGCTTTTAAAGGTCCGGATTTCCGCAGGTTTCCACCCGCTTCGGCTGTTTGTATCACAGATCACAATCAGTCCTTCAGTCCCCACCGCCACCAGCTTTCCATCGCCCTTGCACAGACCGTTTAGCCTTGGGCTTCCGCTTACGGCAGCCGTTCCAATTGAAACTGGATTATCTGAAACTGTATCACTGGCAGTCCCCCCAGCTCTATAAAGGGCCACAAAGCCGGTATCCTTTTTGCGGTAAATGCCGTCTCCGAGTTTATATGTAATATTATCTATACTGTAGCAGATATTATCCAGATCTTCCTGTGACTGTTCCCAATCCATAAGGTTTTCAGATTCCATCGTAATCCTTTTGTTAAGATAATATGAAATATAATATTTACCTTCAAAATAGGATAAGATATCACCATAATTATTGTTCAGACCATATGTTTCTGTTTCCTCCCAGTCTAGCCCGTCTGTTGATGTGTAAACAGAGTACTTTTTATTGCCGTAATCGTCCAGCCAATTTGTACATATGGTTGCTAATTTATGGCCGTCATACACTGTATTGGAAAAAAAAGAACCGACTTTACTCATTCCACCACTCTCTATATTGACACTAACCCCTTCCCGGTTTTTCCAATTAATCCCGTCGGGAGAGTAAGCCATTACGCCTGTGCCTGTCAAAACAAAATTTTTTCCTTTTGTCTGACCATATTTAATAATAGCATCATCTGAAAGAGCAAATCCGATAGGCTTACCCTCGTCATATTCAACATTTACTTTTTTCCAGCTATAACCGTCACTTGAGTAAGTTACAGCCCTTCCCCCTGCTGCAACAAATACTTCCCCGTTAAAAAGAACGGTCTGAAAGCCTGCCTCCTTATCCATTCCGAAATCATAATCCGGGAAAGAGACCGACTCCCATTTTTTTAAATCCTTTGATACCGAAATTATTCCTCTTCTGCCGACAGCAACATAAACTCCCTTTCCGAATACAATACTATTGTAATCGCCGGATAAATGCGACTTATCTGTTTTCCAGTCAAAAATCGCATTTGAAGCCTGTTTTGATGAATCCCGGTTTTGTGATCCGTCAATGTCGGCATAGGACAGCTGGGTCAAAATAATACTCAGAACTGTCACCATAATCATAAACCATATAGTCCGTTTTTTCATTTTTGTAATCCTTTCGTCGAGTGCTTAACAGTATACATATTTACATATTTTTCATGTTTTTACAAGTACCCATTTCCTTAAAAAAGTGGGCTGTAGCCGCTGCTACAACCCACTTCCCTGGGCTTTTACATTCTGGTTAAATTAAATTCTCTCCCTCTCCTCGAAATGCGTGTGAAGGAGTTCATGGGCTTTTTCACCAAAAGGTTCACCCAGATAAGTTTTATATAACTCCAATATTTCTTTGTTCTCATGGGATTTTCTTATCTTTTTGTTTCTATCCTCTTCAAATATGGCTTCCCTTCGTTTTTTAACAATCTCATCATTTCCATGGTGGTAAGGCTGTCCGCCTCCGGCGATACAGCCGCCCGGACAGGCCATTATCTCAATAGCATGGTAGTCTGCCTTTCCGTCACGGATATCCTCAAGGATATGCCGTGCATTGCCCAGGCCGCTGGCTATACCTATTTTCAGTTCCATGTCACCTATTTTCACAGCAGCTCTGCGAACTCCATCCATACCCCTCAAATCCTCAAATTCTATTTTTTTAAGAGGTTCACCTGTCAGCCATTCCGAGGCTGTACGCAGGGCTGCCTCAATAACACCGCCGGCAGTACCGAACATTACGGCTGCCCCCGAGGATTCTCCAAGCGGGCTGTCAAAATCACTGTCAGGCAGTTTTGTAAATTCAATCCCCGCCTCATGTATCATGGCTCCGAGCTCCCGGGTGGTTATTGATATATCTACATTGTTGCGTTCATCCTTTGTCAGTTCGGGACGCTTGGCTTCGGCCTTTTTTGCTATACATGGCATGACCGATACCATAACAATATTGTCGGGATCTATTCCCATTTTTTCGGCATAGTAGGTTTTCGCTATGGTTCCCAACATAATATGCGGTGATTTGCAGGTTGATGGTACATGAATTAATTCGGGGAATTGATGCTCAATGAACTTGACCCATGCAGGACAGCAGTTTGTGAGTATGGGAAGGGTTTTGCCGTTCCGGAGCCTGTAGATAAGCTCCGAGGCCTCCTCCATAATTGTCAGGTCAGCGCCGAAATCGGTATCAAATACAGCATCAAAACCCATGCGCCTCAGTGCTGTTACCATCTTACCGGTAACTATGGTACCCGGCTCCATTCTGAACAGTTCACCAAGCGCAACGCGGATTGCCGGCGCTGTCTGTACAATGACATATTTATCCGGATCGCTTATGGCTTCCCAAACCTTGTCGGTGTGATATACTTCAGTGAGCGCCGCCGTGGGGCAAACCTGCACACACTGCCCGCAGTATGTGCAGGAGGATTCAACCATGGGTATGTTGGCGAAAGGGCCCACAAAGGAATTGAAGCCCCTGCCTATCCCTGAAAGTATGCCGCAGGTTTGTACCTCATTGCATGCTGTTTCACAGCGCCTGCAATATATACATTTATTTGAGTCCTTGACAATGGCATCACTTGTCATATCCTTCGGATAGCTCATTCGTTCCCCTTCCCAGCGTATCTCTCTGACATTCAGCTCCTCAGCAAGTGACTGGAGCTCGCATTCAAGGTTTTTAGGACAGGTAAAGCATTCATTCGGATGGTTTGACAGCAGCAGCTCGACTGCCATCCTCCTGGCGGTAACAGCTCTCCTGGTATCAGTTCTGACTGCCATGCCATCCTGAAGCTTTGTTACACAGGATGGGACAAGTTTATTCCGGTTGTTCCTCTCATCAACCACCTCCACCATACAGACACGGCAGGAGGCAGTCTTGTTGTAAAGCTGTAAATCATGCAGATCCAGGTGGCACAGAGTTGGAATTTTCACTCCTGCTCGGTGTGCAGCCTCCAGAATGGTAATTCCCTCTGGAACGGACAGATCCTGATCATTTATCCGCACATTAATCCTTTTTTTATCAGAACTGCCTGGCATTTTATTGCCGTCCATATTATGAACTCTTTTTTTACGCTTTCCGCTTAAATCAATCTTTACACTCATTCCATACACCTCCCTTATGACTTGCTTCCAATTTTATTTTTGGCAATGTATTTACCTTCCCCTCTGGGATGATCCGCATCCGTGACAAAATCCATATACTCATCCCAGAAGTATCTCATTGTACTGACTATTGGATTGGGAGCAGTCTGACACAAACCGCACAGGGCACTGTCCTTAACCATGTAGGCCAGCTGTTTCATGGCATCCAGGTCAGCCATCGTCGCTTCTCCGGATGTTATTTTACACAGCATTTCAAAAAGCCTCTTTGTCCCGATCCTGCCCGGACCGCACCGCCCGCATGCTTCATCCATGGTAAATTCCAAATAGAACTTTGCAATATTGACCATGTTGTCCTCTTCATCCATTATTATCATTCCGCCTGAGCCCATCATTGTACCTATCTTGAGAAGCCCGTCATAATCTATGGGCGTGTCAAGGTTCTCCTCGGTTATAACCCCTCCCGACGGGCCCCCTGTCTGAACAGCTTTGAATTTCTTGCCGTGAGGTATTCCGCCTCCTATGTCAAAAATGATTTCACGGAGAGTAATTCCCATTGGTACTTCCACAAGTCCCACATTGTTTATTTTTCCTGCCAGGGCAAATACCTTGGTTCCCTTGCTTTTTTCGGTTCCCATTGAGGCGAACCAGTCTGCTCCGCGGTTCATAATAACCGGAATGTTTGCAAAGGTCTCCACATTGTTTACACAGGTTGGAAATCCCCAATAACCCTCCTCTGCTGGATAGGGCGGCTTATAGTTGGGTTCTCCTCTTTTTCCTTCACAGGAATTTATAAGAGCTGTCTCCTCTCCGCATACAAAAGCACCGGCTCCATATTTAAGCATCACGTCAAAACTGAAACCGGTTCCAAAGATATCCTTGCCCAGAAGTCCCATTTCCCGGGCCTGCTGCAGCGCATTTGTAAGCCGGGCGATAGCAAGAGGGTATTCGGCCCTTATATAGACAATTCCCTTATGGGCACCTATTGCATATGCACCTATGGCCATAGCCTCGATTACACTGTGGGGGTCACCCTCCAGGATGCTTCTGTCCATAAAGGCGCCAGGGTCACCTTCATCCGCATTGCAGATGATATATTTTTGGCTGTTTTCCTGCTTGTTGGTTATTTCCCATTTAAGCCCGGTAGGAAAACCTCCGCCTCCTCTTCCACGTAGTCCTGACTTCTTTATAACATCTATAATCTCCCCGGGTGACATCTGCGTAAGTGCCTTTCCAAGAGCCTGATAGCCGTCCATGGCAATATATTCGGTAATATCTTCCGGGTTTATCAGTCCGCAATTCCTGAGTGCAACACGGAGCTGCTTTTTGTAGAAGGTCATCTCCTCCTGCGTATGAACCTTTTCCTTTTTCTAGGGATCTTCATATAGTAATCTTTCTACCTGACTCCCCTTGATAAGGTGCTCGTCCACTATATCCTTTGCATCCTTTGGCCCCACCCTGACATAAAATACATTGTCCGGCTCGATTTTTACTATGGGGCCCTGTTCGCAAAAGCCGAAGCACCCTGTTCTGATAACCTGAACCTTGCTGTTCAAACCTCTGGCTTTTAAAATAACTTCCAGATTCTTTACAACTTTATCGCTGTCACTGGCAAGGCAGCCGGTACCGCCGCAGACCAAAATATTTCTGTTTGTTTGTGACGCATCCCTATGCTGTCGTATTTTAACCTTTTCTGAAGCTACCTGTTTAATCTTATTTAGCCCCTCCATGGATTTTATCTGCATGCTGCACCTCCTTTGCCCGATATGAATTTAAAATACCGTCAATCTCCCCCGCCTTGACCCTGCCGTACACCTTGTCATCCACCATCACCACGGGCGCAAGACCGCAGGCTCCGATACATCGTACGTCCTTTATGGTGAACAGACCGTCTTCTGTAGTTTCATTCGTTTGTATACCAAGCTTTTCTTTGAACTCTTCAAGAATTTTGTCGGCACCTCTCACAAAACACGCCGTTCCCATACAAACACTGATAGTATGCCTTCCGCCCGGCTTTGTACTGAAATAGGAATAAAAACTGACCACACCGAAGACCTCTGCTCCCGGAATACCCAGTTTACGGGCAATATAGAGTTGTACATCCCTGGGGAGATAACCGAAAACATGCTGTGCTTTGTGAAGAATTTCAATCAATGCACCCTTTGTTGTTTCCAAACTCTCGATGAATGCATTTAACTCATCGTACTTTTCCTTTGGAAATTCTTCTCCAACTGGCTTCATTACATCAATTTCCTGGGGCTTTGTTATATTGATCACCAACTTTCCGGATATTTGGAATATAAAAATTTATTCCATTTATAACATTCCAAGGAAACCGGTGTTTAATACTTAAAAGGTAATCGAAAAAATAAAAATCCGGATACCCATCTGTTATTTAGGTATCCGGATTACTGATAAAACAATCATATAACAACATCTATATGCTTTTTTGCCTTGATTCTTCTGTTTCTTCTTTTGGCCGCTGCCGCCTCCTCAAGCTCTTGTTTCATATGGTTGTGTCTTCTGCGGGCAGCCACTTTTGCGGCAGCTATACCAAACTCCGCAGATTCCTTGAGGTCTCTGTCAATATCCTGCGACTTCTGAACAAGCTTGTTGCCGCAAGCCTTATCTTCGGCCGACACTCCTCCCGACAATGTTACCGAAACCCCCGACCTGACCATGGTACTCATCTCATGAGCTTTTCCATCGGCCGAAAGTAATTTGTTGAAACTGTATCTGTTAAGAGTAGCTTCATGCCGGGCCAGAACCTTTTCCCTTTCACGCAGGTTTTTTGCGGCTGTTTCCTCTCTTTTCAATCTTTCCAGTTCCAGCTTTCTGGTTTTTTCCTCATAGATTTCGGACAGTATCTGCCGGTCAAGTTCACTTAATTCCATAAGAGTCTGTTTTGTATCATTACCGGTATTTTTATCACATTCACCGGGATTCCCTGACGCAGACGTATTCTGATTTATTCTCTTTAACAGACCTTCACGTCTTTCTCTAAGCATGTCCAAGGAATTCTTGGGCTGCATTATGGATAACAGGTCATTCAGACTCTTTTGATTTATATTCATAATATTTCACTCCAACATTTATTAATTATCTTCTTTTACTAAATATCGGAATATTTATCAAATAATTAACAGCTTACTTAAAAGCATCAGTCATTTTTTCAGTTATATATGAGAGTTCCTCCCTGTCCCAAGGGCCAAATACCTCTTCTCCAATTTTTAAAATTGATCTTGTGTCGGTATCAATACCAATAAGCTTGTTAACATAGGCATCCAGAGTAACTATATCCTCGCTGCCCAAAATAATTCCCAGGTTTTCAATTACATCATATTCTGTCCAGATCATTTTATATTTGTTTTTTCCCTCTTCCCGTGTAACAGGTATATGGTATATTCCTTCACAGATACCTACAACTCTGAACAGGGCCTTATAAACTGCAACTATGTCTACAATACTTCTTGAGAGTCCTGTATCCGAGTCGCTGCCATGATAAAATTCCCTGTTTGGTACCGGTATCATTCCAAATAAATTCTTCATTGACAGGGAGGAAAAACTGGAAACCGACGGCAAATTGTATTTTATTTTGGAGTAACTGATCAACGGCAAATTTCTTAATTTAAAGAGTTTCTCAGGAACAGTCCCATAGAGTTCCTTATGGTGAACAGGAATATAACTGTCTTCAACAATTTTTTGTATCTGCTCTGCCGGCACTGTTCTGTCCGACCACAATTCCTCTGTTATATTTATATATTCCGCATCGTATTTTGCAAGCAGCTCACCTATGCCGCTGGCCTCCAGGAATAGCTGATCCTGCTGCTTCAGCCATTCCCAGTGCTCGCGTCCATTGTTGGAATCAATCTTTACAGTGTTGTCTGTTCTCCCGTACATATAGCTTTCAACAATGTACTTTTTGCCATCGATGGAGGCCAGCAGTGGCTCCAGCGACTCTGCATCGGTATAAAAGCCATAATCTCCCGTAGTCCAGTTAGGTTTTATGATTACACCCTCACCGTCCAGTTTAAAATTTTTCAGGAACGATTTCATATCACCGTTATTTTTTATGTACTGATGGATTACTTTTCTCATAGCAGAAGCCTCCTTAATTACGAACAAAAATAATGAATATACACAACTCCATTTGTTCTTTTCCTGTAAAACCGGAAAAGACTGGGACCGATTTCAAAATAAATGATCTTCTGTGCAAACCCTTAAACAAATTTTAAGTACTAAACACAGCATAAAAGTAAATAACTCATAAAGGAGCGACAAATCTGTCCGCTCCTTTCACCAGCTGATCTTGCATTGTATTTTGGACAAATGTATTTACACCGCTATTTGGCCATTTTGTAATCATTTTGGCTAAAGGAAGCCGACAATATATTTTTAATTTTAAAAACCCTGTTTTGATTTCTCAGAAAACAGAATGCCCTGACATTACCATTATTAATCTCAAATACCTTTATATTTCTTTCGGTAATTTCATCATCCTTCATATAAATAATGGTTATGGGCTGGTTGCGTTCAAGTGAGGCTTTAAGAAAATAATTCACCATAAATATCACCTGCTTAATATGATATTTATATCATACACCGAACATACGTTCGTGTCAAGAGTGAATTATCAGTATACCGGAGCCAGCAATACCCTTCCTGTTCCACGGTACACATTGACAAATCCTTCGCCTGAAACAGCGGAACCAATCAGACTTTTACTCGATTTTTCAACTCTGAAATCAAGCGTATTCGACCATGCGATTGCATAATTTCCATCAATTCTCAATTCATCATTTTCCAGAACAAATTCCATAAGTTCATCCCTGGGTACCGGACTTTCAAGCACTGCAACCCCATTTCCTCTGAGACATAAGTTGAATAGGCCTTCCTTTCCCAAAACAGCCGAGGACAGATTTGATCTTGCAACTACTGTTTGATGTATTCCCGATTCACATGCAAGAAAAAGACCGTCATCCAGTACCAGGCCGCCCCAATCGGATACCTCTTCCAGCAGGATATGCCTGTACGTAGGTTCCAGCATTAAAAAGCCGTTACCCTGATATTTGGGTTTTATAGCCGATTCTTTTGTTACTTTGGAGGACAGGGCTTTCCCCAGCAGGTCACCCAAACCCTTGACATCGGCAGCCATGCTGACAGCACCTGCAGTCCACTGCATAGCTCCGGCGCTTATGGTATACGCACTGTTGTTCAGTTCAATCAAGACCTGTCTCTTTCTTACGTTCATTTCGGATGCATAGTACATGGCCATTGCATTAGCTGCATTTACGCTGATATCCTTTTTGTATTCAAGTACCTTGACAGCTCCCTTGCTTTCAATCACCTCAATATTTTTGTTCTCAAAGAGATTTTTACATGTAACCATTGTTTACCCCCTGTTTTACTTTTTCATGTGTTAATCACATATAATTAAAATCACTAATATTTCACTAAATCTATAAAATATATCGGTATAATCTCTCTTTGACATAACAAACTGAAGCAAATCAATAAATCGGATAGTTCTTTTCAGCCCTCACAAACAAAGGTATTTCATTTAGCGGTGCATCAACGTTAACAGTTTGACCGCCCTCAAATACTTCACCGTTCTTTGCATTTTTCCATGCCAGCTTTTCAGGCAGGTAAACCTCCCGGCTTCTCTGTCCCTGTTCAAACACGGGAGCTACCAGGATATCCGGTCCGAACATATACTGAGTTCCGGTATTCCAGCATTGTGCATCCTCAGGGAATTCATAGAACATGGTCCGCATTACTGGTGTTCCCTTGATATGCGCTTCTTTCATACAGTCTCTTACATATGGACGCAATCTTTCCCTCATAAATATGTAGTTTTTCATAATTTCATAATTTTCTTCGCCATAGCTCCATATTTCATTTGGACTACCTGAAGCCATCTGGGTAACTCCGTCAATGACCGCCTGTTCGAGCTTAATGTAAGGTACACGTTCTCCATGAAGGCGGAATACGGGTGAAAACACCCCGAACGCAAACCAGCGGAGCAGTAATTCGTGGAAGTTTTTGTCCTCCACAAAGCCACCTAAAAAGCCCCCGATATCGGTGGTCCACCATGGAATTCCCGCAATACCCATATTAAGACCAATTTGAAGCTGCTCTCTCATAGCCCTGAAGGTGGAGGATATATCCCCGGACCATACAAGTGCTCCATAGCGCTGGCTTCCGGCCCATGCCGAACGGACCAGATTGCATATGTTTTTTTGACCTTCCGCCGTCATCCCGTCAAAATAACCTTTTGCATACATAGCAGGATAAATATTCGTGCACTGCAGCGCAGGACCCTGATGATATCTGTAAAGATCAAAATCATACGGACCATACTCAGGTTCTGCTTCATCCAGCCAGAAAATCCTGACGCCCTTGTCATAATAATTCTTTTTACAAACCTGCCACACATAATCTCTTGCACCCTTATGTGTCGCGTCAAAAAATACTGTTTCACCCATCCAGTTCATATTTATGTTCATACCTCTGTCGGAAGAGATCAGGTACCCGCTTCCGGCCATCTCCGGATAGTTTTCCGACCTGCTGTCAATTGTGGGCCAAACCGATACCATAAGTTCCATGCCCAGTTCCTTTAATTCAGCTATCATTGCCTCCGGATCGGGCCAATCTCTCGGTTCAAATTTAAAATCCCCCTGTTTGGTCCAGTGAAAGAAATCTATAACAATAACGTCAACGGGCACACCTCGGCGTTTATACTCCCTTGCCACGTCCAGAAGCTCCTCCTGTGTACGGTATCTGAGCTTGCACTGCCAGAAGCCCATTCCATATTCGGGCATCATGGGCGCCTTTCCTGCCGCATTGGCATATTGTTCTTCAATTTGAGCCGGAGTTTTGCCTGCAGTTATAAAATAGTCCAGCTTCCTCGTGCTTCTGGAGGTCCATTCTGTCCGGTTGGTGCCGAAGGTAACTGTTCCGACGGCAGGATTATTCCATAGAAAGCCATACCCGCGGCTTGACAGCATAAAGGGAACACTGGCCTGGCAGTTGCGGTGTGCCAGTTCCAAAACGGCACCTTTTTTATCTAAAACTTTTTCCTGGTACTGCCCCATACCAAATATCTTTTCATCCTCATATGCTTCAAACCTCATGGTCAAAGCATAATCGCTTGTTCCGGTGACAGGTTTCATTTCCCTTGCTTCAACACGAAGCGGAACGCAGTATCTGTCAATGCGGTTTCTGTCACGCCAGTACTCTTCAAGCAATATTCTCCCCTCACTGTTTTTGAAGGTCAGCCAGCCTTCTGCGTTAAAACAGGCTGTAATCTCACCGTTTTGAATTGATGCAATCTGGCTTTTAAATGCTCTCTCCTCTTTTTCAGACGCATCAACCCAGGGTTCCACCAGTTCAACATTTTCAATAACAATAGTGGGTTCGGCAGCTTCAGGAGCATCTATAAGCGCCCAATCGTTAGTGTCCATAACTGCCTCTTTTGTCATCCTGACACGCAGGGAATTCTGTCCCCAGGGTTCAACCCATATGGTTTCAACACCAGCCCGGCCAATCAGGCTATTTCCGTTTTGCGTAAATTTCATATTAACCTCCCAAGCCATATTATGGCTTTGAGCCGCATTGCGGCCACAAAATTCTGTGTAAGTAATTATCCTTTATTCAAAATAACTCTTAATGCTATAATTGTATTATATTCATTATTTAGTCCCCATACTTTAAGTAAATTGACCATTATTAACACAATATTGCTAAAAACATGAAAGGAGGAGATAAATTGAAAGCCAAAATACTGTTAAAAGAAAAAGTAACCCATGGTACGGCTTTACTTCCAGTTGCAATACACCATTTAAGCTATGGTTCCAATGAGGATAATTTCTTTTACCTTCACTGGCACTATGAATTTGAGTTTATTGCAGTACTTGAAGGCGCAGTTGTTTATACGGTGGAAGAGCAGGAATATTGCATAACGGCGGGAGAAGGACTTTTCGTGCATTCAAATGAGCTGCATGCCGCCAGGGCCTATAACGGCATGCCCTGCGAGGCATGTGTTGTTCTGTTCCATCCCAGCCTGTTCGGTGAAAACAAGCAGGGGACGGCATACTCAAAATTTGTTTATCCCATCCTTAACGGTAAAATGATATTTGAGAAGCATTTTAAATCAATACAATGGCAGCAATCAGTAATTGAACGTATTACTGAAATAGACGCTTTGAGAAATGAAAATATTACAGAAAATGAATTGTTATTGAAGAGCAAGCTGTTTGAATTATGGCATCTGTGCTTTAAAAATTCAACCTCCGAAGCCCCTCACCGTAAAGGCAGAAGGAACTACAAGCTGGAAAGGATGCAGCCGGTATTGGATTTTATTCATTCAAATTACAAGGAAGACATTGCTCTCAGGGATCTTGCCGGAATCATACCAATGAGTGAAGGCCAATTTTGTCATGCCTTTAAGGAAGTTGTGAATACACCGCCCATTGCATATGTAATCCGTTACAGGATATTGCAAAGCTGTACCCTTCTGATGGATACGGATAGAAAAATAGCTGATATTGCTAAAAGTGTAGGCTTTAACAATATCAGCTATTTCAACAGAGAATTTATAAAGGCCATTGGCTGTTCACCCGGCAAATACAGAAGTGAAGGCTGAGGTCTACAAAATAAATTCCTGTACGTGAACAAATCACTTTGCAGCCTTCCTTTTACGAATTGATCTCATCAAGAGTTCTGCCTTTGGTTTCTATACCCGCAACGGCAACAACAACAGCCACTATTGCAAATACGGCAGTCAATATAAGGAATACATTGTTGAAACCGGCCTGTTTACCGTTTTCCTGATAGACCCTTCCGACAATGTAGGGAGCCGCAATTGCGCCGATACGTCCTATGGCTGCAGCCCAGCCTGTTCCGCTGCCTCTTACTTTCGTGGGATACACTTCCGGAGTATAGGCATATACCGCCCCCCATGCTCCCAAACTGAAAAAATATAACAGGCAGCCTGAAATCAATATGGCATTAACGCTTCCCCCATGACCAAAAAGATAAGCTGCCACCGCAGTACCCGCCAGATAAATGACCAAAACCGGCTTACGTCCGATTTTCTCTATTAAATAGGCTGAGCTGTAATACCCCGGCAGCTGGGCAATACACATTATCAATGTAAATTCAAAACCCTTCACCAGGCTGAAGCCCTTACCGACCAAAAGAGTCGGTGTCCACAATACAAAACCGTAATAGCCGAAATTAATACCCAGCCATAGTATCCACAAAACAACAGTCCGTCTCAAGTAGGCTCTGGACCATAATTCCGCTAACAATACCCGCTGCCTCTTATCCTGCTTATTCATGCCCTGGGCCGCTGTACTCTCACTTTTGAGTCCGGCCTGCTGTTCCATTTTACTTACTATTTCATCAGCTTCCTTCAAAAGTCCTCTTTGTTCCAGATATCTTGGAGATTCCGGAATTCCTTTTCTCAGGTAAGCCGCATACAAAGCAGGAATCCCTCCCAGTAAAAATCCGATTCTCCAACCGTATAACGGCAGCAGCAGGTAAGCTATCAATGCGGCGATGATCCAGCCCCAGGCCCAGAAGCTTTCCAGAAACACCACCATTCTTCCCCGTGCCTTTGCCGGAGAGAACTCACTTACAAGTGTTGAAGCGGCAGGCAATTCTCCGCCCAACCCAAGTCCTGTCAGAAATCTGAAGAACAGAAGAAGCTCAAAATTCGGTGCAAATGCAGACATGGCACTGGCTATCCCAAACAATATAAGAGTGTAGGTAACTACCGTTCTCCTACCCCATCTGTCTGATACCATACCGGCTGCGGCGGCCCCCACAGCCATACCCACAGCCGAAGCGCTTCCCAGCATGCCAAGATCTGTGGCGGAAAGCTGCCATTCTTTTCCGATTGATGCCATGACACCGGACACCATACCCTGATCCATGGCATCAAACATCCAGCCTAAACCGGTTAAAAACAATACTCTCCGAAGCATTGGAGTAACAGGCAGTCTGTCGATTCTTTGTGAAATACTGCTCATTTATTTCCTCCTACATGAAATCATAATATCTGACTTATACCATTTTTTATGCAATTTATCAAGAGCTTAATAAACCCGATCTCCATTAAAGATTGAATTCTTTACTACCACATAATCGACATTTCTAAGCGCCTCGAGTGAAGTTCCTCCTGCGTAGGAAATAGATGACTGAAGATCCTGCTCCATTTCTGTCAATGTATTTTTCAACGGTCCTCTGTATTCGACAAACATTTTTTTGCCCTCTATATTCTTCCTTTCTCCTTTTTGAAATTCGGAAGCCGAACCGAAATATTCCTTATAAAGTTTTCCCTCAATAGTAATTGTTTCGCCGGGGGATTCTTCATGTCCCGCAAATAAAGAACCGATCATTACCATTTTTGCGCCGAATCTTATAGATTTAGCTATGTCCCCATGTGTTCTGATCCCTCCGTCGGCAATAATAGGCTTGTTGGCGGCTTTTGAACACCAACGGAGCGCCGCCAGCTGCCAGCCTCCGGTCCCGAAACCTGTCTTGATTTTTGTTATGCACACCTTTCCGGGACCTATTCCGACTTTGGTAGCATCAGCACCGGCATGTTCCAGTTCCCTTACTGCTTCCGGAGTCCCAATATTTCCTGCAATAACAAAGCTGTCGGGCAAAAGCTTTTTTATATGCCGGAGCATTTTCAATACAGCATTGGAATGTCCATGTGCAATATCAATGGTAATATATTCTGGTGAAAGTCTTTCATCCGCCAGCTGCCGAATAAATTGATGTTCTTCCTCCTTTACCCCGACGCTGACGGAAGCATACAACCCTTTGGATTTCATATTTTTAATAAAAGCCAGCCGCTTCTCAGGACAGAAGCGGTGCATAATATAAAAGTACCCATTTTGAGCCAAATACTCAGATATATTCTCATCAATAATAGTCTGCATGTTTGCAGGTACCACCGGCAGTCTGAACTTTATTCCTCCAAGCTGCACCGACGTATCACATTCCGCCCTGCTGTCAACTACACACTTGGCGGGAATCAACTGAATATCTTCATAATCAAATACATTCTCCATGTTAATACCTCAAGATACTTGTTTACAATAATTGAAAATTATAAAATAGTTGTAATTTTACCTGGCATAAACAAAACTTTGGAATTACAAGGTTTAGTATTTCACAGTTCTGCTTTAATATATCCTTAATATTGAGAGTTAATTTAACGCGGTGTGACAATTGATATTTTATTTTGCTTACTGATGGGTTTAAATCTTGAATCAACTGGTGCGCGAGGGCAACTTCATAAAATAAGGCGCACGGTTAAAACAATTGCAATAAATTGTCGACAGAGGTAAAGTGGTTTTGCCGGAAAAGCAGCAGGACGCTGCTTTGAGCTTCAAACCGAGACAGGATGTCGAGTTTGAGCGGCGGAAAAACCGCTTTAACTGAGTTGATACAATTTGTTGCAATTGTTTTGGGTGCGTCCTTATTTCATGAAGTTAGTACGGAAGTTACCAGTTGACATAAAAATTACACAGGTAAAGCAAAATTTAAATTAATTTGCACAACCGGTTAATTCAGTTTATTACTGATGATATTTTTCAGTTTATTGATGGTGTTGAGATTTTGAAGCAAAAGTTCATCATCCTCAAAAGCAATATTGAATTCCTCTTCAAGACTGATAACAATCTCAATGAAATTAACCGAATCCACACCTATTCTGTTTAAGGACTCATCCGGCGATAATTCCTTTATAATTTCGGGATCAATTTTTAAGACGGTCAAAATAATATTTTCAATTCTCTCTGTCAATTCCATAAAAATAATTCTCCTTCCCAATTGAATGCTTAAAACCTTGAAAACGAACGTATTACCTTTTCAAGCTTTAAATTGTATTCATTAATTTTCTCCCGGCTGTCTGAAACTACTAATACAAATAACCGGCCCACGTAGTAATCGGAACCCTCGTTCAATTGGTACGGGAGTGTTCCTGCAGTATAAACCAGAACACCTTCCCTTTGTTCAGGTTTTATCAGTATTCCCTCTCTGTCAAGAGCCCTGCAGATGTCCTCATAATCCACTGCGTTATCCGGCAGCAGTCTGAAATACCTGGATAATATTTTTTTACCTCCAAGGCTTTGTTCAAGAAAGGAAATATAGGTGGAAAGGGTAAAGCGCCCGTTTATTTCAATGATAGGAATGATCTCGTCCCTGTCGGTAATGATTGAATCTATTCCTGCAACTCCTGTAAAACCCATTTCAAAAAGGTATTTGCCAACTGTCCGGCCATATTCAATGTAGGAATTCATAATATTCGCATCCAGATCCGGAGGCAGTACGGAACCTATATAAACCGTATCTCTCAATAATTGCTGTTTAATTGAGAATACATTCACCTCTCCTTTGGGAGAAACATATATTTGATAATTTATATCAAATTTTTTATTATACCAGCCTTCAACCAGCCATTTGGGCTCTGTTCTTCCCCGGGAAAACCTGGCGATCATACGAAGTCCTGACTCAAGCTTGTCCTTGCTCTCTATTATGTACAACCCCTTGCCCGAAGCTCCGTTTGGCTCTTTTACAATCACTTTCTCAAAAAGCGGAGCCTTACCGGTAAGTGCTTCGTACTCCTGCCGGATTTCATCAATTGAACCGCAGATCTTTCCCCTGCAAACATTGAAACCAAGTCTTTCAGATACTTCCCTGTTGAAAATCTTGTCATTTATCCCGGCATTAACAAGGGAGGAGGCTCCCATCAGCTGCAAACCGGCCTTTTCTGCTATTTCTTCTTCAAGATAAGTTACGGCGTAAGGAACAAAATAAACATTTTGGTTTTCAGAAGCTATTTCTTTCAACCTCTGCAATAATACCTCATCCCTGATCACCAGTTCTGAAATAGGAGTCAGCAAATCGGCATTGTCCGGGGTCAGTATGGCAGGTACGGAAAAACCAAGCCTTTTTAAATCATTGAGATACTTTGTATCAGGCATTTTTCTAAGTATGATAATATCCTGCTCCCTGCATATAAGTAGGTTCATTTCCTCTATCCGGTTAACCGGGATGTCTTCATTTGTGTCAACAACTCCGCTGCCGGTTTTATTCCAGTATTTTTCGGCACCTATGTTGCACAGCCACACAATAATACCTTTGTCTCTGTCCTTTGTCATATATTGAATCAGATTAAATTCCTTATCCATATGTATTGAAGAATTCATTCAGTTCCTTCTGACCTTTTATGAAATCTTCCTTTCCCCACCTTTCCCTCAAAATATATGTTTTGCCTTTGCAGTACTGTACCTCGGCCGCCAGGGGATGACTCAGGAACAAACCGGGGCTCTGGGTACTTCCGTAAGCTCCCGACTTGTCAATTGCAAGTATGTCTCCCGGGACTGCCTCAGGCAGAATCACATTCTGTCCCACAATATCGGTGGGTGTACATAATGGGCCTGCAATATTTACCTGCTCTTCATTTTCAGCTTTATTCAAAATGTGCATGGGGAAATTATTGCGGATGTATCTTCCAAGAAAGGCGGAGGACGCATGCTGGTTTGATCCGCCGTCACAAACCAGATATCTCCTGCCCTTGCATTCCTTTTTATATAGAATCCTGGTAAGATAGGTTCCGGCTTCAGCCATAAGAAACCTTCCGCTTTCAACAAACACCTTTGTCCCGGCAAGTTTCTCCCTGTATTCCTGCCACATCAGTGAAAAATCTTTCTTAAAGGCATCCATGTCCAGGGGAGAGTCGTCTTTGAAATATGGTACTCCAAAGCCGCCGCCCAGATTTAAAAACTTTAATTCAAAGCCTGATTTCCCGGTCAATTCAAGTGAAAGCCTGATGATCTGTTCCATGCTGAGAATTATATTATGTGCATTTAAGGCCTGTGTCCCTGTGTAGATATGTATCCCGATAACTTTTATATTGGGAAGCGACTCCATGAGTTCCAGAGCGGTTTCGGTTTCTATCCGGTCAATACCGAATTGAGTTGGCACACCCGTCATCTTTATGTTTGAACCTGCCACATCAAAGTCCGGATTAATGCGTATTGAAGTGCTGACCTTCCTGCCTTTTTGCCTGGCAAGCTCATTGATCAATGCAGCCTCTTCCACCGATTCCACATTTATGCTGCAGATTCCTGTTTCGATAGCATACTCCAGTTCTTCAAAGGTTTTCCCCGGACTTGTGAAAATGATACGGTCAGGTGCAAAGCCTGCCGCAACAGCTGTAAACAGTTCTCCCGAGGATGCAACCTCTATACCGCTGCCCAGCTTTTTGAACAGCTGGCACATACCCAGCAGCGGGTTTGCCTTCATGGAATAAAATATTCCAAACTCCTGAGGCAAACAGTCTTTCAGTTTCCGGTACTGTGAAATAATCTTGTCGGTATCATACACATAAAGCGGTGTACCGTATTCTGCTGCAATGTTCTCAAGTATTTTATCCTCCATATGTTTCCTCCTCATGGGTATTGACTAGTAGTCTGTAACATCTAAAACTTATATTGTCCGGCGAGGGAAATTTTTTCAGAACAAGGCGGAGGAGGGCGGAATAATCGCTTTATTCCAACTAACGACAACGCAGTTCTGGGGAAATTTAACCGTCGGCAATGTATGAATTTAGATGTTACAGACTACTAGTGTATCATTTATAATCCGGGTTATTTCACAAGCATGTTTATGCAGGTAGAAATGCCCTCCCTCAAAATAGTAAAAGTTACATTGTCTGCCGCAATAGTTTCTCCATTTATTCATATCGGCCCGTTGGGCTAAATCATCGTCCTTGCCTGCAAATACTGAAATATTAAAATCAAACTTTCTTTTCAGACTGTTTGGTTCATAGGTTTCCAAAAGCTTATAATCCGCCCTTAAGGTTTGCATTGCCGATCTCAGCAGTCCCTCCATACGGAGCAGGTTGTCGGGTATTCCTCCAAGCTTCAGAGCCTCCTTTTCAAACTCAGGCTCCGGCAAGCTGTGAAGGTTCCTGTCCTCCTTCCTGACGCTTGGAGGATATCTTCCTGAAAAGAAAACATGCACCGGCTGTTTTAAACTTTTCTCCTGAAGCCTGCATATAGTCTCGTAGGCTAAAATACTGCCCAGGCTGTGGCCCCAGACAGCATATTCACCGCCCCTGCACTCTTCTTCAAGCATTTTGACAATATCGTCAACTGCCTCATTAATGGTATTATAGTAAGGCTCCCTGTATCTGCCTGCTCTTCCCGCCAATTCAAAAGGATAAAGCTTTATTGCACCGTCCAGCAATTTACTCCATTTTGAATAAATTGCCGCAGAACCTCCCGCATAGGGTAAACAAAAAAGCTTGATGCCACTCATTATAACCCTCCATCCCAATATTTGAGTACGTGTCGCAAAACTGACACATTTAACCCCGGCCATTAAATTTATCTTAGACAAAGCAGCTTTTCCACCGCCCGGATTTCGTTATCTCTTATTAATTCCAGCTGATTACACAGATTATCAATTGAACTTGAATTTTTTGTCAATGCCAGTCTCAGCGACAGGTTTGATATTATCTCCCATCTTTTGGCGGACTCCTCAAGGTATATGCTCACCTCATCTACAAGCCTACCGGGAAGTTCTGCTTCAAGCTGCCTTAGAAAAATTCCGAAGCGTGTTCTGCTCCGGGATAGTATTTTAAAAGCAGAATTGTAATAATATCTGTACACAGGAAAAATTTCTTCTTCCGGAAGCTCCTGTTTTTTTAAAAGAAGTTCCCTTCTGACGCTGTCAATAACCTGAAGTCCGCATTTGCAACCAAGGATGTCCTTATGGCCCAGCATCCTCTTACAGCTTTCTTCAATGACAGTCTTCCATCTGATATCGTTGTAATAAAACCGGCTGCTCTTGCCGACCTCCATCCACATATTCCTTATTGGCTTCGAATACGAGCCAAGGCAGTTTTCGGAGCTCCGTGCCAGCAGTAGTTCCTCCAATGGAATTCTTCCGTCAAAATCACTGCTGGAAAGGCTGTATTTGTCAAAAAGCTCAACATAGCCCTCTTCCTCGTTATAGCCTGTTACAACCACCGCATGTGCTCCGTGTTCCTTTTGAAAGGCACGGTGATATCTCATATGGTACAGGTCTACAACTACCACAACGGGAATATCAAGATGAAGCAATTCCTTTAACCTTTCATATGCTATTTGCCCGTCATCTTCGATATAAATGGTAATCTTTATTTTATCCGGCGGAAGTTGATCAACATTTTCCGGAACACGCTTGTCAAAGCAGGTGACTGCCGGGAAACAAGCGTATTCCAGAGATGTATTTAATTCCTCTTTGGTGAATAAGAAGGATTTGGAGGGTTTATGTAAAAAATTAATTCCTATGTACCCGGTTTCAGAATCAAACATAAAGGAAAGATAATCGGCAAGAATAATATCAGGGTTTAAATTCAAGTTTGCAACAAGTGCTCCGTATGCGTTTTGAAAGCAATCGGCAACATGCGGTACAAAGTACCTTGGAACACCTCTAATTGAATGTTTTGACATATTCCTGCGTCTCCCCCTTGTCTGCGATATAGTTATCTGCATATTTAATAACACTGTCATCACTATTTTTTAACCAGATTATATTTGTATCGTTTTTTACTGTGCTGTTATTAAATAACAGCGCATATTCCTTTCTTAATTTCATAAGATAAAACAGGTCCCTGTTTACGATTATGCTACTTTCCTTAATGACTCTGTTTGTATAAAACAAGGGTTTCCCGCGTTTTTGAATACGTTTGTAGCATATCCCGGGATCTACATCCTGAAAAAATACCAGATCAGGCTTTAAAATCCTCCCATATATTGCTTTGCCAGGCTTAAATCGGGTACCATTGGCATTGTCCCGGGTCAAACCGGTATAAACATACCGGTCGGCCAGCAATATATATTGTTTTTTTAGTAAGGGAATTATTTTAAAAGTGTAATCCTGTATAAAGCCAAGCCATTGAAAAAAACTATAAATTTCCGGGGTAAGAAGTCTGACAGAATCCATCTTTCTGATTATTCCACGTATAATTTTATTTGAATTCCACTCAATTACACCTACTTTATACCCCTTTTCCACCAGATGGCTTCGCAGGCTCTCAACATTCTCGCTTTTACCGCAGCCGCTGATACCCTCAAATACTATTAAAATACCCTTGCCTCCATTGATTTTTAAGTTTTCTTTCATCAAAGCCTCGCATAACAAAATTGTAATAGCTAAAATACACTTTTGTTCAAACAAACCATTAAACCTTTTGCGAAATTCTTTCGGCCTCTCTTACTATTTTAGACGGTTAAAGATTATTTCTGTGTTTATATGCCTCGGTAAAGTCAACGGCAGTATTTTTTCCAATCAGCAGATTTTCATGAAGCTGCCCCAATATTCCCATGGAAAAATTCATTGCCTCCCACTTGGTATAAGAAATACCAAAACCAAGATTTTCCCATAAGCCGGTGTTCTTTTTTTCATGATCTCCAAAAGGCTCCAGCATAATTAACGGGGTGGCTGAAGCAAGTGAGTCCATCATTGTACCGGCTCCGGGTTTTCCCACGATCGCCCTGGCTGTAGCCGTTACATCAAACAGGTCATGGTATTCATACTTATTAGAAAAAAATGGTGGCCTGGATTGACATATTTCACCTATGGGAGGAAATTCAAATACACCTTTTTTGTTTTTATTCCAGGCACACCAGTTGGGATCAACCATAAAATATCTGTCTCCGGGCGTACTGTCCATGGCCTCCTGCAGCTCGTAGGCAACAATATCCAGGGACAAACCCTTACTCCGGAGTTGGGGAATTTTGGACCTGTAGGTTCCCATTCCCCAACCGCCTCCATGGATAATAAATCTATCCGGCCTTTGGTAATATGGAAATGGTTCCTCCTTTGAAACAGGAATCTGGTATTTAAGTTTCATTTTTTCATAATCGCAGAGCCAAAATTCACTGAAACGGGTATTATAATCGGGAACATACTGCTTCAGACTCTTCCATGAAGGTGGTAAATCACAGTCTACATACAGTATTTCAGCATTTAGAGTATCAGGTGCTCTTCTGTTCCTGTATTCTTCCATAACATACAGCCAGTGCCCTGAAAGAATGATGAAATCCCGTCTATTCTCTTTTAACCAAACTTCCAGAAGCTGGTCAACAAGTTCGCTGTCTATACTTTTGCGTATATCCATGGGCATTCTGGCAGACATTTGCGCCAACGCGAAATTGCCGTGATATGCCTTTTTACTCTTTCGTATATTCTCCCTCTTGTCTTTTGAAATAAGATTCTCAAAAACTTCCACACAGGTTGAAACGTTCTTTTCCTCAAGTCTCCGGGCAGCCAGCAGACCTGGTATGTATAACCCGAGTCCAAAACCCGAGCAGAGTACCGTAACAGTTCTTTTCTCCATTTACTCACTCCCCTTGACTTAAAACGCGTTCATGTTTTTTTTAATTAACCGAACTTTGCTTCAAGGAATCTGTTCATACCTTCTGCTTTACTTTTATCTACACTCAATATTCTGTTTACGTCAAACAACCGTGTAAAGAAATCAAATTGCCATTTGGATGGTTCTTTATTCTCAACTGCATATTCGTCAAGATAGGACAGGTCATCAGGCTTAAAGCTGTCCTTTACAAATTCAGGTACTATTTCTCCGAACATTAACTCAATGTAATGGAAGTTATAGTAAACTATCTTGTCCAGGTTATATTCCTTGACCCTGCCCACCAACATGTTCCAATCTATCTTTTCGGAGAATTTGCGTATGTACATGTATAAGTCGGCAAACTTATAGAGTTTTAAATCTTTCAAACTGGCTATCCAGATCATAAGGCAGGCCTCCTTATAAAGGTGGCAGCACAGCTGAATGATATTATCTATATAATCCAGCATATAGCCTTTTGTACGATGGATATCCACCGGAACGGCTCTTTGGATCAGTTCCTTTGTCTGAACCCTATAAGGACAGTTTCCTTTCCAGAGAATATCGTGGTTCACATCCACCTCGACCAGCTTTGCGAACTTATTATCGCTAAGCTTCAGAAATTGGTGTATTTCATGGGTAGCCATCTGGTGAAGCACTTTTTCCTTTCTGGATACTTCCACTATGACATCGTTTTCTTCATCATAGTTTCCCTGAATGTAACCCAGACTCTCAAGGGCTTCAACAACAGGTGCAACGTCCTCAAGCTTCATCAGCATATCCAGATCATTGAATATCCTTGTTTCAATTTCAGGGTAAACAATGCTGGCCAGAAGGTTTCCTTTTAAAACCGGCACGGTAAGATTACGTTTTTCAAACTCCCCTAAAATCTCCTGAAGCTTTTGGAGATAGCAGTTGTTACGTTCCCCGAACACTGCCCACTGTGTATCCATCAGCCTTTGAAGTTCCTTTTCTAGATTATCGTACAGGTTGAATTTTTTCAGATTATATCGAAACATATTTAAAGTCCTATGAGTTATCATCTGGTATATTACTTCCGACCACTCTAGATTTCCTGACAGCATGCGCTTCAAAGTCTCCTCCTGGGAAGCCTCCATCTCCACTGCTGTCAAAAGCACCAGCTGTCTTTCGATTGATATATCTTCCTTCCTCATCGTATAGCCTCCTGTCTGGTTATTAAACTACGGTATAAGTCATTTATATCTTTCTTGCTGATCTTTCCTATTACATTTCTCGGTATCCCGGGAATAATGTATATTTCCTTTGGAACCTTCCTGTCTTCAAGTTGTGCTATACACCATTTATATATGTCTTTTACCTCGGCCTGGCACTGCTCCTTCAAAACCACCAGAGCAACTATTTTTTGCCCCAGTCACTCATCGTCAACTCCTATAACGGCAGCTTCCTATACACCGGGGTTTTTCAGCAGCACTTCCTCAATATCGATGGGATAAGCTCTGCTCCCCCCCTGCATTATCATGTCGTCATTTCTGCTGAGCACAAAAAACCTGCCCTCTTCATCCCTGTAGCCGAGATCCCTCACCCGGAAGCCCTTAGGTCCCAGTACCGCCCCGGTCAGCTCAGCCGATTTGTAATAACCGTCCATCATATAATCGCTTGTTATGTACAATTCTCCGGTCTCTCCAATACCGGCTTCACTCCCATCCTCCCTGTAAATCTTGATGCCGCAGCCCCTCATTGGCTTTCCGATCACGCAGGGCAGTGAAACCACATCCTCATGTTCTCCGAAGGTAACTCTGGCAGAAGCTTCCGAGGTACCATAGGCGTTGAATACCCGCACTCCCGAAAAAACGGCGGCTGTTCTCCGATAAATTGTCAGCGGATTTACCATGCCTCCGATAAGTATTCTCTTTACGGAGCCCAGATCATAGTTCTTTAATTGGGCATACTCAAGTATTTGCAGGAGCATGGTTCTGACGATATAGAAATTCGTTGCTCGGTATTCCTGTATAGCTTTCAGGAATATGGCCGGATGAAATACATTGTTCAGGAGTATAATACCTCCTCCCCGGCTTATGGCCATCAGAACATCTCCTGAAATAGGGCTCGCCTGGGCCAGTGATCTCGGAATAATTGTCCTTTCTTCTGATGAAAACCCAAGATGTTCGGCAACAGCCAGTGCATTGCCGGTTATAGCTGAGTTGGACAATACTATTCCCTTTGGTCGTGATGTTGAACCAGATGTAAAGCATATACCAAAGGTATCTTCTGAAATCCCAGGCAAATCCCTAAACTTTTTGTTCTGATACTCATTAAGGATAAAGGAACCGTTTTCCTGCAAAACAAGTACAATCCTTATGTTCATTGCAGCTATGCTGTCCTGTACTGCCGCAAAGCCTTTTACATCGGTAATTAAAAGCTCCACATCGGTATAGTTTATCAGCTCGGTCAATGTTTCTCCCTTGAATTGGTACGATAAAGATACAAACACTTTTTTCATCCGGTTCAGAGCCAGCATACCTGTAAGGAATTCGGTACAATTCGGTAGATAAACCCCACCTATTGTAAAATCCCATTTTTCAAGAATACCGCATAAACCAAGCACCTTGAGGTATATTTCGCTATAGGTGTATTTATTGTCGTTATATATCAGCAATGTATTATCTCCGTATTTCTCACAGCTGTCACAAAACAGATTCCACGGTGAATAGTCCCTTTTCTCCACTTATACCACTCCTTTTATTTGCGTGTGAATAAAAATATCTGTAAAATTGTTTAAGAAATCATCTTGAATCTATTTATGTCAAACCTTGTTATTAAGATAATTTTCAAGTTCCTCTACCAGACAGCTCTCCAGATTACGAACTTCACTCAGCTGTTTAACCAGCTCATCGGTTAAATCAAGTGATTTTTTGATACCCAGCTTCAGTGCAATGCTTGCAGAAATATCCCAGTGTTTTGAAGACTCGTCCAGATATCTGCACACCTCCTGCACAAGATTTTCCGGAAGCAATCTGCTTATTTCATTTACAAAAACCATAAGCCTTTTTCTGTTTCGGGCAATATTTTTAAAACTCATATTCAGATAATTCCTGTACCAGTTTATATCTGCATTATCAAGCCCTTTCTCCTTTTTCAGAAGTAAACCGCTTATAAAGGAATCCAGTGCCTTCAGTCCGCACTCCTGCCCAAGTACCTGCTTCTTTCCTGTCATTCTGCTGCAGCTTTCAACCAAAACATTCATCAACTTTTCATTGGATATCTGAAAGTTGTTTTCGCCATAAATTTCTATCCAAAGATTTTTAACAGGTCTTTTAAGAATATTGTTTGACAGGGCAAGGGGATTTTCAGATACTCTGCCCTGATTAACCTCCATAATTGAAATCCTGCCATCAAAATCACTGCTGGAAAGTCTGAATTTGTCAAAAAGTTCAAACCAGCCCTCCTTTTCGTTATATCCCGTAATAACTATGCAATGTAAACCATGCTCCTTCATATATGCCCTGTGATAGCTCATATAATACAAATCAACTGCTGCAATCACAGGCTTCCCGCCGTCAATCAAGGACTTAAGCCTGGAGTAGGCCATGTCCGGATTATCGTCTATATACATGTTGATGTTTACCCGATCTTTGTACCTGACCTCTCCGGAAATTCCTTCTGCCGGACTGCTAAAATTTTTTGTAGCAGGCAAATAAACAAATTCCAGTGAAGTGTTCAGTTCTTCTTCGGTAAACTCTACCGAAGTATTCATACGGTAGAGATAATTCACTCCTATGTTATCGCTGGCCCGGTCGTACATAAAGGAGAGGTAATCCGCGAGAATCAGCCTGGTGTTCAGCCCCATATACTCAAGCACTGCTGCATAGGCATTATGAAAGCAATCATTAACATAGGGCTCAAAGTATCTTGGCACCTTACCAATTAAAGTATTTTTCATAGTCCACCTTTAATTAATACTTACACGTTCGGTATTTAATTTGTTGTAAACATAATCTGCAATTGAACGTACGGTTGAAAAAGCCTCATAAGTTAGAAAACTGCTGTCAAAGGTTATTCCAAAAACCTCCTCTATCTCTACAAGGAGTTCTACCAATATTATTGAGTCCACTCCATAGTTGTCTCTCAAATCACTGTCAACCTGAACATTGTCATTATTAAACTGTCCAAGCCTGCTGACTGCCTCACATACCTTTGTTTCAATCTCATGTTTCTGCATAAATTATTGCTCCTTTCCTTAGAAAATGTTACCTGTATCTTTCATTTACAGCCTTTATCCTGCCTTCAAGCTTTATGTCTACTTCACTATTACCCTTGATATACTTGGACAATACATCTTTTAAGAGTTCACCCTTGCTGAGGAGTTTGGCTTTTTTCAGTTCATCATAACCGTCGCCGCCGTTATAAAGGTAATCATTTGTTGCCACCTTGTAATATTTTTCTCTATCCAGTATTTTGCCGTCGGATGTAGTAATGCTCACCAGCCTTTTCCCGGCCGGTTTTGATGCATCAAATTCATATTTTATTCCTGAAACCTGCAGAAATCCTCCGTTTGATCCGCCATCAGGATAGAGCCTGATGCCCCTTTCTATTGCACTGTATATGTCTTCCCCCTTCACCTCTATTGTTACCAGTGAATTTACAAATGGAAGTGCTTTGCCTATTGCATAAAGATTTATATCTCCGGCCGGTATACTCTCTCTTATACCGCCTCCGTTCATAAGGGCTATATCGGCCTTTCCCGTCTCACGCATGGCATCTGTGAGTAAATTGCCAAGAGTTGTTTCTCTTGTCCTGACATTGGATCTGAAGCCGTCAAGCTTTTCTTTTGTTTTTGCCACGACTTCCTTAGCAGCCTCAAAAGCAATGGTGTGATACTTCTGTGCAACCGAATCCAAAACAGGATCGGCTTTGGATTTATCTTTGATGTTTTTTGGGGTCCAGACAAGCTTTGCCAATTTACCGTCCTTGAAATACATATCCGCCTGCCCCACATGTGTGCTGTATCCGCCTGCCTCCACAAGGTATGTATTGTTTACCTTATCAGCCTTCTCATACAGGAAATGATGATGCCCGCACAGAATCAGGTCTATACCGTCGACTTCTTTTACAAGCGCTCTGTCAACATCATCTCCGAGATGTGATATCAGAATGACCACATCCACCTTGTCCTTCATCTCTTCTATAACCCGCCGGGCACATTTTACAGGATCCTCCAGGGTCACGCCTTCGGTTTCTCTTGAATTCGTGTTTATGAGAGCTCCAACCTCGGTCAGCCCGAACAAACCAATCCTTTTATTTCCGACATTTACAATTTTATATTCGTCGAAAGCCAGCTTGCCGTTTTTATATATGTTTGCCGAAAGCATTGGAAAATTGAGCTGGCTCCTTATTTCCATCAACCTGTCAAATCCATAGTTAAAATCATGATTCCCGGGTGTCATTGCATCATAACCCATCAGATTGGCTACCTCAACGACACCTTTCCCCTTCTCGATATTGGCTTCGTTTGTTCCATGGAATAAATCCCCGGAGTCCAGCAGCAAAGTATTTTTGTTTTCCTCTTTAACTTCATCAACTATATGCTTCATCAAGGGCATACCCATCATTACGCTTACTTCATCCAGGGTATAATAGCCTCCGGTCTCCTCGTCGTAAACTATATGTCCATGTATATCAGCAGTACTTAAAACAGTTATCCTCTCCTGGTAGTATCCCGCGTTCACAAGTACAGAATCTATGTTTACGAATTTTACAATCAGGAATACCGCTGTGCCCAAAAACAACAAACCGATTATTATAAGATTTTTATAGCTTTTCATTAATAACCTCCATCTGCGTGCCAGATTTGCTAAATAAAGTACGCAAAAAGTTTGAATAAAAGTAACTGCTTTTGTTAACAGATGAAAATCAGCAGATGAATAAACAGGTTAACAATCACCTTGAGGTTCCGGTACTGGAATAATGCCGGACTCCCAGTCTCCAGAACATATATACAAGAACAAACATTATTGCTCCAACCGCCGGAGAGAGGTACATCAAACCATTCCAGAAATAATTTATTTCAGCCTTGTTAAGATAGAACTGTGCCGGAAAATAATTGACAAATGCAAAAGGAATTACAAACATCAACAGCTTTTGAATTACTCCCGGGTAAAAGCTTATGGGATATCCGGAAAATCTTCTTGCATTAAAAAATATCATATTCCGCAGATTGTCGGTTTTAACTGTCCAGAAGCTGAAGCAGGATGCAAACAGGAATATCGACGCCTGGATGACGGCCCCGCTTATTAAAATTATTATATAATAAACGATATTTTTCATATTCCAGTCAATACCCACCGAAAAAGCAGTTTTGGTAAAAAGGATCACTCCCACTATTCCGTGTCCCAAACCTGCGCTCAAATCAATTTTTGAGGCTATTACCTGGTACATCAGTCCGAGGGGTCTGGTAAGGACCCGGTCGAACTCCCCGGAATAAATCATTTCTGCGAAATCTCTCATTCCTGCAAAGAACAGTACAAAGATGCTGTAGGATAAAAACAGAAAACTGTACAGAAAGAACATTTCGTTGTATTCCCAGCCCTTTATATGTACAAACCTCACAAGAATAAGAAACATAACCACTACACTTATCATTTCCCTGCAAACAATTGCAACTGTAATAAAAGTTCTGTCAAACTTATATTCAAGAATTGATTTCAGGCTGAGTTTTGCATATCTAAGCAGTAGAATGAATAACTCAAATATATTGAATAATGGTCTTTTACCCACTTGTCTATCCTCCCTGTACCACCAGTTTTTTCAGAGCGGCTTTCCATAGAAGCTTCCCGACTGTAAACAAGCCCAAAGCCCAAAGCAGCTGTTTCGCCATAACCAGTGCTATCTCTTCCATGGGAACCTGTCCCAGATATATGGATATCGGTACATAGTATATGGAGGCAAAGGGTGTAAGATTTATAAAATCCACCAGTGCCTGGGGCATAAACCAGAGGGGAAGAAGAGCTCCTGATAATATCATTACCGCAGCGTCCTTTATGGTAACAAGACTGAAGGTCCAGTAAAACCAAAATGAGCTTATCCACACTATAAAGTTGAGATTATACAAAACCAGATACCCCAATACCGTGCTTATTAAAAAGTATAATGCCATCGATAACGAGAATGGAGGATACATTTTAAAAAGAACTATTGATACTATCATTGCTGGTATAAGCTGCATAAGCACTCTGAATACCAGTATTCCGATATTGTATGAAAAAATGTAACCACTAAAGCTCATGGGTTTTAACAAGTCCAGACCAATGGCTCCCGACCGCACCTTGTATTCAATATGGTATTCATCCATAGCATATATACACTGCATGAGAAAGGAAATAACCACGTAGGTAATCAGTATTTTGAACTGTACTCCGTCGACAGTCTGTTCATCTTCGTAAATTGCCTTCCAAATGCAGATATTAACAAATATCATTACAATGGCATTTATTACTCCGGCTATGTAGTCGGCTCTGTAAGCAATATTATTCTGAAAAGCTTTTTTAGCAAACTCTACATAGGCTCTCATCTAACTTTATTCCTCCCTGGTAGATTTCTCTGATAATGCCTTCAATCTCCGGTTCCTGGACAGTCAGATCGATAATGCCGTATTTTTGTGTAAGTTCGTATATCAGGTTGGAAATCTGTACCTCATCCTTTAGAAATCTGAGCCACTTCTTTCTGCCTTTCTCCCCAACCACCTCAACACCGGGTATATCGATGCCGTCGACGACTTCCGGGAAATCTACGACGAGAGTCCTGCTGGTACCATAGCTTTCCTTTATATGCTCCACCGTACCGTCATATATTGTAGTTCCTTCATCAATAATAATCATTCTCCGGCAGGTTTTTTCTATATCCTGCATATCATGAGTGGTAAAAAGCATTGTTGTTCCTTTATCCCTGTTAATGTATCTGATAAATTCCCTAACTTTTTCCTTCGCTATAACATCAAGTCCAATGGTAGGTTCATCAAAAAATATTATCTCGGGGTCATGCAGCAGTGCTGCCGCAATATCCGCCCTCATCCTCTGTCCGAGGCTGAGCTGCCTGACCGGCTGTGATATGAATTCATTAACCTCCAGGAGTTCGTTGAACAAGTTCATATTATGCTTGTAGGTTTTTTCAGGTATCTTGTATATGTACCTGAGCAGTTCAAAAGTATCAATTACCGGTAAATCCCACCAAAGCTGAGTTCTCTGACCAAATACGACACCAAGCCGCATGGCGTTTTTTCTCCTGTCCTTGTGAGGTGACAGTCCTCCTATTGAAATTTGACCGGAAGTTGGCACCAGGATCCCTGTCAGCATTTTTACCGTTGTGGATTTTCCTGCTCCGTTGGGTCCGATAAAACCTACCATTTCACCTTTATCTATGGTAAAACTGATATTATCGACTGCTCTCTTCATTTTATATTCTGGAATAAGTAAACTTTGTATTGAGCCTAACAAACCTTTTTTTCTTACATTCAGCTTATAATCTTTTACAAGGTTATTTACTTCAATAAGCGGCATTTTCGACATCCTTCTCTCATTAATTTTATAACAGCCGGTTTAAACTGCTAAAATAAAGGTTTCTTGAAAATATATGTTTACTCTTGCAAAATTTTGTAACTTTTGTTTGTTAATACATATTTTAACAGTAATCACGTTCACCGCCACTATGCATTAGGGTAGTTAAATACGAAAAGTACATAATACTACCCTTATAGGTAGGATATATATATTCCAATTGCATTAACAATCTATTTCATCTATACTCAAAAGGTTTAGTTTGATACACTTTATAACAGCCTGGGCAGTGCACTCCACATCCAGTTTTTTGAAAATAAATTTTTTGTGATATTTAACTGTATTTATGCTTATATCCTGGTTTGACGCAATAATTTTATCGGGCAGACCCGTAGCCATAAGCTTTAGAATTTCTATTTGCTTTTTTGTTAAGGAATATGTTTTTTCGGATGATAAAAGAGAACTGTTCATTTGAGTTTTAAACTCATTGATCAGCTTGTAAGCTGTATAATCGGTAACGATCTTAAGATCGATTTCTATTTTTTCATTTAATCTGCACAGTACCAGATATCCCAATACCGCTCCTTTAAAAAAGAGCGGAACGGCATAAAGGAAAAATTCCTTCAGCAGCTCACTATAATGATGCTGAGGAATAGTGTAAACTTCTTTTTTTAACTTTATTGATAACGCAATGGCATTTGTTCCGATAGCCTTTTCAGAAAAGGACATCCCTTCTTTAATTCCCAGTCTTTCAACTTTTCTTCCTAACTCCCTGCAGCATTTTTTTTTAATAGTAAACCCTCAGAATTAACAAGTAAAAGAATTAAATTTCTTTCGACGGATAAATCGTCGAAATCATTTTCAAGATTTCCGAATATTGATACCAGTACTTTATTCTCATTTAGTGCATTCTGTAAAGCTTCCTCATTAATACTACCGCTCATAACACTTGCTGAATTATCAAGCCCAATGTTCACGCATCTCCTCCAGGAAGCGAAAATTTCATCTACCGGCTGCAGTGTTACCATATGTATACTCCTCTCATTTTAATATTGCATTCCAGTGGTCTTTAACACCTAAAAGTCACATATTGCCGACGGTTAAATTCTCGCAGAATTTCGTTGTCATCCTTGTCAATACATACAGTATTGCCTTCGTCCTCCGCCTTATTCTGCAAAAATTCTCCTCGCCGGCAATATACGTTTTAGATGTTACAGACCACTAGAACCACTTTCAACCATTTCTTATTTACAAATGCAGTAAAAGATTTAAGTCAATACTAAGAAAAGGAATAATATTTTTTATACACCAATATATTACCATTTTTAACATACAATTACAAATTATTTTATTTTTTGGTAAATTTTTCACATTCTAAATAACAGGTTTTAAAAAGGGCTGCCTCAAATTGTATTACAGTTTTGCGGCATGCCCTTTTTATTCTTTTAAGAACATTTCTATAAACCAAATATACTCATTAGGTTTTCTTTACTTCCTGTTTACCTGTGACCTTGCTTTTATCATCCATTTTAAACGTATTTTTGGCTTCATCAGTGGTAAAATAAACATTGCCGTCAACGGTTGCGTCCACCAGCTGAAAGTTTTTAACAGTTACATACAGGTCACCTTTAAAAGTTCCGTGCTGGATACTGGCTTCAGGGCTGTTTATGGTAAACTTCGGTGCTGTCAAGGTGTATCTTGCAGTAATCTTACGGTCCTTATCCTGTGCATATAGGGCAACCTTTCTCTGAAGAATATCCTTACCTGCCGTATCCTTCTTTCCGTTCTTGTACTCACCATCAAGAGAGATGTCCTTTTTAACAGTCAAATCCTTTGTCAGACAGATAATCCAGGTACCGTTACTGCTTATTGCCTTTTCAAATGCTGCCGCATTGTCGACTATCGAAGCAGATGTTATTGCATCGGCGGTAGATGTAGCTGCTGATGTTGTTCCGGCGGCAGTTGAACCTGCAGCGCTTGTAATTGCTGCCGTTGTCGGTGTTGTTGTTTGTGTTGCAGGAGTAGTTGAAGTACCGGGCAACTGTTCTTTCTTTGCACAACCTGAAAATAGTGAAATTGTAAGTACTAATACAACTGCTACCAATAAATTTCTATTTTTCATCCTTAATACCTCCTAAATATTATGGCATTTACCAATGTTTAGTATGACCACTAATTTTGAAATTATTAGGGAATATGAAAAATATATGAAAAATTTTTTGGCTATTGTTTTTATTCAGATAACTGTACCCTCTATTGACAATGTATATCTCGGCGTGAGGTCTGTGATTTTTGAGTGAGATAATTTGGCCTGCGGCAAGGCAAACGGCGTGCAGTAAGGCTTTGTGCCTTTCAAGCGGCTTTAACGTAGCCGCAGGGCAAATTGACCACTCAAAAACGTATTGTACATTCTCAATAGAAGGTATATTATTTAGGATGGATTAATTTCTAAACTCAGAGGAGTACAAGGCATATGAATCTTTATTTGGCCCCGGTTCAGGGAATGACTACAGCATGCTACAGAAATGCATTTGCAAGGATATTCGGCGGTATTGATGCATTTTATTCACCGTTTGTTGCAACTGCCGATCATAAAAAGGTCAGTACTTCACTATTAAAGGATCTTCTTCCCGAATATAATAATGCTCCGGTTAAAATGATCCCCCAACTGCTGGGTAACAATGGAGATGATTTCCGTATATTTTCTGCTGCCATATGTGAAATTGGCTATAAAGAGATAAACTGGAATATCGGCTGTCCCTTTCCCATGGTGACAAATAAAAAAAAGGGGTCAGGCATCCTGCCTTATCCGGATACAATAAAAAACTTTCTTGATATTGTTTGCGCCGATAAACCGTATAGTTTAACGGTTAAAATGAGATTGGGGCTGAATAATCCTGAAGAGGGCATGCGTGTAATGGAAATTCTTAATCAATATCCCCTGGGAGGCGTCATTATACATGCCCGCACCGGTATCCAGATGTATACCGGCAGCGTTGATCCGGATTCTTTTGAAGCTCTTGCCTCGGCATGCAAACATCATGTGACCTATAACGGCGATATCTTCACTTATGATGACTTTATGCGTATCAGTAAACGGTTCCCGTATATTAATAACTTTATGCTGGGCAGAGGTGCCCTGAGTGATCCGTTTCTGCCGGCTCTCATAAAAGGAAAGCCAGTCCCGGCTGCCGGAAAGATAAGCATGATCAGAGAATTTCACGATGAAATCTATGAATACTATAAAAATATACTCTCCGGGGATAAGCACCTGTGTGACAAGATGAAAGAATTCTGGTCATATATTTCGGTTCACACCGACAAGGACGGCAAGCTTATGAAAAAGATAAAGAAATGTCATACCTCTGCCAATTACTTGCAGGCTGTAAACCAAATCCTATACTCAGCTTCCGGATGGAGCGATACTCCTTTCCGGTAATATCATTTGAGCTTTACCTGGATTTATTGCTGAACCAATAAATCCAGGTATAACCCTAACTGCTGCCTGATATTTATTTAAATGCAAAGTTTCCTGAGCGAAAGACCGGTATCTCTTCACCTGAGGATTTTATTCCGGTAATCTCCAGATCGGCAGTACCTATCATAAAATCCACGTGCTCGAGAGAATCATTCACACCCCGCTCCTTCAAATCCTTCTCACTCAATTCCGAAGCATCTTTAAAGCAGGGATAAGCCTTTCCTATAGCCAGGTGACAGGAGGCATTTTCATCAAAAAGGGTATTATAAAATAAAACTTTGGAGTTCGATATGGGTGAATCATACGGAACCAGAGCCACCTCACCCAGGTAATGTGAACCCTCATCAGTTTCAATAATATTTTTAAGAGCCTCATACCCCTTTTTTGCAGAAAAGTCCACAATCTTTCCATTCTCAAAACTGATGGAGAAGTCCTCAATAAGACTTCCGTTATAGTTCAGAGGCATCGAACTTACAACAACACCGTTGACTCCCGTATTGACAGGAAGTGTAAACACTTCTTCGGTGGGCATGTTTGGAATGAATACCTGACCCTCGGGAGTATGCTCCGAGCCTGCAAGCCAGATATGGTTTTGGGGAAGCTCAATCTTCAGGGCAGTTCCAAGAGAATTTTTATATACAAGATATTTAAAATCATTGGAATTTAAAAATTCCAGACTTCTACTGAGATTCAACTTGTGTTCCTCCCACGCAGCAACAGGATCCGCCACATCGGCCCGTACTGATGTCAATATGGCATTCCAGAGCTTCTCTACGGCTTCTTTGCCCGATACTCCGGGGAAAACCTTTTTTGCCCATTCAATCGTTGGAACCGATATGACACACCAGGGGTTTTTACTGCTCATCAGTCTGTTTGAATATTCCTTAAGAGCAGTACTTTTAGCTTTACTTGCCTTAGCAATGCGTTTTGAATCAACATCCTTCATAAGCTCAGGGTCGGAGGCTGAAATATTTAAAAACGCAGCTCCTTCCCTGGCATAGGACATGTATTGCTCTTTATTCCACTCCGGAAATTGTTCAAGTGCCTCTTCAGGCGCATTCACCAATCTGATTTTAGTAAAGAGCTCATCCCTCCAATTGATCACTACATCCCCGGCACCTGCATCATAGGCTGTCCGTGCAATCAACCTTGTAAAGTCAGCGCACTCGATGGGTGAATTAATGAATAAAACCTGATTCTTCTGAATGTTTACACCGGCTTTTACCACCAACTGTGCGTATTTTTTTATTAATTCATAATCCATTTTTGATTTATCCCTTTCCATAATTTTATATTTATCTATTGAAATTTTATCATAAATTATGTATGGATCAGATAATTTTTTTCCCATATCTGAGAGGTATGGCAACCTTCCTGTTGAATACTGCAATGACAGGCCCCATGAAAAAGGCAGTTATAAGCGTTCCTATTCCTACGGTTGCACCAAGGAAATAACCGCATACGGTACAAATGAAATCCGAGCCGATTCTGCAAAATTGAAACCTGGCAACCTGCTTTTCGGACAGGATAAGTGCTACCGCATCATAAGTCGAAACTCCCAGATCACCTGTAAAGTACAAGGAAGAGCCAAAACACATGATAACTATTCCGATAATTAAAAACAGTATCTTGATTCCAAGTACCGGATTCGGCATCCACGAGTCAAATAACCAGGATGAAAACTGTACCACATATCCCAATAAAAAAATATTTATAAAGGTTCCCAGACCAATTTTACGCCGGTCAACAAAAAATATTACAATTAACATAAGCAAATTCAAAATGGAATAAAAAGTTCCGTAACCCAGCGGTATGTACATTGAAATACCATGAGCAAGCACCTGGAAGGGATCCATTCCAAAAGCTGAAAAATTAAACATTCCTATACTGAATCCTGCTGTCAGAACACCGGATATTGTCATAATGATTCTTCTGTATTTCTCACTCATCTGCTTTTCTCCCCATTTAACTCCGAATTATTACTTTATATAAAAATAAATTCCAATATATTATATTTAATCATATCTGCGTGATATACAACCTTCTCTTTTACCAGCCCAAATCATTTCGTATTTTCGCAGCAAGCTGATTTGCCATAAGTTCATGGGTTTTAACACTGGGATGCCAGTCCTCACCATAACCGTTTGTTCCATCCTGAACAGGGAATTCTATAAAATGAACCTTCACGTCCCCTGAGGAATTTTTCTGAGCAACCACGGTATTTATAAAATCCCTTGCATTTGTCAAACCGTCTCCGTACAACATCGGCCCCAGGGCACAGTAGATGTGGGCATCGGGATACTGGCCCCTGATTTTGGCTACAAAACCTGAATAAGCTGTTGTGAAGGCTGTTTTGTCAGGAGTTCCGGCACTGAAGTCATTGGTGCCCAGATTAATGACCACCACCTGAGGAATCCATTTGCTTGAATCCCACACTGGGGTTGCACTGTAAGGAAGTATTCTTGAATAAATTGAAGGAATCAGATCGGTTGTATCTCCGTTATAGTTCCGTATTACCCCTTTTCCCGACCAGCAGACTGTGACCGGATCAGCGTTCAAAAGTCTTGCGGTCACGGCCCCGTAAGCCAGATATGCATTTTCATTTTTTGTTGTAAAGGTTTGGTACTGACTTGTACCTTCATTTCCGTAACCGCAGGTTATAGAGTCTCCAATAAACTCAATCCGTCTGGAGGATGGGGCCGGAGGCTCCAAAATACTTCCGCCTGTAACATTAAAGCCCAGGAATTGAACCTCTCCGACCCAGGCCTCTGTCCTTCTGACAAGTTCTATGGTATGATCACCTGCAGCCAGCCCGGATGCGAGAATAATTGGTGATGCTGATCCTGCCGGTACATTGACAGGCACAAGGACACTGCCGTCGATAATAACGTTGAACCAATTATCTCCTGTGGATTTCAACGTGACACCAATGCCTGTCCCTCTGAACTTGGCCTTTATGGCAGAACTGCTCCAAGCAGACTTTGGGCCGGCAGGATCTCCGGTGTCAAAACGTCCGATCAGGAGTACACCCGGGTTGACCGGATTTGGATTGTACGGCAGTGAATTGATTTTTCCCAGCAGGTATTGTTTCAATATGGCAAAATCCAATGAATCCACCGTATTATCGAGATTTAAATCCAAGGTTCCGATATACGTATGCTCCTGATCCATCAAGTATTGTCTGAACAATGCGAAATCCAGGGCATCCACGGAACCGTCACTGTTATAGTCACCGTATGCTGCCGCAGTATCAGCTGCATACACATTTATGGGATTTTCCGATATTGCACTATCCATAGAATTAACAGCAGCTGAGGGAATCATTAATGTCATAATCAAAATAAAAGTAAGAAGAATAAATGTTCCGGCTCTGCCCGACTTTCCTGTTCTTTTCATTACACGCACTCCTTTTGTTCTGTTTATTGATTTACTATTTTCCAATGCTGATATATTTCATCTCCATCAGCATCTAAAGACCATCGGTAAGATGGTCTCTGATTGTTGTACCGGAGGCGCAGCACGAATATATACAAAAAGGGGCAGAACCGTCAGATCGTAGAAATATATTTTATTAACTCAATACTTATATTGTAATTTTTATACAACACTGCAGGATGATTATATTATATTCTCAGTACAACAATCTGCATTTCGCCGTATGTTTTTATTTTCATCTCCTTTCTTTCATGTATAATTCAATTATAGAATGTTATTTGCTTCCAGATCAATATGTTTTTATTTCATAAATGAAAATAAAGCTCTCTTGAGATTGTATTTGTCTTGTTTTGAAGCAGCCTCTCATACCGGTTAAAGCTTAATGGTTCCCCTTATTAAATCTTCATCACCGGAGCTTGTTCCAATATACATTTCATAATCCATGTGTTCAAGTTCCATTTGATTTGTTGTCTCGTTAAAGTAGCACAGCTTCTCAACAGGACAGGAAATATTTACATACTTTTCCTCACCCGGCTTCAGCGTTACTCTGGTAAACCCTCTGAGAACCTTTACCGGCCTGTCTATGGCAGAATTCCTGAAACCGGCATACATCTGGACAACCTCGGTTCCTTCCAGATTTCCGTTATTCTTTATCCTGCAGTAAGCACTTACATTATTGCCCTCCGCTTTGAAAGAGGCATCCGATAAACTGAAAGTAGTATAAGACATTCCAAAGCCGTATGGCAGAAGCGGTTCAACTCTTTCTTTGTCAAGCTTTGCGTAACCATGATAATAATCATAATATTGTGAGGTTGTATCCCACTCAACCTTTGGCAGGTCACTTTCTTTATAAGGAAGCACAAACGGGAGCTTTCCGCTTGGATTGACATCGCCGAATAAAATTTCAGCCAGCGCCCTTCCGCCTTCCATTCCCGGATAATACGCCATGAGTATTGATCTGACACAGTCCTTCCACTCTGTTATCATTATCATGTTTCCGCCCATCAATACTGCTGCCGAATTACTGTTTACGGGTCCTACGGCCTTGATCAGGTCAATCTCATTCCGGTGGAGTCCCAATGAAAATCTGCGGTCTCCTCCCATAGTGCCTGTATATCCTTCTGCTTCATCCTCTGAAACAAATTCACCTTCATCGTTATGATCATAACCTACGACAAATATAACTGCATCTGCTTCCCTGGCAAGTGCTTTGGCCTTTTCAAAATCATCACCTCTGTCATAGGTAATCTGTGTTTCGGGAGAAACCAGTTGTAGCCCCTGAACAGGTGAAATGACATATGGGGGACGTACCCAGCTCGAACCGTGGTCTCCTGTAGGCTCCATTTCACCTAATGCTCCCAGTACCAGTAAATTCTTAACCTGCTTTTTATTAAACGGAAGAACCTGGTCTTTGTTCCGTAGCAGTGTTATCCCTTTTCTTGAACTTTCCAGCGCAAGTGAAACATGCTCCTTGCAAGCTAATACTGACTGGTCTGCAGCTGTTTCATGCCGGCTGGTAAATGCCAGCAGAGTACGGATTATTCGAAGAGCGGCATCGTTTATCTTCTCTTCGGGCACCAGGCCATTCTTCACGGCCTTGACAAGTTTATCCCCAAAATACATGGTATGTGCCATTTCAATGTCCTGACCGCCGTTTGCAGCTTCAACGGTATCCTTGACACCCCAGTAAAAATCACTCATGACAAAACCGTCGAAACCCCATTCATCCTTCAGTACTTCATTGAGAAGATAATTGTGATGACCACACTGAGTACCCTTATACAGGTTGTAGGAACTCATTACACTGGCGGCTCCGGCATCAATGCAATCCTTAAAGTGTGCAAGGTAAACCTCCCTCTCCGTTCTCCTGTCACACTCCACACTTACCTTGAAGCGGGAATTTTCCATCTGGTTAAAGGCGTAGTGTTTGATACAGGCGATTACATCCTCTTCCTGCACGCCCCGAACCAGTGCCGAGCCCATCTGTCCAAGATGGAAGGACTCTTCTCCATAGGTCTCTTGACTTCTCCCCCAACCCGGATTGTAGGGCAGGTTTATACAAACCCCACCAAAAAGGTTACCGCCAAAGGCTCTGATTTCCTTTCCTATGGCACGCCCAATCTTCTCTTCCAGTTCGGTGTCAAAGCTTGCTCCCCTTAACATGGATACAGGAAAGCAGGTAGTTTTGCCGTTGCCGCATACTACACCCCTGGGTCCGTCACAAAACAGCATGGGCGGAAGCCCCAAACGTTCAATACCGCCCGCCGGATATGGAAAATAATTATAGTGCAGATTATCCGGATCTTTTTGTATGTTCGCCAATTCATCCTGCAGGTTTATCTGTCCGCTCATCAACCAAACCTTTTCTTCCAGAGTCAAGCTTTCCAGAATTGTTTCAGCCTTCTCCGTGAATCCTAAACGGTACTCCTTGTTACACCTCATCTCATATCCTCCTTAAAAAATCATCTGATATATTAAATATAGCTTCAATTTCATAAACTGGCTCGCAATATATTAACACGATATGGACATACATTGCTGTGCGGTGGTATATTTAAAATATGGCAGTCAAGGCAAATAAGCATTAAAAAGCCCGACATGGGAGGGAATTCATGTACCCCTATTACGAGACAATAAGTACCGGAGAACCCTACGGTTTCACCATAATATTTGAAGAAAATTTTACTTTTCCTCCTCATCTTCATTCCCACCTGGAGCTTGTCTATATTCTTGAAGGTGAAGTTACGGTTTCAATAAACGACATCAGAAGAGACTTGGAAAAGGGCGATATTGCAGTATGTTTTCCAAATGATATCCATAGTTACAGCAGCAGTGCCGAATCAAAATTAATGATACTTATTTTTTCCCAGGACATTATCAGAGGATATTTGAGCGAACGGACCGGCAAGACTCTGGATTACCCTTTTTTTGAAAAAGGGTCTTTCCGTGACGATATTAATACCTTGCTGGACATGATTATTGCCGAAAGTGCAGGCGATAGAAATAAGTATGTTGTTAAAGGCCTGTTATATACCATTTTCGGCAAGCTGGACAAAATTTTTGTATTTAAGGACGGCAGACAGCTGCAGGACACTACAATTCAAAAACTCCTGATGTATATAGGCAGCCATTTCAGCGAAAATATTACACTGGATAGTATTGCAAAAGATCTGGGCTTCAGTAAATTTCACATATCACGTCTGTTTAACAGTAAGATCGGAGAACAGTTTAATGATTATGTAAATAAACTTCGCGTCAACATGGCCCAGAGCCTGTTAACGGGAACAGATTTCAGTATTTCTACCATAGCACTGGAGTGCGGTTTTGAAAGTATAAGAAATTTCAACAGAGTATTTAAGGCATACAGCAGTATGACCCCTAAAGAATTCAGAATTCAATTTATTGAGAGGAGACACGTGCATGAATAAAGTACTGGTGCTTATAATATTTTTAGGACTGCTCAGCGGATATGCTCCGGCACCTGCAAGCCATAATAACGAAGCCGCTTCTAAAATAATTAATTTGAAGGAAAAAACCGTTTCTTCGAATAAAATTGATTTTGATAAGGATACTCAGCTTGAGGAGGTTCAAATTGTTCTTGATGATGGATACTTTACCGAAGATAACGAAATGTGGTCCGGAAACGGGCCGAAATGGGCCGGCAAATTTTCTTTCAAAGTATTAAAGCACGGTAAAATAATATTTTCAGAATCAATTAATAAGCTAATGGGAAACAGTGAAGAGATATTCCTGTATTCCCCTGAATTTAAACTCTGTTTTAATGATTACAATAAAGATGGACAATTGGATTTTACCGTCAGCCAATATTTTTCTTCAAACGGGAGCGAGGTTTATTTATTCTCCATTGATAAAGCAGGTAAAATAAAAACACTTGAAATCGAAAATAAAACGTCCTTCTTTACCTCTCCCCGCACTATTGAGAACAGCCTTCAACTGGACTTTGAAGGCAATCAGCTTGCCGTTTGGTATTATGATAACGTTGAAGGAGCCTATTTTACTGATTTTTACAGTTGGGATAAACTAAAAAATAAGTTCGTGCTCATCAGGAAAGAGAAGGAAGAACCCTGAGAATCAACAAGCTATGATTTCCTTGATCACGAATTCTTTTCCGCAAAGTATCTCCCAGTTGGTACTGCCGCATTCCGGGCACTTGCTGCTGTTTTCAACAAGGTTGAATACCTTGCCGCACTTTGTGCAAATGGCATTGCCGGGCAGGATCTCTATTTTTAATTTTGTATCCTGCAATAAAGTACCGTCAACGGCAGCAGGATAACAAGCCTCAATGTATCTTGGAATCATTGATGACAGTTCACCCACCTGGATAACCAATGTATCTATTTTTGTCAATCCGCTGTTTTTTGCAAAGTTCTCAACTGTCTTTATAACTTCAAGTACAACTCCCAATTCGTGCATTGACTTACCTCCCTGCCTGTGATCTAAACCGGCCGGGACAACCGCTCCCGGCCGTATTTGTTCTCTACTTTCCTCTGCCGCTTTGACCTGCAAAAACAGCTCTGAAGGACCGCTTTACTTTTTTCACGGCAATCCTTCCCTGCCGTTTGATGGCATGCTTTATGACAATCGGTTTCATTTTATTGAATTCAACACCTGGGCTGTCATATTTCCTTACCAGTGAAACAGCGTCAAACTTGCACTTGGTAGTACAGACACCGCAGCCAACACACTGATAGTCGTCAACAACCACGGCGCCGCAGCCGAGACAGCGTTCTGTCTCCCTTTTGATCTGCTCTTCGGTAAAGGTCTGACGCAAGTCCTCAAAGGTCTCTTTGGATTTACTTCCGTCTATGTGCAGAGCTCTTTGCCTTGGCAAACGGTCATAGCCCTGAAGGTTTAACTGTTCCTTGTCCAGTGCATGATATTCCCTCTCCCGGCTTATTGTCAAATTATCTCCGTTGACATAGCGGTGAATTGAAACGGCTCCCTGTTTCCCCAGGGCTATTGCATCTATGGCAAATTTAGGACCGGTCAGGGCATCTCCGCCTGCAAATATATCCGGCTGACCTGTCTGGAAAGTCAGGGGATGAGCTTTTACCGTTTTATTAGGATTTAATTCCACTGCCGAATCTTTTAACAGGTCTCCCCATTCTATGGCCTGACCTATTGAAATCAGAACGTTGCCGGTCTGAACAACAGTGGTATCATTTTCATCAAAAACAGGATTGAACTTGCCGTTTTTGTCGAAGACCGATATGCATTTCCTGAATTCCACACCGGAAACTCTCCCGTTTTCCGTAAGAATCCTCTTTGGACCCCAGGAATTGTTTATGAAAATTCCTTCCGACAGGGCTTCTTCGATTTCTTCATCAAGAGCAGGCATCTCACTGCGGCTTTCAAGGCAGTACATATCCACACGGGATGCTCCTGTTCTGGCAGCAGTTCTTGCGACGTCGACGGCAACATTTCCTCCCCCGATAACTATGGTTGGTCCCTCCAGTTTCAAGGCATCACCGAGATTTACCCTCCTTAAGAATTCAACGCCGGTCATGGCCCCTTCGGAATCCTCTCCTTTCAAGTTCAAACCTCTGCCGGCCTTGGCACCTATTGCCGCATAGAATGCCTTATAGCCCTGACTTCTGAGTTCGGGTATGGTAACATCCCGTCCCACCTCGACACCGGTTCTGAATTCAACTCCTATTTGCTTCAAAACGTCTATCTCGGCATTAACTACTTCCTTACCCAATCTGAAGGACGGAATCCCCAGTGTCAGCATCCCTCCCGGTATACTCTCTTTTTCGAATACAGTGACCTGGTAACCGTCCGCTGCCAGGAAATAGGCACAGGACAGTCCGGCAGGCCCGGCTCCGATAACAGCTATCTTTATTTGCCTGTCTGCTTTCCTCTCAGGAATATACCGATGTTCTGCCTTTAAGTCCTGATCGGCGATAAATTTTTTGATTTCATCCACGGCCAGCGGCTCGTCAACACCTGCCCTTGTACAGGCTGATTCGCAGTTTCTGGGGCAGATACGTCCGCAGACGGCAGGAAAAGGATTTTCCTTCTTTATGAGCTCCAGGGCCTCCCTGTATCTTCCCTGGGATGCCATTTTGATATAGCCTTGAATGGCTATATGTGCCGGACATTCCGATTTGCACGGGCTGGTGCCGTCCTCGGTAACCACCTTCCTGTGCCGGTAATCAGGATCCCACCGGTCCGGCCCCCACGATGTATCATAAGGTGTGTCTTTCTCCTGAGCCGCGGCAGCTTTATGCTCCCTGCACAGATTTTCACCCAGTCTCAATGCATTTACCTGGCAGTTTTCTACACATTCACCGCAGGCAACACACTTATCCCTGTCCACCTTGGCCGCATAGTTTGACCTTGAAAAATCAGGGTTTCTATACAGGTTGGCATTTCTCAGGCCAAAGCAGGAACAGCCGCAGCAGTTGCAAATGGCAAGGGCCTTTCCCGGGCCTGACAGATTTGGTATCTGATGAGCCAGACCTTCTCTTTCAGCCTGTTTACAGATGGCTATTGCCTCTTCCCTTGTAATTTGCCTGCCCCTTCCGGTGCGGATATAGAAATCGGCAGCAGGCCCCAGCTGGATGCACATTTCCTCAATGGTATGGCCGCAGCCCTGTCCCATTACCCTCATGGAGGTGCGGCAGGCACAGTCTGTAACCGAGAAAATCTCATGTTTATTTAGCAGCTCGGTAATTTCCTCATAGGAGGCTTTTCTTGTGTCGGCTTCAATGGCACTGTCAATGGGAATAACCCTCATAACTCCCATCCCTACCGGGAGGTTTCCTGCCAGCACCACACCCAGTTTTCTTGTGTATTCTTCAAAGCACTCTGCAATAACAGGATACTTTGCAACATTTTCCTTGTTTGCAACCATGTACTCCATTACACCCGGAACGAAAAGCTCCAGAAAATATTTATCCTCGCCATTCTCTTTTTCAAACTTTACCGATCCGTCTACAGCCATCCTGTATAATATTTTTTCCACCTCGGCTTCAGGTTTCCGGCAGAGAGCAGCCACTTCCCCGATGCTCCTGGGTTTCCGTACTTCAAGGCACAGTGCCACTTCAGCCATTTCGTCGGTGGTAACCGGCTCAAGTATCTTATATTCAGGGTCTGTGGGCTTGACCTTTATCAGCCCGCCTGTAATACCTCCGTTAATCTTATTTGCCAGCTCCAAAACTTTTTGTTTTACCATATCAATTACCCCCTGCCTTCCAATTCTTCACCTGTTCACGTATCCAGCCGGCCCACCCGGCCATTCCCTCTCCTGTCTTTGCCGAGACGGGTATAACCTTGATATCCGGGTTCAATTTTTTTACACGTGCTTTCACTGCCTCAAAGTCAAAATTAAAATAATCTTTGGCATCTATTTTATTAATCAATAAAACATCCACAACAGAAAACATCAAAGGATATTTGAGAGGCTTGTCATCGCCTTCGGGCACACTTAAAATCATGGCGTTTTTTACGGCTCCGGTGTCAAATTCCGCAGGGCAGATCAAATTTCCTATATTCTCCAGGATAACAAGGTCCAGGCCCTCCGCTTCCAGCCCGTTAAAGCCCTGTCTGGTCATATCGGCATCCAGATGGCACATCCCGCCGGTGTGCAGCTGTATGACCTTTGTGCCTGTACCGGCTACGGTACCGGCATCCACATCGGAGTCAATATCGGCCTCCAGCACTCCTATTTTCATTTCCTCCCTCAGGGCTTCTATGGTTCTGAGAATTGTTGTTGTCTTGCCTGAACCGGGAGACGACATTAAATTCAGCAAAAAAGTCTTTCTCTTTTTCAATTCCTCCCGGAACAGATCGGCCTGACGGTTGTTGTCTTCAAAAATACTTTTCTTTATCTCGATAACCTTATATTGTTCCATTACATCACCACCTCATTAAACCTGCTCTGCCGGCAATTTTACAGATTGGGGCAGTTTTACCTCTGCAAGTGACTTTATTTCCTTATACTGTTTCAAATCTGTATAGAGCTCTCCAAGATACGGATTTTTCCTTGCCCTGACCACTTTGTAAATCATGTAGGCAAAAACGGCTATATTGGAAGCCAATGCAGCTATGCTGAAGGCGTACAACGGCACTTCACTATAAGAGGACGCCACGGCAAAGGCACCTTTATCAATAAATGCGGGAAAAGTCTGTGCAAACATGCACCAGATGGCAAGCGTCTGGGCACGGTGCTGAAGCCATGCTCCCTTTCCGACGGTAAAGGAACAAAGTGTGGCTGCCAGAAGGAGAGCGAAACCGCAATACCAGGCGTGGCCCGGTAGGCAGTTGTATGTATAATCAAAATTCCACAGATCATAGGCTATTATCCAGAACCACAGCATGTCGGGCCACAGCATATCCCTGCTGCCGTCCTTTGCAGTCTTCTTCCGGATGCATATCCCCAACCAGCCGGTTATGGTTATGATATTCAGGATACCTGCTATACCGTTCATGAAATTCCAGGGTCCTCCAAGAACATACATGGCTTCGTCGGCCAGCGTTCCTCCTCCGCGGTATTGAATTCCCACCTGGAAATCACGCAATACAGCCTCGAGTATGTTTATGGCCAGAATCAGGGGCGGAAAACACAAAGCCCATTTCTTATCGGATAATCTCCATTCCTTACCGGTATGCTTGTTTTTGAAGCTGACATGTCTGATGCACCAGAAGCCGATACAGCCGGCTGTAGAAGAGTAAACCTTGGCCAGGTGGAACCAGTCGGTGTAGGTTGTATCACTTAATACTGTAAACCAAAGAATTGACAGGATCAGAGGTAAAATTACAAAACTTGCAAATCCAACATATTTCCATCTCCGTGCTGCTTCATTAAAGCCAAACAGTACGGCAAAGACAATTATCCAGACACCCCATACGCCTAATGCCGTTGCACCGTCTGCATAGTTGAACACAAACATACTATAACCCCCAATTTTATTAATTTTTAGAATTACTTCAAATTCATTGTATAATTTCATCCAAATACTGTTCAATAGACAAAAAAAAGAAAGTGTCTATTTCACACTTTCTTTTTACCGTCTTCTGCAAAGGCTTCAACTGAACGAGGGATGCTCCCTGTTATCATAACAAGCAGCTTTTTGAGTATGATCTCGGGCTCTTCTTCCATTCCTTCATTTACCCATTCCATCATCAACCCGTTGAACACATGCCTGTAAAAGTTTACAATGAACCTTCTGTCATTATCCTTTAATTCCACTTTGAGTTTGACGGTGCACTCTTCGACTACATCATCCAGCAGCCTGTTGGAGATATTTATAAAAAAGGTATTTGCCTCGGACCTGTACGAAGAATAATATACATGCAGTATCATCTTTGAATTTCTTTTCAGATAATTCATTGTAGCCAGAAATCCGCCGCTCCACGTATCAAAGGTCCTGTTCTGAGCAATTTCCCTTGTAATTTCTTCATAAAATACAAATTTAAAGATATCGAAAATGTCGTTAAAATGATTGTAAAAGGTTTGCCTGTTTAAATCACAGTATTCACAAATTCCCTTTACCGTGATCTTGTCTATGGATCTGATTTTAATAACTTGTTTAAATGAATCAGCTATTGCAGCTTTGGCGGTCTGCTTCATAGATTTCTCCTTTATCTGAAAAATATAGTTTTTCAGTTTCATTTAAGCATCCATTCAGCCGGACTGTTCCGTCATCTTTTAACTATTCAGCCAGTCGTTTATAGTATTAGTATAATACATAATCCAGTAAAGGACAAATATGGAAATGATCCAGTTTATTTTTCCCAATTGTAAATTATATTTTTGATCCTGTCCACCAGCATTGAAAAGGCCACATTGTTCATTCCGCCCTCCGGAATGATAACGTCCGCATCCTTTTTGCTGGGCTCTATAAAGGCTTCATGCATGGGCTTTACAGTATTCAGGTACTGATTGACCACCGAATCCAGATTTCTGCCTCTTTCGTGAATGTCCCTCATGAGCCTTCTAGCCAGCCTGATATCGGCATCGGTATCGACAAATACCTTGATATCCATCAGACCGGCCAGCTCCTGGTTCTCAAAAATTAAAATACCTTCCAGTATAATGACACATTTGGGCTCTTCCCTGACGGTTTCCTCCAGCCTTCTGTACTCAACAAAGGAGTAAGTAGGCCTTTCCACAGGTTCAAACCTCTTAAGCTGTTTTAACTGTTCGATCAGAAGTTTTGAGTCAAAAGCATCGGGATGGTCGAAATTAAGCAGTTTTCTTTCTTCATAGGAAAGGTGATCAAAGGAATTATAATAATAATCCTGGCACAGCAGAACTACATTGTCACCAAAGGTAGCTTTCAGTCTTTTGGCAAGAGTGGTCTTGCCGGAACCGGTACCACCAGCTATTCCAATAAGTACAGCATGATTCATGTCGATTCTCCAAATCTTTTGTAATGTGCTTCCCTCAAGATTATACCACTGTTTTTTCCTGTCCTCAAGGAAGTATGCGGTACGTCGGTCATATATTTTACAGGCAGCAAAAGCCGCACCCCGTGCGGCTTTCTACCTTATCGCGCCTATTTGGTTAAAGTTGGTTTAACTATATTTACCCGATTATATTTCCGGTTATATAATAATATTTTTCCTAATCATCATAACTCTCATGATACTTTTTGTCTTGCAGATCATAAAAGATTCCATTAATTATAACTCCTGCCGGAACAATTCTCTTATTAAATAAAAAAGATTTTCCGTAACTGTCCGAATATACTGAAGGCACATTTTCCACCCGAAAAAAAGTAGCGTTCCTAATGCTCGACAAATCACACCAATTATCCAACCGCAGTATATCGGCAGGCAGTTTTGTTACTCCACGGATTATATCTTCCAAAGTCATGGATGTTGCAAGCATTTTGGACAGGGTAGTCGCCATATCGTGAACAATATTGTGCCTGGAACGGGCGTGGAGATCAGTGCTGACGCATATTTGGGGTATACCTTTCAAAACAGCTTTTCTGCACACCTCAAAAGAAAAACTTCCCGCCCCATGTCCCACATCCAGAATAATGCCACGATCTATAAGCCTTTCCAAAGCTGCTGACGGAGTACCGTCTTTATTCCATACATCCCCTGATCCGTTGAAACAGTGGGTCAGGATATCGCCTTTTTTCATAAAAGGTTCTATTTCTGATAAATAAGGTGGATTCCCTCCAATATGTACCATTAGAGGCAGATTTGTAATTCCTGCAACCTGACTGGCCATGCGTAATGGTTCTAAGCCTTCGTGGCGGATTACTCCATGAGCCATTCGCACCTTGACACCGCTGATTATATCCCGGTTAGCCTCTATGGTAGCCACTGTATTCTCAATATCCAGGTATTCCATGGCATTGTACTCATGATTGAAAATTATTCCTATAGGGCTGATACAAATAAATAGTTTTATATTTGTTTGTATTGTTGGTTCAACATATTTTCGAAAACCATTAATGGTGTAATCACCCGTTGTACCTGCATCAACCACCATACACACACCTGTCTTGATGCCGATATCGTCAGCATTTATGCCAAACATGCCAAAGCCGTCATAAATATGTGTATGAAGATCAATCCATCCCGGTGAAAGATATAGTCCGTTTGTACTAATAGCCGTATCTCCAGCCATATTTATAACAGTATCTCTTTTATCAACAAAATACTTATTGTTTCTTTTTTTTAATACCGCATATTCAAAGCGGTTATTTTCAGCATCATATAAATTGACAGGTGTATCTGCTATCATATTCTTCTGCCCCATCTTCACCAATCTTATAAAAGCACGGCACCGTTTATCACACACTGATAACTATCTGATTTCCGCCACCTTGATTTTTTGAGGTCCTTTTCCAATACCCTCAAAAGGCCCTACGGTCATCCTTCCTGCCTCGCGTATATTTCCAAAGAAATCATTTTCAATGCACAGAGGTGTTCCGTCGGAATTTTCGAAAGGTACCTCAGGTTCAAAAGCAATCCCCAGCAAGTCTGTGGTAACGGTAACAGTTTCAGCCTCTGCCAATTTATCCTCAAAATCAAAGGTTACGTAAACATTACCGTCTTCAGTCACTATATTTACCAATGGCTTTATATAATTATAGACCAGAGAGTTCTTCTCTTTTCTATATGGTTTTGCATCATTAAAGTAGAGATTGGAGCCGCAGTACATAGGAAGCCTGACATTTGCGAACTCATCCACCGTACGCAGGCCCTTGTTCCAGGTTTCATCATAAGCGGGGCATTCGTCATAGATTGCAAGTCCTTTTGGCACACTGCCGTCTTCGTTGGTAATAATTCCCGGGTGAGTCCAGTCATTTACGTCAATTTTCTTCTCAAGCTCTGAATTTTCAGGCTGTGTGCCAGTAAATATATTATTATAATACCTGTTGTCACCTCCGAGAATGGTCATAAGGCCATGAACACCTGTTTCGTGAGGATAATGGTAGGGTGTGAAGCGGTTGGTTACTCTTGCGAAGGATACAAATCCGCTGAACAGGTTATTAACATAGGCTCCCCCCTGGGACAAATCCAATATATTCTTCATGGAAAGCATTATATTATTATCCACCACATAGGGACCGTGACTTACTTCTACGAATAAATCCGCAGTATCGTTATCATACAGCAGATTGCCTGAAATTCTCGTCCCCTGTGTCTGCCAGTCCATCCACATACCGCGGTCGCTGTTATGAATGTGATTGCCGTATATCTGACAGTCCAGTGCGGCATGCAGTTTTATCCCTGCCACTTCAGCTCCGTTAAACATTCTTTTGTGGT
>JAEWJR010000007.1:0-3970 GCA_023386445.1 Bacillota bacterium | reverse complement strand
AGATAATTTGGCTTGCGGCAAGGCAAAGGCGTGCAGTAAGGCTTTGTGCCTTGCAAGCGGCTTCAACGCAGCCGCAGGGCAAATTAACCACTCAAAAACGTATTGTACATTGTCAATAGAGGGTAAGGAAGCTAAATATGAAGAAAAAGACAAAATATGTTATACTCGGGTTGCTCAGGGACGAAAACCTGACCGGTTATGAAATCAAGAAGGTTATTGACAGCCGGATGCCATTTTTCTGGCAGGAAAGCTTCGGACAGATATATCCGGAACTTAATGCCCTTGCAGCAGACGGTTTTATCTCCGAGGCCCCCGGACAGCCGCCTCAGGAAAAAGAAGGCCGTGTCAGAATCAAGTACCGGATAACTGAAAAAGGATTGGCCGAATTCAATCATTGGATGGAGGAAAGCAATGAAAAAGACACGGTGCGGAGTGAAGCTCTGTTAAAATTTTTTCTTGCCTCAAGTAATAATACCGGCGCAATTAAGCGGCATTTGAGAGATTTTCGTGAGAACAGTGAAGAATTGCTGAACCTGTATTTATGCTTTGAAGATCAGCTTAAAGAATATAGAGATATGCACGATAATCACAAGTATTTGCTGGAGGTGCTTTCACTGGGAATAATGCAGCAGAAACTGTATTTTTCATGGAGCAGCAATTACCTCTGCAAACTTGAAAAGGAGGAGGCTGAATGAGATATGCGTTGGGATTCTCCTGGATGGGATTTATTGCAATAATGCTTGTAATGCTGCCCAATATATTTTATTTTTTGTTTCCTCCGGTCAATACTCCGGATATGACCCATGACCGCGGGTATATTATAAATATTATGGAAAATATAAGCCGGATAGTTTTCATAGTATTATTGATTTTCATGGTTAATGGCCGGAAAGTGGAGACTATAAGCCCATATACGGCTTGTATGCTGGTTTTGCTGCTATTATACTACTGGCTCTGGAGCCGCTATTTTACCGGAGGAAGAAACTACTCGCTGTTAAATGAAAAGTTATTATTTATTCCTGCGCCCATGGCGGTGTTTCCGGCACTATACTTTATTGCAGCCGCACTGTGGCTGAACAACATCCCTGCTGCCACTGCAGCAGCCATATTTGGAATTGCACATGTTATCAATACGTATATTACGTTTCACTGATTATTATTTAAGGAGGATATTTTATGAAAGCGCTGATCGTTTATTATTCCCTGGAAGGAAATACAGACCTTGTTGCACGAAAAATAGCAGAGAAAATTGGTGCTGATGTCATCCGGTTAGTGCCTGAAAAGGAAATCCCCACCGGGAATGTAAAAAAGTTTATTTGGGGAGGGAAAAGTGCTGTATTTGGAGAAAGACCTAAATTGACAAATGAAAAAATACCGGTGGATGAATATGATACCGTAATTCTAGGAACTCCGGTATGGGCCGGTACGTTTACACCTGCACTTATGACTTTTTTTTCCCAGGTCAAATTTACGGGAAAGGACGTATATTTGTTTGCTTGTCACGCCGGGGGAGGAGCAGAAAAATGCTTTGCAAAAATGGGAAAATATCTTGATGGCAACACAATCAGGCATACCACTGATTTTACTGATCCTGCAAAAGGGCAGGATAGTAATGATGCCGAGAAAATAGATGCATTTTGCGAAATAATTATGAAAAATGAAAAATGAAACAGCGGTGTGCAAACTGGAGCATGGCAGCTATTGACCGGTTTTTGCCTCCTGTAATAATACTGTTGTTTGTGCGGCCTCCTGTCCGTTGATGAGTAATACGATCCTGTGTATTCCAGGATAGTGACGCCTTGTGGTAAGTTCGGCAAAGCTGTGGGTACGTGTTCCGGACAAATGTGCTTTGCCTGATACGGTTTTGTCAGACAGCAGGAAAAGTTTCCGGGATGGTCTGCCGTTTGATTTTATGAAGTCAATCCCGTATTCCAGACGGACATGGACTTTTGTATCCCGGTTCATATCCAGTAAATAGTTCAGTTCACAACTGTCACCGATGTTAAGCCGGTCCGGCTCAGCTGTGAGGACTGCATTTCCATACAGAGGCTTCCTTTTTGAAGCTTTTGTATACCCAAAAAGCGCCAGTGCCTCAGGGTGGGCATTCCTGACCAGGGTACGGCAGCCCTGCCGGAGAATCCAGTCTGTCTCCGGACTGGTTCCCATCCATTTCCTTGCCGTTTGCAAAACTTCATCAGGATTATCTTTGGCTATATCATTAAGATTGTTGGCAACACTCTTTCGTACATAAAGCGAGGAATCTGCCTTCAGCTGTTCCAGTACCTTGAGTACAGGCGAGGGGTCTTTTTTAAACATGGGCAGTGCAGTACCCCAGGGCAGGCGCGGGCGGCAGCCCTCGCTGGAAAGCCGTCTGACATGTTCGTTGGGGTGAGAAGACCAGCGGAGCATGTATTCCATAACGCGTTCAGGTTCCCTGAGCATAAACGGGCGGATTGCAAACTCGGAAGATGAACGCTGTGTAAAACGTTCCAAAGCATACATGGAAAGCTCCCAATGCTGCTCACTTTGCCCGAAGGCAGCAACAAAATCAGGAAAGAACAGGTAGGGAAAGCCGTTGCAATACTCATCGACAGAGAAAAGCACCTCTAAGGCATCCCGGTAATTCTTTGGCAAATTATTGCCCAATACCTCTGCAATCCGATGCATACGGGCCCTCAGCGGCAATTCCTCCCACGGGGGTGCCGTCACCGACGATACAAAGCCTTCGCACGGAAAGTCCTTATATGCAGCTTTTACCATGCACCCAAAATCATTTAAAAACTTCGAATTATAAATATCCTTTAATGCATCACCCATAATCTTATTCAATCTCCATATACTAATTTAACGTATTGAGCCAATTGGTTAATCAATATTACCAGTAAAAAATTGTACTTCTTATACCGGTACTTCCGTACTAACTTCAATCAATGGCTGCACACAAAGCGTTTACTTGAAATAGTACGGTTCACAACATGTATTTTATTGCCGTCGCATCGACTCGACCATCCGGGTCTCGCGTGATGCTCAAAGTGACCTCCTGTCACTTTGCCGGCCAAAATACCTGTTGTTTACCTACAAATTTCAGCAAACACTTTTACCGTTCTGTCCATTGCTTGAAGTTGTACTCGCGTACCAGTATAAGCTATAACAAATTTAACAATAATGTTGAGAGTTAACTTAACTAGCACAACGAGTTAAGTTAGTCTTGATTCCAGTGGTATGTTTCATACTGCTAGTATACTATATATTAAATGACAACGTAATGTCATATTAATGCCATTATTGACAACCCCGGGAGAAGGGGGTTATCGTTTGGCTGTGGTCGGATATGCAGTCGGTGGATACCCATGTGGCAGTATAATATGATAGCCGACATAATGACAAGCGAATTTAACTAGCACAACCAGTTAAAATTGGCTCAGCTGGAGTTATCTGATTTTTTGCTTCAAGAGGTAAAAAGGTAATTACTGATAATAAAAACATATTGACATTTAATAACGTTTTTCATATAATTGAACATGTTCAATAAACGTTCAACAATAATAATTCATATATAAAGAGGAGCAGAGTATGGGCTCTAAGAAGGACGATACAAAGAAAAAAATATTGGAAGTTACAATGGATTTGCTCGAATTAACGGAAAATCCCGATGATATAACCGTCAGAAAAATTGCTGAAGCTGCCGGAATAGGAACCGGGTTGATAAACTATCACTTTAATTCAAGAGACAATCTTGTAAAAGAAGCCGTAACAGGCAAAATGGAATCCCTGGCTGAAATAATTGAAAAACTGGACGGAGATTCAAGCGATCCCAAAAAGTATCTTGAAGAGACGCTTATAGCCATGTCCGATACCGCCATAAAGAACCATAAGCTGAACAAACTCTCGGTGGAGTATGATTTACTGAAAGGTGATTTCAGAATATATCTGTATCTGATCCCGGTTTTGAAAAAGATCTACAATGAAA
>JAEWJR010000053.1:0-14421 GCA_023386445.1 Bacillota bacterium | reverse complement strand
CCGGTACGTTATATTTTACGGCATAAAGGTTTATGGAATCCAGCGTATTATATAAAAAGTGAGGATTTATCTGGGATTGGAGAGCACGCAGCTCGGCATCCTTTGCATTCAATTCGGCTTTTTGCTTGTTGGCCTCACTGGTGTAGAGCTGATTTATCAACTCCTTTATCTGCCCGATCATCAGCTTGTACTGCCCGATCAGATACCCGAATTCATCTTTCTTTTTATAATCCAGTTTGATTTCAAAATTGTGATCCCTGACGGTTGCCATTGATTTTACAAGCTTTATTATAGGCTTTGAAATACTTTTTGATAATGCAAATGCAGTAAGGAGTGCGACTACCATACAAACGGATAAAAGCAGTATGACAATATGATTGAGATTGTTCTGGTCGGCATTGATTTCATTGACCCGGGTAAAACTGATTATCTTCCAGTTCAGAGAACGCATTTCACCGGTTGAGATCAACGTGGATCTTCCATTGACGGTATCCCGTTTTGTAATATGCTTTGCATCAAAAAGGAGCTCCAGCTTTTTATCGGATATATTTGACTCCAGATATTTTAAAGAATCCCTGGTTGCGGAATCACTTTTTAATATAACCGAATTGGTTTCATCAAGTATATAGATTTCAGTTCCGGGTGACGCCTTGTAGGAGGATAGGAGTGAGTTGAAATATTTTTTATCCATATCAATTGTTAAAAGTGCCGCGGATACAACCCTGTCCGCACTTTTTAAATCATATAATTTTCTTGCTACTGTGATCTGATCATTTGGTTGATTGTTGATAATCACCATGTTCTTATCTTTCAGCTGGCTGAACCAGGGATTCTGTTCGGCCTCGGATATGTCATGAATTTTTGTGGACAGGTCGTACCGTGCGTAATTGGGTTTGTTTACCATATATATTTTCGGTACGGCCGAGGAATTGGTGAAAACATGATAATTGGTAAGATAGTAGCTGTCCAGCGCACGGTCGAGAGTTATTATCTCTCTGATATTAGCAGTCATATCCTCCGTAGGATCGGAACTCAGGACATTTTTTATATCGGGATTTATTGATATAAGAGTTGTCAGTTCATTGATAAATTCCAGCCTTTGCTCTACAATCAAACGGGCCGAGTCTATATTGCGTTCAATAAGGGTATTCATCTTTTTATTTATTATATTTGTAGAACGTACATATACTATTGAGGTTATAATCAATGTGGGTACTAAAATGGATGCCAGGAAATATAATACAAGTTTGGTCCTTATGCTGATATTCATTGTGTTATTCTCCTTTAGTTGAATACCTTTGTTAATATTGTATTATACAGGCCTTTATGTTTACCTTCAAGGTTAAGATATTACTTGATTGGAAAGTAAATCATAATATTTTGTACCTTTGGTTTTAAATCTTAATATTTTGTACCAACCAGAATAACTTTTTGTATTTTAAACTTTCCGCAGTCTGTTAAGCTATAAATATAGCAAGGTAATAAAAAGTTTTAACAGTGACAAAAGGCAGGGGCCCTTGCATATGTATTGTTTAAACTTTCTATATTGTCCTGAGAAAATTTTCCTTGCCGGACAATATTCGCTTTAAATATTACAGACCACTAGTCGGAAAAATATAAATAATTAGCAGACATAAAACCGGCAAGTGTGAAAAAAATTCATTAAATCAATTATTTTCAGGAGGTAGATATCAGTGAGAGTAAAATTGATAAGAGGTCTGGGGTGTGCACTTTCTTTGGCATTGACAGCAAGCGTGTTTGCAGGATGCGGCTCATCTGAGACTGCGGTAAGTACTCAGAGTGACAGTTCTCAAGCCGACAACGTAAAAATGCAGACAGTCCGCGTATGGTCAAATGATAACCAGTATCAGCCCATTATTGATCCCATAGTAGCGCAATATAACTCGGGAGAGGGCACAAAAGACGGGATAAATGTCGAATATAAAATATTCGGCGGAGACTATAATGATGTCTTGAAGGTAGCCTTGGCTGCCGATCAGGGTCCCGAAATATATAAATTTGTCGGAACAGTTAAAGAGCCGTTTATAAAATCAAAGTGGATGCTTCCAATTGATGATTTGCCGGGCGGCCCCGAATTCCTGAAAAAATATGAGAATATACTCATAAAAGGCTATACCACTTTTGACGGAAAAACCTACAGCATACCTTTTAAGGTATTGAGCACCAAGTTTATGTACAACAAAACCTTACTTGAAAAATCAGGGTTCACAACACCTCCCGAAACCTGGGATGATGTGGTGGCCTATGCAAAGAAGATCACAGCAGACAATAAGGGCGAAGCCTACGGTTACGGAATACATCTGAAAGATACCGCCTCCTCGGGCAAATGGTATTTTGCTACACAGTTTGCAGCTTCTGTTGGACACATGGGTTACGACTTTAAAGAAGGTAAATTTAAATTTTCAGACTTTACCGATAATATTAATAAAATACTTCAAATGAAGGCTGACGGCAGTATATTCCCCGGTGCCGAAGGAATGGGACTTGATGAAAGCGTGGCTCAGTTTGCGGCAGGCAGAATAGCAATGATGCCGGGAGTCAGCTGGGATGTTAACGGTGTGGCTAAGCTGGGCTACAAGTTTGAAATGGGCGTTTGCGATACTCCTGTTTTAAGCAAGGACAAAAAATTCAAAGGTTATGCCCAGATTGCAGATGCACTGTGTATTGGACCAAGCGCTGAAAATATGCCTGAAAAAGCTATGAAAGTATATGAACTTGTCCAGAGTGATGAGATTCAGACCTCAATTCAGGAACAGGAAGTTGACTTTGTAGCGAGAGAAGATATTCAGCAGAAATCTTCCGGTAATTTCACAAAGGCAGGTACAAAAGAGTTTGCCGACACCAGCCGTTCATATTTTACACTTACTCCTCCTGACGGCGGTATAACTGTTGAGGGACAGCCTTACCAGAATACCATCATCAATCTGGTCGCAGGTTCAGATCCTGATATCGCCAAAGTTCTGGCCGATCTTGACAAGCGTTACAACACTGCGCTGGAGAAAGCGGTTGCCGATGGTTTTGATATGTCTTTGTACATTGATAAGGAATGGGATACCAGCTTTAAATAAATAGTTAATTAAAAGGGTTGTCTCAAGATAAGGCAACTCCAATAAATGGGAAGCTCCATTAAAAGTACATGCCTGAAATTGCCGGTAAAATACAAGTGTTGAGCTGTACAGATTTCAGGCATGTACTTTAAACTCCCTTCCCAAAAAATAAGGAGACAAACACATGGAACAATTAAATAAATCAGCAGCCTTTGGCTCCTTTGGCGGATACAGGCAGGGTGTAAAAAAAGACAATATTCAGGCTATTCTTATGCTTTTGCCCATGTTGATAGGTTTCGTCCTATTTACCATCTATCCCATGCTATGGCTGATACGCTGGTCAGGCTTTGATTATGATGGTATGACAACTGCTAAATTTATAGGATTTGATAACTTCGTCAGAGCATTTACACGGGACAGTCATTACTGGGCATCTCTGCTAAATACTTTTTATATTGTGGCAATAAAACTGGCCATTGAAATCCCTTTCGCATTATTTCTTGCAGTAGTTCTTAACAGTACAAAAAGAATAAACTCATTTTTCAGAACAATATTTTTTATGCCTGCAATTGTCAGCAGTGCCATAGTAGGACTTGTATTCTTTCTTATGTTTGAGCCCTTCAGAGGTTCGGTAAACTATTTGCTGAAAGCGTTCGGACTTATCCAGCAGAATATAAACTGGTTCGGGACACAGTGGCTTGCCGACTGGGTAATCATACTTGCCAGTGTATGGAGAAGTTTCGGGACAAATATGATCTTCTTTATAATGGGGCTTCAGAATGTACCCCAGGAAATTTACGAATGTGCTGAAATTGACGGAGCAGGGGTCTGGAAGAAATTTTCGAAAATTACTCTTCCCATGCTGGCGCCTGTAATGAGGGTAGTATTGATGCTGGCAATTGTCAACAGCATGAAAATGTCCGACCTTGTACTGGTACTCACAAACGGGCAGCCTGGAGGTAAAACAGAGGTTGTAATGTCCTATACCTTCAAGTATTTCTTCTCATACGGTGCGGCCGATTCCATAAGCCAGTACGGTTACGCAGCTTCTTTGGCGGTTATTACTGCTATTATTCTGGGGATAATTACCGGAGTATATTTTAAAGCTACCAAGAAGTCAAGCGATTTATATTAAGGGGGGAACATACTATGAAAACTAAAAGTTCACTTCTATCCATACCAATTTATCTGCTTCTGACCGTATTTGCCGTTATTGTGATATTTCCAATATTTTATATAATATTATCGTCTTTCAAATCAACAGCAGATATATTGACATCAACATCATTTTTTCCCTCTTCAATAAGCTTTGACAATTATGTACGCGCATGGAAGCTTTCAAATTTTCAGACTTATATGTGGAACAGCATATTTATGTGCAGCTTTATTGTAGCAGGAACTATTATTACTTCAATTACTTCGGGTTATGTATTTTCCCGCAGCAGCTTCCGGGGCAAAAATTTGATACTGCTTATCATAACCTCCTCAATGTTTATTTCGGCAGGAAGCCTGTATCTGTATCCACAGCTTAAAATAGCGAAACTGCTAAATATTAACACATCTCTTTGGGGAGTAATAATTATATATATATTTGGAATAAATGTTACAAATCTTTATATTTCAAAAGGTTTCATAGATTCAATACCGAAGGAAATCGATGAAGCGGCAAAGGTTGACGGCTGCAGCTTTTTCAGAATATTCTACAATATCATTTTCCCATTGACAAAACCTTTGATAGCTACAGTCGGATTGCTTTCCTTTATGAATTCGTGGAATGACTACCTGCTGCCAATGGTGTTCACCTTGGGTAATCCAAAAAGCCAGCCTCTGGTAGTTGGAATCATATCAATGAAAAGCAGCGGAGAGACTATTTCTTCATGGGATTTGATGATGGCCGGGACAACGATGGCAGTCGTTCCGATGCTCATAGTCTTTGTATGTCTGAATAAGTACTTTGTTGCAGGACTTACCAGCGGTGCGGTAAAAGGATAAAATATAATAAAAAACAGAGGAGTTGTTTTTATGTCTTAATTAATTACAGGAGTTTTACCAGCATTAATTACACCTATGGATGAGCATGGAAATATTTTAGTGGATTCGGCTAAACCTCTCATAGACTGGTATGAGAAGGAAAAGGCAGACGGACTGTATATGTTGGGCTGGACAGGCGAAGGCATGTATCTGTCGGTTCAGCAGAGAAAAACCTGGGCAGAAGCGGTTTTAAAAGCAAACAATAACAGGATGCCAATATTCGTACATGTGGGATATAATGAAAATCTGGATGATTCGGTTGAGCTTGCACGCCATGCCGAAGAGCATGGAGCATATGCAGTAGCTTCAGTGGGGATTTCTCCCAGGTCCACACTTGCTGAAAATGTGGCATATTTCAAACGTATATCTGAGGCAGCTCCAAAAACTCCTTTCTATATATACTGGACCTCCAACGGAGAAATGCTCACAGGCGGAGAAAGAGTGGATCCCAATGAACTTCTGGAGGCCATGAAGGCTGTTCCTACTTTTAAGGGAATAAAGTTCACAGATAATAACTTCTATATACTTGAAAGATTCAAAAAATATAATCCGGATATCAATATACTCACCGGAGCCGACAACCTTGTAATATGCTCTGATATAATGGGTGCAGACGGCAACATTGGCGCACTGCAGGCAATAACCTGCTATGATTTCAAAGTTCTGCTGGAAAAAATGAAGGAAGGAAACTATAAAGAGGCCCGGGAAATACAATACCGCACCAATGAAATTGCTGAAGCATATTCGGTACGAGATCTCGGAACAATTCCGGGTATCAAGATCGTTATGGAACGGGTATACAACATACCGGCAGGTTATTGTTCACCCACCAGTCCATACCTCCCGAAGGTCACAGATGAGGCTTTGATTGATAGCTACTTAAAGGTGTATAAGGATAACATAATAAAAAGGTAATTTTACAAAGAACTTACTTACAAAGTACATGCCAGAAATTTGTACAGCCAGAACACTTGTGGTTCACTTACAATTTCAGGCATGTACTTTTAATTTAGTCTCATTTTTTTATTCTTAAAATTCAATAGCGTTTGTGACGGTAAAAATTTTTTTGAGGTGCTATTGACCGGTTAAAATCTGGTTGTACAGACCATAAGGAACAGTGCTCCCGACCGCTATCCACCAATGGATTGCAGGTATACTCGTGAGCTATAAACAATTATTGAGGCTTTATTTATATCAAGGCTGGGCTGGACACCAGGAAAGTGGCTTCTAAATATAAGAGTGTTTAAAAGTGACGGAAGTAAATTGGGCTATATACAGGCCCTGAACAGAACACTGCTGGTAATGCTGCTTGGAGAGGGTCTTTTTATTCCGCTTATAACACTTATAACAAATATTATCTCTTATTCAACATTAAAACGGAACGGTATTACAAAATGGGATGAAAAGCTTGATATTACAGTAACTCATGGTAAAATCGAACCGTACAGAATTATTATGGCAGCAGTAATTATAGTCGGTGTACCACTGCTTCATGGGATCTTAATTTCCATAATCCTGCCGTTCATGGCAGGAGTCAGGTAACAGGAGCAGCTTGATAATTTATGAATAAATGTTAATATTACAGGTAATACCGGTTATAAAGTCTATCAGGTAGACATGATGGGACTTTATACTATAAATACAAGACGGTATACATGAATCAATATAAAGGAGCTGCATTATTGGAATTTCGAAGAGCAGTAGAAGCAGATATAAATCACATTTTAAATATAATACACCAGGCGCAGGAATACTTGAAGAAAGCCGGGATAGACCAGTGGCAGAACGGTTATCCCAATATTGAAACAATTAAAAGGGATATTGAGAACAAACACGGTTATGTTCTGAGCAATGCAGGAAGGATTACCGGAACAATAGCCGTTTCCTTTGACGGGGAAATGACCTACAACAATATTTATGACGGGGTATGGCTTACACTGGATAATTATGCGGTTATTCACAGGTTGGCTGTTGACAGCAGCTTAAAGGGTATTGGCCTGGCTTCCGTTATGATAAGTGAGACTGAAAAGCTTTGCCGCTGCAAAGCGGTTCCCGGTATAAGAGTGGACACCCATGAAAACAATATCCCCATGCAAACGTTATTGAAGAAGAATGGGTTCAGGTATTGCGGTGTAATTTATCTGGAGGACGGGAGTAAAAGGCTTGCCTTCGAAAAAATACTGAAGTAGGGGAATTTATTTATGCTTATATTCCATAGAAAAAGAAGAATTTTGTCCATAACAGCCGCTGTTCTGCTGGGCTGCGTGGTAATGGCCTATGTTGATGCGGTTATCAGGCCGGATTATGCAGTTAAATCCGCAATAAAAGTTGTGCTGTTTACAGGGCTGCCGCTGATATGTTCGTTATTTGAAAAAGAGCTGGGACTGAAAAAACTGCTGAAGGTTAACCGGAAAAGTCTGGGCTTTGCTGCTGTACTGGGAGCAGGGGTGTATATTTTCATACTGGGCGCTTACCTTTTATTATCACCATTTTTTGACTTTTCCAAAGTAACTGCAGCTTTACAGAACAATATTGGAGTAAACAGGGATAATTTTATTTTTGTTGCGCTTTATATTTCTTTCATTAACTCTCTGCTGGAGGAATATTTTTTCAGAGGTGTTGCGTTTTTATCACTGAAAAGAGCGGCGGGAAGAAAGTTTGCGTACATATTCAGTGCGTCCGTTTTTGCAGCATATCATATAGCCATAATGACCAGCTGGTTCAGTCCGGGGTTATTTGTTCTCCTGATTGCCGGGCTTTTTGGGGCAGGACTGCTATTCAACCGTTTGGATGAGAAGTATGACAACATTTATGTTTCATGGCTGGTCCACATGTTTGCAAACTTCTCAATTAATACAATAGGTTTTATGCTGTTCGGAATTACGTTGTAACTATTTCACTGCCATTTATATCCGGACGGAATAATTTGTTGATGGCGACACGTTTATGTATATATTTTTACCTTATACTATAATAGAAATACCAAAAAGCCGTCTCAAAATGGGACCGATGAATAGACGAATTGCTATTTTATACAAAGATAGACCCGGTTTACAGATGAAACAGCTGCCATCAATGTAACCAGACTGCAGTAGCAGAGAATAAAGACCGCAGCTGTTTTTTCCGGCAGCAGGACATATGTAATAATACCCACGGCGGATAAGGCATACAACAGCAGTGCGGCAGCTTTGCCCAGGCTGTCGAACACAAATATACCTGTAACTGTTTTTGATTTTTTTACTGAAACGGAGGAGCTTATCCAGAACTCGGCAAATTTAACTATTGCAACAATCAAAATCCAGAAGGGGAGAATATTATTTCCGATCAGAACTGCAAAGGAGGTTATAACAAAAAATACGTCTGCAACAACATCAAAAACAGCGCCTGCCTTAGTTACAACATTATATTGCCTGGCCAGCCGGCCGTCGAAAAAGTCGGTTAAAAAAACTATTCCGAAAATAAGGATATGGTATACAAACCGCTCAGGGAAATATGCTACTGTCAAACAGAACAGGATACTTAGAAATATTCTGGAGAGTGTCAAACTGTTTACAAATACCATTTGTTTCATACACTTACCTTATTCTTTCCCTATTTCCAAGCCAAATTTATAGGCAGCGTCCAGATTGTCCCTGTGGTCACCTCTGAATTTAACCTTTTTTTCAAAAACAACAGAATTGAGATTTTTCTGGGCTGAATCCAGCTCGGGAGTTTCAAGTGACATACCGACCGAATATATTGCGATTTTTTTGCCTGCTGCATTCTGAAGGTTTTTCATATAGTTTGTCAAAACATCGGAAATTTTCCCCATATAGACTGGCGAACCCAAAACAACTACAGAATAATCCTTTACATCAGGTGACATATGTTTGCCGGGATAGGAGACAGTTACCTCATAGCCCGCATCAATCAGTCCTTTGGCAATTTGATCGGCTATACTCGCAGAAGTATTTCTGCCTGACGGCTGATATACCAGCAGTGCTTTCCCTGAGGTAGTATCCTTACCTGCCATAGTATTTGCGGTGTCACCTTTATATGTATTGTTTGAAGATATTACAAAGGCCATTCCGCCTATTGTGATTCCTGATAATAAAACAATAATTCCAATAACAATCAGTGTAACTCTGATCACTTTTTTCATAGCTGCCTCCCGGTTGATTCTTCATTGCGACAGTTGTTTAAATGTGGTTCCAACAGTATTATTTATGCAGTTTTTTTAAATAGAATACCTATTTTACGGAACAGGATAATCCTTGTCTGATAGAAACTTAAAAAGTTAGAAGAATTTACCGAATAGTCCATTTTAATAAAAGAAATAATAATTCATAGACTACTAAATTAATAAGAGGAGTGATGCAGATGGAAATAGCAACCGGATACTTTATCAGCAGGGCGCCTGCTATTGAAGCGGCCAGATCTTTAAGCAGACAGGGTTTTAAAATTGAAGTTCTCGGACACCAGAATCAGGAGGATTTCAGGGAAAGACAGGTGGCAAATGACCATGAGAATGGTCTGGAAGTACCCTACTTCGGTTTTATGGGTGGAGTTACCGGTGCGGCATCAGGAATAAATGGTTTTATGCTTGCCGGAACAGGACCTCTTATACCGGCACGTCCCATAGTCAGTCTGGTCAATGGAGGCATTGGCAGTGATTTCAAAGAGATAATGGTAAATTGGGGAGTGCCGGGAGATATAGAAAATGAAATAAAGGCTGTTATTGATTCGGGAAGTTCGGTAGTAATGGTCGAATGTGAATCCGGGGATAAGGAGTCTGTCAGAGAAACCTTGAAAAAGCAGGGTGCACAGAATATTCACATTTAGCGTAGCGTAAAGGACTTCCATTTTTATAAATTTCTTTTTTCGTAGATAAACATATTCCGGTCTTTTCCCACCCGCTCAACTGCTTCAACATAAAATAAAACATTTAGGGCAGTTTGTGCATTTGAGAGGCTGAGGCCGGAGGCTTTTTGAAACTCCTTGCTTGTAAAACGGGTCGGAAGTGACTCGGGTATAAGTCTGGAGTAGTCACTTTTATTATTTATGTAAATTATCTTTTGCAGAGCTTTGGGAATTCTGTCATGACGCCAGGAGCCTTTTTTGCCGTCGGAACTCCAACCGTTAAGCAGCCGGTATTCTTCAATATCCAGGTATACGATGCATAAACGGAGATTTTCATTATCCAGATAATTTTTTATTCTATATAATTCATAGAAAATATCATAAGCAGAGCCTTTTTTGGGAGAAAGCCTTCTTTTGCTTATTTCACCGGTCTCTTCATTAATCCATATAAGCCATTTTGTATAGGCAACAGGATATACCAGTGTGACCTTGTTTTCAGGGAGAAAAGCCTTGAGCTTCCCCCTAAGTTTATTCCACTGCCGGGTCTGGATTTCGGTTATTCCTTCAGCATTAAGTATATCTGCGAAATAGGAGCCAACTTTTATTTCGTGATAACTTTCATCGGGCTCGAAATAATGTTTAAGAACTGCATGAAGAGTTTTTTCTCCCAGAGTTCCAATGCCTTCCCGGCGGTAGGCTGAGTCCATAACTTTACCGCAGGCCTGTTCAAAATTACAAGAAATACTCATATTTACCTCCCGGGCCATGTAAAAAATTCAATAAAAATGCAATAAGGTCCGTAAACATTTTACATTAATCCATTTTGCTAATCAATGAGGCTTTAAGTCTATAAGTGAATATAACGATCAATAATTTATATCCTTTGCAAAAACTGAGAAGAATTTATATAAGTTTTAGCAGCTTTGGTTAAATATGTGTTAAATACTTTATGGACAGTATTGTTGCTCCAGATTTTATGTGATATTCTTTTAATATATTTTTCTTTTTTATTGGTTTATTTTAGTTAGCTATATTATATTGTTTTACCTGAAAAGCATAACAGATGCAGTATTAATTATCAGAAATGTTTATAATTTTATATATACAAAAAATAATGATCAGGGTGATAATATGCAAAAAGCAAATATTGTATTAAGACATTACAACAAATTAAAACCAATTAATTGCACTTTTGTCAGCGGCGATACCAATAAATTATTTACCGTCAAAATCAACGATAATGAAAATCATGTGGCCGAAATGCTGAAGGGTGATCCCGTATTGATTGGTATGATGGATGAGAAGGAAACACTTACTGTTAACGGGGGAAGTGTAGTAGGTGCAAACCCTAAAGAGGATCAGTACATAATATGTTCCAACAATGTGATTAATATTGCAAAAGAACTTGAAAAAAGACAGTATGAGAGATTCCCGACTTCTCTGCTCGGAGAGGTAAAGCTAATGGAATCCAGTAAAAGGGAAGGTGCGTGTATTAAAGATTTTAGCTATTCTGGCATGTGTATATATTCTTCAGGTGATTTTGAAATCGACGATTTAGTGGAAATAAGCGTATTTTTAAGTAATTCTGTATCAAAATATGATGCTACAGTTATCAGAAAAGCTAAAAATTTCGGCAGAAATGAATACGGAATACAAATTATCCATAGGGATAAAAACTCCATGTATTCAACCGAAGCCCAATTGACAAATATGGTTCAAGCTGAAAAAGAATTGATATACCGGCATTTGATTAATGCCAGATACAAATTCTAAAGAATTAGTGTTAAAATATAGTTCATCAGAACTATATTTTTTTATATATTTATTACTCAATAGACTTCAGACCACCAAAGTATTTGGAGGTTTGCAGCAAGACTATTTGCAGGAGGTAAACATGAAAAAGTTCATCGACACGAAACTGGAGGGCTTTAAGCTTCGTTATGCCGACGAAAGCGATACTGCCTTGATTCTGGATTTTATTAAGGAACTGGCCATATACGAAAAAATGTTGGATCAGGTGGTTGCCACTGAAGAAGGACTAAGGGATTCACTTTTCTGCAAAAAGGCAGCCGAAGTAATTATAGGAGAATATGAGGGAAAGCCTGTCGGTTTTGCGCTTTTCTTTCATAACTTTTCTACTTTTTTTGGTCAGGCAGGTTTATACCTTGAGGATTTATATGTAAAGCCCGAAATGAGGGGAAAGGGAATGGGGAAGATTATGCTTGCCTTTCTTGCAGGGCTTGCACTGGAGAGAAACTGCGGACGTCTTGAATGGTGGGTGCTGGACTGGAATGAGCCTTCCATAAGCTTTTATAAAAAACTGGGTGCGGTTCCTATGGACGAGTGGACGGTTTACAGGGTAACAGGTAATAACTTGAAAGTTTTGGGAGAAAAATTTAAATGAATATTCAGATTTTTGGAACAAAAGGTTTTGATACTCAAAAGTCGGAGAGATACTTTAAAGAACGGAAAATCAGTTATCAGTATATCGACTTGAATAAATACGGGCTAAGCAAGGGTGAATTTGACAGCGTTAAATCAACCGTAGGGCTAAAGGCTTTAATTAATGAGAAAAGCAAAGAATATGAGCGCTTGAATATGAAGAATCTTGGCGTTGGAAAAGTAGCGGAGGAAGTGCTTTTTAAAAATCCGAAGCTGTATAATTCACCCATAGTCAGAAACGGTAAAAAAGCTACCGTGGGTTATCAGCCGGATATATGGAAGGACTGGGAATAGTGCTCTGTTTCCGGGAACCGGTTTTGTTGATATTATGAAAAAAGTGGAGGAGAGTATGATCAGGCGAATACATATTCTTGGAGCGTCAGGTTCAGGTACAACCACTTTGGGAAGTGCTCTTGAGAAGGAACCGGGTTACAGGCACTTCGACACGGATTCTTATTTTTGGCTGCCTTCATGGCCCCCTTTTCAAAACATCCGTCCAGCCGAAGATAGAAGAAAAATCCTTGAACAGGATATTCACGCTGCTGATAAATGGGTCCTTTCGGGTTCATTATGCGGGTGGGGAGATGTGTTCATTCCCAGCTTTGAGCTTGTGGTCTTTTTATGGCTTCCCGGTGATATAAGGCTGTCCAGGCTTATTGAAAGGGAAAGGCAGAGATACGGAAAGGAAGCTCTGGAAGCAGGCGGGGAAATGTATGAAGCTTCAAAAGCATTTATCCAATGGGCTTCCAGATATGATGACGGCGGAATGGAGATCAGAAGCAAAACCTTGCACAAAGCGTGGCTGGACGGCTTGAGCTGTCCCGTCCTGTCCCTTGAAGGGGATTTGTCTGTAGAGGAAAGGGTAAGCGCAGTCAGAGAGTTGTTATATTAAAATTGACACAACGTGTCAGTTAAATATGACATCGGTTGTCATATTTACTCGTATATAATTTCCTTAAGACTAAATTTGAGACTGAAAATGAGGAGATGGTATTAGATGTCTGAAAAATTTGATTTCAAAAAAGAGTACAAGGATCTTTACATGCCTAAGGAAATCCCTGAGCAGATTGAAGTCCCCGCCATGAATTTCATTTGCGTCGACGGTGCAGGTGATCCCAATGGCAGTGAATATGAAAAGGCTGTCGGCATTCTTTACGGCATCACTTTTACAATTAAAATGTCAAAGATGAGCGGAGCCCAACCGGCCGGATATTTTGAATATGTGGTGCCGCCCCTTGAAGGCCTGTGGTGGTACGAAGACGGAGGGTTTGATTTCTACAGGCGTGACAACTGGCTTTGGACCTCAATGATAAGACAGCCTGATTTTGTGACTCCCGAGGTTTTTGAATGGGCTGTCCATACCTGCAGAAAGAAAAAACCTGAACTTGATGTTTCAAAAGCAAGGTTCGAGACATTTACCGAAGGATTGTGCGTTCAAATCCTCCACAGGGGACCATATGCAACCGAGCCGCAGTCTGTGGAGGTAATGCGGCAGTTTATGGAGCAGAACCGGTTGAAGGATGCAACAGGTTTGCTGCGGAAGCATCACGAAATCTATCTGTCGGATCCCAGAAAAACCGCTCCCGACAAGCTTAGGACTGTTTTAAGGCATCCAGCGGAAAGAAATTCCCCGGGAAACAACCTGTGACAGCCATACCAGATTATTAACACCATTCAGGCTGGAATACACCGAGATACTGATATCGGCAGAAAGCCATACAACCGCTGAGTAACAGATCAACTCCCTGGTTTTTGCCGGAATCATTGCGATAAATCTTAACAGAGCAGGATGGATGATGTAAACCAGAAAGAGGGACATTAGTCCCCAGATAAATGTATTCCTGAGACAGATATATCCCATAAAATTAGCAAAATCGCCGCTGTAATCCCAAAGACGTTTTGCTGCCAATATACTCAAAAGCAGTCCTGCCAATAATTCTACTAAGGAGGTAATCAGGGCGGCACAAATAAAAACTAAAAACGGATGGGATTTGACATGATTGAGGACATAAACAACTAAAATCGATCCGAGCCCATATAC
>JAEWJR010000130.1:0-14077 GCA_023386445.1 Bacillota bacterium | reverse complement strand
AAACCTAATGTAAGAAAAATAAAGATAATTGATAATGGCACACCAAAATCAATTAACATATGCACAAGGTGTCTTCGTTCAAACAAAGTTACCAGAGCTATCTAATTTTATTACGTTAAATATTTCTTTAAAAATAAAAAAGCGTCTTTACGCTTTTTTATTTTTTTCTTTATATGCTTAGGATTTTATTTTTTGTTGCTTAAAAATCTCGTCTATAAGATGAAATGACAGCTTATCAATCCATCATAAGTAATTAACCTATCTTAAATACCCTTTTTAATATGTTTCCGAAAAATTTAGGCACCTTGACAACTACTATTTTCATTTCAATTACACTCCCCCCAATATGGCTCCTCACTATTTATCATATTCCCGTATTTTTATTTTCGTGAATATTATTGGAAAAATCTTTTGATTTTTACTGTCTAATTTTTATACAAGCCGAATAAATATATAGTACAAGTATTGATTCTGAAAATGGAGCGACATTATGAATATAATTATTATTCCAAATTATAAACGGAAATTACTGATAGTTATCACAGTTGTCATTTTATGGGTTCTATTGATAATCGGAGCAGGACATCTGTATAACAGTAAAGTTCAATATACCATAAGCATCAACAGTGATATTTCACTTACCTACCCATCAACTGTCAGTATTAAAAATGTATACTCAAAATACAGGGATTCTGCGCCTTATATACAATCCAGCAACACCAACTACAAAAATTTTATTGAATTTAAATCACAGGAAGATGGTTTTGAATTCAGTTATCCTTCCATATTCAAACTGGATCAGCAAAGTTTCCCCGGAAGTGAAATTCTGTACCATATAGATTTTCAAAACAAGGAAGACAGGAAGTTTTACGGCTTTGTACAGGTCTGGAGTATGCCCCAGTCACTTGAACAATTCCTGGAGGCGTCAAAAGAAGCAGCTATGATTGAGTTTATTAACTTTACCTCAAAAAAGATTAAAGTAAATGGATTAAGCGGTTATTTTTGGGAATATACCGTAAACAGTGCAAATGAAAAATACAAGTCCCTTGAGGTCTTTCTCGCAAAAGGCTCCAAGTTCTATAGGATCAGTTATTATATGCCTGAAAAGGATTATGGGAAAAATGATTATGACATGTTCTGGAGGATGGTTAATTCATTTAAAATCAAGTAGTTAATTCTTGTCTTTTTCAGCAGGTGCAGCAATTTTAAAGCAGTTTCTCCCGCATTCCTTGGCCTTATACAGTGCATTGTCTGCATCTCTAATGAGTTCCATCTGGTTGACGGAAATGTAAGGAAAGCATGAGACACCAAAGCTTGCAGTGACCGAAACCGAAATAAGATTGTCCTTTATAATATTATTTTCAATTTTCAAGCGCAGGTCTTCGACTTTTTCAATACCTTCCTCAATAGAAGTCCGCGGCAGCAAAATAACAAATTCTTCCCCGCCAAATCTTGCTATTGTGTCTGTAGACCTGAGATTATTCCTGACTGTCTGGGCTACACTCTTTAAAACCACATCTCCAAACAGATGTCCGTATGTATCATTAAATTTCTTGAATTTGTCAATATCCAGAATAACGAGTGTCAAATCATAGCCAAGAGTTTTAGCTGCATTGAACTCTTCCTCGAATTTCTGATGAAAATAAACCCTGTTGTACACACCTGTAAGGCCGTCTATAGTGGCCATCTCCTGCAGGTTGGCATACAGCTCGGCATTTTCTATAGCCATGCTGACCTGTTTTCCTATAGTCGTCAAAAGCCTGAGATTATCTTCGTCAAAAGTATTAATATTCTTGTGCTCAATTAAAGTGAGTCCAAATTTTCTGGACTTTGAACTCAATGGCAGACATATGAAAGAACCAATTTTACGGGTTCTGATAAAATCAAAATTCTCAGGTATTACCGAGTTTTCCATTACAGGTTTCCCGTTTTCCAATATATCAAGCAATAACTTACAGTTTATATTATCGTTTAAAACTGCCAGATCCTCTTTATTCCGTATGTTGGTAAACTGAACCTTAAGCCTGTTCTTTTTATGATCAAGCAAAACTATTGTTGAGTAATTAACACCCATGACACCGATAATTACGTCATTGACAAAGTTTAAAAGATCATTTATATCCAAAATAGAGCCTATAGCTTCACTTATCTGCTGAAGAGTATAAAATTCCGCAATGCTTGATGTTAGCCGTCGGTTGGTGTCTTCAAGCTTCCGATTGGTTTCCATAAGCTTATCATATTGATTTTTAATCTCATCCTGTGCTACTTCAAGCTGCTCATATTTTTCACCTAATTCAATAACAAGCCTTGCATTCTCCATTTCATTCCGAATACTGCTGTTATAGACTGCCGAACTTATTTTTATCATTGCTGCAAGTACGAAATATAAACAAATTACTTTAAATAAATCATATGTAAATAATCTGTAGTCAATTACTGCGTTTTTCAGCCAGATAAAGTCAGCAATAAGATAACCCAATTTCAAAACCGCACTGAAGGCTAAAAGTATGTAACCGGCTTTAATACCTCTGTGAAGTGTCAAAAATATAAGAGGAATCAATAATATAGCAGTTTCAATTCCCCCATAAAAATTTATTGTTACAATATTTAAGATTATAGCTTCCGTATATCTTAATGTTACAAATAACTTTTCCGAATACATAGTTAAACTGTTTATAATAGCCGTTTTTATGACATTAAATAAAAATAAAATTATGATGGAGATATTTAACATTAAGCCTGGTTTAATTAATATGATAGACTCAATATTAAAAATATCCCTGAGAACATATCCTGTTATCAGCAATATAATAAATACCCAACCAAGGTTAATTAAAACCTTTTCAAATTTGTGTATCTTATTCATAGTTCCTCCATGAGCTGTCCAGCAGTCATTTATTTCAGAATGCTAAATCTTGAATTTCTCCCAGTAAATCTCAATCATATCGCCCGGCATTATGCTGTCGGTAAAGTTTGCAACTTTTCCGTTAAGTTTTAATATTATATTTCCCTTGGGAGAAGTCAAATCAAAATCTATGTAACTGAAGACGTCCACGAATATGTATTGCTTGTCCTCATTCAACTTGATTTTTTGACCATTAACAGTAATAACAAAACCTTTGTCCTTCAAATTATTTTCCATAGCTATCCCTGACAGATTCAGGCTTTCCCCGGCTATCCCCGCCGGAGTTGGAGGCTCCTTGTCTCTGGCTGTACAGGATATGCTGTCGTTTTCAGCCAGGGTATAATCCATCTCTTTTTGCTCACCATTGACGGTTAGTACATTATTTGTCACGTCCAGATTAAATTCTGCCGCAAACTGTCCCAGGGTTAGAATTTCTTTTATTGAAACATCATCACCGTCATTTATGTCAGTATATGGATTTTTATTCTCCCCATTAACCGTTACCTGAGGTGCAAGTTTTAAAATGTCATTATTAAGACTTATTTTAAGTCCATTCGGATTAATAATATATTCTCTGAGCTGTTTGACAGCATTTCTTCCGTTTAAGGCAGCTTTGACCGTAATATTGTCACCGATAGTAATATTTGTATCAAGACTTGCAGTAGAATCATTTACCAGAATCTCGGCTGCAATACCATGCTCTCCCTTAATGAACACAGGTTTTCCGTTATAATTGAATTTTAAAGACTTACCTGTCCTTCCGATAAGTTTATCCGGGTTAAAGCCCACCAATATCAGAGCATCCGCAACTGTAAGCTTCTTGGAATTCAAAAGCTGTATCTTTTCCCCATTTACAGTAACTGATAAAAAATCCTGTCCTTTAGTTGAATGAGCCATCATTGCTATTCCGAAGGGTGTTATTGACTCAGGTCCGGACAATTTCTTAAGTTTGGTTTTAATATTATGAATAACATCCCTGCCTCGTACAGCCACTCTGTCACTATGAATGCCAAGCCTGTCGGCAATTTTGCCTGTGAGTCCGGGAATTTGACTTCCGCCGCCTATGAGGAACACTGCATTTGGCGCCTTCTGATTAAAATCAAGTATTTTATCGGCTATACTGTTTGCAAGAAGTTCTATTGCAGGCTGAAGTGCCTCCATAGCCTGCACGTTATTGATTTCCTTCTTATTGCCTAAAATATCGGTATATTTAATAGACTCAACCCCGGATGTTATTGATATTTTTATTTTCTCAGCAGCATTAAAGTCTACAAGGTATTCCTGTGCAATTTTTTCAGTTATTTCATCACCGGCAATAGGCACCATACCATAGGCAACAACTGAACCATCCTTTGTAATTGCTATATCCGAAGTTCCTGCCCCGATATCCACCAAGACCAGATTAAGGAGTCTCAGATCCTTGGGGATTGTTACACTGATTGCGGCAATAGGCTCCAGTGTAAGGCCGGCAACTCGAAGACCCACCTTGTCCATAACGGTATAAAGGCTGTCTACTACCACATGGGGTAAAAAGGTTGCTAAAACCTCGACCCCAATTTTTTTCCCTTTATGTCCTATAAGTGAAGAGATAACATAACCGTTTAGAAAATAGTTGACAACACTGTAGCCCACACAATAAAAAGGTATTTTCTCATCGGCCGAGAGTTCATTGTCAAGCTGAATCTGAGCGTTTTGGATTGCATCAACCTCCATACTTCCTACAATATCAGCAGTTATTTCCCTGCCCTGCTCAATTTCATACTCCAGTTTTGTCTGGCTGGTTTTCAAAACTCTTCCCGCCGCTGCAATAGCAACCTTTGTCAATTTCAGACCCAGCGCAGTCTCAAGCCTTTCCTTAACTTCACCTACAACCTCGGTCACCTTGTTAATATCATGTATCTGTCCGTCAAGCATGGCCCGGCTCTTGTGTTCATATATTTCGGCCGCTATAACTTTAAAATACTCATTTTCATAAAACCCGACTATGCCTACTACTGTTCTTGTTCCGATGTCCAGGGCAAATATAAGATCTTCCTGGTTATAGTTCTCTTTTATTTCAACTTTTTTAGCTGTCTTTGGTTTATTTGGCATGTAATATCCCCACTTTAATAATAGTTTTAACGCTAACGCTTACCAAAGTCAATTACGTTTGAAAGCCGCCTTCGCCGTTCAGGCGAATATTGCATTTTTGCCGGCTTTCAGTCGTTAGCAATTGACTTGTAGTAATCACACAAACTATTTACCCTGCAATTTTCACAATCAGCCTTTCTTGCATTACAAACTTCCCGTCCGTGATAGACAAGTTTATGGCAAAAATCCGCCCATCTTTCCTTCGGTACGATTTTCTGCAAATCATATTCTATCTTTTCCGGTTCATGGTTTTTGGTTAGCCCTATACGATTTGAAAGTCTTTTGGCATGTGTATCAACCACTACGCCCGGAATACCGTACACCTCATATAATACCAGATTTGCAGTTTTTCTTCCGACACCCGGCAGCTGCAGCATCTCCTCCATATTATCGGGAATTTTGCCGTCATATTTCTCTACCAGCAGCTGACAGCAGGCAATGATATTTTTTGCCTTGTTTCTGTAAAAACCTGTTGATTTAATATCCTGTTCCAGTTCGGACTGTTCCGCATTTGCAAAATCCTCAGCCGACCTGTATTTTTTATAAAGGTCTTTTGTAACAATATTTACTCTTGCATCCGTGCACTGGGCAGCCAGCTGTGTTGATATGAGCAGCTGCAGCGGATCTTTGTATTCAAGTGAGCACTCAGCCTCAGGATACAGTTCATCAAAGATTTTTAATATTTCAATTACTCTTTCTTTTTTATTCATCAGAAGTTACCTCTTTATTCTTTTTTTCAAGGGCAAGTCCATATAGTTCCAAATATTCTCCTCCCGGCTTCTTCCAGGAAAAATCAGAGCCCAGAGCCCGGCGTACCAGTTTATCCCATACGGCAGGCTTTTCATTGTATACATTAATTGCTCTTTGCAGTGCTTCCCTGAAAGCTCTTACCGAAAACTCCACAAATGAAAACCCATTGCCCTTTTCATTATCGTCATCATAATCCATTATTGTTTCGGCTAAACCTCCCGTTGCCCTTACTACAGGTATTGTTCCATATCTCAGGCTTATTATCTGCCCCAACCCGCAGGGTTCAAACCTTGACGGCATTAAAAACATATCACTGGCAGAGTAAATTCTTTTTGCCAGATCAGAATTAAACTCAAACACTGCCGCAACATTGCCCGGATATTTGTTCCACAATCTGGAAAATGCCTTATAATAATAGTCATCCCCCAAACCTAAAACTGCAAGCTGGGCATTATCCTTTTCAATAACCTCTTCAATACAGCCAATAAGCAGTTCAAGACCTTTTTGACCGGTCAGCCTTGTAACCAGACCCAATAACGGAGATGTGGTTTCTCTCAAGCCCAATTCCTTTTGCAGGGCTTTTTTATTATCCTTTTTCAAAGCAGCACTGTTTATATTATAATTAACTTTCAGACACTGATCCTTCTCCGGATTAAACTCTTCATAAGAAATGCCGTTAACTATTCCAAAGAGTTCCTTCCTTCTCTTAACCAGTACCCCCTCCAGCCTTTCACCGTAGGCAGAGGTTTGTATTTCCTCCGCATACTGCCTGCTTACAGTATTGATAATGTCGGCATAGACCAACCCGCATTTCATAAAACTGAACATTCCATAAAACTCCGCTTTTTCAGAAGTGAAATATTCAGTCTCCAGATTTAAGTATTCTGTTATTTCGGCACCAAAATTGCCCTGGTACTCAAGATTATGAATGGTATAAACCGTTGCAATATCCTTATATAATTGCTGACTGCAATACCCTTCCTTCAGCAAAAGACAAACAGGTCCCGTATGCCAATCATTGCAATGGATTACATCCGGTTTAAAGTCAATATATTTAAGCATCTCCAGCGCAGCCTTGCACATTAAAATGAATCTTTCGCCGTCATCATGGTAGCAGTAGATACCCTCCCTGTTAAAATAATGGTGATTTTCAATAAAATAAACAGGTATTGTTTTATCCTGACTATCGGAAAAACCACCTTGCTTGATAATACAGGTTTCTTTTCTGCTGCCCATTTCAACAGGAAAATCACAGACATACCCCATATCCTGACTGATAAACCCGTACCGCGGCATTACAACCCTGATGTCATGGCCCAGCAATGACAATTCTTTTGGCAATGCTCCTGCCACATCTGCCAAACCTCCTGTTTTTGCGAAAGGATCAACCTCGGCAGAAACAAAAAGAACTTTAAGTTTTTTATGGTTAAATCTCACTATTACCTCCGCTTTAATAAACTAATTCTCTTATCATTTTAATGAATACATCCGAAATTTCAGGATCGAACTGAATCCCCTTACAACGTTCTATTTCATTGATAGCTACTTCCATGGACATGCCTTTCCGGTAAGTTCTGTCACTGGTCATGGCATCAAAAGCATCCGCTATACATAATATTCTGCCCAATAAGCTTATTTCCTCACCCTTTAATTTATTGGGATAACCGCTGCCGTTATATTTCTCATGATGTTCAAGGATGGCTCTTAAGCCCCTGCCTAAAAACTCAACATTCTTTAGTATGTTATAGGAAATCTGAGGATGTTTTTTGATTTCTTCATATTCCTGATCTGTAAGCTTGTCGGTTTTGTTTAAGATTGATGCAGAAATGCCGATTTTACCTATATCGTGAAGAATTGCTGCATATCTTAAATCCTGAATGACTTCCTCATCAAGATTCATATGTGCAGCTATTTCACAGGAGATTTCCATAACTCTTTGACAATGGCCGCTGGTATATGAGTCCTTGGCTTCAATGGCGTTCACCAATGACATTACGGTCTGAATATATCCGGTATTTAAACTATCCGAGTACTTCAACAACTCTTCATTCTTTAATCGAAGTTCTTCTTTTGTAATGTTCAGATTATTTATGTTGTCATTCAGATCATCGTTAACAGCCGCCGTTTCTTCATATAGTGCTTCAATCTCCTGCTTTTGAGCATAAACATCATTAAACAGCTGGGATTTGTTTATCGCGACAGCTGCATAATTTGCAATACTCATTAAAAATGACAGATTAACCTTTTTAAATGAATTTCTTACAGTAGTTTCAATAAAGATTACACCCAGCTGCTCATTTGATATGCTCAAAGGAATAGCCAGCTTATCTCCACTTATTCCCCTTTTTTTAATTAAAATATTTGAATTAACCACAATGGAATTTGTATTAAAACACTTTGTTACAACAGAATCTGGTGTAAACGCTTTTCCTACATCATTAAAAACACATCCCAGTTCGTACTTGCAAAAAATTTCCGACGAATCCACATCCTTTATACATATAAGACATCTGTCACAGCCGGTAAATTTTCTGAAAACATCAAAAAGATATTCTACTATATTACCCATATCAATTGTCGAATTGAATTTTTCAGAGGTAACTCTGAGAACTTCAAGTTCATTTTGTTTTTCGACCAGCAATTTGAAGGTTTTCAGAGCATTTCTTTCACTGACCGGGTATGAAAACCTTCTATGAATATTATATAAACCCGTATACTTACTTATAACCTCTTTTGCCTTATTATTTCTTCTTATGGTCAATATACCAAAATCAATCAAATCCAACAGTAGAATAATGATTCCCAAAAAAAAGCTAAAATATAGTATATTTTTGACTCCTTCAGTTATACCATACAGAAACAAGGGTATAGCAATTATTCCTACCATATATTTGGCAATATGGGAATAATACTTAAAAAAGTTCATGTATCCCTCCATCAGGTTAGTATAAGTGCAGTATATATTACTAATATTAATTTTAAAGTTTTTTACTAATATTAGCAATATAAATAGCATTTTTTATGTAATTTATTATTTATTTAGGTTATTTTAAGATACCCTCTATTGACAATGTACAATACGTTGTCAATAGAGGGTACACTTCTTTGATTAACATCATAATTTTCTACGCACCAAAAAAGGAACCGCATACAAAACTAAATTGGTCTTGTATGCGACTCCTTTATACGTTGCAAATTATTACAGTAGTATTTATTTTGTTTCACCCAGTTTGACCTGAACGGTTTTATTCTTTCCGTCCCTGTATATTTCTATCTGTACGGTATCGCCGGGTTTATGTTTATTCTTTTCGTCTTCCAGCTCAGCATAGGATTTTACAGACTTGCCGCTGAATTTTGTAATGACATCGCCGGCCTGTATCCCTGCTTTTTCAGCAGCACCGAGAATTTCGACGTCAGCGACATATACTCCCATTGGCATTTTATTTTCTTTTGCAACATCTTCAGTGTATCTCTGATCAACCGATATTCCCAGATAAGGCTTTGATATATAGGTATTCTTTATAAGCTCATCTGAGATCCTCTTTGCATCATTAACCGGAATAGCAAATCCAAGTCCTTCAAAACCTGTAGCAACCATCTTAACGGTATTTACACCGATGAGCTGTCCTTTCAGATTAACCAGGGCTCCTCCACTGTTTCCGGGATTTATAGCTGCGTCGGTCTGTACAAGTTTTATTTTTCTGCCCCCATCAAGCTGGACTGTTCTGTTTAAACCACTTATGACACCCTGTGTAACAGAGCCCATATACTCCAGTCCACCAGGATTTCCTATCGCTATGGCCGGTTCTCCGATTTTCAGCGTATCGGAATTGCCAAACTCAATTGCATTTAGATTATTTTCGGTTATTTTCAAGACAGCGAGGTCGGTCTTGGAGTCATAGCCCTTCACTTCAGCAACATAGGGCTTATCAATTTTATTTGGGAGAAAAACTTCTATTTTAGCACCGGCTTGAACTTTTCGTGTCCTGTCATTCACTGCGTTTTCTATTACGTGATGGTTGGTCAATATATATCCGTCCGAACTGATAATAATACCTGAACCTTCACCGCCTTCGGATTGTACTCCGAACAGGTCATTAGTGTTTTGATAAGTAGTTCTGATACCCACAACCGAAGGTCCTACTTTTTCTGCCACGCTTGTAACCGCAGACTCGGCTGTCTGGACAATTTCCACCCTTTTAAGCTCACCGGCAGGTGTTTGAGTATTCTGTTTCCCATCCGGCAGATTTCCTCCGAAAAAGCTTTTCAGTTCTGGCTGAATAGCAGGCGCCACTACCAAAAGCATAGTGGCCAGAATAGCCCCGCCGAGGATTGAGCTGACAACGGATACCAGAATGTATTTCCACGCATCGGATTTTTTTTGAGACTTCTTATAATTTTCCTTATAGTAGTTGTTATAATTTGGTGCGTTAAAATTCGGTGCATTAGAATTCTGAGTATTTGAAAATCCTTGCGGATTATTCATCTGCCATATTTTTTGAGTCTCATTAATTCTGTTTTGAACACCCTGATCAGGCAAAGCTTCAAAATTGTGGTGGTCGCTATCCGGATTTGCCTGGAAATCGGCATTTTCCGCCCCCTTCGTTTCCATGGTATCGGCATGCTCACTATCTGCGTTTATGATATTTGAAGCTTTGTCATTTAAATTATCTCCAGTATCACCGGAATCATTTTCAGCCGGGATAACTTCTGTTGAATTGTTTTCTAATGAGTTATTGTCTGCTGAGGCATGGTTATATATTTCAGATGTATTATCATGCTGAACATTTTCCTCTGTTTGCTCTATATTATTCAGCCGGTTGTTAAGCTCTTCTGTTACATCATTTTTTTCAATTTTATCATCATTCATTGAAAAGTCCCCTTTCTCATCAATATATTTATTATTTTAATCATGCAATTTTAAAAAACTATGAACAAAGTGTTAATCTTCCACACTATTTTTAAAGTAGTCCAGTGTAAATGTAAATTTAGTTCCTGCCCCTACTTCGCTTTCGACCCATATTTCCTGCTTGTGCTCGTTTATTATATTTTTAACTATTGCAAGCCCCAGGCCGGTACCGGTTTTATCCTTTCCCCTTGATTTGTCGGATTTATAAAATCTGTCAAAAACACGTTTTTGTTCATTCTGATCAATTCCGATACCACTATCCTTAACTGAAACTAAAACCTTATCCTTATTCTTTGCAGTTTCTAAAATAATTCTCCCGTTTTCGTTTGAAAATTTAACCGCATTATGCAAAAGATTAATTATTACTCTTTCGATGGAATCTCTGTCTCCTGTAACTATTAAATTTTCAGAGTCGAAATTCGCTTCAATTTCCAGGTTTTTAGAAGTTATCAATGTTTCATTTTTTATTACACATAATCTTATCAGTTCATTTATATCAAAGGGCTTTAAATTTAGCTTTAATTCTCCCGCCTCCATTTTGGCCAAATCCAGAAGATCATTTACAAGCCTGTTCAGACGGTTTATTTCATCCCTGACAATAATCAGATAATTTTCATGTTTATCTTCCGGGATAGTACCGTCAAGGATTCCTTCAATAAAGCCGCGTATTGATGTCATTGGTGTTCTTAGTTCATGTGATACATTGGCGATAAAACCACGCCGCATTTCCTCCAATTTCTGCAGATCATCGATCATCTGGTTAAAGCTGGCAGCCAGCTGACCAATTTCATCATCGTTTTTTACCGTAAGCCTGTTTCTGAATTCTCCCGCCGCTATGATTTTCGCGGCATTGTTAATCTGTTTCAACGGTTTGGTGAACCTCAGCGAGAAAACGTAAACCAGAACTATGGCCAGAAAAATTGCAACTCCGCCAGACCACATAAACAACTGGAAAACCTGGGTTCTCAGCTTCTGTATCTCAGGCATGGGCGTATGAAGATATATGGCTGCCAGGGTTTGCTGCTTGCCGTTGCTGGGCATAACCTGAAACGGCACTTGAATTGTCAGCCAGGAGTCCCCATACTGTTTATATTCGTCTGCACTGAACAATCCGAAAAAATTACCTATTTTTTGAATGGTAGTACCGCCGTTATTCATAACATCTTCATACATCTTAGGTTCAGGCAGCTGAGGGTAAGTGTATTCATTTACATATTTATCCAGAGCGGCCCTGGCCCAATCCGGTGTACAGAAGGCTACCTGGCCTTTCGCGTCTACAACCCATATAATGGACTGACTATATTCACTGGTCTGTGCCAGGGAATTTTTGAAATACTGTTGAACTACCAGTGAATCCATGTTTTTTAAATAAAATACAAAATTATTCTTTATATCTGCAGCTGCCTGCTCGAGTGTACCTACCTTTTCATTTGTTGAATAATTATTCAGGAAGTAATACAAAAACCCGCCTGTAACAATATAGCTCAAAATAAGCAGACTAACGAAAATACTTACAAGTTTTTTAAAAATAGTCCTTTTAAATTTGAATTTTGTCATTAATTATTTCACCTCAAACTTGTAACCGACACCCCATACTGTTTTTAACTGCCAGGGCTGTCCTTCGAGGTCTATCTTCTCCCTTACTCTTTTCACATGAACATCCACTGTTCTGGAGTCACCATAGAAATCAAAGCCCCATACATGCTCCAACAGCTGCTCCCGGGTAAATACCTTGTTGGGGTTTGAAGCCAGAAAAAACAGAAGTTCCAGTTCCTTTGGAGGCAATTCAATAAGATTGCCCTTTAATCTGATGGTATAATTGCTTTTATTGACGATCAGGTTGGGAAACACCACCTCCTGTGTATCCACATCCTTATGTTCATATCTTCTCAATACGGCTTTTATCCTGGCAACAAGTTCCTTCGGTTCAAAAGGCTTAACCATGTAGTCATCTGCACCCAGCTCCAGTCCAAGCACCTTGTCAAAAGTCTCTCCCTTTGCCGTAAGCATTATGATGGGGATGGAACTGACTTTCCGTATCTCTCTGCACACCTGCCAGCCGTCAATTCCCGGCAGCATTATGTCCAGTACCACCAGGCTGGGCGTATGCGTTTTAAATGCGTCCACAGCATTTATGCCATTATATGCGTATAGAACATCGTAACCTTCCTTTTGAAGGTACAATCCTATTAGTTCACAAATATTTCTGTCATCATCAACAATTAGTACTTTACTTTTGTTATTCATAAAAGCTCCTTTATATTTTATTTATAAAGTAATTAATTTTATTATAACAATAGTGTCCTAAAAAGAAATATCAAAATAAAATTGTTATCAAAAAATTAATAAATTACCGGCATTTGTGTTAAATAACAATAAAAAAACTCCTCCGATTAATATTGTAAACAAATTTTGTCTACTATAAGCGGAGGAGTTTTGTTAACAAATTATTAAATCACCCAACTTTTAATTCCAATCTCAATTTATCGGCTATCATTGCAATAAATTCTGAATTGGTAGGTTTACCCTTCCCAATATTAACAGTATAGCCGAATAATGCATCAATAGCTTCAACCTGCCCTCTGCTCCATGCAACTTCTATTGCATGACGGATAGCTCTCTCAACTCTGCTGGGAGTTGTATTATATTCTTTTGCTATGCTGGGGTAGAGAAGTTTTGTGATAGAATTTATCACGTCCAAATCTTTGACAACCATCATTATTGCATCTCTTAGATACTGATAACCCTTGATATGGGCAGGAACACCTATTTCATGCATAATGTTGGTTACTTCTACTTCCAGGCTTCTGGATGTGTTTGGTATATGTACCGGTTTCTTTTCAGCATATGTTTCATTTTTATGAATTGATATAGACGAAGACATAGAAGTTGAAACAGTAGGAACATATGTACTATCTTTCAATTGTCTGATTCTGTTGACCAGGACATCCATATCAAAAGGCTTTACAATGTAATATTCAGCACCCAGTGCAAGAGCCCGCTGTGTGATTTTGTCCTGTCCAACAGCTGATAGTACAATAAATAAAGGTCTCTTATCCATGTTTGATGATGCTATTTTTTCTAAAACTCCCAACCCATCAAGATGTGGCATAATTATGTCTAGAATTGCAATATCCGGAGTATTCTGCAGTATTAAATCAACTGCTTCAAAACCGTCCCTTGCCAGACCGACAACCTCAATATCGCTCTGATTTGATAAGTATTCGCACAAAATATCGCCGAACTCCCTATTATCATCCGCAATAAGAACATTAATTTTTTTACTACTCAACGCCATAACCCCCCAAGATTTTATTTTTCCAAAATATGTCATGCATCTATTATATTTTGAACTCGACATAATTTCAAGTTTTTTACTCTAA
>JAEWJR010000155.1:0-16589 GCA_023386445.1 Bacillota bacterium | reverse complement strand
CTGCCATGCTACGCAAATTATCTTGTTCGCTAGGGAACCCTAGGTTCCCTTCGACAAAATGTTTCACATTTCTGAGCACCCTCCTGAAACCGGGAAGGGGATTCCCCTTTCCAATCCCCGAGTATAGTAATTTACCGTTTGGAATTTTCTGGTGCACACATTCAAACTCAGCATTATAAGTGCCTCATCACTGTTCCAAAAGTTATAAATTCCTATACTCTAAAAAAGTACCCCGTGTCGGCAGTTTTCTGCCTCCCCGGGGTACCCTGGTATTCATCAATAGTAGTCTCACATACTACTAGTAAGTAACCAATTGTTTTTTGTTTAACCTGGACATATCCACATTTTTTTGCTTGTCTTTAGGTACTGTAACCGTATCAGGATTCCCATCGCTGACATATTGTGAACTTCCCTTGCCCAAGGCATCAAGCCACCAGGCCAGGTCGCATTCAACCTTCTTTTGACCGGTTGACCTAACTCTTGGAAGAGCCAGAGGATCAAACTTCGGAGAAACCGGTGACGGTGCCGGATTGGCACCAACCAATACAATAGCCGAATGTTTGTAATCTACACCCTGATAATTCCCTTTTATCACATACTCCTTCAGATCTTTTGATGCATTTCCGAAAGGCAGTGAAAAGGAATTAAAAGAATACCCTGGTACAATTTCATTCATAAGCACCTGATTACCGCCCACCTCTTCAAGAATTTTCTGCACAGTTTTAACCTGTGGCAGTGAAACATGTGTTTTTGTATGATTTCCAATCTCAAAACCCTTTTCAATCAGGTAATTCAATCTGTCGGTCATATTACCCGAACCTTGGAAGGTATTTACTCCCAGATTAACGTAAAAGGTACCCTTCAAGCCGAAATCAGGATGTTTTTTATTAAACTCCTCCATAATTCCTACCGCTGATCTTGGATTTACTACAGGCTTTCCGTCTTTTTCAATCATATTGAACTGTCCCGAAGTACCGTCGTCAAAGGTAAATACAATCGGAATACAGCCGGCAGGCACATCTATGTTGTTATTCAGCATATCTGAAAGACTGATTAACCTGTATTTTTTTTCATACAGTTCCGGCAACAATTTCTCAAATTCATCAAAAGTGGTTGTGTATTCATTATTTCCCTTGGGATATGACTCCATAAAATTATGGAACATTACAACCATAATCTGTCCGCTTTCATTTGGCTTTACTTTTGTATAATCAATAACATCTATTCCCTTTGTATCAGATGCCTGTGTAACCTGAGAATCACCGGCTTCAGCAGTACTGCTGTCCGACGGCTGGGTTTGTGCCGACTGTTCAGCCTGTTCAGACTGAGTTTTTACAGATGCTTGTGTTTGTCCACTGGCAGAATTTTCAACTGTTGCTTTATTTGTGTATACATTATTTGAACATCCTGTAAAAACTGTTATTATAAAAGTTAATGCAAGTAATACAGAGCTTATTTTTTTCATAGTCCCCATCTCCAAAATCTTGTCTTTAGTCTATTTTTTTACATTTCTATTTTAACTAATGTTTAATCTTCAGCATCAGCTGGAATTAACTTTCAAAATCTACAGCATATATGGTCTCTTTTACAGTTTGAATATACTCCCCGAATTTAACATGTGCAGGATGTACCTGGTAGGCCTGCATATCCTCCAGTGAATCAAACTTTGAATAAAGTACAACATCAAAAGATCTTTCAGTCTGTAAAATATCTATACCGACCTCTATTGATCTGATCAATGGAATTTGTTCCTTCAATGCGAGAAGATCATTCTTAACTTTCTCAATAGTTCCCTTGCTTTTATCCTTCAGTTTAAAAAATACTACATGTGTCAGCATTAGTAATTACCTCCGAAATTTATTTTTGTCTATTTAATTTTAACCTTTCCGACAAGAAATAGTCAAACATAAAAAACCAATAATCGGCATATAATTAGCTTGCTGAAAAATGCAGTATTAGTTAAAATAAAATTGCACAAAAAAACAAATAGCATATTTTAATAATTTAGCAATTTATTACGATAAATTATTAAAATTTTTATTGAAATATTGGTTTTATTATCGTATAATTATACAATAAACATGTTTATTAATACATTTAAATCAGCTTATATCTATTTTTTGATAAATCCCTATTATTTAAGGGACTGACCAAGGTCAGTCCCCCTTTTTTTTGTACCGATAGCGGCTTAACCACCATCTTTCTTACTTTCTCTAAATATTTCTTTCTCATTACTGCTTTCTTATCTATTGCTTAAGTAGCTGTATATTGAAAGCAGCCCATCCAATCTGGTCATTTTATTTTTTGGATTAAAGTAACCGTTATCACCGTTCACTGCTTTTAATCCCGAAGCTATGCAGACATATCCCAAAAGGTCGGGAGTGATTTTGTCAGCATCCTTGAAGTCAGATTTATATATACCTTTTAATTCAGCTACCTGGCCTAGCTTAAGGAATTTTACAAAGAATTTTGCAGCATCCTCCCTGGTCAAGGTTGAAGTTGGAGCTTTTTCAGCCTTTGTGATGATTCCTAAATTTATAAGATTAGTATACATTTTATCTACGGCTGTTTCCTTATCTGTGCTTGAATTGATGTAATAAATGTCATTGAGTCTGCATAATAGGATGAAATAATCCTTTTGAAGCAGTTGATCCTTCGCTTTCAGTTCATTTTCCTGATATTTGATTGACAGCTGAGTGAGTATCTTTACCTGATTTTCAGCAGACAAACCTTTTATATCAGTATAATCCGAAACATAATCATCATTGTATACAGTCCCGGAATAATTGAGGATATCACCTGTTTCGGCACTGATAATACATGGTTTGCTGCTGTTTATGAAATATCCGAGTACAGCATTTTCAGAATCCTGCTTTACCGGTAATATTTCTTTCAGATTAGTATCACTGTAATCACTTACATATTGAATGCCGTATCCTAATTTTGCATTATCAAAGAGTATGTCATATGCCTTCTCAATTGCAATTGCTTTTTTCGGATCATCAAATTTCAGATCTTTTGTCCAATTTGAGTTGACACTTATAACGTTTGCACTGAGATTGTCATAGGTTATTGTAAGGTAGTCATCCGGGCACTCCAAACCATTTTGAACCCTTACATACCTGAATGTATACTGTTGGTTTTGTTTTTCATCATAAGTATAGTAGGTATCGTCATATTTTACTTGAGAATAATAGCTTGGTATCAAACTCTGTAAAACTTCATCACTAATTTTCTTTGCCTCTTCCTTTGTTTTTTGAGGTTTTGTACCGGCAGGAGAATCGTAGTAAGTCCAGAAGTCAAGGATATCACCGTTCTTGGCATCCATTGAAACCGATACTTCCCTTAATTGGTTTGTCTCCTTGTTGACAACTTTAGTGTAGCGCAAATACCAGATAAATGAATCATTGTTTCTCCAGGACTTTCTGAGTTGAGCACTTGCCAGGGTAAATCCGTTGTCCAGTTTGAACTGGCTTATAGCTCTTACCTTGGTATCGAGTTCTTCCTTTGTTTTAAGTCCGGACATGTCTTTAACAGCATCTATTTCTTCAGGTGTAAGTACTACTGCCGCTCCTGCCTCGGAATTAGCTGCTTTATCCATCATTCCATTGCTGCTGTACAGTATACGGTTGTTTGGCGTCTTTTCTACTTCGCCGGTGATTGCGTCGATGTACTTGTTGGAATCCTTTGGAATGTAAGCCAGATACGATATGGTTTTATTATCCTTATCGGATTTAAAATTGTATACAAGCTTTAATCCAAGCTTCTCTGCAAATGCCTTCCTGGCCTGTTCAAGGCTTATGACCTTATCGGCAGACTCAAACCTGGTATTTTTGGAGTAGCTGCAGTTGAAGTTTGAAACTAACCCTGTATAATTGTTAACACTGATACTGATTGCATTTCCAGGAAAGTCAATACCGTTTACCTGTCTCACATAACTGAAATTGTACTCTCTATCCTGTGAATAATTGTTGTTATCAACAGCTTTAAATTCCGAAAGAAGTGAAGGATTCAGCTGTTTAATAAATTTTTCCGCTATTTCCTTGCCCTGACTCTTTGAGTATTTTGGAATTTTTTTGTCATAATTTGAGGAGTACTGGTATGCGGAATAGCCGGATATGAAGTTGTTCTCATCAATGGTTACGTTGATATACTTTTGTTCAGTTTCATTACTCCAGCCCAGGTTCCATACTACCGTACCATCCTGATTGTAAATATCATAACTAAATTTGTTGCAGTCCGCCGGAATAGATATTTTTTCCTTTACGGCCTTGATGGCATTTTCAAGTCCCTTATCAGTTGATGTGGAACTGCTTGCCATGACTGGTGACATAAATGTAATCATTAATGTGACTACAAGCAGAATCGAAATTATTTTTTTCAATCTAATACCCCCTCGTTTTTAATAAATGATAGTAAATCTTGCCAACATATCTAATAGACGTAACCAGGTTTTAAAATGTTCCGTTTTTTAGTTTAAAAATCCAAAATAAAATAGCAGCCGTTAAAAGCTGCTATAAGTCAATTACTATCGGCTGACAGCCAGCTAAAAAGCAATATTCGCCCGGAAGGCAAAGGCTTTCAACCGTAATTGATTTGTTAAAATATATGATTTCCGTAAAATCAGTTTGAGTTATTTCAGCTTTGGTATTTTAAGCTCCTGGCCTACAAATAAGCTGTTATCTTTCTTTATATTGTTAAACTCCATAATTACTTTGTATTTGTTTAAATCTCCATAAAATTGTTTACTTATTGCACTGAAGGTATCTCCGGATTTTACCACATATACATCATATTCGGCATTTGCGTTCTGATTGCCGTCAGTATTGCCGGAACCTGCTTTATTACCACCGGTATTGCTCTGCTGACTGCCGGAGGAGTTATTACCCGAACCGTTGACAGAGGAGCCGTTGTTGTCCTTTCCACCACTCTGGGAAGCATCCGTTGCGTCCTTGGAAGTATCAGCTGCCGAGTAGTCTTCAGTATCAGAATCACCGCTTTGTCCCAGTCCCGTACTGTCGCCCGGACTATTGGTAGTCATACTCGCCTGAGAGGATTTATTATCCTTATCAGAACCAAAAATGCCGCTGTTGGATAATATAAGATACCCCATGAACAGTACACCCGATATTACCAAAACACAAACAAACCCTAATATGTAATTCACAATGTTACTTTCTTTGCGTACTTCTTCCTCTTCATCATCAGGTTCATTCTCATAACCTACCATCTGGGTTGTCCGCTTATTTCCATAACCAAATGCAAGGCTCCTGATTTCTTCGACCTTGATGACCATAATGGTTATTCCATCCTCCATCCCGCTCTTTAATGCCTCCTGATACAGGACGCTGGCCATTTTGGAGGGTTCAAACCCGGCATCCACCACAGCCTCCAGCCGGCTTCTGTTTATTCCGTTCAGAAGGCCGTCACTGCAAAGAATAATCAAATCATCCTCTTCCAGTTCAAAACTCGGTGATAATTTAATTTTTGTTTTGGATTCTTCTTCGGCCAGTTTTAGTATGCGTTCGGTATCATTAAGCAAATCAGGTGCCGTAGGAGTTATTCCCAGACTTTTTAATTTCTCGGTTTTACGGCCGTTATTTCTTGCGAAAATATCTTTTTGTACACCCTGTCTGAATAAAAAAGCTCCGTTGTTTCCCAGGTTCATTACTGCCGCTCTGTTATTATCAATGATAAGTGAGGAAAAGCCTGTCAATCTGGTGGAATTTTGGCTTGCAATTACTGATTTGCTATATATCAAATTACTGGATAACTGTACGGCTTCATATATTCTTTCCGAAATGGTTTCAAGAGAAAACTGCTGGATCTTTGCACTTTCGTGGTATTTTTTGATTTCCCTTATGGCTGATATTCCATTAAAATCGCCATTTTCAAGGCCCATGGAATCTGATATTGCAAAAACATAATTATTCGCCGCTTTTTCAAAAGATAATTGTATGCTCTGTGTACTATGACAATTGGAAAAATTTCCATTGAAATAAAAGTCATCTTGCTCTGAGTCATTGCCCATGCTGCTTATTACTGTAGCACTCAACCGTACATTACCATCCACAGGATTTCACCCCATATCGTATTTTAGTTTTTAATGAATGACACTTATTATTGTCAATCAATGTAAAAAATTTGTCTTTTGTTGGCAGGACCGTGTAACTAAATAATATCATACAAGCTTGATTATTACAATAATAGAATGGTTTCAATAATATTTTGCAAAACCAGCCTGAGAAATTTCTTCATTCATTTTCAGATTGTCTGCATAATAAAAAACGAAAAGGAAAACCCTTTCGTTTTTTATTAAAAATAATATTATTTTTTAGAAGAAAATGCATTTATAATGGATTTAACAACCGAGCTTGCTACATTGATAATGCTCAGTACATTCTCAGCATTAAACGAGAATGAATCTACAGTTTCGGTAACTGTATCTTCAACTGTAGTAACAACTGATGTTGCTTTATCAAAAGTACTTTTTGCACTAACTGCAAGATCATCAATACTTTTTACAGTTGACGGCAGCACTTCGAGAGTTTCTTCAATACTTTCCGATTTTTTATCAAGTATCTTGTTGACCCTGTCTACTACCTTTAGGCAATTTCTCAGAAGAATTATTAAAAATACTCCAATAATTACAGCGATACAAAATATAATAAACCATGCCACAACACTAAGGTCTACAGTAACAGACATATACAACTTCCTTTCGCATTTAAAACTTATAGTTTGGCTTATTCAACTACTTCTTCCTCAGTCTCTTTATCTTCTCCGCAAATGAAAGCCTTTTCCTTCTTAACTATTTCTTCGATTTTTTCCTTTGCAACATTTAAGCCTTCTTTTACAGTTTCAAGAGTTTCTTTGGTTGTCTTTGCAATATCTTCTCTGGTTTCTTTTCCAGACTTGGGAGCCAGTAAAACTCCTGCAGCTACGCCAACAGCAGTACCAATGCCTGCTCCAATAGCTACATTCTTAGCTGTTTGTTTTTTAGTAGATCTCTTCTTCTTTTTTAATAAATCCTTTAAGTCCATTTATCTGACCTCCTTACGAAATAATTATATAAATACATCTGCTGCCATTAATTAATTACCACAGATTACCTATACAAAACCATTATACGACAGTTACCTGGAAATTGATATAATCCATAGACGATTTTTTAATAATTTTTTAAAATACAAAATTTTTCCATGAAATAAAAAAACCAATCATGTCCATTTTTGCAATTTTTTCTGTCTGTATGCTATTTCAAATATTTCAATGCTTTTTGAAGTGAGGATACTCTGATACAAACATCATACTTTTTTGTAATATAGTTATCCCTTCCGCTGTAATAATAAGTGTGGTTATTGTGCCAAAATGCAAATTCTGCTAAACTAAAGCTATAATTTATCCATTGCTTAGGAGGTTTTAGTTTGAAAGCGTACATGGCCAATTAACCTCCTTTATTCGCACATTGCGATAAAGGATATAAGTTTTCATTACATTTTGTGGCCACAAATGTGGCTCATGGAGGTTAAAATGAATAACATGCATATTCTGTTTGCATCTTCCGAGGTATTCCCTTTCGCTAAAACCGGGGGACTTGGGGATGTTGCCGGCTCCCTTCCCAAAGCAATTTCAAAACTTGGTGCGGACATCAGAGTTGTAATGCCAAACTATAAAAGTATCCCTCAAGAATATAAGGACAATATGGAATTCATGGGCTATATTTTTGTAGATCTGTCCTGGAGACATCAATACTGCGGTATTTTAAAGCTGGTACACGAGGCGGTTACCTATTATTTCCTCGATAATGAGTATTATTTCGGCAGGAATGAATTGTACGGCGACTATGATGAAGCCGAACAATTTACCTTTTTCAGCAAGGCCGTAATAGAAATGCTTCCCTTAATCGGTTTCAAGCCGGATATTATCCACTGCAATGACTGGCAGACCGGTATCGTAAGCCTTCTTCTAAAAGCAAATTATAAACAGCCCCACTTCAGCAAAATAAAAACAGTCTTTACCATTCACAATCTGAAATATCAGGGAATATTCCCGAAGAATGTGCTCTCTGATTTAATGAATGCCGACTGGCAATATTTTACTTCGGACGGGATTGAATATCATGACTGCGTTAACTACATGAAAGCCGGTCTGGTCTACTCGGATTCTATCAGTACCGTAAGTCCTACCTACGCTCAGGAAATTAAAACCGATTTTTACGGGGAGGGTTTAAAGGATATAGTGGTTAAACGTTCCAAAGACCTGTACGGTATCCTTAATGGTATTGATTATGATAAAAATGATCCTAAAACCGACGGCAGGATATACACGCACTACTCTGCCGACAATATTTCCTTAAAATATGACAACAAAAAGAAACTCCAGGAGGAGTTGGGCTTACCTGTAAGACCTGAAGTACCTGTCCTTGGAATAATATCCAGATTGACAGCACAAAAAGGCTTTGACCTTATAGAGTATGTACTTGAAGAGTTAATCCAGATGGATATTCAACTGGTGCTGCTTGGAAAGGGTGACGAACACTACAAATATGTCTTTGAAAATGCGGCCTATTGGCACAAGGACAAGATTTCTGCAAATATAACCTTCAATGATATGCTTGCCCAACGGATTTATGCCGGATCAGACATGTTCTTGATGCCTTCTCTGTTCGAGCCCTGCGGGCTGGGTCAGATATTCGGCTTTCGGTACGGTTCTGTCCCAATAGTCCGCGAAACAGGCGGACTTAACGACACGGTTCTTTCATATAACGAGGAAACCGGTGCCGGAAACGGTTTTACCTTCGCGAACTATAATGCACATGATATGTTAAATACCGTCAGAAGAGCAGTTAACTTTTATTATGACCGGAAGGATATCTGGAGACTGATCGTCGAAAGAGGCATGAGAGCCGACTTCAGCTGGAATAAATCTGCAAAGGAATATATGAGGATGTATCAGGAGACGCTGCATAAATAAAAGAAAGCCTAAAAATGCCCCGCTTCAACATTTATAATTGAAGCGGGGCATTATAATGCCTCAGTACTCAATACCTTTGCGTGATGTTATGCCTTTTTCATACGGGTGCTTGACCGCCTTGATTTCCGAAACATAGTCTGCGGCTTCAACAAGTTTCTTGTGAGCATTTCTTCCCGTCATCACAAGCTCGACCTTTTCAGGTTTATTTTTTATAAAATCCAATACGGTTTCCCAGGGCAAAAAATTCAGTGATACAACCCCCAGAATTTCATCCAGGATAACGAGCTCATATTGACCTGTCTGAACTATTGCTTTGACCTGTTCAAACATTTCAGCAGCTTCTCTGGCAGTATACTCACGCTCTTCACTGGTCATATCCCAGGAAAATTTCTTGCAGGTAAAACCGCGGATCACCTTAAAATCAGGCTCCAGCTTTTTTATAGATTCAAGCTCACCCGTATCCGTACTCTTCAGAAACTGAACCATGAGTACCTTCAGCCCGCTGCCGCTGGCTCTCACTCCAAGCCCCACGGCGGCTGTTGTTTTACCTTTCCCATCTCCGGTATAGATGTGCACAAGACCTGTCTCATTCATACATTGCCTCCTCTAATAAATTTATATTATTCAAGCAAACGAAAGTATTTTTTTATCTGTCCTGCATTATTGCTTCATACAGCTCATGAACTGTCTTATTGAATACAGGATGTATGGCCGATGGGTTTATTTCATTCAGCGGTTCCAGTACAAAGGCCCTCTCATGCATTCTGGGATGAGGTACATTCAAATTTTCTTCATTTATAATCTGATTTCCGTATAGTAAAATATCCAGATCAATGGTTCTTGGTCCCCAGCGTATCAGCCTCTCTCTCTTCAGTTCTTTTTCAATTAGCCGGCATATCAGTAAAAGCTCAGCTGCAGACAATACGGTTTTTATTTCTACAACTGCATTTAAAAAATCAGGCTGCTCCAAATATCCAACGGGTGCAGTATTATAAAACGAAGATACCGAGGTAACTTCAATCCCTTCCTTTTTGCTGAGCAGCTCAACTGAGGCCTTTAACCGGGCGGCTCTGTCACCTATATTAGATCCGATCCCAATGTAAGCTGTTACTTCCTTTGCTGTCTCTCTCAAACTAATCGCCTCTTCTCCGCTCAAGCTCAACAGCTGCATATTTAAGGTGATATCCCATAGGAGCCCATGGTTTTTTTAACAATATTTTAACCGATAATGCATTTGGAAAGCTGTTAAAAATCTCATTTATCACTTTTAATGCTGCAGTCTCTATCAAATCATACTTTTTGGTATTTAAAGCTCTTTGGACTGCCTTGCATACTTCGGCATAATTTATTGTTGCGTTGATATCACCGTTGACTGCGGCGGTATCAAGATCAGCCGATATGTGCAGGGATACGATGAAAATCTGCCCCAGCTTCTTTTCCTCTTTTGCGACCCCATGATATGCGTATATTTCTAAGTCTTCAATAATTATTTTATCCATATCTACCTCACCATACTATCCATCATTTTAGCTGTCCTGGAATTTTGCAAAACATCATGTACTCTGACCATGTCAATTCCCTTTGTAATACCGATTGAAGTAGCAGCCAGAGTTCCTTCAAGCCTGTCGGTAACTTCCAGGCCCAGTACCTTTCCTATAAAGGATTTTCTTGAAGCACCCAACAAAACCGGATATCCAAGTTTTTTAAAATCCTCCAGATGTCTCATAACCGTAATATTTTGCTCCCAGGTCTTGGCAAAACCTATTCCGGGGTCAATCATTATGTTTTCATCCGGTATATTGGCATTTTTAGCTATTGAAATACTTTCTTCCAGTTCAAACAAAATTTTACCTATTAAATCAGCTCCATAATCTGTTCCGCCGGCCCTGTTGTGCATAATGCAGACCGGCACCCTGTAAGCTGCTATTACAGCAGCCATATCGGGATCATGTTTAAGCCCCCAAATATCATTTACCATGCTTGCTCCGGCTTTTATTGCAAGTTCCGCGGTTTCAGCCCTGTATGTATCTACAGAAACAGGTATCCTAATTACTTTCGAAAGGCTTTCTATAACAGGTATCACCCTGTCGATCTCAATATCTGCGGCAACAGGCACAGCTCCGGGCTTGGTGGTTTCCCCGCCTACGTCTATAATGTCAGCTCCTTCATTGTACATACGGATTGCCTGCTCGACCGCGGCATCCAGGCTGATGTAACTGCCTCCGTCTGAAAATGAATCCGGCGTTACGTTCAGGATGCCCATTATATACGTTTTTTTACCCCATTCCCAGATGTTTTCCCATATTTTCATGAATCTCTGTTCCATATCTGCCTCCACGTGCCCGTTTGTGCATGCGGGCAGCATATCCTTACAAAACTCAACCAGTGTTAATTTAGATTTGCTGAACACTAGTACAATAATTCAGGTTGATCACCATCAGAATACCAGTTACACTCTTTTACCATAACACAATTAATACATGGTCTGCAGGATTTATCACCTTCATAGATTACCTCCCCGAGAAGTGATATCCCGCTTTTCCTGCTACGGTGACTGGTTATTGCTTCTATAATCATTTCCATATCCCGCCTGTCAAAATCCAAATCTTCAAGTATCTTTCCCGCCAGTTTTGCTCCCTCTTCAGCATGATCCGACTTATCCTCATATTGTTTCCATCTCCCTATATCATGCAGCAGTGCGGTGACATATATGAGTTCCTTGCTCAAGCATAGAGCTCTTTCAAGTGAAATAATATAAGCCACCCTTGCCACATCAACAGCATGCTGTAAATCATGGCGACAAAATTTCCGTCCCTTCTCCGCTGTCTCATTTAACTGCATATACTTTATGAAATCAGGATGCCTCAGCACTTTTTTTACAATTTCCATGATAAATCACCTGTAGAATTTATTTTAGCAGCAGCATCAATCTGTTTACCAAACTGCTGTCAGTGTTAAATTTTCCACGTAAAGTGGTAGTTGCTGTTATTGAGCCGGTGTTTTTTATACCCCGTGTGGTCATGCAGGCATGCTTTCCCTCAATAATTACGGCAATATCCTCCGAACCGGTTATTTTCTGCATTATTTCGGCTATATCCGAGCCAATCCGTTCCTGAAGCTGGAGTCTCTTTCCAACCATGTCCGCAATTCTGGCAATTTTGCTGAGACCCAAAATTTTTCCGGCAGGTATATAGGCTATTGCAGCCTTCATATTATACATCAATGCCAAATGGTGCTCACAATAACTGAATATATCTATATCCTTTACCAATACTATTTCTTTATTGTCCTGAGGTATAATTAAATCATTTTCAAAGGTTTTGTTAAACATTTCAGCTATATCATCATTTGAATAACCTATGCCTTCAAAAATCTCCTTGTACATATGTGCAACACGCAAGGGAGTATCCTTAAGACCTTCACGGTCAGGGTCTTCACCTATGGCTGTCAAAATACCCCTTATATGTTCCTGAACTTTTTTTATATCTACTGCCATTTGATACGTTGCCTTTCCGGCTTACAAAATTTTAATCATATTTAAACATATTATGGAAACGTCTTACCGTAAGCCGGATAAGGCATATAGAAACTAATTATGTTTAATATTTAAAAGCTGAACAAACCTTGATACAAATACCGCACACAGACCCGCGGCCTATGTTTTTGAAATTCCGGTTCATATATTCCGAACAGGCCTTGGCATCTACAATATGTTCTCTCTCAACACCCATACTCCATTCATTTCCTGTCAAAGCCATGGCCGGGCAGGCTTGTACACATTTATTACAGGCAGAACACTTACTTTTTATTCGTTCATTTTCATTGATGAACTCCATATCGGTAAGTACAGTCCCCAATCTTACGCGGGGTCCGTATTCCTTGTGGATGAACAGCCCGTTTTTGCCTATCCAGCCCAGGCCGGCATGTACTGCCCCGGTTTTATGAGGAATAATACCGCTGAATGGAACCGGCGCAGTAGGAATGCTTTGAGATGCAGCAATAGAGTAGCCACTATGGCCTTTATTGCCTAGCAATAAAACTAACCTTAATGAAATCTGATCTATCAGGGCATTAACCGAACGGTAATGATTAAAATAAGTAAAGGTAGGCTTATCCTCAATTTCGTTTATTATTGCATCCGATAACCTTATCCCGAAAGTTATGGCATAGGGATATTTCTTCAGCTGCTGCGGAAGATACTCTTCAATATTGGAAAAACCTGCAAAAGTGCCCCCCATACTGTTTATCAATGCCTGTATTTCCTGAACTGATTCTGTGTTCACAAAAACCTCCGATATACGTTTTACCGGTACATTGACCGGTAAAACGAGCTGTCCGGTAATATGTTGCGGCATATGACTTACTATGTTATAATAAGTAAACATTTTTATGCAGCAAATATATTATAACATAAAGTTTTACACTATAGATTTGCTAATTTTTTATATTATTAAGGAGGTTTTATGAATTCGGTAGAGAGCAACAGAGAACTGGCTGAAAACAAACTCATACTACTTTATATTATAAATAATATGGAAGCTCCGGTTTCAAATCTTCTTATAACAAAAATAATACTTGAAAATAAATTAATGAATTATATTTTTTTGCAGCAATATCTCGATGAACTTTGCGACGGCAAGTTTTTAGAAAAATTGGATGTGGATGATAAAAAATCCTACAGAATTTCACCCGCAGGCAAACAGGGCCTGGACTATTTTATTTCTCTCATACCTGCCGGAACCAAGTCGCGTATAGATGAGGCACTTTTGGACTACAGAAAGCGGATAAAGAATGAAACCAGTATTGTAGCCGATTTTGTCGCAGTAAACGAAAACGAGTATATTACAAATTTAAAAATCTGCGAAGGAAGTTTTACTTACATAGATCTCAAATTAACCGTCGGCAGCAGAAATGATGCCAGAAAGCTATGCAATAACTGGGCCGTAAATTCCGAAAAGCTGTATAAAAAGATTATGGCTGATTTAAATGAAGATTAATGCACACAAACAGGCATAAAAAAAGCAATACTTCCGAGAAGTATTGCCATTTTTATGCCATTTTCAGTCCATGTTTCAAACCTCTTGCAAAACATTCTCTTATTAACAGTTCCAGTTGATAACTTATAATGTCAACTCTAAGACTGGCTATCTTTTTTTTCCCATAGTCATCTTTTACGTCTTCAAGATATATTTTGCAAAGCTTCAGAAATTCATATGTTTTTTCCACTCTTTGAAGAAGGGCTTTGTCATTTATTTTTTTGACATCCTCAATATTCAGATATTCATACTTGTAATTATTTAAATCAGTTCCTTCTTGCATGACTAACCTCCGGAAATAGTTTATTGAAGTACTTATATTATATTCATATAAAAAGCACTTCATTCCCAGATTATGTAAGTTACTGTAAATTTGCTCCTATTTTTGTTAAGGTAATTCTATTACAGGTGTTTTTACAGACTCTCTGTACAGAACAAATTTATTTCCGATAACCTGAACCAACTCAGCTTCGGTAGCTTCAGCCAGTTCTTCGGCAACAGTCCTGCTATCGCACTCGGCATTTTTCAGCACAGTGGCTTTTATAAGCTCCCTTGCTTCAAGGGCATCTGAAAATTGCTTTATCATGTTGTCATTAATTCCGCCCTTCCCAACCTGAAAAATAGGCTGAAGGTTGTTTGCCAATGCTCTTAAGTAGCTTCTTTGTTTCCCTGTTAACATATGAACCTCCATGAGCCACATTTGTGGCTGCAAAATGTTATGTAAGTAATTTTCCTTTATCGCAATACGGCGAATAAAGCAATATTTTTCAACACACTTATCTCGTATAATCAAATTCAGTATCCAATATACGTACAGTGTCTCCCTCTTCTATTCCCATGGCCTCAAGAGCAGCAATAACACCTTTCTTTTTTAAAGCTCTCTGGAAATACTGCAGGGATTCATAATTGCTCATGTTTGTAGAACCCAAAACCTTACGGACCCAGTTACCTTCCACAACATAAACACCGTCGTCAATACGAATCTCGAAAGGTTTTTCTTCACCTGCCGTGTATACCACCTCTTCCTCCTTGCTTTCATCAAGGAGGAAGGTATCCGGAAGGGTGCTCAATATATCGGAAACATAATACATAAGTTCCTTTAGACCCTTATTAGTAGCCGCCGATATTCCAAACACCTTATAGCCTCTGCCCTCAAGCTCCTTTTTAAAGGCTTCGTAATTTTCTTCCGAGCCGGGTATATCCATTTTGTTTGCAGCAACAATCTGAGGTCTTGAAGCGAGCACAGCATTATATTTTTCAAGCTCTGCATTTATTTTGTCGAAATCTTCAATGGCATCACGGCCTTCAATACCTGAAACATCAACAACGTGCACAAGCAGTTTTGTTCTTTCAACATGTCTTAAAAACTCATGTCCCAGGCCGACACCTTCATGAGCTCCCTCTATAAGTCCGGGTATATCCGCTATAACAAAGCTTTTGCCCTGTTCTATCTGTACTACTCCAAGATTGGGAACTAATGTAGTAAAGTGATAATTTGCTATCTTGGGCTTGGCAGCAGAAACCATTGACAGTATCGTAGATTTGCCGACATTGGGGAAGCCCAGCAAACCCACATCGGCAATCATTTTCATTTCCAGAATCATATTTCGCTCTTCTCCAAGGTCACCGCTCTTAGCGAAATTAGGCACCTGTCTGGTTGGCGTGGCAAAATGCTGGTTACCCTTTCCGCCTCTGCCTCCCCTGGCTATTATATATGTCTGACCCGGCTTTATCAGGTCAACCAGTATCATCTCCGTCACTTCATCCTTGACCATCGTCCCCAGAGGAACCTTTATTATCATATCTTCACCGTTTTTACCCGAACAATTGGACGGGCCTCCATCCTGTCCCGGCTCAGCTTTGAAATGCTTCTTGTATCTGAAGTCAATGAGTGTATTTAATCCTTCATCCACCTGAAAGATAACATCTCCGCCTTTTCCGCCGTCCCCGCCATCCGGTCCTCCGGCTGCTATGTACTTTTCACGATGGAAGGATACCATTCCATTACCGCCATTACCAGCTTTAACATATATTTTAGCACTATCGATAAACATTTAACCTCCTAAGCCATATTTATGGCTTTGAGCCGCATAGCGGCCACAAAATGTAATGAAAACTTATATCCTTTATCGCAATGTGGCGAATAAAGGAGGTTAATTGGCCATGTGCGCTTTCAAAGTATTGGTAATTACTTTGAATATTTCGCACGTCCATAAATTCACAGGTATAAACCAAGCATGATCAACCGCAATTTCTTAAACTAAATTTATTATACCCAAGTATCGGAATATTTAAAATATTAACTTGGCGGTATAAGTCCTTTAACATTAAAAAACACAAATAAAAAAGTAGAAAATGCATATCACATTTCCTACTTTAATAATTTTAATGCGATAAAATTCTTACTCGGCAACAATCATAACCTGCTTCTTATCTCTGCCAAGTCTTGCGAACTTAACCTTTCCATCCTTAAGTGCAAACAAGGTATCATCAGAACCTATTCCTACGTTTACGCCAGGATGAATCTTTGTACCTCTTTGACGAACAAGAATGTTACCGGCTAAAACGAACTGACCG
>JAEWJR010000147.1:0-4086 GCA_023386445.1 Bacillota bacterium | reverse complement strand
TCTGTCTTAAAATTAAATCCCTTTTTATTCATGAAGTATCTCGCCTCTTTTGATATAATTTTAAACTATAATTACTTAACTACTTTTATAAAATTATTTAAATTTTAACATATTTTACTATAAATATTAAGAAGGTCGTGCAATTCAATGTCAAAACGTGCAATTCCATACGAAATAATGTCGAGACATTGAAAAAATGCTCTTAAACATGGTATAATTCAAGAAAAATAGAGGGAAAATTAATATGAAGATAGCCATTTGCGACGATAATAAATTTGACCGGGCTCTATTAAGTGAGTACATACTGCAATACGCCGAAAATACCATGTCCATTGTCGAGATAGTTCAATTCGACTGCGGAGAGGAGCTTTTATGCGCCTTTAAAAAGGAACAGTTTAAAATTCTATTTTTGGATATATATATGAAGGGTATAAACGGGGTGGCTGTAGCCGAAAAAATACGTGAAACCGACGAGGAGTGTAAAATAATCTTTACTACTTCAAGCCTGGAACATAAGAGTGACGGCTTTGAGGTGGCGGCGACTCATTATCTTGTAAAACCGATTACATATGAAAGAGTGGAAAAAGCTCTGAATCGCTGTAAAAAGGTACTTAATTCAAATGCAAGATATATCGAACTTACGGTTAATAAAGAAATTATAAAAATACGGTTAAAGGACATTTATTGTATTGAGGCAATCCGAAATGGAGCGGTAATCACTACAAAGCTGGAAACACTCCGGTTTCATTATTCCATGACAAGTATGGAGGAATTGTTGACAGACAACAGATTCCTGAGATGTCATAGAGGATTTATTATCAATATGGATCAGGTATCACTTATGAAAGATGATGTATTTATTATGAAGAATGGTTTTACCATACCAATAAGACAAAGCGGAAGAAAGTCTATCAGGCAAACTTTCATGGATTACAAAATGCATTAATAAAGGTTGTACAATAATAAAGCCTCTGCAGGATATGCGGAGGCTTTATCATTGTACTTGCAATTTTGTTCAGGTCAAACTGTATTTTTATATACTAATTTGACGCTAATATGTTCATCATACATATATAATAAATTATATAATCATTAATAACCGGAAGGGCGGCTATTATGCATAAAATAAACCTTAACTTCGACTGGCAGTATAAAACGGATTTTTGTGAAAAATATTTAACCGGAGGTAATGATGATACCGGGTTTGAATTGGTTAATATTCCTCACACTAATAAAGTACTTGATTATAACAATTTTGAAGAATCGGAATACCAGTTTGTATCCTGTTACAGAAAAACGGTAAATATTGCCGGTGAATTAAAAGGAAAAGCCCTTATTCTAAAATTTGAAGGAATAGCATCACATGCCCGGCTTTATATAAACGGCAGCTTTGTTGCCGAGCATTCCGGCGGTTACACACCTTTTGACATAGATATTTCAGATCAGGTCATGTACGGGACAGGTAATTTATTTGTTGTAGTATGCGACTCCACCGAGAGAGAAGAGATTCCACCCTTCGGAAGAGTCATTGACTATCTGACGTACGGGGGGATATACCGTGAAGTATGGCTGGAGGTACGGGAAAAAACATATATAAAAGATATATTCGTAAGAACCATTGATGTACTTGCCCCTGCAAAAATTCTGGATATGGATATTGAGCTTTCGCAGATATGTTCAGGAATGCATGTAGAATTCAAACTCAGCAACGGCCGGAACGAGCCGGTAAGCAGATTTAGCTGCGCAATTGGGAATTCGGTAAAAGGAAGTGTCAGAGGAAGGGTTTCCGAAGTTCAGCTATGGGATATTGAAAACCCTGTATTGTACACCTTACAGGCAATATTGAAATTAAACGATGTTGAGATTGATTCCTCTGAGATCAGGTTTGGCTTCAGAGAGGCTGTCTTCAAAACAAATGGCTTTTATCTCAACGGAAAAAAAGTCAAGCTTATTGGTTTAAACCGGCATCAGTCATTCCCGTATACAGGTTATGCCATGCCCGCAACAGCCCAGAAAAAGGATGCCGATCTGCTGAAATTTGAATTGGGAGTAAATATCGTCAGAACTTCCCATTATCCTCAATCCAGACATTTCCTCGACAGATGCGATGAGATTGGATTGTTGGTATTTGAGGAAATTCCAGGCTGGCAGCATATAGGAAAAGAAAAATGGATGGAATTAACCTGCCGGAATGTAACTGACATGATTATAAGGGATAGGAACCATCCTGCCATAGTTTTGTGGGGGGTAAGAATAAATGAATCTGCAGACTGTGACGAGTTGTATTTAAAAACCAATAAAACAGCACACCAACTAGATAATACCAGACAAACCGGCGGAGTCAGAAATTTCAAGGACAGCAGGCTGCTTGAGGATGTGTATACCTACAATGACTTTTCCCATCACGGCTCAAATATTGCACTGGATTTGCCTTCAAAGGTTACAAAAACAACTGCCCCCTATCTTGTAACAGAGCACAACGGTCACATGTTTCCCGCAAAGCGTTTTGACAATGAGGGCAGAAGGCTTGAACATGCTTTGAGGCATATGCGTGTAATAGATAATATGATGGGCAGTGACAGAATAAGCGGTGCCATAGGATGGTGCATGTCGGACTATAATACCCATAAGGATTTCGGCAGCGGAGACAGAATATGCTATCATGGCGTCAGCGATATGTTCAGGATACCCAAACCGGCATGGTATGTATATGCATCCCAGCAGGATTATACACCTGTACTTGAGATTTCTTCCTCCATGGATATAGGTGAGCATTCCGGCGGAGATCTGGGAACGGTATATGCCTTCACAAACTGTGACTATATCAAGCTGTACAAGGATAATGAATATATTAAGACCTTTTATCCTGACAGGAGGCGGTTTCCCAATCTTAAGCATCCGCCTGTCAGAATAAATGATTTCATAGGTGATCTTCTGACTAAATATGAGAATATTACCGAAAAGGACTCACTAAAGATGAAAAATATTCTCCACCATGCTTCGAAATATGGAATGAATCTGCCCCTGAGCTCAAAGCTGATAATGGGCAGGCTCATGATTAAATACAAACTGTCTATGGATGACGGAATGAGGTTATTCGGCACCTATGTAAGCAATTGGGGAGGGCAGCGTATAAGCTTCAGATTTGAAGGCTATAGAGAAGGTCAGTTAGTCAAGAATGTTGTAAAATCAACGTCTGAAAGCATACACCTTGAAGTTCGGCCTGATAACAATGAGCTGTCGGAAGCCGATACTTATGATGTCACCAGAATTGTGGTAAGAGCGTTGGATCAAAATAACAATCTGATGATCTACTCAAATGATGCCATGATTATTGAAACAGAAGGTCCGGTTGAAGTTATTGGCCCCAAATGCATAGCACTTATCGGAGGAGCCAGAGCCTTCTGGATAAAAACTGCGGGATGTTCAGGCAAAGGACTTGTAAGGATAAAATCTGAAAAATATGGTAAACATGAGGTGGAGTTTGAAATAAAAAAATTATTAAGGTAACTTTTGATCTATCAAAGTTTAAGGTCAATTTAACTGGCAGGTAAAAGTAAGCCATTCAAATGTCACCTAATCCTTTTGATAACATAGTATATAGTATAATATTATGTTAATTAGAGGAGGCATTTTCAAGTGCAAAAATGGCCATTTTTTAATAATAAACCAAAAGTTCAGCCTGAACAGAAGAACTTGGAACAGCCGAAACAGGAAGCTCCGCAACAGACTGCTCCTGCGGGACAGTCAGCTGCCCCGCAAAAGCCCAACCAGCAGGCAATGCCCAATACGGCGGCGCAAATGCCGCAGCAAAAGCCCAATCAGCAGGCAATGCCCAATACGGCAGCACAAATGCCGCAGCAAAAGCCCAATCAGCAGGCAATGCCCAATACGGCGGCGCAAATGCCGCAGCAGAAGCCCAATCAGCAGGCAATGCCCAATACGGCAGCACAAATGCCGCAGCAGAAACCAAACCAGCAGGCAATGCCCAATATGGCGGCACAAATGCCGCAGCAAAAACCCAACCAGCAGGCAATGCCCAAAAACGCTGCACAAATCACGAATCAAAATCCCAAGCAGCAGGCA
>JAEWJR010000132.1:0-87566 GCA_023386445.1 Bacillota bacterium | reverse complement strand
CCCATAACCAGTGTACCTATGACAGCCGCGAGTATTGTAGCAACATATACTCCGCCCTTCGGAATACCTGTTTGTCCCAGGATCGAAGGATTTACAAAGATAATGTACGCCATTGTAAAGAAAGTAGTTAAACCGGCTACGAACTCAGTCTTTACATTGGTTCCGCTTTCCTTTAAACGGAACTGTTTTTCAAAAAAACTCATATTAGCTCTCCTCCTGTACTTTTCCCCACATTTATATTAACCATTCATAATTTGATTATTCAATCATATTAAAGGAAAATAAAGTGAGGACAGACCTTTAGTCTCATAAAATACAGCAAATATTTTATCACATTCTGAAATATTGGCAAGCTTTTAGGCAAGATTAATAATAAAATTTGTTAAAATTTATTTCTTAATTAAAAACAGCTTATTTTTCTTAAGCAAATCTATTGTAAAAGTAAACATCTTTCCGGCATCAATATACCGGACCTTAGCATTACCGATTTGTTTCATTCTCATAATACCGGTTTCCATGTACAAAGTATCAAGTTTATTAAAGTCGGTTTCGGGCTTTTCCCAGCTGTGAAGTCTGTTCTCAATCCTTATTTTTTCCCCGGTATAGTCTGTAACATATGCTACTGTTACATCCTTCTGTAGATGGTACGGCACTTGAGCCAGCTCTTCGCAGGAATGTATTGAAGTATTGCTTTGCTGATCGACGCCGATAAGAAGTATATGACCGTTATTAATGGCATTGAGATAATATGGGCTTCTCATGTCACAAGGTGAACCGGTAAATTGATGTCCGCATGTGACATAATCCTTTTCATGTCCTATGGCTGAAACAGAGTGGGTAGGATGAAGCGATCTTTTTGCCTCCTTCAGCTTCCTTGCAGTTTCGGGTATGATTCCGGTCCAGCAGGGAGTCTCCAAAACATTGAATACCGGCGGACAATTTGGCGAATCTTCTCTTTTTCCGGTTAAGGTAGGTACAATCAATGTCCCTTCTGCTCCGATAATATCAAGGATGGAATTAATTACACTTAATGCTCCTCCTTCGATATAGCCCAGACTTTTAAGGGAACTATGCACTATCAGCATATCCCCTCTCTTTACTCCCAGATCCGTTAATTCTCTCATTAAAACATTTTGGGTTATACTATTACTGTTCATTAATTAATGCACTTCTTTCATATTTTTCAAGAGCTTCCACAAAAGATTTTGTAATCAGTTGGGGACGCGTAATTGCAGCACCGATAACAGCGCTGTAAGCCCCGTTTTTAAAGCAACTAACCAACTGTTCATTTGTAAAAATCCTGCCTTCTGCTATTACCGGTATTGAGATTTTTGAACTTAATTCATATATCAGCTCATAATCCGGTTCATCAATCTGGCGGCTGTAGGGTGTGTATCCCGACATTGTGGTTGAAACGATATCGCAGCCCTTTTCGGTAGCGGCAATACCTTCTTCCAGGGTTGAGATGTCGGCCATTGCAACTTTGCCGGCGGCTTTTATTTCCTTTATTATGGTTTCAAGGGTTACACCGCCGGGCCTTTTCCTGTGTGTTGCATCAAACGCTATGATATCTGCGGCAGAATTAATAAGTTTCCTGACCTCCACCAATGTAGGAGTTATGTAAATGTCTGAATCCAGATAATCCTGCTTTATAATTCCTATTATGGGCAGATCAACATGCTTCCTTATTTCGTTGATATCTTCTGCAGTGTTGGCGCGAATTCCAACGGCCCCTCCCATGCTTGCGGCCAGTGCCATTCTCCCCATTATCATGGAGCTGTGAAGAGGCTCATCCTCTAAAGCCTGGCAGGATACAATCAAGCCATTTTTTATTGCGTTAAATATATCTTGTTTATTCATAAATACTCCCTCGTATTCAGGAATGACCATAGACATTCCTTAATTTCTATCGCCTCGTTATATTAAACAGCTATGTGCAGAATACATCTTTGTATTGTGGTTGCTATCCATTCCTTAATTTATAGGCACCTCTGTACGTTCTTAAAGGATTAAAACCGAACCGGCCATAAAAATCCTTTAATATTGTCCAATCAATAATTACATTTTTTGCTCCGCGCTTTTGAAGACATTTTAAAGAGTCATTAAGTATTCTGTCTCCCAGCCCTTTACCACGGATATCTACACTGATTCCGACAGGTCCCAGGCTTCCCCAGTTTTCACCCCTGGAAGCGGCCAAATCATCTTTTCCCTCACTGATGAATATTTTGCAGAAACCCACTATCCTCTCCTTATTCCACAATATAAGAACATTCCTCATATCTCCGCCGTGCTCCAGATAATCAAATACCTCTGTTTTCCATCTTCCCGGAAAAGTTTCATCAAAAAAGCAGCTTAATTTATCTTTATACTTTGCCGTCATCTCACCGGTATGGTAGTCCTCAGACTTATTCATATCAATTTTCAGATCATCAAAGCTAATCCTTGAGATATCTGCCGACAAATCATAATGCTCATCATTATTTAATATGAAGCCTCTTCCGGAAAAAAAGCCCAATGACTGAGAGGAAGGGTCGGGAATACCTGAAAAGAAATTCTCAAACTCTCCTCCGATAATGATTTTTTCTGTACCACACCCATAAAGTTCTTTCTCTGCCCGGCCGAATAACTCTTTCCCAAATCCCCGGTTCCGGTATTTTCTGTCAACAACCAGCGAACTGATCCAGGCGCAGTTTTCATATTCCGCAAGTGTTCCCCTGTTGACCTTGCTGACTATGAATCCGGCAAGCCTGTCATTTTCCTGCAATAAAAAGGAACCTTCATAAAACGTGTCTCTATCATTAAATATTTTATTCCGTATCATTTTACTTGTAACATGATACGCCTGCTTAAAATTTTCATTCCACAGTTTCAATATGTCATCAGCATATTGTTCATCGAGCAACGTTATATTAATAAAAAACACCTCACCTCATAAACTCTTTGCCAGCATTTTTTCCCTGACTATTTTCCCGTCAAGTTCTCCAACGGTTATACCTTCTTTCGAGCAGTATGCTGCCGCAATACCCGCAGCCTCGCCTGTTGCCCTGCAGGTGGCCTGTATTCTCACCGAAGACTGGGCCACAAAACTAGAAGAAATACACCTTCCCCCAACCAGTAAATTGTCTATCTCCCCGGTTACAAGACACCGGAAAGGGATTTCAAAATACTCACCCTTTTGAAATGGCCTGACATCAAGTTTCTTTTCATCTATAAGACCGTGAATATCCACAGGATAAGCAGTTCGTGCAATAGCGTCATCAAATTTTGCCCGGTTGTTATAATCCTCTTCCGTCAATACATATTTCCCCTTGATCCTTCTGGATTCTCTTATCCCCGGTACGGATGCCACCGACAGGATATAGCTGTTTTCAAAGCCTTCAATATATTTCTTTAAAAATGTGTAAAGACGGCTTATCATTTTTTTCCCTGTGACAGCAATGCCGGTAATTGCGTCAGGATCAAGCGTATTATATATTCCCGGTATTTCCGGGCAGTTAAAGGATACTACTCCCGGCATTCCAGGAACAGAAAAGGCTTGAAAATACTTGCCGTCGTCATAGGTCAGTACACCGTCCTCAACAGCTTTTTGAAATATTCCTGTCAACGGCTTTGGAGAATCCCATACAGAGGCTATTTCCATAAACGGATATTCCAGCACCATAGGTTCGCCTATACGTTTCATATGCTCCAGAACCTCGGGTATATCTACATTTCCAACCATAAAGCGCAGCGAAGAGGCCTGGTTCTGATGCATTATTTCATCCCCTGTCAGGCAGGGTACACCTGCCGAGTGTGCAACAACGGCATCTCCCGAACAATCTATTATCACTTTCCCTTTTACTGCCTGAAGCCCGCCCTTGTTGTATATTACCAGTCCCTTGATGGTACGGTTTTCTACGATGGTATCTATAACCTGTGTATCGTAAAGCAGCCGGCCGCCCTGTTCCATATAGATATCTTCTGCTGTAAACTTAAGCATTTCGGGATTAAACCAGCCATCATTCCCATAGGGGTCGGCGGCACCATATTGCTGTTCCAGGAGGCGTTTCTTTACCAGTTTATTAATATATGAAAGCTCAGCCTCCTCCGGTATTCCAGGACTCATCATGGGAGTTACCTGTCCTCCCGTAGCAGTTCCGCCAAGAAAGATATTCTTTTCAATCAGCAGTGTCCGGGCTCCTTCCATCACTGCTGCAATGGCTGCAATGCAGCCGGCGGTACCTCCGCCTGCAACTATAACATCGTACTGGTATTCACTGGCCTCACATAAATTGGAATAAAGGTATTTTTCCATAACTAATCCCCCTTCAGCACTTATCTTTTGCACTGTGCCCACCAGTCATAGTCATCCACATAGCACAGATCAAAAAGCATACAGCCCCCGGATTTTTCAAAGCACATATCAACGGCTTTGCCGAATACTTCAGACTCATTTTCATACTGCTGCAGAAACAGGCTTCCCACGTAGGGCACTGCATCGCCTACCACCTTCCGCACCATGTCCCCTGAGCCTTCTACGCTGTACCAGTAAGCAGGCCTGCCTTTATCAAGCGCATCCCTGACAGTTACATCGGTATAGTAAAATCCCGACAGCAAAGTATCGATATATTCGGCATAACCTGTGGAAGCATAGCTCTCATCACCCCAGGGATATTCCTCCGGATCATATTTTTCACTTGCCCAGTTAGCCCCCACAAGATAATAAAGCGGGTACCAGGAACCTGTATAATCCGCAAATTGAACATTTTTCCCCGACTCTTTTATCATTGTCCGGACCTGCTTTATAAATGTCTTTATGATGCCTGCCCTGAAGGTAATCCACTGACCGAACAAAGGTCCGTAAACAACCTTGAGGTTCTTGTCCTCCAGCCGATAAATATCCTCAGGCCAGTTCTGCACTTTTTCCCCGGTAAATTCTTCAAATCTGCCTTTTGTATAATTGCTGAAATCAGAACCCAGGCCTACGAATCTCACCCTGTCCAGTACTATTCCGTCAATGTCATAGTTTGTGACCAGTTCCCTTATTATATCGAGCTCATAGTTCCTTACTTCCTCCATTACCGGATTTACAAATACCTCGCTGAAATCGTCAATTGACCCTGTAGTCCTTATATTGTTCAATTCTGCTATGGGTTGAATCTCAGGTTTTCCGTTTTCACTTATTCCATACATTTCTGTCTGCCACTCGGTATTTATAAAGCCCGGTGACAGCCTGTGCCGCTGTTTGACCCTGCCTTCCGCAAATACATCAATACCTGCATACAGCTTTAAGCCCTCGGCATGTGCCGCATCTATATAGGCTCCCAAATAGTCAGTATTTTCGAAGTCTTTATCAAACTCACTATAATGTGGAACAAAGGTACTCTTGTATATGCCAAAACCCGTAGTGTCTTTTGCACTCAGTATAATGGAACCTATACCGGCTTCCCTGCATTTTTTTATAATACTTTTAAAATATTCTTTATCTATTATCCGTTGCTTATTGGCTTCAATCTCAACCCATATGTAATAATTGTAATCAACCATTAAACTGTCCACCCTTATCCTTTAATTGCTCCTGAAACAGCATTTATGTAATTCTTCTGGAATAACAAAAATACCATAATTACAGGTATTATTGAAATTACTGTTCCTGCCGCAATATATCCGAATTTGTAATTGAACTGACCGTTCAAATATTTCAGCGCTGTAGCAAGAGGGTATTTTTGTGGATCCTGCAGTATAACTATCGGCCAAAGAAAAGCATTCCATTTTGATATAAAATCAAATATTACCAGTGTTGAAATAGCGGGCATTACTCCGGGCAGCATTATTTTATACCAGGTCCTTACTTCCGAAGCACCATCTATTTTTGATGCTTCTATGAGTTCTTTCGGAATACCCAAATATGCCTGTCTGAGAAGGATTATACTAAATACCGATACAGCACCCGGTATAATTACTCCCCAATAGCTGTCAATCAAATGTATCCTCTGCACCTGCAAATAGTTAACTACCAGGCCTGCTGCAGCGGGTAAAATCATTGTGCTGGTAAGAACTCCGAAAACAATACTCTTCCCTTTAAAATTCATACAAGCCAATGGATAAGCGCAAAGAGCAGCAAGGATAATATCAAGCAGCGTTCCTACTACGGTAATAAAAGTTGTATTATAGAGAATACGGGGCAGATTCATAAAATCGATAACCCCTATGTAGTTGGCAAGTGTCGGATGAGAAGTAAACAACGTTATATCATATATGTTTTCTCCCGCTCTGAAGGTTGTACTCAGAAGCCATAGGAAGGGTCCTGCAAAAAGCAAAGCTATGAGAATCAAAGCTACATACAACAATATGGTAGAGATGGCTTTTTTCATCTGCTTTTTTGCTCTCAGATTATAGGCTGTTTCAATTTCCTTATTCATTGTTGTTCATACCTCCTCTCCTGCCATATATAAATACAAATGTACTCAGTGCCAGTATAACTATTGATACCAATACACCAACCGCTGCAGAATATCCAAAATCAAAATCTATAAAGGCTTTTCGATAAGAATAGAGATTGGCAACCATTGTTGCATTATTAGGACCTCCATCGTCCTTCATTGCAAAAACCACATCAAATACACTTACGGCCGAAATAACCGACATTAAGCTGCAAAACCACACATAAGGCTTCAAAAGAGGTATTTTTATTTTAATAAAGGTCTTAAATCTGCTTGCTCCATCTATAATTGCAGCTTCTTCCATTTCAGGCGACAGCGACTGAAGTCCCGCCAGATACAGCATCATATAATATCCAAGCCCCTGCCATATTGTTATAAACATAAGTGTGAATAATGCCAGATTAGCATCCCCAAGCCATAAGACAGGATCTTTCAGTAGCCCGACATTAATCAGGATACTATTAAGTATGCCGCTTTCTTCAAATATCCAATTCCATATAATAGAAACAGCAATCATCGAGGTGACAACAGGAATATAAAAAAGTACCCTGAAGAAACTCATACCGGGCAGCTTTCTATTGACCAGAGATGCAAGCATTATGGATAATACCTGGATTATGGGAACAACTAAGACGAACATTACCGAATGTTTTATGGCTATCCAGAAATCTTCACTATGTATGGCTTTTGAGAAATTGTCCCAACCAACATAATTTACTACAGGATTAACACCGGAGTAATCAGTAAATGCTAAAGGTATACTGTAGATGATAGGATAAACTACGAATAGTGCTATAATTACCAGTGCAGGTGCCATAAATGCATATGCAACAAAGTTCTCCTTAATTTTTCTTTTTAATACACCGTTCATCATCATTCAAATCCCCTTTTAAAGATTTCATGCAGACAGAACAAATCTGCCTGCATGAAATCAAATTACTTTATTTGTCTGCAGCAAGTAAATCATTAACCTTCTTTTCCGCTTCATCAAGAGCTTTTTTTGGATCTCCGCCATGTACTGTAACAGACTCTTGTGCCTTTTTGAGTTCACCATATATATCTAATTGTTTTGTTACTGCAAGAGTCATATCTGCTGTCTTTGGAAGTTCATCAGCAACAATTGAAATAGCTTTCTTTTCAATTGAGCTTGTATCTGATTTAAAATATGGATCCTGTGAAGCTTTTGTAGTTGACGGGAATATTGATACTGTCTTGCTGAATGCCAGCTGATTGTCATCATTTGTTATAAATGCAGCGAAATCAATCGCTTCGGTATGATGCTTGCTGAGCTGCGTAACAACTAGATTCATAACTGAATTGTTGATTATTCCAGCTTTACCGACCATTGCTTCCGTCACTTCGGTATTTTTGTATATATTTGGGGCTTCATCCTTAACTCTGTTAATTGATTGAGCACCGGAATTAATCATAGCAAGCTTGCCTGTATTGTACTGCTGAAGCATTTTATCCCATTGTCCCCAATTGTCTTTTGGAATGATGCCATCTTTAGCCGCTTTTTGGTATTTAGTAAGTAAATCGAGGGCTTCAGGAGTGTTAAAAGCTGCTTTGCTCTTATCATCGCTTAAGATTTTAATGCCTTCGAGCCAGAGCACTCTTCTGAATTCGTCAGGAATATAAAGGTAAGCACCTGTCTTTTCCTTCATTTGTTTTGCCATTGACAGCATTTCATCCAATGTTTTCGGAGTGCTGGTCAGACCCGCTTTGGCAAATAAATCCTTATTATAGATCATAACCTCGGGAGCGCCGTACCAGGGGAATGCATATGTAGCATCCGCTATGCTTGCAGACTTAAATAGGGTCTGGATATAAACACTCTTCTGTTCTTCTGTTGCTTCCTTCTCCAGGTTTACCAGAATACCTTTTCCTGCCAGTGTCAATGCCATTTCTGTATTTAAGTTAACTACATCTGGAGCATTTCCTCCGGCAGCAGCTGTAATTAATTTGTTTTGTATAGCATCATATGGTAAGTCTGTCCACTTAACGGTAACATTTTTATGATCGTTCTGGTATGTTTCAATCAGCTTGTTGAAGAAATCTGTGAATGTAGGTTGAAGTGAAATAGTCCAGAACTGCAGATTAACCGGTTCCTGACTCACTGACGAGTCAGCTGCGGCAGTTGAGGATGCACCTGCTGTTGATGAAGCTGAATCTGAAGATTGAGTATCTGTTGTTGCTGATGATCCGCATCCTGCAACAATTCCTGCCATCATGCATACTGCCAAAACCAGTACAAGTATGCTTCTTAATCGACTTGCTTTTACCATGACGAGTTCCTCCTAATATTTTGTTTTTTATATCATACCCTAATTATATATAAAAAGAAATTTTTCTTCAAGTCTTTATTTTATGAAAATATTTTTCTTTTTTTATTTAATTTCAAGTCTGGTTTTGATATGCTTCTCATTGGAACTCTTCATGGTTTATATAATTTACAAGTATACTGCTGCAATATGTCATATCCTCCAATATCCTGTTTTTAACCTCTTCATTCATACTCTTTGAAAGCGTCACGGATTCGATTATTTTTTCTATGGATTTTTTGATTTCTCTAGCTTTTGAAGGATTTATGCCGGTTTCCGGGCAATTATTATCAACAGCCGGAATAGAATTCAACCTGTCGGTCAGTGAAGCCGCCTCTATTGCAGAAATGCCTTCATTGGGCAAATAGATTTCACTTATTTTTCTTTTAACCCCATTAACAATGATTTTTACAGAGAGTGCAGGCTTATCATCCCAAACAACTGCGGCATTTCTGAACAGACCCTCCTTCAACACACTGCCGTATCCTGCGTTCATGAGCGATTCATATTCAAAAAGAGCAATACCGTCTGCTCCGTTTTCCACGGCAGTTGCAATCTGGCCTGCAAGCATTTCATTGCTGAGCCCTGTTCCGGTTCCCAAACCCATTGTAACGTATGCATGACCCCTGGAAAATTCAACAGTGTTCAATGTATCCTCCCTGGTGGATGAGGTATCCATTGTATATGACATTGGTATGATATTGTCTATATATCCTCCGGACACCCACTTCACCGGCTCCTGCATCAGGCTGGAAGGCCCTGCTTCATAGTTGGGCCATACATCGGCGGAGATCCGGATATCAGGCTTTACAGCTCTGACTTCCGAAACCACCCTGTAAACAAAGGTATTAATAATATTGGCCCTGAAAGCACACCAGCTGTCCCAGAGCGGATCTCCGGGCCTTATGTCCATAGGGTCGGCTCCATTTGCTTTTTTAAATAATTCCCTGGTATAGGTATCATAGCCAAAATCATTTGACCCGTCACCTCCATCGGGATAACGCACATAATCCAGCTGAAGCCCGTCAATATCATACTTTTTAACCAGTTCGGAATATATGCTCATTATGAAGTCACGGGTTTCAGGCAGTGCCGGATTTGCAAAATAATATTTGATATTATACATGTCTACAAACTGGAAATTATCACCCTTTCTGCTTATCAACAGCCATTCGGGCTTTTTGGCATACACGGGACCTCCATCAAATGTACCCGAATCACCAATAAAAAAGTTTTCAACCCAGGAATGCACTTCCATTCCCCGCTTGTGTGCTTCGGACAAATATGCACCCAGTACATCAAAACCGTTATACATGGGATTCTGTTCTGTTATCTTGTTTTCAGCAGGGAATATGGTATAACCGCCCCACCAGGTTTCCAGATATACCGTATTTATATTAAGTTCCTTCAGTTTGTCCAGATGCTCTGACACCTGCTCCAGCCGGGTTTCCTTCGGCCTTATCCAGACCGCCCTGGTTTCAACACTTCTTGACTGGTAGTTTGCAAAATGAGCCTTGTCGGAGTTCTGCTCAATCCGGCCCGCAATTTCCATCAACTGCTTGTAGTTCCTTTCCTTTAACCGTTCTCTTGCACTTTGCACAAGCAGTTCTGCATTGTCTATGTATTCCTTCACTTTTGCATAGGGCACATCAAGGAATTTTGTCCTGGACGCATCAAGTTCCTGTTTTACCGAATCTATTTTAATTACCGTCCTGTCAATCATGGATTCAGGGGTAAACAGCACCAATACTGTTTTATTGGTTTTGTCCATTATGACACTAGACCCTATCAGTGCATAGTTCTTCAGCCAATCAGCCTTTACACCGTGGCCTGACAATACCAATCCGTCTTTTGGGATCTGCGAATTATTTCCTCCCGCCTTTACAATCCTGTTGTCCTTATTCACTGTAACCTCATAACCCCAGGGGTTAGTACCTGTTGTACTGCCATATTTACCGTCATAAACAATCAGCTGATCGGCTCCTCTAAACCCGGGATACCCGCTGTTGCTGGCTTCATCCCAGCCTGCCGGGTTATCTTCCCTGCTTTTGGGATTCAAACTGTCATAGGATGTTTTACCTGCATTATACAAAAATGTGTTATTTGCAGACAGCTCTATTGAATCACCCTCCTTTACATTTCCGTCTAATTTTGCAAAGTACGGGCTGTCAGCCTGGACAGAGATGACATACCCTTTTTGAGGTATGGAAGAATTATTGTCCAGATATACCCCATCCTTTGAGGTGATAGTAGTAAACCCTGTTACTTTGCCATTTTCCGCTGTGATTTCCAGACCCCAGGGATTTGTACGCGTGGTGGCACCATAGGAGGTTTCATAAAGGATAACCTCACCTGTTCCCCTTTCGGTATTTTTCTTGTTTATTTCATATATTGAACCATTAATTTTGAAATACATGGGAGGCAAGGTCTGAACTTCAAGATTTATCAGAGTAACCCTTTCCCCAACCTGTAAATTGCGGACAAACTCTTTAGCAGACCCTGACCCTGATATTACATATCCGTTTTCAGGTATGTATGTTCCGGTACCTTCGCCGGTGTTTTTCTCTGCTACAATATTATTTGCAATCACTGCTTCTTCAGTGTCCGTCCCAAATACACCGGTATTTTCTCCATAGTTAATAGTATAAATTGTCAATTTGTTACTTTCATGATCCGTATCAACCGAATCTATGGCATGCTGTGTGCCATTTTCAGCCGATACCAGCTGTTCGGTTATAACCCGGGGCAGGGAATAACCATTGATGTTCACTTCCTCACCGATCTTTAGATTATCCAGAATCCATGTTTCACTGGTGCCATGCCCAAACAGCACAAACCCGTTATAGGGAATTTTTACAGCACCCGCTCTGTCCCTGATTTCTGTCAGAACATATTTCCCATCCTTATAATCCGCTATGGCCGCTGCACACCAGACATTTGAATCGGTCAGCTGAGCGGTGTTATCCCTTGTAAAAAGAATGAGCTCATCTGCAGCCTGGACAGGCCTGTTGACAGCGCTGACCTTAACAGTTCCGCCATTCTTAGCAAACACACTGATGTCTTGGCTCTCCGCATACGATAATGGAGTCATGACACCCACTGCCAGCAAAACACACAAAAATAATGCCAGGATTTTCTTACACATGTCTTCTCCTCCTCAGGCACGATTAAACAATAAAACTCCGTTTGACTTAAATAACAGCCTTGAAAATAGAAATTTCACATTTAACTCATGCATTTTTAATTATTGAATTTTTTAATTCATAATGATAGAATATTCTAAACTAAAAGAAAATTTCCTTCTTTTTATGTAAGTATGTTGAAATAATTATTCTTATCTTATATTCTTTTTTATCCACTTTTTATGTAAAATGTAAATAAGACGATATTAAAAGAAGCAATTACAGATCAAAAAAAGGATGAGCCGTTTATGGAAAATTTAGCTATAGGTATTGATATCGGAGGTACAAATATTAAGGGTGGTGTGATCAGCAGCAGAGGTGAAGTTGTCATTTCGGACAAGATTTCAACACAGGCGAAAAAAGGTTATTCCCACACCTTCCTGCTTGTCAGGGAATTAATCGGCAAACTGCTAGCCGGGTCGGCAGACATGGGCAGAATTTGCGGTATCGGCTGTGCAACAGCAGGTCAGGTTGACCACAAGCTGGGCAAAGTGGTTTTTGCAACCGACAACCTCCCCGGCCTCAGTGGTTTTCAGCTTAAAAACGAACTTCATGCGGCTTTCAATTTACCGGTTGCGGTTGAAAACGATGTTAATGCTGTGGCGCTGGGAGAACATTGGATGGGTGCGGCTGCGGGACTTGAAGACTTTATCTGTCTTACTCTGGGAACAGGTGTAGGAGGTGCCATCTTCAGGAATGGAGGTATTGACTATGGGGCCGCTGATATCGCCGGTGAATTCGGACACTTCAGTATCAATTTTGACGGCCCCTTATGCAACTGTGGAAATAAAGGCTGCTTTGAGCAATACGCCTCTGTTACCGCACTGATTCAACGCATGCGTCAAAGCCTTGCGGAAGGAGAAATATCACTGGTAAGCAACCTTGTGAAAGGTGATCTCCAAAAAATAAACGGAGAAGTTATCTTTGAGGCCAAGGAGCTGGGTGATGCCCTGGCTTCGGCTTTTGTGGATGATTATATACTGCACCTGTCGGTTGGTATTGTGGGCCTGCTTCATATATTAAACCCGGGCGGAGTAATTATCGGCGGCGGAATAACACAGCTTGGTGAAAAACTTATTGGTCCTTTGACTGAAAACATTGTTGAAAGAGCCATGCCGAAATTTACTGAAAAGCTGTTAATTAAAAATGCAGGACTTGGCGATAATGCAGGAATCATCGGAGTAGTCAGAAAACTTTTTATTTAAAGCTGCTTATAAATAAATTTGGAGGCTTATTATGAAAAATATTATATATGTACCGCTGGATGAAAGGCCCTGTAATTACAAATTCATGCCCATGCTGGCCAGGGGCACGGATTATAACGTTCTGGTCCCGCCCCTTGAGCTTCTTGGCCGAAAAAAAACACCTGCTGATGTGGATGCTCTCTGGAGCTGGGTTTTTGAAAATGCCGGAGCAGCAGAAGGCGCTATCCTGTCAATCGATATGCTTGTCTACGGGGGTATTATTCCCTCAAGACTGCACAAGCTGTCAGCAGCCGAAGGTAAGGCTATTCTGGGAAAACTGCGCAACCTTAAAACTTTAAATGCCTCGCTGAAAATATATGCTTTCAATCTTATAATGAGATGTCCTTCCTACTCCAGCAGCGACGAAGAACCTGATTATTACGAGGACTATGGAACTGAAATATTTAAAAGCGGATTTTTGGGGCACAAAAGTGAACTAAATGAGACCACAAAAGACGAAGAAACCGAGTATGCCCTGATTGCCGACCGGCTTCCGGCCCAAATACTTCAGGACTATACAAACCGCAGAAAAATAAATCTTGAAATCAATAAACTTGCTATAGACCTGTTAACGGAAGGGATAATTGATTTTTTGGTTATCCCCCAGGATGATTCGGCCCCTTACGGATTTACAGCAATAGATCAGTCAAAGCTGAGGAATTATATCGGTGAAAAAAACGCAGGTCTTAAGGCGTATATGTATCCCGGTGCCGATGAGGTAGGGATGACGCTGTTTGCAAGAATGGTGAACGAGGCGGCGGATTACCGTCCCAGCGTATACCTGAGGTTTTCAAGCATATGTGCCCCCGTTGTCGTCCCTCTGTATGAAGACAGGCTTCTGTATGAAAGTATAAAATACCATGTACTTTGCGCCGGGGGCCTGATTTGTGACAGTCTGGCCGACGCAGATATGGTCCTTATGGTAAATGCCCCTGGGGATAAAATGCTGGAGGCCAGTCAACAGCAAACAAAAGGTTCAAACTACACCGTTGGCAGAAATCTGATAGAATTCGTGGAATACATGGATTTTGTCATCAATACCAAAAAGCTGACATGCGCCGTGGCAGACGTTGCCTTTGCCAACGGCGGCGACCTGGAACTGCTGAATTATCTGAAGCAGAAAAACCTGCTTTACAAGCTTTCTTCCTATGCCGGCTGGAATACCAGCTCAAATACACTTGGGACCGCAATAACCCAGGCCTTTATCTGCCGAATGTATGGTGCCACACCGTCACATTATGAATTTTTAGGCCTCAGGTATGTGGAAGATGCGGCATACTGCGCACAGGTACGCCAGCTGGTAACAGAGCAATATCTGCCCGGTATGCAGTTAAATTATTTTAAAACCGACGGTCCCAGAGGAAAGGCAGCCGGAATAGTTAAACAGGAACTTCAGAAATTCAGCGACAGCTATCTAAGTGATGCCCGGCATAGTATTGTCATAAACGATGTATATATGCCCTGGTCCCGAATGTTTGAAGTTGGACTGGACGTAGAAGTAAAAGGTTAGTGGAATGTATATAAGTTGCCAGTTGATATAAAATTATTACCTGGGAGTATAAATTAAAATCCAGCTGCCGGAACAGCTGGATTTTTTTTAATACAATTTCGGCAAAACAGCTTCGGCTGTTTTGTTCAGCATATCAAATGCCAGATCGCCTCTTTTTATGGCTACCGCCGTATAGAATATATCCAGCACCTGCAGCTGGGCGATCTTGGAAGTCAGTGCACCGCTTCTAAGGGGAGTTTCTTCTGCGGAGGTAAGCAGTATGGCATTGGCATACTTGGTAATCGGAGATTTTTCATAGTTGGTTATGGCAATTGTAAATGCACCTGCTTTTTTAGCCAGAGCCAGTGAATCCACCGTATCCTTCGTACTGCCGCTGAAGCTTATGCCGATGGCAACACTTTTGGGATCCAGATTTACCGCCGACATGTTTTGCAGATGCGGGTCACTGAAGGATTCACACTTGATGCCTATTCTCATAAACTTGTATTTGGCGTCTCCCGCAGTAAAGGCAGAAGCACCTACTCCGTAGATATCAATCCTGTCAGCTGCCAGAATTGCATTGATGGCTTTTTCCATTGCAGCTGTAGAAAGTATTTTGGAAGTATTTTTTATTGCTTCAATATTTGCAACGGTTATTTTGTTGATAATTTCTTCAATACTGTCATCTCCATGAATTTTTTCATGCAGATTTTCCTGGGGTTTTACACATTCCCTTGCCAGGACAAGCTTAAACTCCTGATAACCCTTCAGATTTATCTTTCTGCAAAATCTCACAATTGAGGTTTCACTGACTTCACAGTTTTCGGAGAATTCAGTTATGGACATATAGATAATCTCAATCTCATGTAAAAAAATATAATCTGCTATTTTCTTTTCAATTTTAGAAAAACTGCTGTAAAGACTTCTTATTTTTAGTAGGCACTGTTTATCCTGCATTTTTCACCTCGTATCAGTTTTAACAATCCTTGAGAAAGTATAAATCCCCCCTCAATTCTTTTCAGATCTGCCATTGGATAGTTAATTTTTCAAATTTTTATATTTATTTATATAATCATACAAAACATATATAATTTACTATATATAATTTGCATAATATTTTTTAGAATTTTTAGTAAATTATTAAATTTCCCTTATAAGTTCCAGCATTTTTCTCCTTAATATTTTTTCAGCGTCACGCCTGAGCCAGCTGCCCCAATAGGAATATCCACCCTGGTCATAGGCTTCGGCAGTTGTCATATAACCCATATACCCATTGACCTGATCCAGCACAATCAGCCTGTTTCCTATGGTTTGAGCCTTTAACCCCTGACAGGTCTCTGTCAGGCACTCTCCCGGAAGTCCGGCAAATACCAGTCCATTAAGGGATACTGCCTCAATTTCCGCAATAACCGTCCGGCTTTTCAGTTCCGAATCCGTTATCCCAGCCCAGCTATTAATAATCGTGCTTATAGAGCTCTGATGCATTTTCTCGTCAATCAGCCTTTTTATTAAGGCAGGCGGGGCCGCATTTTTCAAAGCCGTATCCAAATTCTCTGCCGAAGCTTTAATTTGTTCAGCCCTGTATTTTGAAGCCTCAAGTGAACGGGGCAAGGAATCCCGCATGGGCAGTTCTGCTTTCCCGGTTTTTATGCCGGTCAGTTTAATGTCCTCCCATACTCCCTGAGTATTACTCCATACCTCAAGAAATGCACCGGCTATTTCATTTCCTATACGCAGGGCCTCCCGGTCGCATGCGGCATAGGTCGTCATTCCTTCATAACCTTTCCGTACCGAAAGGTTGCCGCAAGGACCATTGACATACAGGCCCGTACCTCCGATGGATTTTTCCATTGCCTCTCTTAAATAACCGGGCCAGTCCCAATGATATTTATATTGGTCGGCTATACCCATAGACTCGAAGAGCACAGCAACATCAGGATGCGCAGCGAATCTGGTAATGGTGCCCAATACCTTGCCTGCCCCGGACCTAAAAACAAGCAGGGCACCCTGCGGATCAGCAGGCCTGTCAAAAAATATATCGTCCTTGAACGCTTGAATATCCGGTTTATAGCCGTACAGGTTCATTATATCCGGATTTCTGCCGTAGGGCCTGCCTTCGTGATCATATTGCAGACCCGCCCAAACAGTAACTGCTCCCAGTTCGGGTATATATTGCTCTCTGTTGACATTAAACCTGTCCTCCAGATCGAGAAGGATATAGCTTAACTCGGCATCCACTGCTGATAACATCATATCCCTGATTACCGGAATACAAATTTCAACAAGCCTGTCACAAGGCTCACCATCCAATTCATCAGAAATCGGTGCAGCATGAATCTGCAGTTCATGGTACCATATATTCGCTGCAGGTATTCCTGTAGCTTCCGAGACAGCTTCTCTCCACTTTATGCAGGTCCGTCTGAAGGTGCCGGAAAAATCAAAAACTGCTAACAGCCACTGCTGCGATCCATCCCGGAGATATATGAACCTGCCTTCCAAATCCTTGCCAAACGGATATTTTGCCTCAAATACATCATTAACGGTTACTTTACCAAAACTGCACTTTCCCACAAGGACCTCCATTATATGAAGATTATCTTTTTTTCAAGCTATCATGTTGAAAATTATTTTCATTTTTAATATAATTATTATATAATACAAAGCAGATCGAAGCAATAAAATATATCGTGAATGTAAATGTCTCCCTCCTGTGCAGACGGTGGGAAAACATCATGGAGGTAAGCATGTTAAAGGAACAACCCTGGCTGAACTATGGAGATTATCTGGATTTCGAGCTTTTACAGGCTGTGGATGAAGGAAGGGACGTTAAAGACATAATTGAAACTGTCAACGAAATAAAGGATATGAATCCCCGGAATACTCAAAGAGAAGTGCTGGCAGCAGCCTTTTTGGACAGGATTCAGCATTTGCATATCAAAAAGGATTACCGTTTTTTTGAACCCTCGGAGCTCGAAGCCATAAAAGCGTCCAGACCTTCACTCCGTCCGGACTTGAATGTCAAATTGTTATCCGAACACATAGAAGCCCTTAGCTATGATAAAATATACGGCGCCTGGCTTGGAAGGTGTGCAGGCTGCCTTTTGGGCCAGCCGGTGGAGGGCTGGTACCGGGAACGTATTACCGGACTTCTGAAGGACACAGGCAATTATCCCGTAAACTATTACATATCCTCCGACATTTCCGGGGAACTTCGAAAAAAGTATGATGTCAGTGACGAGGGCGGCGTTTATGGCAGCAGCATTAAGAACTGGATAAATAATGTGCAGCATATGCCTGAAGACGATGATACAAACTATACTGTTATCGGCCTTAAAATACTTGAGCAATACGGGATGGCTTTCACTCCGGAGGATGTCGCGGAATGCTGGCTTTCAAACCTTCCCATCCTTCACACCTGTACTGCCGAGAGAATTGCTTACAAAAACATTGTAAATCTGATATATCCACCTCTTTCGGCCAGCTGCAGAAATCCGTACAGAGAATGGATAGGCGCACAGATAAGAGGAGATTTTTTCGGCTATATCACCCCAGGAGATCCCGAGCTCGGGGCCGAGCTGGCCTGGCGGGATGCTTCCATATCACATGTTAAGAACGGTATATACGGTGAAATGTTTATTGCTGCCATGCTGTCTGCTGCGGCTTTGTTAAACGATCCGTATAAAATCATTGAATGCGGTCTGTCGCAAATCCCGAAAAAATCCCGGCTATTTGAAGCAGTTCATGATGTTCTCTCCTGGAAAGAGCTTGGTTTGAACTGGGAACAGGCTATTGACAAGGTACATAAGCTTTATGACGAAAAAACTGGTTACCACTGGTGCCATACCATCCCCAATGCTATGATTGTATGTATAGCACTGATATATGGAGAAGCCGCGCTTGAAAAATCCATAGGTATAGCTGTTATGGCTGCTTTTGATACAGATTGCAATGGAGCTACTGCAGGTTCAATAGTGGGAATGATTAACGGAGCCAGCGGACTTTCCGACAAATGGATCAAACCCCTTAATAACAAATTAAAATCGGGTGTGGACGGCTTCGGTCTGGTGGAGATATCCGAGCTTGCAAGACGCACGTATGATATGGCACAAAAAGCAAAGGCTTAAAAAGGATTAACTTTTTAATATTTGAAAAGGGGTGTTTTGGGATGAAATTTAAATTTACCGGAAATACGGATTTTTTTGACAAAGGCATTGAAATATTTGGTGGAATGCTGGCCTTTGAAATATCCCCGGATGGCATCTCCGTGGCATTGGAGCAAAGGCCGGGAACCCTGGAGGTCAGCTTTTCAGACAACTGCGGATGTATCAGGTTTGATAAAAGAATACATCTTTACAGAGGTCTGGGACTGCTTATTGAAAATCTGAGAAAGGTCAGCAGCTTTCATATAGCTGAGCAGCCTCAATTTGATATGGACGGAGTCATGGTGGACGTCTCCAGAAATGCTGTCTTAAAAGTGGAAAATGTTAAGCTGCTCCTGGAAAAAATGGCTGTTATGGGCCTGGATACATTAATGCTCTATACCGAAGATACCTACAAGGTTGACGGTCTTCCCTATTTCGGGTATATGCGGGGAAGTTACTCATACGAGGAGTTAAAGGAGTGTGATGATTATGCCGACATATTTGGAATTGAAATCATCCCCTGCATCCAGACACTGGCCCATATAGACCAGGCACTCAAATGGAATTTCGCAAAGGAAATCAAAGATACCGAGGATATTCTTCTTGTGGGCAGCCAACAGACCTATGAGTTTCTTGAAAAGCTTATTAAAACCATAACAAAGCCCTTCAGAAGCAAAAAAATACATCTGTGTATGGATGAAGCTCATCTTCTCGGATTGGGCAAATACCTGGATAAGCATGGTTACAGGAGAAGGTTTGACATCATGTCGGAACATCTTCAAATGGTTACAGGAATTACAGACAAATACGGCCTGGAACCCATGATCTGGAGCGATATGTATTTCCGCCTGGGTTCTAAAACCGGTGATTACTATGATATGAATGCGGTCATTCCCGAGGATGTGCCCGGCAAAATTCCGGCAAACCTGTCCCTGGTCTACTGGGATTACTACCATAATGATGAAACTTCCTACCTGCGCCTTATCAAAAGCAATAAACAGTTAAGGCAGGATATTATATTTGCCGGCGGAATCTGGACCTGGAACGGCATATGTGTAAACTACGGAAAGACATTTGTGACAACCAATGCTGCCATGAGCGCCTGTAAAAAAGAAGGGGTAAGAAAAGTCATTGCTACCCTTTGGGGCGATAATGGTGCCGAAACCAATATATTTTCTGCTCTGCTGGGCCTGCAGCTTTTTGCGGAACATGGATACAACCCTCAAATTGACCTGGATAAACTGTATGAAAGATTTGAATTCTGCACCGGCGGAAATCCACAGGCATTTATGGATATTTCCTTGATAAATCAGGCACCCGGGGCAGCAGGCGTATTCCATGATGTGGCAAATCCTCCCAAGTACATTTTATGGCAGGATATACTGACGGGTTTGTTTGACAAACATCTGGAAGGGCTGGATTTGCAAACATATTATTCAAAGCTTGAGGCAAAATTTATAAACTATGCCTCAGCCAGCGGCCAATGGAGATTTATCTTTCAAATGCTGCATAAGCTGTGTACGGTTCTGAGTCTTAAAAGCAGTATAGGAATAGAACTGAAGGCCGCTTACGACAACAGGGATAAAAAGCAGCTTGGCATAATAGCAGCCGACAGTCTGCCCAAACTATACAATTCAATTGATGAATTGAGGACAGCCCACAGGAAGCAGTGGTTTCACACCTACAAGCCCTTTGGCTGGGAAATACTTGACATACGTTATGGCGGATTATTGGCCAGAGTAAGTACCGCTCAATTCAGAATCAATGAATTTTTAAAAGGCAGCATAACTTGCATTGAGGAACTGGAGGAGGAGCGGCTTTGGTTCGACAACTCTGAAATGCCCGAAGGTAAAGGCCTGGGGCACTGCAATCTCTATCACAGGATTATTTCTGCAAGTCCAATCGGTTGATGGGGTGCACCTCCGGATTGCCCTTAATTGTTTATTTAAGAGAGCTTATAAAAGCTCAACCATTTCCTGATCAAACTGCCGGCCTGAACAGTTAGCTTTGGAATGTTTTTACCCTAAATTAGTATGATTTACCGGCAAAAAACTCATCTTTAAAAATCACCCGATTTAAAGTATTATAGTATTAACGCAGTTTGAGAGACAGGGGACAAAAATGTACAAAGTACTGATTGTAGACGATGACAGGGCAATCCGGTATGAACTGAAAAAATCGTTTTTATTTAATCTGCACGGCTTTGTTATTGCCGGTGAAGCAGGGGACGGAAAAGAAGCTTTTGAGAAAATAAGCTCCTCGGAGTATGATATAGTGTTTGTTGATATCAGGATGCCAAAAATTGACGGCATTCAATTTATACGGGAATTACGGGACAGTGGAAATGATCTGTGTGTCGTTATTATAAGCGGATCCTGCGATTATTCCTTCACGCGTCAAGCCATCAGGCTAGGCGCCTTTGATTATCTTCTAAAGCCTATAGCGGCAGAAGAGCTTGATGAGTTATTAAGCAGTGCCAGGCTGTATCTGGAGGAGAAGGGTGAAGCCCGGAGGCTGGCGGAGCATGCCAGGCTTCAGCTGGCAGAAAGCCTTAAACTTCCATACTCAATTCAGGAGGAACAGGAATTATTCAGGCTTATAAAAGAGAGCAGCAAAAATGCTGCAGCATATGCGAAAAATCTTGCCTTGAGATTGGCAGATTTTTATGAAGAGAATAGTTTTAAACTGTCAATAGTGCTGGAAAACAGCTTGAAAAACTTATACAGGCTTCTCATATCCGAAATGCCCTGGCTTGACAAGCTTCAGTTTAAAGGTTTCAGTACTTCCATGAAACCGCAGGAAAGTGCTGCTGCAATAATTACATCTTTCACTGACGGTATACAGAGACTGGCAGATTTTATTAATAATCTGCATATCAGCGGAACAAATCCTGTGGTAAAGCTTATGTGTGAATATTTTATAAATAATGTTGAAGGCCGGACCACCCTCGAGGATGCAGCCAAAGCCCTTAATTACAGCAGTAAATACCTTGGCAAGATCTTCCGCCAGGTGACAGGTGAAAGTATCGTTGACTACATAACCAAAGTAAAGATGGAAAGAGCGAAAGCCCTGGTTCTGTCAGGAAAGTACAAAACCTATGAAATCAGTGAAATTATGGGGTATAGAAATACCGACTACTTTACACGTTTGTTCAAGCAGCATCATGGCATGACTCCGATGGATCTGAAGCGATTAACCAAATAAGTTCCCGACTTCAACTTCGACCGGTAAAGTGAAGCAAACCTCGGCACCCATGTCAACCACAGCTGTTATCCAGACTCTGCCCCCATGCAGATTTATGATTTTCTTTACGATGGAAAGTCCTGTTCCGGTGCCCTCAAACTCACTTTGAGTATGGAGTCTTACAAACAATTTAAAAATATTTTGAGCATAATTCATGTCAAAACCGACACCATTATCTTTTATTGAAAACAAGTACTCATAGTCGACTTTTTTGCAGCTCATTTGAATTATGGACTTGTCCCTGCCTCTCGAATACTTGGCCGCATTGGAAAACAGATTAATCATTACCTGACCCAGGAGAAGGCTGTCACCATGTACAACGGGTAATTCGTTTTTTTCGAATACTATCTTCTGACCCGGACAGGCTTTTTTTATTTCTTCAAAAGCCTTTGCCGCAAGATTATCCATACTGACAGATTCAATATTTAAAGCAGTCCGGGAAAGTTTAGCCAGCTGTGCATATTTTTCAATAAGCTCAGCAGTCTCAGACGTTTTTTCAGTCAGCATGTCAAGGAGCTCAAATATGTCCTCGGCATTCCGGTTTATGACCGCCTCTTTTAAAAAGCCTGCAAGCTTCTTTATTGACCAGACAGGTGTCTTTAAATCATGTGAGAGCATATGGTTGAAGCTGTCTATATCGTTATAGGCTTCAAGAAGTTTATCTGTTCTCTTCTTTAAATTCAAATGTGTCTGTATCCGTACAAGCAGTTCATTTGCATTTACAGGTTTTGATACGTAATCCTGGGCACCTGCCTCAAAGCCTCTGACTATGTTTTCACTGTCCTTTACGGCAGTCAGAAAAATGATAGGCACCGATTGGTACCGGGGATCTTTTTTTATTAAGGCACATAGTTCGAAACCGTCCATTTCAGGCATTATTACATCAAGTAAAATCAAATCCGGGACTCCCCTCTTCAATGCATCAAAGGCATGCAAAGCGCTGGTGACCACCCTTACTCTATAGTTTCTGGTCCTGATTATTGAAGCAATAAAATGCACATGTTCAGGAGTATCATCTATTATCATTATTTCAGGATTTTTATTTATATAATTCAAATAGCCAGCACCTCCTTAACTATTCTACCCACCGAAAACACGTAACTATTTATATATGATAAACTTATGTATAATATCGTTATACATGTAATTATACATAAGTAACCTGTTCAATTCCATTATGGTGCAGGAACAAAGGTAAAATAAAAACCGATGGCTGGAGGAACAGATGGATTTAACAAGTATTATATTATTAAATGCTGTTATAGTTTTTGTAATAGCAGCAGCCCTTTTTATTCCCGGTTTATTATATTATAAACGAGTGATCAGGGAAAAAAACGTTCAATTGGATGCAACTCTCAATGCGCTTTCCGACAGGCTTTTTGAAATCGATATCACCGGTATGTGTCTTGATTACAGGGCACCCTCCTCAGATATTATTTTTCAGCAGCACTCTATCATAGGCAAAAACATAAGTGAATTCTTATCCGGGGATAATTTGGAATTAATAAAAGCTGCAATGGAGGCAGCTCTAAAATCAGGTGAAAAAGTGATTGAGGCTTTCCCCTTTCTTGATTCCTCCGGAGAAATACATTGGTTTGAAATCTCTCTGGCAGCTAAAACTCCGGTAAGTAACAAAGCTGAGAGCTTCATTGTGCTGGTCCGGAACATCACCGCCAGAATGAAAGCCGAACTGGCATTGAGGGAAAGTGAAGAAAGGCTGAGATTTGCGGCTTTGGCAGGAAAAATCGGCATCTGGGAATATGACGTGTCCACAAATAAATCTACAATTATCTATGATTATATCGGAGTGGAATATCCCGAAGATTTTTTAAAGGTAAATTTTCAAGATCTTGTCCACCCTGAAGACAGGGAAATGGTGAATAAAGCATTTACCGATTATCTGTCTGGTAAGGCCGGAGTATTTGAAGTAACCTGCCGTATCAACACTCCGGAGCAGAGCTGGCACTGGATGCTGCTATCATGCCTTGCACTGGCATGGGACAGGGATGGAAAAATCCTAAAGGTTGCAGGTTATATAAGAAACTTTACCAATCAAAAGAAAGCACAGGAAGATCTTATAAATGAAAAGACAGCTGCTGAAGCGGCCAGCCAGGCCAAGAGTGAATTCATTGCGAATATGAGCCATGAATTACGTACACCTTTAAATGCCATTCTGGGTCTCAGCCGCATGTTAATGAACTCGGGGCTCAATTCAAGACAATATGATTACCTGCAAAAAATCCAATATTCGGCAGAAGGCCTTTTAACTATAGTAAATGACGTACTTGACTACTCCAGATATAACACTCAGGAGCTGAAACTTCAGGAAGTACAGTTTGATATGTATGAACTTCTGAATAAAACTGTTAATATCCTCTTTAACAGCATCAGAAATAAAGGACTCAATTTCATTATTAATATAAATGAGGACGTGCCGATTTTTTTTATTGGCGATCCTGACAGATTGAGACAGATATTGCTTAACCTTGTAGGCAATGCGGTAAAATTTACTGAGGAAGGCAGTGTTTCAATTAATGTATCGGCTGCTGAAATCAACCAGGCCCAGGTTATTCTTGAATTTATAATAGAGGATACAGGCATTGGCATCTCACCCGAACAGAAATCCAAATTATTCAAGCCCTTTTCCCAGGGTGACCCCAGTATAAACAAAATATACGGAGGAACAGGCCTGGGTCTTGCTATCTGTAAGAACCTTATAGAAAAAATGGGTGGAAGTATAGACCTTGAAAGCCAGCCGGGACAAGGCAGTAAATTTGAATTTACCATTCGGCTGTCGCCTGTTCCGGATACTTCAATTCCTGTAGAACCTGAGCTTTCCGGTTCAAAAGCAGCAATTCTCGTTGAAAATCCTGTTTTACTATCTCATACGGCCAGGCTCTTGAAGCTCCTTGGTATTGGCATTATACCTTCCGGAAGGACTGAAGAGCCCGGAATACTTGAAGACAGCGGGTTCCTGGTTTATCAGCCGGACGGGAGTGATGTCTCCGGGCTTTCCGGTCTGGTCCCACCGGAATGTAAACTAATAGCTGCCGGAACCTTCGAAAAAAATGAATATGATGAGCTGCAGCTGCTTTATCCCTTCGGGCTTAAACAGCTGCTCGACTGCCTCACCGGTTTGAAGCCCGCCGTTGGGCATGTTTCAGCGGCATCCGCCTTAAAGGTCCTGGTGGTGGATGATAATGAAATCAACCTTATGGTAGCAGAGGAATGTCTCTGCAATGCCGGCCACAATGTCACCAGGGCTTCAAGCGGGCAGGAGGCTCTGGACAAGCTGCAGCAGGAACCCCATGCCATTGTCCTGATGGATCTGCATATGCCCGTAATGGATGGGCTTGAAACTTCCAGAAGGATCAGGGAGCTGCCGCTTGCCGGCAAACCGGTTATAATAGCACTGACTGCCGACATTGATGAAGCAGTGAGGAAAAAAGCACTGAATACCTGGGTGGATGACTATATCACAAAACCTTTTGATCCTGATAAGCTGCTATTGACAATTGAAAAATGGAGAAATGCTGCTGAAGCTGCCGCACTGGACATTTCATCCGCCCTGAAAAGGCTGGGCGGTGATTACGGCGTATATTTAAATATTCTCAGCTTGTTTGTCAGCAACCATAAGAACTTCGTTCACGAACTGAAAGCAGCCCTGACAAATAAAGACTATTCCGCAGCTGTTTTATTGTGCCATTCCCTGAAGGGTATTGCGGCAAATATCGGAGCAGCGCCTTTATCCCTGTCGGCAGCAGCTGCAGTACAAAAACTCCGGGCCGCCGGAACTAAAGGCGAAACCTGCCCGTTTCCGATTTTCCCGGATCTGGAGGAACAGTTCAGGCGGATTTATTCAACGGCAGCCGCTCTGGTGCAGAGAAACAAAATTCTTGAGAAGCAGGCATATGATGCCTCAGGTCAGATTGCTGAATCACCGCGGCAGCAGGAAATTGCCCCCGGGGTTGCAACGTTGGAGGAGGAGCTTGAAGGTTTGATTTCACTTGTTGAGAGAGGTGATTTTGAGGCCTTTGAACGTTTCAAACTGATAAAACCTTTGCTGCTCCAAAGTTTTGAGCAAAACGGAATCAGCGGACTTGAGGGAGCAATCCAACAAATGGACTGGAATTCAGCACTCAAATTTTTAAAAGAAGCAGTTTTTCCAAAGGGAGTGTTGTAAAATGAAAGTATTTTCACTTTGCCACACTCCCCTTACATAATATCAGGATTTTTTATGTGAGTGGTCCTTTTTATCATTGACCTTCTGACCCGGAAAAAACATACCTGTAAAATGAAACTACATATTTTCTACAAATTGTATTCTTAAGCCATCCGGATCTGTTACATAGAAAAATTTAACATGGGGGTTTGGCTGAAAAGGCCCGCTGTGGACAGCTATTCCCTTTTCCTTTACAAAAGACATCATTTTATCAACTGATTCAACTTCAAAACCAAGTGATATATCCTGTCCCAGGTTCACTTCATTGACACCTTTGTTATATATAAGTTCAACCAAAGTCTCCCCTTCTCCCATAAAAGCTATTTCCATGTCTGTGCCCGCACCGAAATGCCTGCTAACAGGTAGTCCTACTATTTCCTCATAAAACCGAAGGGATCTCTCCATATTTGTTACCTTGATGGTAGTCCAGCAAAATTTCATATTAATTCCTCCCAATCTTGAAATTATTCTTTTTCATACCGCTACATATATCATTATATTCAGTTTGGCAGACTTTATCAAACTTTTGGAGCAGCTGCCCGGAATTTTTCAATACATGCCGCTCTTCTCTAATCATGCATATATCGGCAATATGCATGATTTTTCGCGGTACAAATTTACATCAAAACACGCTTGTGATAAAATGTAGATATTATGGAGGTGTATTATGAAAACGATTACAAAAATATTTTGTCTTATCCTGGTTTTAACTTTGAGTTTTACCATTCTTGCCGGCTGCGCCACTGATGAGCTTGTACTTTTAAGTGCCTTAAGCAAGCAGCCTGAAATAACTTCGAGCGAGAGTAAAACAGATGTAACCTTCAATTTGACTTCCGAAGGTTTAAAGGATTATGACAAGGCAAGTTTTGACCAAATAGCCGCATTGCTGAACGGAATGAAAATTGAATTAAATCAAAAATCTAAAAGCAATGCAGATAAAACCGTCTCACAGGCCCAGGCTGATTTCACCGTTGATATGAGCGGAATCAGTACCAAAGCATCAGTATGGGTTGATGCGGACCTGACCGGAGATGTTCCGAAGGTTAAGGAAATATTGAAGGTTCCTTCACTTTTAATGAAGTTTATATCGGCCAAGGATCAGGCTAAGGAATATATGGTGCTTGATACCGACAATATGTTATCCTCTCAGGATACCGCTGTTTTTAACGCATCCAGCAAACAGCTGATGCAGTACAGCACCAAACTGACTCCCAAGCTTATAAATTTCATCAGGGATTTTTCCAGGAGCTTTAACCCCGGATTTTCCATAGTCACCGGCAAGGGAATCAAAACTGTTGATAATCAGGCAGTTTCGGTATATAACCTGAAGCTTGATGACGCTACCTTTAAAAAGCTGTTATCCTATACGGTAACCAACCTTGCACAGAATGAAACTGCATTGAATCTGGTTAGAGATCTTTCCATGGACACCATCGACATATCCGGCCTTTCATATATGGAAAGGATGAAAGCAAAGGGAGAAATAAACAGATCCTTTGAAAAATTCAAGGCTGAACTTCCTGAATTCCTTAAAACCTGGGACAATATCATGTCGTCGGTCAAGGATGTAAAAATTCTTGGAGACAAAGGTATTGATATTGATTTTGGAATCAACAGCCAGGGCTATATTGTAAGTGAGAGCGGCACCTGTGATTTTGTCATCAATCTGAAAGAAATAAGTGCCGCCTATGAAAACTTCAACGTTCTTGAAGACCCCGAATACATAAAGAAAGAAAGCAAAGACGAAGGCATTATTAAGCTGGGAATTACCTTTAACACCGTTTATACTAAAATCAATAAAGAGGTTGTTATTGATTTCCCGGCGATAACGCCTGAGAATTCCTTCAACTTCAGCGATATGTTAAACATGGGCAGAAATTATACCGGTGTTACTCCGGAATATAATTATGAGCCTGATACCGTGGCACCTGATGCCCCAACGGTAAATAAGGTCTTAAAAACATCAAAAACAGTAACAGGTAAAACCGAAGCCTTATCAATAATTACTGTTAAAAAGGGTGAAAACGTTATCGGAGAAGGATTTTCCGATGAAAAAGGGGACTTTACCGTTGATATTACTCCCTTGAAAACAAATTGTACACTGACGGTTACAGCAACCGATGTTTTTGGAAACGAAAGCAAGGCAACCACTATAAAAGTCGATAAATAATCTCTGCAGTACTTGCAAAAAAGGACTCTTTTGAGTCCTTTTTTTTGCAAACAAATTTCAAAATAAAAAAACCCATAAAGAAGGCCATTTCTGGACACTTCTCTACAGGTCACTTGGGGCTGTTTACATACCGCTTTTTATACAAAGCTTACAATCTGGGGGCTTTCATTTCTCGTTATCTTCAGAAAAGTTGAACCCACTCTTATGATAGGATTAACAATTTCATGAGGAGGTATATATACAATTTCACCTATTTCTCCCGTATCAAGCTGAACCTTGGCTCCCACAAGATGGGTTGAAAAATTCACCAGGAATGTGTGCAATACCAATGTGTCGAATGTGCTGAGCCCTGAAGTAAGGAACATGTTGAAGGCCTCAAAAGGTGTTGCCTTTTTCTTATACGGGCGGTCTGAGGTCATAGCGTCATATACATCTGCTATGGCAACAATTTTAGCATATTCTCCTATCTCCTCATCCTTTGCACCCATGGGATATCCCGAACCGTCTATTCTCTCGTGGTGCATAAGAACAGCGTCTTTTATATCGCTTCCAAAATTTAATGACGACGCATTGAGTATCTCAAAGCCCAAATAACTGTGAGTTTTAATTGTTTCAAATTCTCCCTCGGTCAACTTGCCTATCTTGTTGAGAAGCTCATTGTCTATTTTCATTTTACCTATATCGTGCAGCAATCCGGCCTGTATCAGGTCTATCAGCTTGGAGTCCTGCATATGGAGCCGCCTTCCGATCAGCATTGAATAAAAACCCACATTTACACTGTGTGAATAAGTGTAGTCATCATACCCTTTAAGCTGATTAAGGTACTGTATAATAATGTCTATTCCATCCAGATCATTGTAAATTGATTCCGCAATACGCCTTATTTCCTTGTATTCAAACCTTTTTCCGGTTGCAATCTTATTAAAAACATGTTTTACCGACAAAACTGTTTCCTTATACCCTGCAACCATCTTTTCCTTCTTTTCGTAATATCTATATGTGCGGCTCGAATCTTTAAATATCCATACAGAAGTTATACCGATAGTTTTTAATTTTGAAATTATGAAATCATTCAGTACTAAATTTTCTGCAGCCAAAATCAACCCTTTGTCGCTGATTACATCTCTGGCAATAACATCGCCGCATCTGCAATCAAATACACTCACCCGTAATTTAGTCATATCAAACTCCCCAGGAAAATCTGTCTTTGAATCATAATTATTGTCACATATAGTTTAAAATATTGTAACTATTGTAGCATTTTGTATATTATAATACATATATGAAATAAAGATTTTTTACATTTAATTAATGTACTTTTGTACATTAACCCATTAGAAAGGAATAATTATGCACGAAAAAAGTACAATAGGCAAAATAATTAACACCTATACCGGAACTACTCAGGTACCTGTTATGTACATTGAAGATCCCGATTCACCCCCCACTTTATTTTCCGAGAACTATGATTATGCAGGCATTCTGGAATATGCCGACTTTGAAGAAATATCCGGTTTTCTCAAGAATTTGTTCTTCCAGCCGGCCGAGTTTTCAAAGAATATAAATACATATCGTACAAAAGGATACCTGGGATACATTATCGTACCCATCAGCAGTGATAAAATAATCAAGGCTGCCTATGTTGCAGGGCCAATGCTCTCATATATCCCGGATGCTAAAGGAATTGAAGATATCTTCACCAATAAGTCCCTGCCTCTTCATAAAAAGGTTAAATATGAAAATTTGATAAGGACTTTACCTATTGTCTCTGAAGAAAGGCTTTGTCACCTTGGCCAGCTTTTACTGGTTTTAAGCAAATCCGAGGAAAACAGCTGGTATTCCCCGATCCGGGAGGAGTACGGAAATAAAGATATTAAAGTTGCCGCACTGCCCATAAAATTGAAGGATCACATTACAAACTCGTCGGAAAATGATGAGTATAATGCACTTTATGCTTTTTGTCTTAAATTGAAGGATAAAATCATACAGGGAAGTATGGATGACATCATAGATTTACTGAACAGTCACTCAACTCTGCTATGGGATACCAAGGTCATAGATGATAATTTCCGGATATTAAAAAATAAATCCATAGTGCTTTGCGCTATTTCATGTGTTTTTGCCATTCTTGGAAATGCACCTTACAAAAGGGTGATTGGATTGATAGAGAGCTTTTCGACAAGTATTGCCAATATGAAACAACCCCAGGAAATCATCTTAAAAACTGCGTATACCCTTGAGACCCTGGCATATCTGGTTTCAGTTTCAAGCAGCAGCAATTATTCACTTCATATAAAGCGTGTAATGCAGTACATTAAAAGCCATTATAAAGAAAAGATTACTCTTACAACACTGGCGGAATATGTGAATCTCAATGCCGTATATTTGTCCAGCCTGATAAAAAAAGAGACTAATCTATCACTGCTGGATAATATAAATCTTATACGCGTGGAAGAGGGAAAAAACCTGCTGATATTCACAAATAAATCCATACAGGAAATTTCATTTGCACTGGGCTATAATTATCAGAATCATTTTAATAATGTATTTAAAAAATTTACAGGTATGACACCCCTGGAATTCCGCCATAACTATGGCCGAAACTCTTTCGAACTGTAGAAATACAAGGAGATGTCTTTAAACGATACAATTGTAATACATGATTTGCTATTTATTACAGTGCGTGAGTACAACATCAATAAATGGGGGGACGCTCATATAAAAGTACATGCCTGAGCAACCCATTTATTGATGTTTGTATGGGAGCACTATTACATCATTTTTCATACGTATTTCAATTATTTCAGTTTTGAGACCTCTCCTTTATTTTGTATGATCTTTTTGATGCTGCACTCGGAAAGGTGAAATCTGTCGGCAATATCCTCCTTGCTGACTCCACTTTTATAAAGCATTATGATTTCATTATTCCTTACAATGTATTTCTCCCTGGTTCCGTTTGCTTCCCCCCAGCCGGCCCGTGGTGAATCGTCACCGGGGACATATATCATTTCACCTCTGACATATTGCTGAAGTTCTCTTAGCAGACACTCAGGAAGAATTGTTTTGGCATTTATATATTTTAACAAGAAAATTCACTCCTTAATATCGGTATAAAATTGCAAAAAAATCCGCAGAGAACAACCCCTGCGGACATAAAAAAAGCACGATAACCTTACCGCACTTTAGCTCTGATAAATAAATAATCGGTTTTAGGGTTATTACAGGTTGTTAACGCGAAAGGCATACAGAACAGACCAATAAAAATTGGTTTTACAAAAAGATATACCTTTCACACGTATTCAGTTATATAAAAGCCACCTCATTACTAAATAAGCTCATCATTTCAACACTCCCCTTTCACCAGAATTTTCAGGAAAAACAAATAGTTATTCCTATTTTTATTTTATTATGTGACTTCGCCAGCCGTCAAGATAAAGAATCATTATAACCGTTTATGCTCACAAATTATTTGATATCAAAAAAGGGCGCTCAACCCTTTCAGGCTGAACACCCCGGGCCGTCAGATGACGGCCACCTCCATTATAGTCTTCAACGTAAACCACTCCTTTCATATAGGATTCGGCTCCGGATACCGTTGCACACAAATGTGTACAATCTCATTATAAGCCCTGCAACAAGCGGCTTCAAGCCACTAAACGACTATAGTCAAATTCTATCTCAAAGATTCCCTGTCCAATTCACGGTAGTCTTATCCATATGATAAGTGAACTTTCGGCAGGACGCTGATTTGAGCAGCAACCCGAGACAGGATGTTGAGTGTTTTGCGGCGGCCTATTCTCCTTTATAGGTTATCTTAATCTCACCCAGTTCCATGCCGCTCTGTCCGAAAAACAGTCTCAGATAGGCATATTTGCTTCTATACGGGCCGATTTCCAGAGAACTGTTTATCCATTCACCGCTGGAACCATTAATAGTCAGTATCTTTATCAGATGCTGATTAATAAATATTGACATGGGCAATTGTGCAAGTTCGGAAGAGACAGCTCTGATTTTAAAACTCAAGGTATAAATACCATGCTTTGTTAATTCAAGCCCGAACATTGCGTCCGAACCCCTGTCCGTGTTAATTTTTGAGACGTCAATAATCAGCCCGTCGCCAACCGGTATGCAGCCGGGAACAGATTTTGACTTTTCTTCGTCCTCCACTTGATGCATATAAGCGGTTTCTTCCTCTGAAAGCCTTCCAAGATATCTTTCCATAACAGGAAGTTTCATAAGCACTCTGCATATGTTTGCTGCGGCTCTTTGAAGCTCACCGCGTGTAACAGTTCCCCGGCCCAGGCCTTCCAGTGTATTGTCTCCGCCGCTGTTGGCATATGAATCGGTCACAACCATATAGACGTCATTCTGTCCCCTTATCATGGCTGCAGTATTATCGGGGCGTCCATCCCCACCCTCATCATTTATCTTCGCCCACCAGTCGGTCATTACTAATCCGTCAAAACCCCACTCCTTCCTGAGTACAGTTGTCAAAAGATCATAGTCTCCTGCTGTCCACAATCCGTTTAAAGCTCCGTAGGTGGACATTACCAGAAATGCAGGGCCCTCATCAACAGCAATCTTGAAGCCCTTTAAATAAATCTCCCTGAGCGCTCTTTCCGAAACTACCGAATCTATAAAGTTGCGCCTGAACTCCTGATTATTGGCAGTGAAGTGCTTGATGGTTCCGGTAGTACCGCAGCGGTGCATGCCACGCAGCTGGGCTGCAGCCATTTTTCCAGTCACAAATGGGTCCTCTGAAAAGTATTCGAAATTTCTTCCGTTCAGAGGATTCCGGTGTATGTTCATACCAGGTCCCAGCAGAGTATCGATCTGATTTTTCCGAAGCTCGAGCCCCAGCATCTCAAATAATTCCTCTATCAGCTCTGTATTAAAGGTTGCTGCCGCAGCGGTTCCGTTGGGCAGACTGAAAGCATGGGTTCCGCAGTCCATACGTATGCCTGAAGGGCCATCTGCGCAGCAACCCACCGGAATGCCGAATTTCTGCAGGCTTTTGGTTACACCTCCAAACGCGGCAGCCGTTCCGGGCGTCACCTTGGGAGAGCACATCCCTTCCCCGCGGACTATGCATGCCAGGTCCTCATCTGAAAGCTGACTCAGGAAATCATCCATGGCTGCCTTCCCGTCATATACAGACTCCAGCCTGATTCCACGGTCATCCTTATACGGTACACCCTCAGGGCGGTTAATTCTAATTCTTTCGGGCAAATTGACGGTACGAAGCGGTACTGCTTCCTCCGTCCTTGTAATTCTATTGCCGGAATCAATCCCTTCTGCTGTCCCGGCAGCTTTCAGCCTTTTGAAGGGCTTAACTGGAGCCATCGCTTCTTGAAGGCGTTCAGTTACAACTGTTTCGTCTATTTTAAAGCTTGCTGCCGGCCTCGCGCTGCTCACATCGCCTCCGGCATATAAAACATATTTCCCCTCTTCCAGGATATAACAGGATTTATATCCTGTACAGCCGCCGTCATCGTAGGAGGCCATGTCTTTCTTTAATATGGTAAAGCTGAGTACCTGAGTCTCCTCCTGCTGCAATAACCTTGTCTTTCCAAAGGCCGCAAGGCTTCTCGCGGGCTTTCCCAGCTTCCCCTGAGGGGCGGACAGGTATATTTGAATAACTTCCTTGCCTGCGTTCCCGCCTTTGTTGGTAACCGCTACGGAAAGAGAGACTTTTTCCGCATCCTCTTCAAAGTTTGCGATTTCGAAAGTGAATTCCGTATAGGACAGTCCAAAACCGAAGGGATACAGCACCCTGTCCTTTGCAAAGGTTTCAAAATAGCGGTATCCCACATAAATGTCCTCGGCATAGAAAACCTCGTTTGCATCACCGAAATTTTTAGTGGAAGGATAATCCGAAATGTCGTATGCAATGGTATCTGTCAGCTTTCCGCTGGGATTGACCCTGCCTGTCAGTACGTCAACAGCACCGTTTCCGCCTTCCATTCCGCCCTGCCATATGTAAAGCACCGCCTGCGGGCTATATTTGCCGACCCATTTCATATCAAGAATATTGCCCGCATTCACTACAACTGCAGTGCGCTTAAAATGGAGGCATACCTTTTGGAGCATATCCTCTTCAAGATCGCTCAACAAATAGCTGCCCTTTTCAGCTTTATTGTCCTGGTCTTCCCCCGCGGTACGTCCGATTATAACCAGGGCAATATCCGAGCGTTTTGCAGCAGCTTCCACCGCTTCATCAGTCAGGGGCATTTCCTCCTGTGACCAGGGTTCCTTTCCCCAGCCCTTTCCCTGATCAAATGGATGCTCCGCAACCCATTTTTCATATATGTCCAGCAATTCAGCATCTATAACAATATCCTCACAGGCTTTTAAGGCATCCAAAATTCCTGTTACATATTTTGTATTGACCATTCCGCCCGAGCCCGTCCCACTTTTGTAATAATTGAACTGTATCCTGCCAAAGACAGAAACCGTTTCACCGCTTTTTACAGGCAATGCCTGTGCATCATTTTTCAACAGAACCGAACTTTCTGCGGACACCGCCCTTCCAAGAGCAGCATATTTTTTCATATCCAGCGTATATTTTCCCATGTTCTTCCCTCTCCATGCTGTACATTTATAACAACAAAACTGATAATATTTAAATGTAAATATAAACAGCTATATTATACTGAAATTATTCCGGAATTGATAGTGGGCGTGGCACATTTGCGGCAGCTGGATATTGAGCCGGTTGTGATTTGATATATTTGAACAGGAATTCACCAAAAATAAAAAGCTACCCGTCAGATAGCTTTTGTCCTGTCATTTAAAATTTGAATTTTCATATCATGGTATGTAATTTGTTCTTTAATAGTTGCTGCTTCATTGGTAATGTTATCAAGCTTATTATGTATTGTTTCTCTATCCTCAAATAATGCCTGAATTTTAACATTTACTGAATTCTCAATTAATGTTTCCATCTTTGTAAGCCTATTATTGGTTTCATCCTGCTTATTACTTACACTCTGTAACTTGCTGGACATAACCTGCATTTGTGAAAGTATCTCTTTTAAAATTTCTTCCATGATTACATCCCTCCATAAAAATAATTATATCATGTGCCAATATAATAAATCCATACCTTCTTGAAAAGTAAAATTTCAATAAGTTTAAGTGAAGCTAAAAAGAATGGCTATACTGCATGCAAGGTGTGTAAGCCGCCAAAATAGAAGAAACCGGAGTAATAAAAACACAAAACTCCAGGCACTAATCTCCTTGAGTTTTGTGTTTTATTTTACTTGCTTGATATTTAAAACTGCATTCTATTTAATGTTATTCTTGGCAACAAAATCGTCAATCTGCTTCTGAGTATCATCTAAAATCTTCTGGATTCCGGCAGCTTCAAGATTTTTAATAACCTTGTTATAATCTTCTTCCGACTGCTTGGCGCCAAAGAACAATGGAATCACTTCATCAGTCATAACCTTTTCTACCGCCGCCTTTTCAGCCTTTACATTTTCACTTGAGTACGAGAAGGTTGAAAGAGGTGCAGTTTCTGGCTTTAAACTGTTCCAGAAATCCAACGCCTGTGTATACGCAGGTGAATCTGTTGTCCAGGTTCTCAGGTAAGGGAAGTGCATTGTAAACCACGGAGTAGGATTATATCTGTCTTTAGGATCGACGCCTTCCGGAACTTCCGCCTTGTCTCCGTTGAGTTTGTAGGTTTTTCCTTCAATACCCAGCATGTACATGTCATAATTCTTCTGGTCTTTTCTCAGCCAGTTCATAAACATTACTGCCCTGTCGGGATTTTTACTGGTTGAGGATATCATGCCAAAATTGTTAACTGGTCCTATGTTGATCCACTTTCCGCCTTTATTGATTATTGCCAGTTCAACTTCGCCGTTTGGTACATTCTTTTTGAGCTGATTTTCACGGTCATTTATATTATACAGGTCACCGCCCATGGAAGCTGCCTTGCCTGCGATAAATTTACCGTCGCGGTCCTTATCGGAAAGGAAGTCCTTTTCAAACCAGCCGTTGTTATACGCCTTTATATCCTCTTGCCATATTTTCTTGAATAAATCTGTTTTTATATAGTTTTCAACCTTCAAAGGTCTTTTGTCCTGATCAACATACAGATAACCCATGTTATCTCCGCCAAAAGTAAATGTGGAATGCCCTATGCCGCCTGCGTCACAAACAACCGCGGAAGAAAGGTCACCGCCAAGACACGGTATGACATCCGGTTCATTTTTGGCAATTGTATCAAGGAACTGTTCATAGGTTGCAAGACTTGTTATTTCAGGAAGATTATACTTCTCTCTGAGATCTTTGCGGACCAGAAAACCTCTGCCCATTTCAGTCATTGCGTAAACTGCCGGGATACCGTATATCTTTCCGTCAACAGTCAGTGAATCCCACAGATTCTGAGGTATCTGCTGTTTCAGGTCGGTCCCGTATTTATCAAGGAGATCATTTATGGAAATACACTGTTTTCTTGCAATATTGCCTGAAAGTTCTCCGAAAAAGCTGAGGAAGATATCAAATTCCTCTCCGGCGGATGCTTTCAGCTTAACCTGGCTTACGTAATCACCCCAGGGTATGTAATTAACTTTGAGATCAATATTCAATTCATTCTTTGTAGCGTTATTTATTGCTTCCAGTACTTCATCCTGCTGTTTAGGCCTGTCACCTGCCACGTAAATTGTAACAGGTACTTCTTCCAGCTTTACAGCCGAGCTGTCGGCCGATGCCGAGGAAGCTGCCGACTGACCTGCCGAGGCTGTTGACTGTTCTGCCGAAGTATCTTTTCCGCAGCCTGCAAAGGTGGTTAAAAGCATTGTTAACGCCATAGCCAGACACAATAGTTTAATTACTTTTTTCATTTTTTCAACTCTCCTTTAAATTAAATTTATGCCAACCGGATTTCTCCGGGTAAAGCCTAGCCTTTTACCGCCCCGATAGTTATACCCTTTATAAAATATTTTTGTACAAAAGGGTAAACCAGCATTATGGGACCGATTGTTACAATAACTGTAGCCATTTTGGTAGATTCGGCCGGAATTTCCGACACATTTGCGTTCATTGCCGCCTGCCCTACATAGGTGACCCTCATTAAAATCATTCTAAGCAGGTATTGAAGCGGATAAAGTTTGGTGTCATTTATGAGCAGCAGTGCAAGATTCCACTCGTTCCAGTAATTTAAGGCATAAAAAAGAGTAATTGTTGCTATTCCCGGAGCTGCAAGTCTCATTACAATGCTGCGGTAAATCCTGAATTCACCGGCACCGTCAATTTTGGCCGATTCAATGACCGCATCCGGCAAACCTCTGAAAAAGTTCAGAATCAGAAACATGAAAAACGGGTTGAATAACATCGGCAATATGAGGCCCAGAATATTGTCCTTCAGGTGGAGCTTGAGCAAAACCATATAAAACGGTACCAATCCCCCTGAAAAGATCATTGGGATGTAGACAAGCATATTCAGGACATTACGGTATTTTAAACTCTTCCTCGACAGTGCATAGCCCAGCATTGAGGTAATCAGCACAGAGAAAACCGTTCCTGCCGCGGTCACAATTATTGATATCCTGTAAGCATCAAATACAACAGATCCGTCAAATAACAGCCGGTATGCATCCAGTGACCACTTCTCGGGAATGAGTCTGAAACCGTTTTTTGCAAGACTGCTTTCATCCGAGAAAGAGACTGCCAGTACAATCAGAAACGGGAATAGCGTTAATATTGATACCAGTGCCAGAAATATCGTATTGGTTATTTTGAAAAGACTAAATCGTTTATCCATTCTGTATTTTCCTTTCTAAAACAATCCCATGGTGTCGTCATATTTTTTTACAAGCTTGTTGAATACCACTACCGTAATAAAACCGCAGACCGATTGAAAAAGGCCCACAGCCGTTCCGGTGCTGAAATCCCCGTTGTTCCTCATAGCTCTGAATATATAGGTATCTATGATATCTGTAGTTTGGTTTAAAATGCCGTTATCACCTATAATTGAATAAATCATGCCGAAATTGCCGTAAAAGACTTTTCCCAATGCCAACAGGAGCATCAATACAATGGTTGGAAACAGCTGCGGAAGAGTAATTCTGAATATTTCATCAAATTTTGAGGCTCCGTCGATTCTGGCTGATTCATATAATTCATTATTAATTGAAACAATGGCCGCAAGATAGATAACAACGTTATAGCCGAAGGATTGCCAGGTATTTATGACAGTCAGTATACCTCTCCACAGCTTGGGTTCGTTATACCAGGTAACCGTTGAAAAGCCCAGACTCTTGAGCAGCATATTAAGTGCACCGAATTTATCATTCAAAAAGCTGTATACCAGTGCGGATATGATTACCCATGAGAGAAAATACGGAAAAAACATTGACGACTGAAAAACTCTTCTTACAAGATTGTTTGTTATTTCATTAAGCAGTATTGCTATTGAAACAGAAACAATAAGACCTGTGACTATAAATAAAATATTTAAATATAATGTAGTAAATAACAAATTTCCCGCATAGGGAGATTTGAAAAAAATCTCAAAATATTTAAAACCGACGAATGGACTGTGCCAGATTCCATCCTGAAAATTGTAATCCCTGAAGGCTATTTGAATTCCCAGCATCGGATAATAGCTGAAGATCAGCAGAAAGGCTATACCCGGCAGAGCCATAAGATATAATGCCCTGTTTTGAAAAAGTTCAAATAGTATACCATGTTTCAGTTTTTTATTTATCAGCAGCTTTTCCTGATACAAATTATCATTCCCCCTAATTAAATGTAACTGTCTTTTTATAAGATTTTTGTTACTGCCACCTGCAAATTCATCATAAAACCGGAGACAGTTTTTTGTATATAATAACTATTTTGAGTTTTACAAATTATTTAAAATTTGTGCATATTGACTTTTTATAAATTTATCAATCTATTGGATTTGAAAATTTTTATAATTTTATAAATTATTATAAAAAGACGTAAAAAAGGCTCTGTTCGTCCAATTCCGCTTACATTGACCTCATACATCCGTTTAAAAAGCTTGGATAATTCAGAGATACGCCGCTCGGCCTGTGCAAGCTGCTTCTTGGCATAAAAAAACCTGCCACATAAGGGCAGGTTAAATATGCAATCTTAGCAGCCAGGCTGTCATCGTGCGTTTGCACCTTAGACCCTTTAGCTTTGCGGCCTCACCTTTCGATAAGTGTGCCCGGTTCAATAAGTCGATATTTCTCATTCAGATATTTCAACTAACTTTTCTATTTCACCAGTGGATTTTCTGATTACTTCAAGGGATACTCCATTTTTTGTAGCATTATCCGTATTATCTACAAAGGTTGCATTGCCTTCATCGTTAAGATAATGAATTGGTTTGTTATCGAATATCCATTGTTTATTAGCCTTATCATAAGAAACGCCATAGTTCAAGTAAGCATTTAATGAAGTATCGACATAGTTTGGATCGCCCTCAGAAAAGGCAGTAGTTGAACCATTAACAATATCGCCAGTTCCATTATTCTCTACGGCGCTGGTTGCACCGCCTGTTATGTCTGCAGAACCATTTTCCTGTGCAGTTCCTTGTACATTCCGTGCGTTTTTCATGGATTCCGTGTGCTTATCATATTCTTCTTTGCTAACAGGTGCAATTCCAGTTAGCTCATAATCGGCATTTCGGACAGCCTTTAAATCCACGACACCATCTGGTCGGGTAAATGCATTGTATGCGCCGTCCGCATCCAATTTATCTGAAAAATATCGTACCAGTTTACCGTTATAGTAGAAATTGTCGGTTTCCTTGTCATAAGTCAATCCGTATTTTTCATAAACAGCATATGTCTTAGCGGTAGCTTCTTTCTTTTGCTGATTAAGTTTTTCCTGAGCTTGCGCCGATATAGGCGTATCGGTGGAATAAGCCCCGGATACTGCTGCGGCATTTACTGCAAATGCCGCACCTGTGCCTAATGTTCCTACTAAGGCTAAGCAGAGAATAAGAGCGCCTGCTCTTTTCTTACTTGTGTCCATAATGGAAAATATTCTTTTTTTCATACCTTTCTTGCCTCCATAAAAATTGGTTGAGAATGCCGTTTGCATTCTTGATTGATTTCTGATAACACCAATGATGGCTTCACTGTATTGTTGCCTTGCGCAAATATCGGTTCTGCTAACTACCTCCGCATCACATGATATTTCGCATTGTGACGCAATGGCCTTTGCCATTACATACATTACAGGATTAAACCAGTGAACGGCAGTTGCAAAAAGCACCAGACTTTTATACCACAAATCCTTACGTTTGAAGTGTACCAATTCGTGTTTGAGGATGTATGGCAGTTCATCCGCCGAAAAGTCAGCCCACGGCAACAAAATTGTGGGTCTTATAAAACCGATCATCATTGGGCTTGAGATACAGGAACATATTTGCAAATTAACCGGTGTGGTTATTCCTATATCTGCTTTAATCTTTTGTAAGGTATCACTCATTTGCTTATCGGGCTGTTCGCTCCATCGGCTTACCATTCTGATAAATCGAAAATGCTTTAGCCCATGATAAATCATAAAAGCGAAAAATCCGGCTACCCATAGGCATATTCCGATTTGATACCATGAGATTGTCGATAGCTCTTGTGACGGTTTGTTAGTTGTAATTGTTGTGTCAACGGTATTCCCCGCATTTCCCGGTATGATTTGCTGTATATAAACGGGTGCATCGTTCATCTGAATAAAGGCTGTGTCGGGATGTATCCGGAATGGAATGATTAAACCTATCACGAGCACTAGCCAGATGTAATACAACCATTTTGCAGAGTATCTTTTTGACAGCCACGGAGTAGCGGCAATGAAGCCCAATACGAGCACTGCCATGGTAACGGAGCATTCTATCAATGCAGTCATAAATTCCCGCATATCAAGTCCTCCGTTCTTTCACCCATTTCATCAGTTCTTCAATGTCGGCATCGTTAACCTGCTTTCCATCATAGAGAGTATTGACAAAACTAAGAAATGAGTTTTCGTGATAAAGTTTCATAAATTTGCCTGTTTCAAACTTCAAATAGTTCTCTTTTTCTACCAGTGGGAAGTAGGTGCGCTCCTTTCCGTTCTTCTCCGTCCTTAAAAAACCTTTTTCCACCAGCCGGAGCATCAGGGAAATTACAGTTGGTGCTTTCCATTCACGCTCATTGCCTAGCGCTTCCATAACCATGTTAGTTGTTATAGGGGGCTCGTTTGCCCACACAACCTTCATAATTTCAAATTCCGTATCAGGCAGTTTTCTAAAGTTGCTCATTCATATCATCTCCTTTTTAGGCAATTGTCTATATTAATATTTTACACTTGCCTAAAACCAATGTCAATTGTGCTCCGAAATATTTTTTGCAATTGTCTAAAATATATTTATATCTTTACTAACTGTCTGTAAAAAGATGTGAAGCGTTAAAATATGGTGTCCTGCTCATACAATATACCTGTCTGTTGACTATCATCATATTATTGTTGATTTCTAATTATTGCTTCCTTATGGACACTGCCCATTACGACAGGGAGTAAAAATAAGCGTATCGCTCATTGTGAACAATACGCTTATTTTAGACATTTTAGCCCATAAACAGTTTAAGTTTTAATACTATCTTATGCAGGACTGCCTTTGGGATATCCTTTTTTGTCTTTATTTATTTTTTCGTAAATGTTCATCTATCTGTCTCTGAGTATCTTCTATAATCTTTTCAATTCCCGCTCTGTCAAGTTCCTCCAGAAATCTCCGATACTCTGCCTCACTGCTGATTATTCCCGTATTGAGCGGACGCCCTATTTCCTCTACAAGTCTTTGAACCGCAAGGGATTCCGCTTTTACATTTTCACTGGAAAATGCAAAGGATGCCAGTGGTGAGGTTTCAGGCCTGAGCCCTTTCCAGAAATCAAGGGCATTTTTATATTCCTCAGGATCGGAAGTCCAGGTACGGAGATAGGGGAAGTGCATTGTAAACCATGGAGTAGGATTATACCGGTCAACCGGATTGACTCCTTCAGGCACTTGAGCCTCTTCACCCACAAGGTTATAGGTCTTGCCTTCTATGCCCAGCATGAGCATATCGTAATTTTCCTGGCTCTGCCTCAGCCAGTTAAGGAACATAATGGCTCTTTCGGGATGTTTTCCGGTGGAAGAAAGCATTGCGTAATTATTCACCGGGGTCAAGTCTATCCATTTGCCGTCTTTATTAAAAACTGCCAGCTCTATCTTGCCTTCAGGAACGTTTTTGGCAAGCTGATTCTGCCTTTCTACAATATTGTACATATCTCCTGCCATCGCTGCGGCTTGCCCGGTTACAAACTTATAATCCCTGCTGGTATCGGACAAAATATCCTTTTCAAACCAGCCTTTTTCATAGGCTTTAATATTCTCCTTCCATATCCTTTTGAAGACAGAGGTCTTAAAGTAGTTTTCAACCCTATACTTTCCGCTGTCAATATCAATGTACATATACCCCAGGGCATCATTTCCAAAGATATAGACCTCGTGTCCTAAAAAATCCTTATCGTTTGCTATGATTCCAAGACTGTCGGCAAGAATGGGGACCATAGACTTCTCATTTTTTGAAATAGTATCAAGATAATTTTCCAGAGTACTCTGGTTTTCAACTTTCGGCAGATTATATTTTTCCCTCAGGTCTTTTCTTATCAGTATACTTCTTGCCATACCTGCCCTTGCATAAACCGACGGAACACCGTATATTTTGCCGTTTACAGTAACACTATCCCATAAATCCGGGGGAATCTGTTTTTTCAAAGCCTCTCCGTATTGGTCCATCAGTCCGTTCAGCGGAATACACTGTTTCCTTGCAATACTTGAGGCCAGCTGAGATGCAAAATTCAGGCAGATATCGTACTCTTCCCCAGATATGGCTTTTAAGCGCATCTGGTCTATATAATCACCCCAGGGTATATAGTTTATACTCAAGTCAATATTCAAGGTATCCCTGGTCCTCTCGCTTATTTCCTTGCAGACTTCATCCTGCTGTGCAGGCTTTTCCCCCGCCACATAAATTGAAAGGGGATATCTTTCAAGCCCTTGCTGTTTTACTCCAGAGTTCTGCACTTTGTCCGAATCTCCACATGACACTAGAGAACTGAAAGAAGCAATACTTATAACAATTATAATAAATTTACATGCAATGACTTTTAATTTCATAACTGTCTCCCATTCTCCGCTTTATACCACATCAGCGGAAATCCACCTCTACAGCGGTTTTTTAAATTGACATCTGTACTGGTTTGGAGTTATTCCATTCCATTTCCTGAAGGTTGCAGTAAAATATGATTGATTTGAAAATCCAACCTGTGCGGCAATATCATATACCGACAGATTATTTTTCTCCAAAAGTTCTTTTGCCTTGTTCATGCGAAGCTCTATTATATATTCATTCACAGACTTACCTACAAAGTCGCTGAAAATTTTACCGAAATACCCGGGAGTAAGACTGACCATGTCTGACAGCATTTCAGAGGAAATATCCGTTCTCAGGTAATTTGTCCGTATATAAGCCAGCACTTTTTCTATCATATCCTTCTGCCTGTTATCCTTCTTTTGTTCAAGCCTGTGAATTATTCCGCAGCAATAAGATTCCAGCCACTCCTTCGCCGCCTCCAGCGTATCGCTTTTGTTTAAATTCGAGTAAATATTATTAAAATCCAATTCTTCCTCCGCAGGGTTTAAAATACTACCCACAGCAGTCATAATATCCAGAACCAGCTGATTGATGGTCAATCTTATAAAATCATACTGGCAGTCGCATATAAGCCGGGCGAGCTCCTCCAGGCCCAGTTTCACCTGTTTTTCGTCACATACCTTGATAGCTTGGATTATTTTTTTACGGTTTTTGTCAAGCACCACTGAATTGTCTTTTAAGCCGGGCTTTACAAGCTTATTGTCAAGGACACAGTTATATCCGTAAATAAATCTATATTTCAACAGATTGAGTGCATTGGCGTAAGAAAGGCTGATATCCTCCAGAATACTCACAAGCACACCCTTTGCAGCACTGAAGGTAATATCCAGCTCATCCCCGATTTGTTTCTGACTGGTTTTGATGCATGTATCCAGCAGTTCATCATATTCGCCCGTGTGCCTGATATTCAGTATTATGGCAAACATATCTTCCTCCAGATCCACCAGCTCCATTCCGGAGAATTCATTAAAGGAGTCCCTGATGATTTTAACCGCAACATTCTTCTTATCTTCAATTTCAATTTTGTTTTCTATACCTTTCAGTGCCAGATATCCGTCAATACTGAATACTACGACACAGGTCTTTTCCTGCACGATATTTATCCCCAGTTCTTTTACTTTGGTGGAAACATCGCTGGAAGAAAAATGTCCTGACAGCATCTCGGTCAGAAACATTTTTCTGAGCATGGGAATATTCTGCTGTATGGAGTTTTCAAGTTCGTTTGATTTTTTAATTATATTTGTAAAGGCATTTGACAGGTACTCGACCTCATTATAGGTCCTCCGTCTCCTGTTTTCCTTGTATTCACTTTTCAGATGCCATTCAACGGTTCTTACAAGTCTTCCGAAGGGAAGGTAAACATTATATGCGGCCAAACCTGCAACTATGATACATATGATTCCTATGAGAACACAGATCAGAATAATTGAATCTTTAAGGCTTTGGACTTCCTGAAGCAATATTTGATAATCATATTTGCTGACAAACAAAAAGGGTATTTTTGAAGACATATTGTAAGTCATCAAATATTTCTTCCCCTCATCTTCACTAATCATATACCCGCTTTTTTTGTCGGATTCAAGTACTTTTTTTATAAATTGTCTGTCCGATATGTTTTTGCTGAAATATTTGTAATCAGAGTCACATATGACTTCTCCGCTCTTGTCCAGGAGAAAAATACTGCTGTTGGGAGAGGTGTACTGCTGTGTAAAAGCCTTTTGTATATAATCCGCATTTAAATTTATAATGACCACACTGTCAAGCAGTCCATTACCCTTTATGTCACTTTTTATATAATCCTGGGACGAGTCTACAAAAATAAAAGTAATAATCTTTTCATTTGATTCGTTGCCATTTGGAGACTTGTTAATATAGCTTAGCGGAATGAATTTTAACTTGTTGCCTTCCTTATAGTTCACAGTCATTTTCTTCATTTCGGCATCCAGCGAATTCAGGCCCGAAGAGCCCAGACTGCTGGTAAATTGCTTTGTTTCGCTGTTATAGACATATATGGAATGTATCATTGGATTGCTGCTTTTGACCTGATAGAGCTTTCTAGTGGCCTTGTACTTAATTAATTCATCTGTCGCACCGTAGCGGTACTTTGAATCAACTAAATCGCAGTCACATATAAGCTGCAAGCCTATTGAGTACACCTGATCCCTTATAAGTTCGAGCTGATTCATATTCTGTGCCAGATTCTCTTCTATATTTGTTCTTATACCTTCGACGGTAGCCTTTGAAAACCTTTGATACAGTACACCTGCAATTAACGACGTGGATAAAATTACTATAATAAAAAATGATATAAGCATTTTAGTCAATGTTTTACTGACAACCAGTCTGTTATTCCTGCTGAAACCAAGCATATTAACCTCCATGAGCCACATTTGTGGCCACAAAATGTAATGAAAACTTATATCCTTTATCTCAATGTGGCGAATAAAGGAGGTTGCCTGCTGAATACATGCCAAAAAAGGCTTTAGCCAACCCAAGCCTTTTTTATCACAGATAATCGAACTTAATCAATTCTTTAGTTATTGAAAATGAAACATAGAGAACACAAGTGAAAGCCAGTGGTGTTACATTTAAGGAAATTCGCTTCAAAGAGCCGGGTACCTGAAAACAATTCTCAGAATTTGACACCCCGGGTGCTCTTAAATTATTTATATACATAATTAACTCCTCCATTGTCCCTGCTATCTCACAACTCTATCAGACATCAAAAGTAAAAGATAAAGGATTAATACAGTGCATATAATAATTTTGCAGATGGCATATGCTGACTATAAAAGGATTGATCCGTTAAAAAGTACATATAATAATTTAACATGTTTTATGGATAATTACAACCGTCCTGCATTTTAACAGCTTTCCGGGCAGGCAGAATCCGGCAGGCTGCTCTTCTACTCCGTGATCTTTATTTCCTCACGATACTCCCGCCAAAGCTTTCCAGAGAAGCCGAATTTCCGCAGCAGGTCAGCCGGGCTCCAGCAAGGTCTCCCTTGGGCTTCATGCCGAATACCCTATACCGAAACCGGCCTCACTGTTCCCCGGATACCCTCAATTTCTCTGCCAGGGTAGGCACACACTTTCCAATTTCTAAAAATCTCAGGCTTCTATAGCTTAACAGAAAAATCGCCGTCGACAAGGAGCTTTATGAACAGCCCTCCTTGAACGCTGCGGTGCTGGAACCCGGTTTGTTTTGCAGTTACGGTATCATACCAGTCGGTCATGGGCACTCTTGATTCAGATTCATGATAAGCCTTCCACAGCGGTGCTATCATTTTTTCAAAATCCGCTTTGGCGGGCATAAGTGACGCACTCCACACAAGCCAGTCGGATTTGGTATATGCGGCACGGTTGTCAAGAGGCATGCCGTACGTATTCATACGGTTGACATAGCCTTTGAGCTCGGCCTCCAGCACTTTCTCAGGAAAAAGACCTGTCTTGAAAATCCTGTCCCAGACCAGATTATATTTCATGCTGAAGGTTCCAGGCTTATCAAATGTGAGCCTGAAAGTGCCGTCCTCATTTAATGCTCTTTCTGTCCAGTTTTTAGCCATTTCCCTGGCCTTATTGTAATATATTTCGCTTTCCTCGCTGCCCGACAGATTTTCCATTATAATACCGAAGCTTGCAATACCCATCACAGCCTTTGCCGCCAGATTGCAGTTATGAGCCAGGTGGCCGGCAAAATCATCTGTGCACAGCTGGTTTTCAGGATCGGCACCCTTGAGGATAAGATATTCCGCCCACTGCTTCAGCAGGGGAATATACTTTGAAGCAAAGTCAAAGCTGCCTTCGGCCAATGAAAGTGCAGCTACCGTAACCAGCATATTGCCGCATTCTTCAATGGGCATCTGATCCTCAAGGTTTGTTCCGCCGCCATACACCTGTCCGTTAAGCAAAGGATATGTACCTGCGTCATGGGGTGCAAAGTCATGGTACCATACATCTGATGCGGCATATTTGAAAACAGGCCTCAGCATGCCCTTTACCAGTTCCGGATTGTACAGCAGGAACATGGGTATGGAAGGATATGTCACATCAACTGTGGCGGCGCAGCCATTGCTGAAGCATTCCTTGGAAATAAACAGCAGCTCACCGTCCCTATCCGCGCAAAGCTTGTGGGCGGCGATTACCTGACGGCAGGCCAGCAGCAAAAGCTCTGCATATTTTGAACCGCCGCTTGCAGCAGCCCTTTTATATAAATCCTCCGAAAACCGGCTGCACCGGCTTACGATATCACCGTATTGGTCAAAAGCCCGGCTGAGGATTTCCTTAATATCCTCCGATTCCTTTGTCCAGAAGCCTTTAAGGTTTTCGCCAAAATATTGGATACTATATATGTCATCATATGCAAAAGCAAAAAGCGTATAATTCTGTCCGGCTGTATCCAATACCGCACCTGCTTCAAGTTCTGTAGCTTCGCCCTGCTTGCGGATGCTTATTTCAGGACAGCCGTATCTTGCTGCCAGGTAAAAATAACCCCAGTCAATGCGGACATCATCCCCCGCCCTGCTGAGTACCTGCTGACGGGTGCTGCCCATCCTGGCACAAACCGTCTTATCTCCCATTGCAAGGAGTTCACCGGCGGTTTCCTGCTCATTGCGGTTATTGACACATAAATCATCCGATACATACAGGTTTACTTTTACATTATGCGGCTCACTGTCCAGGCTGCGGACTTCGGCTTTCAGATAGGAAACCGGCCGGGCCAAAACTTTCAGGTCATCCGGCAGCAGAGGCGATGTAAAAATCAGCTTCAATTCAACTGCTTCAACCTCAAAAGTATAAATAGTTGACATTGCACTGATTTCGCAGCCTGTCTGGACCATCTTCCCTATATCTTTCCGGTCTCCCATAAAAATATATTCGCAGCCGTCAAGCTGTAAAACACCGGTGATAGCGTTCGGTTTTCCCGTCCAGTGCACAGTTTCTCCGCCATTCAGCTCATCATTAAAAGACCAGACGCTGAAATACGGATCGATAGTAATAAGTGGTGTTGCCGGTGCTCGCAGTTTCATTGTTTTAGTACCTCCATTTTTTTAGATGTAATTTTAATTAATATATTATTTTCTGGTGGAGAGGAATCTGTCCACTACCTGCTGCCTGTACTCCTTTGATAAGGATGCAAAAAATGCCGAATAGCCCGTTACGCGTACTACAAGATCGGGATGTCTGGAGGGATCTTCATGAGCCTCCAACAGTTTCTTTTCGGTAAGACAATTCAGATTGATTAAGGTTCCTCCCATCTGATTATGAGTATGAATCAGGGAAATCAGTGCATCTATCCCGCCGGCCTTTCCCAGCATATCGGTGTCAATATCCAGGTGCAGCGGCGATGAATTGCCGTAGCCCGGCTGCAGTGCCGCCACGGCATTGGCCTTTAATGATGGGGAGAATGAATCGATTCCTGCCGCAAAGCCCGGATCGGGTTCGTTGGAATGGGATATTGCCTCTCCTGCCTTTCTGCCGTTTGGTGTTGCAGGAAGCTTTGCACCAAGTTCTCCTATATTCCCGTGTGATAACATGCCCGGAATTATTGGGAGATTGTATTTGGGTGTGCCCTCATGCTTACAGCACCAGACATAGTGATCACGTATCCTGTCGGCCCACTTCTGCGCCCCGGAACCCGGACACCCAAGCCGGCTGATATTTTTAAGCATAAGGCGGATATTCTCAGCCCCCTCATAGTTTTTGTCAAGAACATCAAACAGTTCATCCCATGTAAGCCTGCCCTCATTTACAATACGCTGCTCAATAGCCGCAAAGGAATCGGCAACGGTAGCCATCCCCACACCGTCAATATTGAGGTTTAGAATATCCACACCGCCCTCGGAACAATTAAGCCCTCTCTCAACAGGGCCGTGCATGAAAAGATTGTAGACCAGCTCGGGGGTATTTCTTCCGACAACCTCATAGTGTCTGTCGTAGCCTGACTTGATACTGTCCACTATAATTCCGGTGTGATGGCAGAACCTGTTAAACAACGCCTCAAGAGACCGTTCCCCCTGCCTTATATCCTCCATGGCATAATGGAAGGCAAACCCGAGATTACAGCGGGTAACATCCTGAAGCGGATATTCTCTTCCGGGTATGGCCGTCCAGTTGCATCCTACCTTTGCCCTCATACGTGCCAGTTGAGGCGGATATCCGTTCTTTGCGTAACCCTGTTCACATCCGATGTTGCAGGAATAGCTCACACCTGTGCCATCCTCCAGCATGTATTCCAGAGAACGCCTCAGCAATTGGGGGTTGACCCCGTCATGAACTCTAAGGGCAATATTTGACGGAATGCGCAGGTAATGCATGGCCTCCAGTACGATAAACGACATACGGCTGGTCATATCTCTGCTGCCGTCGGGTGTCACCCCGGCAATCTGCGAATAGTGGGTATCGTTGAAAAACAGGCTGGCTACATACCATACTGCCTGTTCATCTGTAAGTATCCCCGACTTCAGGTCCTTTTCATAGTAGGGCCTCAAAACCTCATCCAGCTGATCGAGAGCTCCCCCTGCAAAATAAGTGCGGTCAAGGGTCTGAAAGTGTGCAATAAACTGGCAGGCTTCCCTCAGTGTTCTCGGCGGATTGTTTACCAGCCACCGGTTGATTTCGGCAATTTCCAGAAGATTATTCCTTGTATCCGGGTCGCTTTCCTCTCGGGCAATTGTCTTTGCCTCCGCGGCCAGTGCACCGGTCCATTCCTGCATACCCAGTACAACCTGTTCCTCTCCGTCATAAAATGAGGTATCGGCAGGGGAATTGAACTCCCTGTAATATCTTATTTTATCCAGCAGTCCGCCCCAGCCCAGCTTGAGGCCTATGCCTATGTCCCCTGCACAGTGGTTCATTCCCCCGAAACCCGGAAAGGTATTATATTTAGACCATATTTCTTTCAGCCCGGACGGCTGGTCCTCCGGAATTATCCCCATCCGTACGAAATTCTGCAAAGGCCCGATCCAGGCCCCTGCCAGGGCACTGTTTTTATTTATGTATTTGGGGATTTCATTGAAAAATCTCCTCAGGTGCTCTCCTATGGCCACATAGCCATACACAAGTCCGGAGGGATGATTCGGCCTTGCTTCGAATTTGAAATCCGGATAGTGGACAAACCCCCAGTCATCAAAATCCTGGTGCCCGATTTTCTTTCTCTTGAACTCATTGATTTTCAGTTTGTCTTCGCGAAGACCATTAATCCTTTGTGAATATAATTGTGACAACATGACTCTGTCAGTTTGTAACATCGCTGCTCCCTCCATATCCAATTTATGTTTTTACCGCATTCAAGCCTTCATTTACCAGTATTTCCACAGCTCTGTCCACCATAGCTTCGGTTGGAACGTCAACAGCCTTCAACTCATTCTCCATACCAAGTGCCGCATATTTGTTGTCACCCAGCTTGTGATACGGCATGACTTCAACTCTGCTTATGTTCAAAGCTTTAAGTATCCCGGCAATCCCGGGAATTTGTCCGTCATTGCAACCCGGAACAAAAGGTATCCTTACAAGTATCTGTTTTCCTGAGGCCGAAAGTCTTTCCAGGTTATCCAGGATACGGACGTTGCCGGCACCTGTCAGCAGCTTGTGTACCGCAGGATCAGCCGCTTTTATGTCATACAGGAACAGGCCGGTAACAGGCAGTATCCTCTCAAAGCTGCTCCAGGAAACATTTCCGGCCGTATCTACCGCCGTATGTATACCCTTTTCCCCGCACCGCTTCAGTATTTCATACAAAAACTCTATTTGAAGCATGCATTCCCCGCCTGAAATAGTGACTCCGCCTTTTGAATTTTTATAATATAAATAATCCTCCATAATGGAAGCAAACACATAATCCGCATCTACAAGTTTACCTACGGCCGTTATGGCATTGGCAAAGCATACCTCGGCACAGGCCAGACATCCGCTGCATTTGGCCCGGTTTATCATATGCAGCTGTTTATCATCAAGGAAATGCACACCATTCGGGCATGCCTCAAAACAGGCCCCGCATCCGATGCACCGGTCGGAATAAAACTCGATCTGGTTCTTTGGTGATATTGACTCCGGGTTATGACACCATTTACAGCTGAGATTACAGCCCTTGAAAAATATTGTGGTTCTTACTCCTGGGCCGTCATAAATAGAAAAATGTTGTATGTTGAATATATTTCCTTTGGAATTCACCGAAAATATCAACCCCCTTAATACCTATTTCCATATAGTACATATCAAATATTTGTTATGTTAATTATATATTGTATGTTTGTTATAATCAATTTATTTTTTATTTTTTTTATAATTACATTATTATGTCAAAAGCGGCATCAACAGTTCTCTTTTCCACGAGTAAAAATTCAGAGAATTCGGCATTTGCAACCTATCGTAGCAACAAAGTACTGCCAAGGGTTCACACATCAAGAACAAAGGTATTGACATATTTGTTATATTCGTCATAATATATATGAGTACATAATTAAACGGGAAGGATCCGTGGATATGAAGAATGAATCAAGGACACCATTGTATGCAATGATTAAAGATTATATAAAAAAGCAGATCGCCAATGGGACTTTCAGCGCGAACGACAGACTCCCTCCTGAAGTTGAACTAATGAAAACCTTCAACGTCAGCAGGATTACCATAACCAAAGCCCTGACAGAAATGGCCGATGAGGGTATGGTTTACAGAATACCCGGCAGAGGCACTTATGTCAGCGGAAGTTCCGGCAGCAGTCCGGCAGATACTATTGATGCAAATGAGTCAAGAGTAAAAGACCCTGCAGAGGATAAAACAGTCATAGCCGAAAGCCGTCCGGAAGGATCGGGTCTGATCGGTTTTACCATTCCCACTCTCGAGGACTATTTCTCTACAAATATACTTAACGGTATTAAAAAGTCACTTGACGAAAGAGGTTACTCCCTGCTTATACAGATAACTTTTGACAGGTCAAAGGAAGAGCAGGCAATAAGGAATTTTATTAAATTCGGTGTTGACGGCATGATCATCTTTCCGGTGGATCAGGAAACCTACAACGAAGAAATCCTGGCTCTGAAGGTGAATCATTTCCCCTTTGTACTGGTGGACCGCTATCTCCCCGGAATAGACACCAGTTATGTAATTTCAAACAACGTACTCGGCGGGAAACTGGCCGTATCCCACCTGTACGAACTCGGTCACAGAGATATTTCAATCTGCACAAGCACCATGCTGCCAACCTCCTCCACCGGAGACCGAATAACCGGCTACCTCAACGAATTGGCCGAAAGAGGGATAAAGGAAAATTCCGAATTAATCATAAAAGATATTGATGTATCCAAATTCGAAAGCAGCCCGAACAATGTATCTAAAGACCACCTGCTCTCAACCGAGAACAACGGAAACAACCTGCGCCTTATAGACGTCCTTAAGCACGGAAAAGCTACCGCCTTTATTGTAACCGACGGAAAAACAGCAGTTTATATCTCCAGAGTCTGCGAACACCTGGGACTCCGTATTCCCGAGGACATATCGCTCATATGCTTTGATGATCCTCTATATACCCCCTTCAATTCAAGCTTTTTCACCCATATAAAACAATCCGAAAGATTAATGGGTTACAAGGCAGGAGAAATAATGGCCGATTTGCTGAAACCGGATAAGAAGGAGAACCTCCAGGAATACCACAAAATCATTCTGGATCCGGAACTTGTTGTTCGCAAGTCATCAGGTCCCGTCAGAAAGAAATAATCAAACAGCATGATTGTAAACAATTAGACAAAAAGCCAACCCCCGGATCAGCAATTCCAGGGGTTGGCTTTTTGTTCCAAGTCATAGCAATTGATATCATGTCAAATTAATGTTTTCATTAAAGCTCATTTACCTTTCTTATGGCTTCAATATCAACCTTGAGTTTTCTGTCGGCCGTCAAAAGACCATTTACCTCCTGCATGACATCAGTCAGCTGAGTATAGCAATAGCCCCTGATATACCTGGTGTTTCTGATTGCACCGGTGATATCTCCATATCTTTCAAAAAAGCTTTTCTCATCACCAACAGCCCCATTATACCCCCAATTACCGGATTCCTCACTTTTAAAAGCAATTCCGCCATACTCGGTTACCAATATGGGCTGTCCCTCATATACCGTCCCCTCGGCATAGAGAAGTCTCCATTTATTCACAGAACCAGTCAGCATTTGCTCCTTGTCGGCATACTTTTCATTAAACTCACTGCCCCAGGCCTCATAATCATGTATTGCGCAAATATCAGCCTCCACCTGTTCCCATCCGTCATTGGTACTGATCAAACGCGTTTTATCCATTGCGCGGATTGTATAATAGAGAGATTTTGCAAAATCCTGCTGGGTTTTATCAGCATAAATATTCCTGACGCCCCAGGATTCATTCAACGGCACCCATGTAACAATACAGGGATGATTATAGTCACGGTTGACAAATTCAATCATTTCAGTTGTAATATTCTGAGTTTCCTCCGCGTTGAAATCATACGCGCTAGGCATCTCGCCCCACACCAGCAAACCTAATTTATCAGCCCAGTAATAATATCGCGGATCCTCTATCTTCTGGTGTTTTCTCGCTCCGTTAAAGCCCATTTTTTTAGTCATTTCTATGTCATAGACGATAGCTTCGTCACTTGGAGGAGTCAGCAGGCTTTCAGGCCAGTACCCCTGATCCAGTATGAGCTTCTGGTAGTACGGACTGTTGTTCAGAAGTATAAGATCACCTTTTACAGATATTTTTCTCATGCCAAAGTAGCTCTTAAACCCGTCCGACCGGTCCCCATTCTCTTTAACGGTAAATTCAACATCATACAAATTGGGTTTTTCCGGTTTCCAGTAATGTAATTCATCTATGTTATCCTCTTCAGCCATATCAATGGTCAGCTTGAATATCCTTTTATCAATGGCGGTTACTATCTTCTTTTTTTCATGCCCCCTGTAATTTACAGCAACAGCAAGCTCGGCATTCTTCGGCTCCCTGTTCAGAAAAATTTCAGCCAACACGGTTTTCCTGTCAATGTCGGGTGTCAATCTGAATTTGTCAACATATAACCCACCCACAGTTTCCAGCCAAACAGTCTGCCATATGCCTGAAGTGGCAGTATACCAGCAGCGGTCCGGCTTTTCCTTCCAATATTGCTTTCCTCTCGGCTGTACGCAATCGTATCTGTCCTCAGCCTTAACGGTCAACCGGTTTTTTCCGGGTTTGATACTGCCGGTTATATCAAATTTGAAAGACACATTTCCGCCCTGATGTTTTCCGGCAAATTCTCCGTTAATCCAGACCTTTGCGGTGTAATCCACAGCACCAAAGTGAAGCAGAACTCTTTTTCCGTCAAAGCTGTCAGGAATCTCAAATTCTCTTTCATACCATAAATATTCATGCATTCCCTTGTCTGCAATACCGCTCAGCTCACTCTGGAAGCAAAACGGCACCACTATTGATTTGGAAAAATCCCTGCCCTTAAACCATTTTTGTTCCTCACCGGCATTTTCATCATCAAATTCAAAACTCCAACGGCCGTTCAGATTCAGCCATTCTTCCCTTTCAAAATCCGGTCTCGGATATTCAGGCCTTGGCACACAATTATTAATCATAAATAACCCCCTGCTTTCCAATGATAATATTATATAATTGCAATATATATTATAATAATACAATATGTATTGCAATACTTCAATATATATTGCTCTTTTAATATGTGTATGTTATGATTTGGTTGCAATCTATAACAGCAAAGGAATTATGCTAATGGAAAAAAGCCGTGAAATATTTACCGCTCAGATTCTGGAAACAGCAAAGGCTATAAATAGTAATCTGCGCTTGAGAATTCTCGAGGAAGTCAGCAGACAGCAGATGTCTATAACCCAGTTGGTTGAAGTCCTTGGCGTAGCGCAGCCGACAGTGTCAATAAATGTACAGATTCTGGAATCGGCAGGATTAGTCAGAACTTTGCTCGGTTCAAGCCGAGAGAAAGTAATTATAAGAACTTACGATTCACTGGTCATTCATTTGCCGGTAAAAACCCCCTCTCCTTCTGAAAATGTTTTTGAGGTGACTATGCCCGTGGGCCTTTACAGCAGCTGCAAGGTGTCTTCTCCCTGCGGACTCGTTGACACAAACGGAGTTATCGGTCTTTTGGACGACCCAAAGTCTTTTTACCTGCCCAGCCGCATATCTTCTTCATTAATTTATTTTAGCGAAGAGGGATATATTGAATACAATCTTCCAAACCCGTTAACGCAATTCAACCGGATAGCCTCAATTAGTTTCAGTGCCGAATTATGCGCCGAAGCACCCGGATATCAACAGTATTACCCCTCCGACATTACCCTTTCCCTGAACGGAAAGGAAATCGGCACCTGGACGACTCCCGGAGACTACGGGGACCGGAAGGGCAAGAACACACCCGAGTGGTGGAACCTGGGCAATACTCAATACGGTGATCTGGTAACCTGGAGGATTGACGAAACCGGCTGTTACCTGAATGAGCAGCTATGCTCCGGTACAACAATAAATGCTCTGGATATTACGATAAACTCACCAGTTGAAGCACGGCTGGAGGTTAAGCCCGATGCCAGAAACCGGAAGGGGATGAATCTTTTCGGAGATGGTTTCGGAGATTATTCTCAGCATATCAAGGTTATTTACATGCTGGATTCAATAAATGGTTAAAGCAGGCTGAAACAAGCCTGTTTTTTTATTGCTTTAACCCGCTGTGCCAGTGGTCTGTAACATCTAAATTCATACATTGCCGGCGGTTGAATTTTCCCAGGACTGTGCTTCAATAGTGCGCGAGAGCGTATCCATCAATGAGAAGCCTGATTGGCAAAGAGTGTATATACGGGAAATTATTCGATCTGTTGACATGGCAATATGCCGATATTATACTGTAAGAAATTAAAATGTTATGCAGGGAGGAATTGGCATGAGCTTTGAAGCTTATATCGGAACCTATACATCAGGCGCAAGCAAAGGCATTTACCACATTAATATCGGTCCGGACGGGACTGCCGGGATATTGGAGGTTACACCGGCCAAAAACCCCAGCTACCTGGCTTTTTCCCCTGATTTACAAAAGTTGTACGCAGTTAATGAAACAGAACGGTTTGGTGTATTTCCCGGCGGTGCGGTGAGCACCTTTGCCGTAGAAGAAGCAGGCCGGCTGCAGGCCATGGGTTTACAGTCAAGCTGCGGAGCATATCCCTGCCATATTTTAGCGGTACAGGACAGGCTCTATGCAGCCAATTACGGAAACGGTACCCTTGCAGCCTTCCTGCTGGAGGAGGGAATGCCGCAGCCAGCCCCGCAGGTAATCCGGCACACGGGCCATGGCCCCAACCGGCAGCGTCAGGAGGGCCCACACACCCATTGCGTCATGGCTGTACCTGGCAGTGAGTTGATTTGTGCCGTGGATCTCGGCATTGATCAACTCCTGTTTTACCGGCCCGCCCAAGCCGGTTTGGAACTCGTAGATGCAGTACCGGTCCCTTCGGGTGCAGGCCCGCGGCACATTGTCTTTTCTCCCGACGGACGTCTGGCCTGGCTGGCATGTGAACTCTCCAACGAAGTCTGCACTCTTCGTTTCGATAATTCATGGTCGGTAACCGGCTGCTACCCGACCCTGCCGGATAGTTACAAAGGCGAAAGCACCTGCGCCGCCATCCGCTTGAGCCCGGACGGCAAGCTGCTGTGCGTCTCCAACCGTGGGCACGACAGTATAGCCTGTTTCCAGGCAGACAGTGAGACCGGCTCGCTCTCACTGATCGGTATTTTTCCAACCGGCGGTAAAACTCCGCGCGATATTGCGTTCAGCCCGGACGGTACTCTGCTGCTCGCAGCCAATCAAGACTCCGGAACCATTACGGCGCTCCTTCCCGGGAAAAACTTTGCCCTGTTGGGAGAAATTCTGAGTATACCAAACCCCATATGTATTTTACCCCGGCCATAACAAGAAATTTGCTACGCAAATAGATATTCATGTCTAAATGATTACGATAACAGTTCCTATATACGAACCTTTATCATAATTACGAATGTTTTTTTTATAACGCATAATATTATATGCAAGCATATCTGCAACTATATTATTAACGGAGTGTTACTTTATACGCATATTTGTGTAATATCCGCTGATATGTTTTAGTGTTGACAAATAAAAATACAAGTGCTAAACTATCGATTAATTCGTAAATAAAAACATAGTACGTAATTTAGAGTAACGGAGTGTTGAATTTGAAAACAAAAAGCAACCATAGAGCTACCAGCCGCGTTTTGGATGTTATGGAACTGATTGCTTCAAGTGCAAGCGGCTTTACACTTACAGAAATATGCGAAAGAATTGATGCCCCCAAAAGCAGTATGTTTCCCATCCTGCACACTTTGGAGTCACGCGGCTACCTGGCGCAGAACCCTGCCGGTCTGCGCTATAAAATCAGTCAGATGGCATTCCAGACCGGCAACGCCTATCTTGAATGTATTGATATTATGGATGAGGTACAGCGTGAGCTGCAGAACATTGTCAACATCTGCAGCGAAACCTGTCATTTTGCGATTTTAAGCGGCAGTGATGTATTTTATCTGAAAAAGGTGGATTCGCCCGAGGCAATCCGGATGATTTCAACGGTAGGTAAAAAAATCCCGGCACATGGCACGGGATTGGGAAAGGCGCTGCTGGCCGACCATAAGCCGGCCGACTTGCGCCGCTTGTATCCACAAGGTTTACAGCCTCTTACTGAAAATACAATCACCGACATAAATATCCTGTACGAACAATTGCAGAAAGTTAAGGCTGAAGGGTTTGCGTATGAAGTAGAAGAATCCAATCAATATATCCGCTGTATTGCAATCCCATTGCACCAAAATAAGAAAATCGTGGCTGCCATAAGTGTTGCAATTCCTACTTTCCGATATTCCGGTGAAAAGGAAATCTTAATCAAACAGCTGCTGCTGAATGCCAAAAATAAGCTGGAGTCAATACTTTCAAAAATCAATATTGACTTTAACAGTTTACTTTAAATCACAAATTATTCATAAAGGATAGGGAGGATATAACTTTGCCTGATGTAATTACCATAGGAGAAACCCTGGCGGCTTTTGCCCCTGTCGAAAGCGTCCGCCTGCGATATGCCTCCGGTTTTCGAATGCGCATTGCCGGAGCGGAAAGCAACACAGCCATCGGCCTGCAAAAGCTGGGCTGCAGCGCCGGCTGGATCAGCCGGCTGGGAGATGACGAATTTGGAGCCTTTATTCTGAACACCATCCGTTCGGAAGGCGTGGATACCACAGGTGTACATATAGATCCCTCCCGACGGACGGGAGTCATGTTCAAACAGCCGTTGGTTAATAATGAAACCGAAGTTTCGTATTACAGGGACGGTTCAGCAGCCAGCGCCCTGTCTCCCGACGATATCGACGCAGCAAGCATTTCAAATGCAAAACTGCTTCATGTCACCGGAATTACCCCCGCTCTGAGTGAGAGCTGCCGCCAGACCATTGTGCACGCCATGGATATTGCAGCCAAAAGCTGTATTCCTATCAGCTTTGATCCCAATATACGCCGTAAGTTATGGAAGGAAACGGAATTCCATCCCATCCTGACGGAATTAATCTCCAGGTCCAATATATTGATGCTGGGAATGGAAGAGGCGGAAATACTGTTTTCCGCCAAAAGTGTCGAACATATTTTTCAGACTGTGTTTAATTTCGGAAACATTACACATCTGGCACTGAAGGACGGCGCCAACGGCTCCTACGTGGGAACTTCCACAGACTATCTGCACATCCCTCCCCATCCCTGTAAATGCATTGATCCCGTGGGCGCAGGAGATGGGTACAATGCCGGTTTCCTGTTCGGACTTTTAGAGGGAATGGATATTGAACAGTGCGGCAAAACAGGCAATATAGTCGGCGCCCTGGCTACCGAAACCAACGGTGATATTGAGGGCTATCCATCTCGCAAACATTTGGAGCAGCTGTTACAGAAAAAACAAAATATTTTTCGTTAAAGGAGGATATCCATGTATTCAATCCTTAAAAAGTCACCTATAATAGTTATTTACCGCAATGTTCCGCTGGAAATTACCATCCCCTATACGCAGGCTGTTTTGGCAGGAGGCATCACTGCCTTTGAGGTGGCGCTCAATACGCCCCACGCGCTGGAGCAGATCCGCCTGATGAAACGGGAATTCGGCGGACAAATTACCATAGGAGCGGGAACAGCTACGGATTTGCGCCTATGCCATGACGCCCTGTCGGCAGGAGCCTCCTTTTTGCTGTCTCCCGGTAGCAATCCCGAGGTTTTGCGCTTCTGTGGCCAAAACCATATCCGCTTTATGCCCGGTGTGATGACGCCGTCGGATGTGGAGCTCTGCGTCAATCACGGCTTCCATGTTTTGAAGCTATTCCCCGCGGGCGACCTGCCTGCCGGTTATATCAAAAGCCTGAAAGGCCCCTTTGACACCACAGACTATGTGGCTGTGGGCGGCGTAAAAGCCGACAATATCGCAAGCTTTCTTGGCAGCGGCTTTATCGGCGTCGGTATCGGAAGCAACCTGGTGCCGAAAGAAGTAATGGAGCGGAAGGATTGGGCAGCCGCGACAACGCATATTATCAACCTTGTCAACAGCATCCCAGCGTTTCCCGGACAGGAGTATAAAACAAAATGATATGTTAAAAAGAATATCTTAATTACATAGTAATACAATATCTTTCGGTACAGTTTTGTTTAGATTAAGCAAAATTCTATGAATAATTGAAGAAATTATAAGGAGGAAGAACATGAAACTGAAATCGGTGCACACTTATCTGGTTCGGCCAAGATGGTGCTTTGTCGAGCTTACCACTGATGAAGGTCTGACCGGATGGGGGGAACCTGTCCTCGAAGGCCATACGGGTGCCGTAAAGGCTTGTGTGGAGGAAATGTCCGAGTATCTTATCGGCCGCGACCCCACTCATATTGAAGATATTTGGACAACGCTCTACCGGGCCGGCTTTTATCGCGGCGGCGGTGTGATGATGAGTGCCATTGCGGGAATTGACCAGGCACTCTGGGATATTAAGGGCAAGCACTTTGGGGTTCCCGTCTATGAATTGAACGGCGGTGCCTGCCGCGAAAAAGTGAGAGTTTATTCCTGGATTGGCGGTGACCGCCCATCAGATGTGGGAATTGCAGCCAGAGAAAAGCTGGACGCAGGTTTCACCGCAGTCAAAATGAACGCAACCGAAGAACTGCAGTACATTGACAGCTATGATAAAATTGATGCTGTTCTGGAACGGGTGGCGGCAATACGGGAAAGCTGCGGAAAGTACTTCGGCATAGCTATAGATTTCCATGGCCGTGTCCATAAGCCCATGGCTAAAGTTCTGGCTAAGAAATTGGAAGAATTCGACCCCATGTTTATTGAGGAACCGGTTCTGTGTGAACAAATGGAGCTGTTTCCGGAAATTGCCGCTTGCTGTAATATCCCCATTGCCACCGGAGAGCGCCTTTACAGCCGCTATGACTTCAAACGTCTGCTGCAAATAGGCGGCGTTGATATTATCCAACCGGACCTTTCCCACGCCGGCGGCATTACCGAAGTGCGGAAGATCGCCTCCATGGCTGAGGCATATGACGTCGCTCTGGCGCCGCACTGCCCGCTGGGACCTATCGCACTGGCTTCCTGCCTGCAGGTGGATGCGGGCTGTTACAATGCGGTTATTCAGGAGCAGAGTATCGGAATACATTACAACGTAGGACAAAGCGTGCTGGATTATGTAAAAAACACAGAGGATTTTGCTTTCAGCGATGGCTTTATACAGCTGCCCAAGCTGCCCGGTATCGGAGTTTCAGTAAATAAGGAACTCGTACTGGCGGAAAATGAGCAGCCTCATTCGTGGAAAAACCCTGTCTGGCGTCACCGTGACGGCTCAATTGCCGAATGGTAATAAATCTCCAAAAAAACTGTAAGCAGTTGTTTTGAATTTAAACAACTGCTTACAGTTTTTAATTAACTTTTATGCTATTAGTTTTATTTTACTGCATTTGATTTTTAATCAGGTTATACAATACCTGAGCCATTTGCGCTCTGTTGGTTGTATCCTTCGGCGAGACTTTGCCAAGATTTCCGCCTATTATTCCGTTTTCTGCAAATATTGACATGGCAGGCTTCGCCCATGCAGCAATCTCATTTGTATCACTGAACTCATTCAGACCCGTTCCTGAATTTCCAGCAGGAACTTCATCTATCAGCTTCAATATGTTATACAGAAGTGCAAACATTTCCTCTCTGGTAATTTCTTTTTCGGGTGCAAACCTGTTGTTTCCGACTCCTTCGGAAATACCAAGTCTTTTTGCAGCTGCCAGGTAACCCGTATAGAATTTATTCCCAGCATCTGTAAAGTTATCCGCCGTTTTTTCATCCGCTTTTATCTCATATGCCTTCATTACCATTGTGAGGAATTCCCCTCTGCTCAGCTTTCCTCCGGGACTGAAATTGCCGTTGCCGGTACCTGTTGTAATGCCTCTTGCAGCTATAAAATCAACCGCTTTGGCATACCATGCCCCGTCTGCTACATCCTTAAAGCCGACCTTATTGTAGCCCACTGCATATTCCAATAAATTGTTTGTCTTAAAGCTTATCATTTCTGTTTCTTTGTTATACACGCAGTTGCTTACAAGTTCCAGGCCTCCCTGTGAATTTATGCAGTATATGACAATAGCCTCGGTATTCTCTCCCGCTTTTGGAATATATGGAATAGACACTGTTACATTTCCTGCAAACTCCGATATTGTTTTGCCGCCGCTGGTAACACTTAAATCGACCACCGGCCTGCCGCCTGCAGTCCGTTTTACCTCATCGGACAAAGTTGTGCTGTCAACCCTGGAGGCTGTAAATTTTACATCTCCTGTTGCTGTCTGGGAAACTGTTTTAACAGATTCCTTATCAAAGGACATGACTGCAATAGGTGTTGAAACAGTCATCGCAGCTATCTTGTTGCTGACAACCTTATCAACTGCTGCTTTTGGCAAAGTGACCTCCACAGCTTTTGCATCGGAAGGAGCAGATACCTTTATTTCTACATTTGCTGCCGTACCTTTATCCATTTTTGCCGCTGCTTCAATTACCTTGTTTATTGCTTCGGTAACTTCTTTTTCTGTAACTGCGGCTGTGGCCTTTCCATCCTTATCAGTTTTTGCTGCTGCTGCAATTGTACTTGTAACAGAGCCGTGACCTGACGCAGTTGCATCAGAGATTGTATTTTTTGGCGCAGCAGGGGGTGGAGTTGTATTGGTACTGCTGCCTCCGCTGCCGCCGCCATTACCGCCGCCGCTGTCTCTGTCAATATACGGTTGTACCGTAATTTCACATTGTGCCGTACCGCCATCTGCTGTTGTCGCTGTAATAGTTGTAGTTCCCGTACGTATTGCGGTAACCTGTACGGTTGTTTTTCCATTTTCCGCATCATATGAAGGCGTACCCAATGACACTATGCTGTTTCCTACTCTGAAACTTACTTTCTTATCTACCGCATTCTCCGGAACAACAGTTGCGGTCAGGGTAAAGCTATCACCGGGATAAAGTGTCTTTGCACCAGTATCGAATACTACACCGGCCGGGAGCACATTTACAGCACACCTTGCAATTCCTCCGTCCGTTGTGGTGGCAGTAATAATAGCATTACCTACCTTTGCAGCATTCAGATGCACTACAGTTATTCCACCGGGAGTGCTGGTCTCGGTTTCTCCTACTATAACAGCATCACTGTTCGAGCTGAACAGCACTATACTGTCAATAGCCCCAGGTGAGGTTATGGTTGCAGTAATTGTAAATTCCTGACCCCTGTATACTGATTTGGATGTACTATCCAGGGTTATAATACCCGGTTCTCCAGGGTTCGTTACCTTAACCAGCCCATTCATGGCTGCAATTATTGCATTTACAGCAAAATCTATTTCCTGCTGTGTGGCATAATCATTAAAGTAAACTAAATTGGCATCAGCAAGTAACTTTTCCAAATTAGCCTTTTCCCAGCTTTCGGGTGTATAATCCGTCTGTTTTAACGCTTTTATCTGCGATATAACCGTTATCAGAGAAGCTTTATCTGCTTTTTTCTCCAATCTATTCATTGCCGTTTGGAGATTTTGTATTTCAGCATCAACCTGCCGTTGTGTTGCATTACTGTCACTCAGTAAAGCATTGGCGTTTATTAAAACGGTGTCTATATCCGAATCAGTCCAGGATGAAGATATATAGTCATTTTGGTCAAATTGTGAAGCTATATCGTAAAGTGCCTGCAGATCATTTTTATATGTGTTGACTTTTACCGTGCACAAATCATATTCAGCACCGGCCGAATGGCGGACTATAATAACCGAAGTACCACCTGAAAGAGCCTTCAGTCCGGCAGTGTACGTCCCCTGTCCTCCTGCGACGGAATCCCCGCTGACTACCGGAGCTCCTACAGTTACCGCATCTGTATTATATGATTTAAAATCTGCACTGTCAGTTTCAGAATATGGAGCTATGAGAGCCTTCAAATCAAGGGTATCTCCCTTATTCAAGGTTACCGCATGCTTGTCCAGCTTATATGAGTAATCCCCGTAGACCTCAAACTCCCAAACAGCTAATCCGTATTTTGTGTTCATTACGCCTCTAGCCCGTATGTAACGAGCGGTAAGCGGTTTGAATTTCGCATCATCTTGAACTACTTTAGGATTTGAACTTAAAGTACTTCTCACAATATTAATTTCAGGTATAAGTGTCCATGGACCCGCCGGATCATTAGAATATTCTAAATATACCTTATCGGTATTTGACTCCCAGAAAAGCTTTATTTCATTAATTGATAAAGGTTGCCCCAAGTCCACATAAAAGGAACGTTCTGTAACATTCGCAGTACCTCTTCCCGTGCTGGTCCTGGTTCCCATATTCCCGTCTGTCGGCACCGTAGATGTATATGGAGTCTCAACACTAGCACTGCCGTTCCAGCTTGAATCCATAGTAACTGTTTTACCGTAGGCTAAGTTCTGCCTTCCTCCATAATTGGGCAGCGGAGCAGGTACATCAGCTTCTCCAAATACTTCAAATTCATACATCGATATTCCGTAGGTGCTAACCTTAGTGATGCTTTGAAGCCTGATGTATTTGGCATTAATGCTTCCTTCAGGGAAGTTAAGGATTTGAACCCCCGGCTTGTCATTAGTAAAAGTATTTACGTCGGTCCAGGTACCCCCGTCATCTGACGTCTGAATTTTAAAACTGGTTGAATAAGAGCTCTCCCAGGATATCCTGATCGTTTTTACTTTTGACTTTGCTCCCAAATTGACCTGCCACCACGCATTGGCAGCCGTTGTTGGTCCTGACCATCTTGTAGCGTCATTCCCGTCATTGGCATAACTCGCCATGCTGTTGGTATCGTTTCCGCTGCTTGACGACGGTTTTAATACTGCCAGATTTGCAGCATAATTTATACTCAGCTCTTTAATCTCATACCCATTCTTTTTATTGCTTGAAAGCATTAATATGCGGATATGCTTTGCCTGAACATACGGCAGATCAATTACTTCCTTCCCGCCGCTTCCATGCCACTGCAAATACCCGTCGGTCCAATTGACATTATCTGTGGAATATTGGACTATATATTCCTTTGCATAATTGGCACCCCAGTCAATAGTGATTTTATTGACAAGAGTATTGGGAGTATCGATATTATAGACAATATACTGGCTTTCATCAGGCTCGGAGCGCCAGGAAGTATCCATGGAATCATCTATTGCATTCAGAGGAGCATATCCGGGTAAAAATGAACTTGCCCCTATATTGCTGGCAGAAAGGGGAACGTCGGTTAAAGTCTGGGTAAGCGATTGTCCCATATAAATTCCGCTTCCAAGATTATACCTGCCATATAATGTGTCCTTATCAGACTCAGTAATTTTTACGTCAACTATCAAGCCCGGTGTATCGGGATTTGATACGGTCACCTTCGGTGTTCCGGAACTCTCGTCAATAATTGCCAGACAGGGCTGATTCACTGTTATGGTAGCACCGGTGCGGTATTCAAAACTTCCTGCTGTGTAAAAGATTAATTGTGTCTGCTTTAAGCCTTCATTTCTTACCGCCTGCAATTCTGTTGTATTTGACAAAACCTCAACCGGTATATTCTGAGAATATGCTTCAACTTCAGCCGATTCCTTTCCCGGAACAACAATATACTGGTAGGAAGCATTCGCCGGGTTACTACCATGGTTGAAATAAAGTGTGAATGCCTGCTTTGTTTGAGACGGCTGGTTCAGCCAGCTTGATGTCTGGTCCATATTTGAGGCACTGACATTGGAGTCGGCCGGGAACACATAACCTATCTGATCATTGTAAGCCCATTTGGGATTTGTATATGTTACAGGTGCTGTCCCCTTTGGCAGCGGGACTCCATCAATCGATGCATTGTTCTTTGCAATTGCCTGGTTAATGGTGGTATGAACCTCTACGGGGCGGGTTGACGATATTCCTGCACCTAAAGCCACCATCTCGTCATCAAAGTAAAAATATCCCTTGCGTGCAACAGTATTATCCATATCCTGGGTAAACACCGATGCACCATACATGCCGTCGGATACTCCGCCTACAAAGCTTGAATTTGCATTAAATTTGCATTCCAGCGTGTATGGCATCTTTTCATTAGGAGCTGTCGTACCCGGATAATGCGACCAGTTAAAAGCCGGAACCAGATCAGTGTACTCACGTCCGTTAACAAAAATTGCTGTTGTGCCTGCCGCATTCCAATAAATTTCATTTCCTACCGACGACCGGAAAGAGGACCGGTATTCACCGCCATTAATACGGCTTGAGCTCATTTTAGTCATAATTCCGTAATTATCGCGCATTTGAGAGGTATAATCAGACCGCCAGAAATGTTTGTTCCCTACCAATCCATTTGTTGCCGAATTACCCCTTATGTTATCAACCAACTGCTGGTATTCCGCTCTGCGCTCCGGGTCGGTATCATATTGTGCCATTATCATCATCCCGGGCAGAATATCGGCTGCATAGCTGCCGACGCCTTCAATAGTATTGTACCTTCGATATCCAAGGTTCAGGAAACCAAACTCTCCCCGGATCATCCATCTGGTACCGTCGAGTATGTAAAATTCCAGTCCCGTTTAGGCTTCTTCGGTAAAAGCAAAATTAGTTCCGCTTGTATATCCGACCCATGTGGCAACCATATTAAACTGGGCCATTCCATAGCCCTCACTGTACAACTTGGCGCCATGACAGTAGAAGCTTGAATCTGCCTGAACCGCTTCACTGGAGGTTCCTTTTTGATCAACTGCCAGAGTTTCTCCCAGGGTTGCAATTCCTTTTGTAATCTCCGGATAATCATTCTGTACCAGCTTCTTGTATAAGTAATCCTGTGTTCGCCAAACACCGTTTGCACCTACTGTATCCAGACGTCCCTGATTGTAGTTAATGCACACATCCAACGCCTGTTTGCTTATGATGCCTTCCATAAAAATACCCGTCACACCCAGACACATGGCTTGTCCGATTTCATTTTCCCACCAGTTTGTGGATGAAGGCTTAACACTGTCCCAATAAGTCAATGCTCTTTCAATCGCGTCCTTTATTACAGGATTTTGATATGCTTCATTTCCTTCCTGATTATATCCCATTGCCATTGCCGTTATACGGTATAAAGCAAGATATGGACTCCACAAGGTGCCATTTGCACTATTGGTACGGTCAGCATAATTTACATCAGACCAACTGCCATCTGGCTGAATGGAATTTGCATACTCCATTGACTTTGATATATACCCGAAAATGTCAGAACCACTGACTACCCGGTAAGAATCACTCGCTAAAAATGTTGCTTTGATCCTATCTTTGACAATTTGAGCACTTTCACTGTCCGTCATGCCTGATGCATATACCGGCCATACGGACAGTGTTGAAAATGTGGTGAGTATCAGTGCTAAAACCAATAACACAGCTGTCATTTTTTTCAATTGGTTTGCCAGGCTCTTCTGTCTTTTTCGTATCTGTGACATATTGTTCCCCCTTATTATTAGTATTTGCTGCAAAATTAAATTTGGAAATTCTGCATATATTAAGGCTTTAAGGCCTAATATATCGAGCTTATAGATATCCGGGGTGTCCTTCAGGATACCTTGCCTCAATAGGTGTAAGTCCTTACTTCACTCCTAATGAACTCATAACATCCTCAATGGGGATCTCGGCATAACACATATGAGTATCAGCTGCCCCATAGTATACTTTTACAACAGCATTTTCATATAACACACCGCAGCTGAATATTACGTTTCCAAAAAATCCATTTACTTCGTAGTCTTCCACCGGTTCCATAATAGGCATCTCGCTTCTTGCAATTACTGTCCATGGCTTGTCCGCATCCAGAAGCATAGCTCCCAGACAATACTTATCATCCCTGGTAGCTCCGTGATATATCTCAAGCCAGCCTTCCTTTACCCTGAAGGGAACAGCACTTCCTCCGACTCTTCCATTATCCCAGTAACCCTCCCGTGCGCCTGCCAGATATCTGTGGTTCCCCCAGGAAATCAAATCAGGAGACTCGGCTATCCAGATATCCAGCTTGCCAAAATGTGATATGGATGGTCTATGCAGGGCATAATACCTGCCATTTATCTTTTCAGGGAAAATCTCAACATCCTTATTATCAGGATGAAATATAACACCGTGCCGCTGAAACTCAATAAAGTCCTTTGTGGACGCAAGACAGGAAGTTATGCCTAAAGCAGATATGGCACTGTAGCTGATATAAAATGTATTGTCAATCAAGGTTATTCTGGGATCCTCGATACCATAGATTTCATATATGTTTTTAGGTGAAATGGCCGGCTTCTCTTCAATTTTGAAATGAATTCCATCCTTGCTGCGTGCTACTCTTAAGTGAGAAATAGAGGTAATATAATTATCTGAAGGAGTCCTGATCCATCGTGAATCCGAGAAATCACAGCCGGGTTCATCTGCAGAAAAGCTCTTTTTAATAATTACGGCTTTCTCAACGTCATAAATAGGAGCAATATGAACAGCAGTATTATGATTGATGGGCCTTTCTGCTATCCTTAACAATAAAATCACTTCATCGCCCAATCTGGCGACTCCTGCATTAAATACGCATATAACTTCAAAATCCGGCCTTGAGGGTTTGACATCCTGCGGTCTGATTATTGGATTATGTATATATCTTTGTACCATCGTGCCCTCCAAAAAAAAAATAGAATAAATAAATTTATTCTAATTTTATTAATACGACCGGCTAAATTACACTGTTGAATTTAAATATTCCTCAATATTCTATTTATTTTATTACTTCATATTTTAAAGCTATACAATTTTTTTAAATATTTCTCTTAAAATCCGTTTAGTATTAATTCTGCTCTTTCTTTCTGAATTGTGTAGGTGTAAGGCCGTTAAATTTTTTAAAGAAAGTATAGAAATGATTCTCCGAATTCATTCCAATCATTTCACTTATGGCTGCAATTGTCAGACTGGAATTCACAAGCAGCTCCAAAGCCTTTTCATACCTGTATCTGCTTATGTAATCTGTCAAGGATATTCCCGAGGTTTCTTTGAAAACAGCCCTTAAATAATTAACCGACAAGCCTACCCGCTCGGCAATGCTTTCAATATTTAATGCGGGGTCATTATATTCGCTTTGAATTATATTGAAAACCATATTAATATATTCTTTTTTTGTATCTTTAGGATTGTCCTCTATGTATTCTATTTCCTTCCTGTATATACAAAGCAGCCATTCTTTAATTTCCTCCAGGGTATCAAATTTCTCCATTTGATCTCTCAAGACCTTGAATGAATATAGATTCCCGGAATTATTGTATTGATTCATCAGATTAATTGTAGCAATAGAATCATGTATGATCTGGGAAAGCGTAACCATAATATCGTCATATTCCATCAGAATCAGCCTGCCAAAAAACTTATCGACCTGTTTCTCCACAAGATTATATTTTCGCAGCTTCAAATTATTCAGTACAGGCATGAAAATATCTTCAGAGTAATGATATTTGGAACTATCCGTCAGGTTCAGCATTTCCTGTGTTATTACAGACCTTTTGCCATATATCAACCTGTAGTTTGAATTTAAATTAGCAATATTATATGATTTATTAATATTTTTTATATTCTTCTGTAATTGGCCGATACTGCAGCTTAAAGAAAAATTCAAATATTTCTGTACTGCATCCTGAATCTGCCTTATGACCATTTTCAAATCAGCTTCAATTGTACTCTCCGCTTCTCCGTTGGTTTTTACAATTACGGCGATGGTATCTTCACCCATATCTACAGTTTCGTTTGTATAAACCTTTTCCGTCAATTCCTGTGCAATATTGGCTACAGCAAATCTGTAAAGAGATAAATCTTCTGCTGAATAATTTAATATTACTTCATTAAAGTAGCTATCAATCTTTAAAATATAAACAACAACATTTTGAAAATCAAATTCCATAGTATTAAACCGGTCTTCAAGATCTGCCCGGTGAATATGCCCGTTAAGCAGAAGCTCCTTGAGCAGCTCATTCCGGATTAACCTCAGATCATCCATGGATTGATACTTTGCTTTTAACAACTCGTCTTTCATATTTAGTATAATATCCGAAATATACTCTAATTCATGCTTTTTAGAACCTTTAGTTATAATGGTGCCCGTAGAAATATCATTTGCCTTGTTAACAAGTCTGCGAATAGGCAAATAAAATTTTCTGGATATGAAATATGATATTATAACTCCTATAAAGAATAGAATTATGCAAAAAATTATAATCAGATTGCGCATGTTATAAGCCTTTGCAACTAATTTTCCATATGGGGTAACCTGTATTATTTTCCATTTCAATTTATTTGACGAAATAAAGGTTACAAGTGATTTTTCACCGTTTACCTCCCCTGTAAACTGTCCTGAATTATCTTTTGATGCAACTATGGTTTTTATATATTCCTCTGAAGACAAGTCTCTAAGGAACACCTCCGGATCATAATCGGAAATAACCCTTCCCTTTTCATCTATCAGCATGGTGACATCATCCGAAAAGGGTATAAGTGATTTCAGAATATTCCTGATATATCCTTCCTTGACATTTATAATCAAAGCACCCTCAAGATTTCCGTTATTATCCGGTGCTTCGCTTGAAATCAAGGTAAGCAGGTTATCGTTAATTTCAACACCGTTTATAATATAATTTACTTTCCGGGGAATAAAATGAAGTGTTTTCATTTCAGCCTCATTGTTCAGAAGCTTTAATATATCCTTATCATAAAATTCTCCTGCGGAAGAGGTACTTCCCTTTGTAGAAAAAACCTTCTGCATACTTCCGTTGTACAAATAAACTGATTCTAAAAACCTGCTGTTAGATATGGCTTTTGTTATTTTTAAGCTTGCATTTATTGCTTCAGTGGGAGAAACATTTCTGCTGTAAATACAATTATATACATCCCCGTCTCCGTACAGGTCATAAAGATGGATACTGGACAGGTCCCAGACAAAATCTACAGCTAATGCAGTTTGAGTAAGGATTTGCTTTGATGAGTCACTTGCCTGCCGTATGGTTTGTTTTTCATAGTTATCATAAAATACCATAGAACAGGTTAACAGTATTATAGATAACAGAATAATCAAAGAATAAAACAATTTGGTAAATGAACTCCTCATTTTAAACGCTTTCAACATAAATCACCCTATTCTACATTATTAGAGTTAATCTCATAAAGTCAATTACGGTTGAAACTATCGGCTCTCAGCAATAGTAGTTGACTTTTTTATCATAGCAAGATTATGTTAACAATGCCAGATGTTTTTTCAATTGCAGCACACAAACTCCAAAAGTAAGTCCAGGGTAATGAACCTACTTTTGGAGTTTGTGTTTACATATTGGAATTTTTATTTCTTGGAAGCCTGAAATTCTTCAACCTGTTTTTTAGCTTCAGCTACAATTTTCAGATATCCTGCATCCTCCAGTTTCTTCTGAACCTTCGGCAGTTCGGAAATATCCAGGGAGCCATTTAAAATGGGCAGCATTGTTGCAGGCCAAATAGCAGATACCTTTGCAATTTCATTTTTAATAGGATCAAGATTGGGAGTAAAGCCCATCAGTTGTGAAGCAATAAGCTGATTTGGATCTCTGAGCTTTTTATAATAGAACTTATCATCATCAGAGGAAGTGGCCAAAGTTCTTTCAAAGTTTGGATTCCACATGAGATCGTAGCCGGGGAAGTTATAATTTTTTGATGCATCTATTCCCTTTGGCAGATCATATGTCTTATCACCTGTATCCACCCAGTTTGTATCCTTGATTCCATATCTCAATATATCGTAATTTGCCTGATCCTGGTACATCCAGTTTAAGAATTTAACTGCCCTGTCGGGATCATTTGAATTGGCATTTATACAAATGAAGTTCCATTGTGCAAAATTTGTTACATGTTTGGTATCTTTTCCTTCAAAATTTACAAACTCAACTTTTGCACCTGGTATTATTGCACCTAATTGATTTGATATGGTACCGACAATATAATCTCCTTTTATGGATGCTACCTTGCCGGACTTAAATGCTCCCGCCTCATCCTTTTGAGTCATTTGATCCTTTTCTATCAATCCGGATTTATACCATTTTCTCGCCAGCTTTATCCAATCCAGAACATGCGGATTTTCATATATAGGTACTATATCTTCAACCTTGTCGCCTGTTGCGAATATATCTACTTCAGCGTTATTTCCGCCGAACAATGTAACATCATAACCCGCATCGTAAAAGCCATTGCTGCCGATACAGTAGTTGCCCAGCCAGGTCAAAGGAATCATGTTCTTTTCATTTTCTTTTACCTTTGTTAAATACTGTTCATATTGTTCAATAGTTTCAATTGGGGCCATCCCATATTTTTCTCTAAGATCCCCACGGATCCAGATACCATGCTGGCTGGATAATACATCACCCAAAGGAATACCCATTATCTTGCCGTTTTGACGGTTGGCGTCAATCATCTGTTTTGGAAATGCCTTTATTAAATCCGGAGCTGATTTGTTTAACAATGGTTCCAAATCCAGATATGCTCCCTTTGAAATCATCTGTGACAAATGCATCCACGGTGCATCAAAAATCAGATCGGTCTGATCTCCGGCTGCAACCATAACCTGTGATTTGTTGGGAAAATCGGTCCAGGATGCAAAGGTAATGCTTAACGTTACATTAAGTGCCTCTTCCAGCTTTTTATTGGTTTCAGCTAATACTTCATCCAATTGAAGAGGAGTATCTCCGGGCAGCAAAGCTGAAAGCGAATACGGTGTCAAAGTGCCGGAACCTGTTGTTTCGCCTGAACTAACTGCTGAAGTACCGGTTGCAGAAGTTGTTGATGTTGATGTGCCTGAATTTGAACCAGAACCGCAGGCAGTAAACACTGATGCCAACATACCAGCTGAAACCACCAGACAAATTAACTTTTTGATCATTTAAAAAATTCCCCCTTAACTTTTTTTATATGCTAACCGGATTTCCGGCAATAGCCATCTAATAGTCTGTAACACCTAAATTCACAGGTTGCAGGCCACTAACCTTTAACTGCTCCCACAGTCAAACCTTTTACAAAATATTTCTGGACAAATGGATAAAACAACACAATAGGGCCGATTGTAACCAGGCTTGTTGCCATTCGTACAGAATATGCCGGAGGTATTATACCTTGTTTAGCGTTGGGATTAAGTGCCTGGACCTCCGAGGAAAGATTCGATACCAACGCTCTTAGAAGCAACTGCAATGGCTGAAGATGCCTGTCATTTATAAAAAGCAGACCAAGCCACCAGTCATTCCAGAAAAACAAACTGTAAAACAGGCCAATTGTAGCCAGTGCAGGCAGAGACAGAGGAAGTGCGATTTTTACAAATATGTAAAAATCCTTTGCTCCATCAATCTTGGCAGATTCTATCAAGGATTCCGGGATTGTGCTGAAAAACTTTTTTAACAACAGCATGTACCATGGGTTTATAAGGTATGGTACAAACAAAACCCAAATTGTATCCTGGATTTTCAGATACTGGGTAATTAAAATATACCAGGGTACCAATCCACCGGAAAACAGCATGGTAAACACTACATAAAATGATATCTGGTTTCTGTACTTAATTGTTCTGAGAGAAAGTCCATAAGCCATCATTGATGTTATAAGCATTGCAGAACATGTTCCTAATATTGTAACTGCAATAGTGATTTTATATGCACTAAAGACCCTGCTTCCTGCAAAAATCGTCTCAAATGCCTGTAATGAAAACTCTTTTGGAAACAGCTGGTATCCGTTTTGAATTATTGAGGTTTCATTGGTAAAAGCCCCCGCTACCATTAACCAAAAGGGTAAAAGGCAGAACAGAGAAAATAAAATAATTGATATACAGGCTACGAGGTTATATATAAGGTTGCTTTTATTATTGTTTATTTTTGAACGTACCATTATCTTTCCTCCATCTTTTTAATACTTACAACTATGTTTAGGTGATATAAATTTCCATACGTTAAAACAGCGCTCCGTCACTCTGATATTTTCTAACCAGCAGGTTGGAGCCAAATACCATTATAAAGCACATTACCGACTGGTATAAGCCGATTGCCGAAGCCATTCCGAAATCGGACATCTGCCTGAGCGCTCTGTAAACATATGTATCAATAACATCGGTGGTTGCATATAACATACCGTTGTCACCGATTATTGAATAAAACATTCCAAAATCCCCATAAAAGATTTTACCTATCTGGAGCAGTGCCAGAACCAGAATTGTCGGCATCAGAAGCGGAATTGTAATATATCTTATCTGTTGAAATTTACTGGCACCATCGATGGATGCAGCTTCATAGCATTCGGTGTCAAACCCTGTAATAGTCGCCAGGTAAATAACAAGGTTATACCCGCACCACTTCCAGATATAGAAAACCACCAGTATAAAGGGCCATAGACCCGGAGAGCTGTTCCAGCTTACCGGCTCAACATTTAACGTCTTCAGCAGGCTGTTTATTGCCCCGTTATCGCTTGCAAAAAAACCTTGAGTAATTATTCCCACAATAGCCCACGATACGAAATACGGCAAAAACATCACCGATTGGGATATTCTCTTAAAGCTGTTTGCCGTAAGCCCGTTTAAAAATATTGCCAACGCTACTGAAATAACTGTACTGAATACTAAGAATAATAGATTTAAATAAAACGTATTAAATGTAATCTTAAAAGCATCCCCCGAAGAAAAGAAGAATTTAAAATTATCAAAACCATTCCAACTGCTGCCGAATATTCCCTTTTTGATATCATAATCTTTAAAAGCAGTAATTACACCCACCATAGGAACATACGCGAAAATTAAGAAAAAGAGTATTCCCGGTAAAATCATTGTATATATGGATTTATTCTTTTTTATTTCATATAATAATCCATCTTTAGATTTTATTTTTTTTGACCGGTTTATTCCATAAAGTACTTTAGACATTAACAAATATTCCCCCTGACACTAAAATGTTTTGCATACCATGTTGTATTTGCTGAATTAACTTTAGCACCAGAGCATATATATTTTAAACTTTTCAATTTAACATTTACTTCAAATGTTAAAAGTTTCGAGCTATTTATGTTTAAATAAACTCACGATTTTAACTATTTATTTGAAATTTAAGGAAAAAAGAAGTCAATGAGTTTTGTCTTTACACCGGTTTGATGGGCAACTGGCAGATGGTATAATAAAACCGGGTGAAAGAGGGAGTGCCTCAAGACTAAAACAATTGAAATATATGTGAAAAATTATAATAGTGCTTCTATACTGGCCTCTATAAATGGGTTGCTCACAAAGTACATACCTGAAATGTGTACAGTTCAACACAAGAATATATTGGGTTATCGTTGGATTTGGGGTGTAGATTTTTTCAAAATAACAGAAGGTATCGGAAAACCGATACCTTCTGTTGTTATACGATCACGATCAGAGTTAAACTCTGACCTTATATTTTGACCAGGGATAATAATACACATCGGACTACTCAATTATCCTGAGTTAATCCGACTTCAGCATTGGAACTTTTCAAATATCCTCCAATAAACAGGTTACAGATATATTTAATGCATCACTAACTTCAAATAACACTTCCAACGAAAAGGGCTTATCACAGTTCTGAGCTTCAATCTTGGTAAGGTAGCTCAGGCTGATAGAAATTTTATCGGCCAGTCCCTGTTGGGTAAGTCCGTTCTGTTTTCTATAGTATTTAATTTTCTGCCCTATCTTTTTATATTTATCAGAATACTTACCTGTCATTATTTAACACCTCAAATAGATTGTATCTGATTTACTCACAATTAAAGTTTCACTAATAGTGAAACTTATGCTATAATGTTAACTATGTAATGTTTGTAGTTTTAATCAAATAATTCAATGGGAGGTTTATAAGATACAGGTTAGAAAATTAACTGTGTACAGCATAACATCAGGTAATGCAGACGTACCGCAAATCAGATTACAGGGTAAATGGCTGGAGAAAATCGGTTTTAAGCCCAATTCAAAGATAGTTATTGAAGAAAAGTACGGACAACTTATTATTGCAAATCAAAAATAAGAGGCCTGAAGAACATAAAAAGAAATACCTCTCAACTTTTATCGAGGTATTTCTTTTTGATATCCTAAAGTCAAACTGTCGGCCTGATCCTCGTCCACGAATTGAGCAAATTTGATGTAATCTATGCAAAAACTGATACTACTGTATTTTTAAAGTTTCAATGTCCGTAATTTTATAAGAGTAACCGTTTTATTTTTTCTAAGCGTTAAGGTCAATTCACAGGTTATCAAAATAAAAAAATTTCTCTTTAGTCCCTCTACTTGTATCTTCTTTTTAAATATTCTTTGTTTAGGTGGTTAGGTTCATCAAGGATAGATGACCAAGAGATTCTACCTTAAAATATTTTTAGCGTTTGGTTATTTTATATAATTATTTACATTATTTACATTTCATTATATTATTATGGTAATGTTTCTAATTTACTCTGAAAGAAGTGACATAATTGAAAAAAAGTGAATTAGGTATTTTAGCAGTTATATTTGGTGCAATACTCCTTTCAATAGAACTATATGGATTAAAATTCATTCATTTAATGGAGTTAAATTCAGGATTTCCATGGAAAGAATCACCTCTTTCTTATCTAAGTGAACCTAACGTGATATTTGCAGTATTAATATCGATTTTTGTAATTCTTCTAGGAATCTTTCTAATTGTAAAAGACAAAATTAATTTTAAGTAAAATATGGGAGATAAATGGGAGAAAGCCTACATTCCTCCGGTACTCACATATCTCATATGCGACCTTCCTCGGCGCTCAGCTTGCTTATCAAGCCTCAGTCCCATTTAGGAGTGCATCTTGTGCTTAAGCCCTTTTCTCCACCAGCATAGCTGGTGGTTTTCTACACAATAAAAAAATAAAGCTACCAATTCAGGTAGCTTCAGTTATTCAAACCGCTTTATTTTCTAAATTTTCAATTCTCATTTTGTGTTCCGTTTGATTTTCCATGATAGTATAAGCTATTTCAGTCAAACCATCAAGCTTACTATTTATCAGTTTATTATTTGATTTTAATGCTGTAATATCACTTTGCATCTTGTCAATTTTAGTTTCTAAAACATCAATCTTTTCAAGCTTTTCAAGTATTAAATCCAGTTTATCCATGTTCATCCCTCCGAAAATAATTATATCATGTATCGGTAAAACATATCTATACCTAAATAAAAAGAAGAATACCAATTACTCATAAATGTAAATCTGAATCTCAATTGGTTTAAAAGTGGTTTACTTTGAACCTTGAAATTTAAAATGTTTGATTCACAATGTCTGCAAATCAAACACTTTCTAGTTCTCTTTTGGAGCTCCCATCCAGATTCGAACCTGACCTCCTCCTTACCCATGGATGTTCTGAGGCCCGCTAAGCTTCTCGCTGCTGTGTCAGCTGTCGCACCTCCGGTGCTCACATATCTCATATGCGACCTTCCTCGGATCGCGCTTTCCTTGTATTGCTCGGTTTTTGCTTCGCAGGCTCTGCACGGCAGAGCGCTTCACGTTATGCATTGAGGTCAGCATTTGCACCCGAGCCAGGAGCACACAAAAAGAAATACCTCCGGACTTTCGTCGGAGGTATTTCTTTTTGGAGCTCCCATCCAGATTCGAACTGGAGACCTCATCCTTACCATGGATGCGCTCTGCCAACTGAGCTATGGGAGCAGTTATTAAGTTTTTGTGGTGCGGTCAACTTTCCGTATAGGCTTGTCCACGGTTGGAACCCTTCCGGGTTCGATTCCTAAAGATTTTATATTACGTTAGGAACCTGCTTATAAAACCTTTAAGTATTTCTTGGAGCGGGTGATGGGAATCACGCACGCTTCTCGTGCTTGTGACGTCGCCCACCATTCGTTTTACTCACGGTGCCGGGCTCCTACTCTCACTACAAAACGGTCGTTCAGACCCTTTTGTACAGACCCTGTCTGCCGTTCGAGCCCTCTCGGGTTCGATTCCTGAGCTACTTTCATGCATTTGATCAGGAAATTGTTAACCTTGCCTTTGGTTTTATTACTGGAGCGGGTGATGGGAATCGAACCCACGCAATCAGCTTGGGAAGCTGATGTTCTGCCATTGAACTACACCCGCACTCTATGTAGCAGGGCTAATGGACTAGAGAATTATAGCATGTTTGCCTCAACTCCGTCCAGTAGCATTTAAGCCTGTTTTTGACGATTATGCTTTCTGTTCTTCGAGATATTTCTCCAATTTACGTTTTACTCGCTGTAGCGCATTGTCAATAGATTTTACATGCCTGTCCAGATCCTCGGCAATTTCCTGATAGGATTTGCCTTCCAGGTAGGAAGTCAAAACCTCCCACTCAAGAGAACTCAATATTTCGCCCATCTTGTTTTCAATGCCCAAAAACTCTTCCCTGTTTATAACAAGCTCTTCAGGATCGCTGATATTTTCCTCGCTGATAACATCCATCAGCGTTCTGTCGGATTCTTCATCAAAAATTGGCTTGTTTAATGAAACATAGGAATTCAGGGGAATGTGCTTTTGTCTTGTAGCCGTTTTGATGGCAGTGATTATCTGGCGTGTTATGCAAAGCTCCGCAAAGGCTCTGAAGGAAGACAGCTTGTCCCCTTTATAGTCTCTGATTGCCTTAAACAATCCGATCATGCCTTCTTGTATAATATCTTCGCGGTCAGCTCCAATGAGAAAATATGTTCTGGCCTTAGCCCGAACAAAGCTCTTGTACTTGTTGATAAGATACTCCAGCGCGTTTTCACTACCAGCCTTAGCCTCTTGTATTACATCCTCGTCAATCATTCCGGTATACGTATGATAGACCTCAGCCCTCATGTTAGTTTTCAATGCAGTTGCCCCCACTTTTCGGCTAGTTAAAGAATGGTAAAAATAGAGATAGACACTCATATTAAATTATATGGGACTACCCCGGTTATGTCAAGCTTTTACTTCCCCTTGCGGATCTTATCCAGTTTTTCATAAATGTCGGGTGACACCTTTGACATAATTTCATTATTTTTTAATGGAGGCTTGTGTTTGTACCCATTCTCACCTGCAGCCTTCAAATCGTTTTGAATTTCCAGCCTGAATTCTCTGGGAGACACCCTTATCCCGCCCGAAGACATTGTGATGATCTGTTCCAGGAAATCGGAGGTTACAACCTTTACAAGGTTGGATCTCCCGTGCAGGTAAACAAACCTTTCAATAAAACTGTCGGCCGTTTCACCTTCTTTTGTATACACGACCTTGAGCTTATCAAAATCCAGAACTCTATTGGGGCCGCCTTTTTGCATATAAGCATCAAAAACCACTATTATTTCAATATCCTTGTAGCCCTGATAGTTGGAAAGCATATTAAGAAGCTTGTCTCTGCAATCCTCCAGGGAATCTTTTTTTAAATCAAAAAGGTCGGTCCATTGATTTATAACATTATAACCATCTATAATCAGATACTCCATTGACCCCATTACAGTCAGTATTCATGGAATGACTAAATAATAAAAACCTGATCCTTAAGGTGATATTTATGTTATTTAATCCTTCCCTGATAACTATGACCTTCCCCTTTGCTTCAATATCTCGTACATAACAATTGCGGCTGCAACTGAAGCATTTAATGAGCTTATTTCACCCTGCATGGGAATATTCACAACAAAATCACACTTTTCACGAATTAGCTTGCCCATTCCCTCTCCTTCACTTCCTACAACAAGAGCAACGGGGCCTTTCAGATCACTTTCATAAAACGCCTTTTCGCCTGTGGCATCAGTGCCCACAACCCAGACATTGTTTTTCTTCAGATATTCTATGGTCTGGGCAATATTTGTCACTCTTGATACCGGAACATATTCCACAGCACCGGCTGATGCCTTTGAAACCGCAGAGGTCAAACCTATGGCTCTTCTTTTGGGAATGATGACACCATGGGCACCTACCGCATTGGCTGTTCTGAGAATTGCTCCGAAATTGTGCGGATCAGCGATTTCATCCAGAATTATTATAAACGGAGGCTGCCCTTTTTCCTGTGCAAGCTGCAATATATCGTCGACCTCTACATATTCCTTAACCGCTACAAAAGCAATAACGCCCTGATGTGATCTGGAGCTTGACATACTGTCCAGGGCACTTTTCTCCACCTCGGTCACTATTATGCCTTTTTCTCTGGCCATAGCCACAATCTGCCTGATTGAGCCTTCGCGTTCACCTTTTATTACAAATAATTTATTTATGGTCCTGTTGGCTTTCAATGCCTCCAAAACAGAATTTCTGCCTTCAAGCTTGTCGTTGTCTCCCAGCTGTTCCTCCTGAACCCCTGTATCCAATTTAGGCTCTCTTGGCATACGCTTCTCGGGAGCAGTCCCGCCCGATCTTTTCTCCTGACGGGGTCCTTTTCTATTGCTGTCAAATTTATCCGGCTTTGATGTCCTTCTATCTCCGGAGGAACTCCTTTTATCCGATTCAAATTTAGGGCTTCTCCTGTCATTGAATGACCCTTTTTTATCACCGCGCATGCTGTTTCCTGCTCTTCTTTCTCCTGCCATATAATCTCCATTCCTCTGCCATGCAGCAACATAATATAGTATAAAAAGACATTTGCGTCAAGTAGGGTTATTTCCTTATTACTTAACTATTAATATTTATTACTTACTTCTTACTCCTGACTGCTATCTTCCACCGACATCCTCAATATATCCATCAATCTCCCGGTTTGTTTTGTGAGATACAAATAGCCGATAAGCGCTTCATACCCTGTGGAATACCGGTAGTCAGTCACTTCGGCATGTTTTGGCACTGTTGCAGATTTTGCATTGCGCCCCCTCCTGACCACATCCTGTTCTTCGGCAGTGAGCTTGTCCATTATACGTTTTACGATGTCGGACTGCGCCTTGGCCTTTACGTACTTAACCGACATTTTATGAAGCATGTTTACATTTGTTTTTTTATTTACAACAAGCATTGTACGGACATAGGCTTCATAAACTGCATCTCCGATATATGCCAGAACAAGAGGCTGCAGACTCATCACTTCAATGGGTTTAATATCAAAATCTTCGCGTATATTGCCAATAATATCTTCAAACATTATTATCTCCAAACTGATTTTTCAAATTCCGGATTTCCAGGATCAATTAATACCCCGGCCGGTTAATCCGGAAATTGTTCCTGATGACTACTGCTATTATACACTAAAGTTATTTCAGTTAAAACAAATTTTATCATCTGGATACCGGTTAAAAGTTATTGTAACTAAAACCGGTTTATCCACAGCTATTCATAAATTACTCAAGTTAAAGCACAGTATATTAATGATAATCTCATGTTTTTCCACAATTTATTCATAATGTGGACAGGTTTTCTGTGGATAATGTGGACTAATCTGTGTATATGTTTAAAATAGGCTTATCCGCGTTGTGAATAAAATAACCCCAATTCAGCAGTCTAAATTGGGTAAAAAATAAAAGCAAAAATATTAAATCAAATAAGAAAATCAAACATGCGAATCGGACATATTAAAAAGCATATGAATTAAACAATATAAAATAGGCAGCCTAAAGTTATATTTGTATCTCCAGGCCTACCGGACAGTGATCCGAACCCAGAGTTTCCGAAAAGATATATGCATCGTTTATCCGGTCCTTCAGGCACTCCGAAACGCAGAAATAGTCGATTCTCCAACCGGCATTCTTTTCTCTGGCCTTGAACATGTAGGACCACCAGGTATACGCATCCGTTCTGTCGGGATAAATAGTTCTGAAAGTATCCACAAAACCATTTTCCATCAGTTGGGAAAACTTCTCTCTCTCCTGGTCTGTAAAACCCGCATTTTTCCTGTTTGATTTGGGATTTTTCAAGTCGATCTCCTGGTGGGCTACATTGAGATCACCGCACAGGATAACAGGCTTCTTTTGCTCCAGCTGCTTTAGATACGCTCTGAAATCGTCCTCCCATTTCATTCTGTAGTCAAGTCTTTCAAGCTCTCTTTTTGAATTTGGAGTATACACATTCACAAGATAAAAGGTCTCAAACTCCAGAGTAATTACGCGCCCCTCATTATCATGCTCTTGAATGCCTATACCGCAGGAGGAGGCCACAGGTTCAATTTTGCTAAAAACAGCCGTACCGGAATAGCCTTTTTTCTCCGCATAATTCCAGAACTGGTGATAGCCCTCAAGCTCCAGCTCTATCTGACCCTGCTGCAGTTTGGTTTCCTGCAGGCAGAATATATCGGCATCAGCTTGCTTGAAAAAATCTAAAAAACTCTTATCCATACACGCCCTCAGGCCGTTTACATTCCATGAAATAAACTTTATCATATGTTTCTCCCCCCACTAATATAATCATTAATCGTACCCTCTATTGAAAATATAACACGCCTCACGCCGGCTATTTTTGAGCGAGATAATTTGGCGTGCGGCAAGGCAAAGGCGTGCAGTAAGGCTTTGTTGCCTTGCAAGCGGCTTCAACGCAGCCGCAGGGCAAATTAACCACTCAAAAACATTGTACATTGTCAATAGAGGGTATATTCAATATATGAATTTAACTGCCGCAGAATACTAGTATAACATAGCCCGCTTCAAGCGGCAAATAAACAGGCCTGTTACTTTTTCAGGCCTCCAAAGCCCTCCGCTATCCTTATGAAGCACACGTCCAGCCACTTGGTATTCATAGCCTGGTTGTACCAGTAGGTCTTATCTATTCCCGACTTCTGGCTTATGAACTCCAGGGCCTTTTTAAGCTCATCATTATCTGTAAGAGTCTTAAGTTTTATATACCCCATTTTACCGGTTAAACTCACCAAATACCAGTTTCCGCTTAAAATGGCTTCAATATTAGCAGTGCCGCCTGCCTTCAGCATTGTGACAACTGCAGAGGCCTCATCAGGCAGGTCATATATGTTGGTATCGGCAGGCACAGTCTTAACCGACTGCTCAAAGGTTATTTTTGTATCGTTGTATTCTCCCGTGAAATATTTGAGCCTGCCGAAGGTGTTAAAGGAATCAAACAGCTGGGTGCTGACAACACCATAAAAAGTTCCCCTTGCATGGGTTACCCTTTCATTTCCCGTATAGATTCCGCAATGTACTATTCCGTTGGTGTCGGTATTTCTGAAACATATGTCGCCCGGTCTGAGCTGGCTTTTGCTTACAGGACTGCATAAGACCGAAAAAATGCTCTGGGCCGAATAATCTGCAATCATGGGTATCAGACCCATTCTCCGCAGTGTATATACGATCAGCCCGGAGCAGTCGAAATATTGATAGCCTATCCACTTTTCCGCAGAATAATTGCTATAATAGTAATTTGATCTTCCGAAGGTATTGACCAGTTTTGCCAGTGCCTCCCTGGTCAGCGGCTCTCCGCTCTGTCCTCCGTAGACATAGCCTGCGCCGATTTTAGAATTGACTATTGCTAAAAACTCCTGAAGCTTGTTCAATGAAATCCACCTTCCCGTTTGCTTTTTTATATCTCATAATATGAGGAAAATAAACTTCATGCTATTGATTTAATCATTTAACCGCAGCTCAATTGTTTATACGATCAGTAGTCTGTCCTGCGGGAATTTAACCGCCCGCAATATGTGACTTTTAGGTGTTACAGACTAGTGGTCTGCAACATCTGAAACGTATATTGCTGGCGAGGAAAATTTTTGCAGGATAAGGCGGAGGACGAAGGCAATACTGTATGTATTGACAAGGACGACAACGAAATCCTGCGGGAATTTAACCGCCGGCAATATATGACTTTTAGGTGTTACAGACCACTATATGAGCAGAGAAGTATCTTTCCAGCACTTTATCCCTGTCGGTCAAAAAAACAGGTATCTCCTCACCGCTTTTTATTTCAAGGGTTTTATCATTAAGTTTGGATACAGCATCAACATTAACAAGGTAACCGGGATGACATCTCATAAATTTGCTGTTTTCCAGCTGATTTTCAAGCTCATCCAGGCTCAAACCCGATTTTATAAGAAAATTTTCCGTGTGTATAATGCTGGTACCGTTAAGGTTTTCAATATACCGGATGTCCTGCTGAGGCACTTTTACATTGGTCTTATCGGACAAAACCTCCAGACTCCGGTTAAGAATGTATTTTAAGGAACGCCTGATAGAGGATCTTACACTGCTCTCCTCCATAGGCTTTACAAGATAATTTCTGACTCCCAGCTTATACCCTTCCTGAAAGTGTGTTTCCATATCCGTAATGAATACAAGAACGGTATTAGTATCCATTTCGCGGATTTTTTTCGCACCTTCCATATCCCTAGCTCCCGAATGATACAGATCTATGAATATCATTTGATAGAAATCGCCCGAAAATGCAGACAGCAGCTCATCACAGCTGTCATATGCATCAATGTGACAATCCAGGGATTGTTCGGAGCAATACTTCCTGATGTATGAGGAAAGAGTATCCCTATCAAACTGAATGTAATCACATATTGCAATATTCACTGTTTGACCCCCCCAAGCCCAAAATACGGGTAATATTATAAGTTAATATAATTTAACATTATACATTACATTTACTTTTATGGAAATAGCATACATAAACAATATTTTCCTTCCAGCTGTGCTCCAATAGGCAAATGGCTCCATACTAAACGTTTCAGGGTATGATAAAAATAAAAAAGGACTTAAACAAATCCGGTGTATTCAGCACCTGTTTGTTTAAGTCCCGCAGTTATTTCATTTTATATACAATTGCATTCTTTTATAAAAACTTAACCTTTGGTCCGGCTGCAGTATCTTCCACAACAATACCCATGGCCTTGAGCTCATCTCTGATTTCATCGGAACGCTTCCAATTTTTTTCAGCTCTGGCCTGCTGTCTTTCGTCAACCAGCTTCTGAACCTCCGGACTTATTTCCGGGCCGCTTTCCCCGGCCTTCTTTTTATCGAAATCAAAACCGAATATTTTATTCATTTTAATCAGCAGCTCGAAGATCTGTGGTGATTTCTTGCCGTGTCTTACGGCATTCCAGGCTATTCCCAGGGCTTTGGGTATGTTCAGATCGTCGTTTACCGCTTCTTCAAAATCACTGAGGAATTCATTTATTACGGCAGAATCAACCTTGTCTGTTCCATCCTTGTGAGCCAGCGCCCCCTCAACAAATCTGTCATAAGATACCTGAGCCGACTGCATAACCTCCCAGGTAAAATTGAGTTTGTTTCTGTAGTGTGCATTCAGGCACATGTATCTGAATGCCAGCGGGTCAAAGCCCTTCTTTTTCAGGTCATCAATGGTATAGGTATTGCCAAGGCTCTTGGACATCTTTCCGTTGTTGACCATCATGAACTCACCGTGCATCGAGTAGTTGACCGCAGAATCGCCCAGCAGAGCTTCCGACTGTGCTATTTCATTTTCATGGTGTACAGGGATATGGTCCACTCCCCCGGTGTGAATATCAAAAACATCACCGAGATATTTTCTTCCCATTGCCGAGCACTCAATATGCCAGCCCGGATATCCCATTCCCCACGGACTCGGCCACTGCATGATATGTTCCTTTGGAGCCTTCTTCCAGAGAGCAAAATCAGCCGGGTGATGTTTTTCTTCATTAACTTCGACTCTGGCTCCGGCTATCTGATCCTCGAGATTTGCTCTGGACAGTTTTCCATAGCCCTCGAATTTCTGTATATCAAAATATATACCGTCGCTGGTTTCATAGCCAAAACCCTTGTCTACAAGGCCGTTAACAAAATCCAGCATTTCAGATATATGTTCGGTAGCTTTTGGTACGATTTCGGGAACCTGAATATTGAGCGCCTTAATGTCCTTCATAAACACATCGGTATAGTACTCGGCAATTTCCCAGGGAGTCTTTTTCTGTTCACGGGCCCCCTTCAGCATTTTATCTTCGCCGTCATCCTCATCCGACACAAGGTGGCCCACGTCCGTGATATTCATCACATGCTTGAGGGAATAGCCGTTATATTCCAGTACCCTTCTGAGCATATCCATGAATACATAGGTTCTCAAATTGCCGATATGGGCAAAATTATATACGGTGGGACCACATGAATATATTCTGACCTCTTTATCATTTATTGGCTTAAACTCTTCCTTTTTTCTTGACAGTGTATTGTAAACCTTCATCCTTGCCCTCCATCCCCGTGTTTCCCACGCGGTAATAAAATTTCTGCTGCATGTGTTATTTTATAATTTTATTTCATCTATCGTGATTATTTTTCATTCTTGTCATCGTTTTCTTTTACTTTTTCCTCCCTGGCTTTCAGCTTTGCACGCAAACCGTCATCACCGGTTTTGCAGCACTGCTGTTCCACATGCTGGATTCTGCTTTCCAGTCTGCATATTTCCTGTGAAATCGGGTCTGGCATATGTATCTGATCCAGCGATTCGGAAGGACTGATAATTCTCTGACTGCCTTTCTTAACAGTTCTACCCTTAACTCCAACTACGGTTGAATAGGGCTCAACTTCAAAGGCCACAAAGGTATTGGCACCGATAGTCGAATTGTCCCCTATCTTAAAGGGTCCGAGAACTTTGGCTCCGGCACCTATGAGCACATTGTTTCCAACCGTAGGATGACGTTTTGCGCCCTTATCCTTGCCTGTTCCCCCGAGGGTTACTCCATGATAAATAGTACAATAGTCACCGATCTCCGCCGATTCACCTATTACAACACCCATGCCGTGGTCAATAAACAGGCCTTTGCCTATTTTGGCACCGGGATGGATTTCAATACCTGTAAAATGCCGTGCAAACTGCGATATAAATCTGGCTGTGAAGAATCTTTTCTTCCTGTAAAACCAGTGCGCTGCCTTATGATAAACCAGCGCGTGAAAGCCCGGGTAAAGCAGTATTACCTCCAGGGTACTTTTAGCGGCAGGATCCCGTCTTGCTATTAATCTGGCATCATCAAGTAATTTGCCCATATTTTCGTCCTTTATATATATTGTTTGCAGTCAAATATGCCTGCAGCGTTATTCTTATACAGTATATTCCGGTAAAAATAACCTGATACATTGCACATTTCAATGGCCTTTGACAACCTGTCCATATAATACGGAATAAGTGCGGTATCGGTTATAGACATTTTAACAGTTTTAAAATTCTATGTAAATAAGGACGTGAGACAACTTTTTTGAACAAAGCGAAGGGGCATTTCTGCCCCCTATGCTTTTAAGTAATTCCCAAAATGGCGTCCCCAGTATTTTGACACCTAGCCCAAGCTAGGTGGGTGTCCCGGTGGCACTTTCAGTCTTCCTTCGCCGTTGCACAACGTTCTCGCCGTGTGTCGGAATTAACCAAGGCCTGACATAGAATACCAGACAGCAGACTCCCTTATTACAGATGTAGGTTCAAAATAAAAGGTTTTATTCGCTCATTTCAGGATATCTTATTAACTTGGAAA
>JAEWJR010000115.1:0-115522 GCA_023386445.1 Bacillota bacterium | reverse complement strand
CATATTGCTCATCAATATGGAAAAAACAGATATAAGACAATAAATTAATGTAAACCGGACTCCTATTTTAAAATTATTAAATTTATTCCTGATGGCATTGATTAAAGCCAATACCCAATTTAGTATTATTTCCAGCATACTGTTTTTACCTCATATACCATATAATATTAATTATAGTGCATATTATGTTTACAGTAAATATGTGGTTTTTAACAGAGCTTTGACTTTTAATAAAAAGTTAGATTTGAATATGCTAAAAGGAGCATTGTGTACAAATATCAGTTGTACACAATGCTCCGGATGTAAATAATAAAATTACAGCTGTAACTTTATATTTCTGATCCTTATTGCCATATATTCCTTACCTGGTAATTCTACGGTAAATTTACCTTTAAATACACCGGCCTCTATAATTGTCATTTCCCAGGTGCCTATTAAGATCATTCTTCGTCCTTTTCCTGTTCCTCGCAGATAGCCTGCTTTTCAATTTCTTCATCACTGACCTGTGAATTCAAAATTTGATGGGCTTCTTCATAAAGCTCGGCCGGCACTATAATATCAACAGGTATGCAGGGGCCAAGCACTATATTCAGAAAGCCGCTGTCCATCAGATCCAAAGGTTTTCCTTTTCCTATGCAGGTTATACCGTTTTCCTTTAATAACCCGCTTACCACATTGTACTCAAATTCATTTTCAGCAGTGGTTAAATGCACCCAGCCCTCTGTTCCCGATCTGTTTTTATCCTCATTATTTTTGTTTAAATTAAATAATTTTTTCATAAACATCCTCCCGGTAATGAATATACCTCACTGTTTATGTGCTACTTATATGATAGCATATTTCTTTATGGAATTTTATATATTGAGGTAATTTTTTGCTTAAACATTTACCAGGTAACATGATTAACTCCCGGTGAAACACCATGGCCGTGGGCCCCTCTGTTTACTTAAGCGCTCCCTGCATAACTCCCTTGATTATTTGTTTTTGAGCAAATATATAGATAATCAGCACCGGAATAATAGTTAAAATCAGTCCCGCCATCAAAGGGGCAAAATCCACACTATACGAACTGAAAAAATTATATGTGGAAAGCGGAAGTGTCCTCTCTCCGGGAGACAGAAGTATAAGGCTGGGAAGCAGATAATCGTTCCAAATCCATAAAACATCAAGAATAACAATTGTTACAATTACAGATTTCAGAAGTGGAAAAACTATAAGAAAAAAGGTTTGAAGCCTGCTGCACCCATCGATCAGCGATGATTCCTCCAATTCCAGCGGTATCCCCTTTATAAAGCCATGGAATGTGAATACGGCAAAGGCTTCACCAAAGCCCAAATACATAAATATTAATATCCATTTATTGTTCAGAGCATGCAATGATCCGTAAATACTTACCAACGGTATCATTATTGCCTGAAACGGTATGATCATAGATGTAATCATAAGCATAAACAAAAATTTGTTTATCCTCCAGTTGAACCTGACAAACAAGTATGCTGCCATAGAAGAAAAAATAACAAGGAGGCTGATACTTAATACCGTAATTATCAAAGAATTGGAAAGTCCCTTTAAAAAGTCCATCTTTACAAATGCATCCGAGAAGTTATGGAAGCTCATACCGGTTGGAATTGAAAACGGATTTTCTACGAACTGTTCCGTAGTTTTAAAAGCATTCAGCAGTATGAGTAAAAATGGCATAATAAACAGCAATAATAATATATATATGAACACTTGCTTAAAAAACCCGGCTATATTCTTCATCAGGCTTCAACCTCCTGCTTTTTGGTAAGGTATACCTGTGTTACCGAGATGATTGCTACAATAATAAATAATATCACAGCCTCAGCCTGACCTATCCCATATTCCTTTGACAGGAATGCTTTCTGATAAACATGCATGGATATCAGCCGTGATGATCCATAGGGCTCACCATTGGTCAGTGATAAATTAAGGTCATAGGCCATAAAGCCCCTTGATATGGATATGAAAAGACATATTACTACAGCAGGAATTATCATTGGCACGGTTATGTAGAAAAGCTTTTTTAACCCAAAAGCACCGTCAAGGCTGGCAGCTTCCAGCAATTCTTTGGGTACGCTCATAAAGCCTGCAATATAAATAATCATCAAATATCCCGCATACTGCCACGCGGTGACAATAATCATGGCCCAAACCGATTTATCCGGGTCGGTCAGCCATGAAGTGGAGAATAAATCTATACCCAATCTGCTTCCCAATATGGTGAAAACATTTGCAAATATAAATTTCCATATATAGCCAAGCACGATCCCGCCAATCAGGTTAGGCACAAAAAAACCGGCTCTCAGAAAATTCTGATTTTTAATACCGCTGGTGAGAATATATGCCAATAAAAACCCTATCCCATTGCAGATAAGTACAGTAAAAAATACATATTTAAATGTTAGAATCATTTGGGATAAAAATTCCGGGTCCTTAAACACTGATACATAATTGCTGACTCCGACGAAATCATAATTGTTTGTGATAACATCCCAGTTGGTGAATGTAAGATATAATCCGTACAAAAACGGGATAATCACCACAGCAAAAAAAGCAATCATCGCAGGTCCTGCAAAAGTTAAAAACAGTCCGGTATTTTTCAAGTACGATCTTTTTTTCCCCATTCGATAAACCTCCTATAAAATCACACTAAATGGGACTGTTGCACATTGAATAAATTTTATTTACCTGGCAGCAGTAAAACTTCGATAAATGGGAAGCCCTATTAAAAGTACATGCCTGAAATTTCAGGCAAACACAAGCAGTTTTTGCTGACAGACCGGCAGAATGCCGGTCTGTCAGCAACCCAAGCCAGGAGGTTGAGAGTGTTCTGCGACATCCCCTCCAATGCCAGGGCTATGTAAAATATAAGTTTACTTGCCCGCTTTTGACTTCCAGTATGCTTCAACTTCCTTTGCCAGACCTTTCCGGTCGATTTTACCTACAAGGTACTTTTGCATGGAGGCGCCGTTCTTTTCCCAGTGATCTCCGCTCAAATATGCAAAACAGCTGAGATTGATGGTTGCACCGCTTTCTGCATACGAGGAAACAGAAGTAGACATTGGATTCATATTTTCTGCTTTTGCATTTTTATAAGGCATGACAAAACCTGTATCGGTAAAGAACTTCTGACCTTTTTCATCTGTCATCATCCAGGCCAAAAATTCCTTTGCAGCTGCTTGCTGTCCGGCCGAACTCTGTGACTTGTCTATAGTCATAAGCTTTGGTAATGTTACAGGTATCTGCGTATTGCCGAAGTCCTCCGGATTATTGCTCAAGGGTACCGGAATCACCCCAAATTCGTTATCTCTCTCCTTCAGGGCTCCTATTACCGTCCATGACCAGTCTCCCATGAAGAAGGTAGCGCATTTGCCCTGTGCAAAATCCTGGGTATCTTTATTATAGTCAGCAACCAGGGGATCTTTCTTCCTCAGGTTATACTTTGCTATCAAATCAAAAGTATCCATATACCCGTTGAATACCGGGTCATTTATTAAATCAACTTTCCCGGCCTTCAGATTTTCAATAAATTGCAGTCCACCGGAGGCATCCTTGGATTGTGCTGCATAAACAAGGCCGAGGTAATGTTGTCCCAAGGACCAGTTTGCACCGTGAAACATTGCAGGAGAAATTCCGGCGGCATCAATTTTCTTAAATAAATCCTCCAGATCATTCCTTGTCTTTATTGAGGAAGGGTCGAAAGTTCCTCCGATTGCTTTTTCAATAACTTTTTTATTGTATAACAACCCATAGCCCTGTGTTGTAAAAGGTATGCCTAAAAGTTTTCCGTCAAACGTACCCGCCTCAAGTACACCGGGCTGTGCCAAATCAAGCCATTTATCGGCTGAAACTGAAAACTCTATCAGCTTATCCTGATATTCTATTACATTGGCAGGATCAATATTAGCCATAGTCGGTGCGTTTCCCGAAGCGTAGAGTGACTGCAATTTCTCCTGCTGACCCTGGCCTACACCGGTGGGTATCAGTTCGATGGTCACATTGGGCTTTAATGTGTTATATGCTTTAAACATATCTTCAAACATTGTATTGACTTCTGCCGATGTATTGAAATATGTAAGCTTTACAGGCTCAGCCTGTTTCTCTTGAGAGGTATTTGTTGCTGTTTCTGTTGAATTTGCCGGAGAAGACCCGGCGGAAACTTTGCCTGTACCGTCATTTGAGCCGCAGGCAGCAAAAATTGAGATAATCATTGACATAAAGATAACCATACAAAGAATTTTAGAAAACTTCATAATTTTCCCCCTTATTTCAGTTACTGAAAGATTTCTCTTAAAGAATAAATACATGTCAAACGTTTAACATAAATGATTATATTTCAAAGCACTATTTATGTCAAGCGGTTAATATATGTGTTAATTAAAACGCAATATAACTATCTTAACAACTAATATTTTTGGGTATTTCTATGTCAAACGCTTGTCATTCAATTATAAATTCCATATGCTCTAAAAAGCCACCGTACTCTCTGTCTTCAGTACGGTGGCCAGTCCTCCTGCTCAATTATTTAAAGCCCACATTATAACTCCTGAATTTTTGTCCCGCAAACCCAATCCATATGATTTCCGGAATATCCATGCAGCAGGTAAAGAGCTTTCATCGGCCCTGAATGCACCTGCTGCTGATCCGGCACTTCAATTGCATCAACCGGAATTAAAGCAATTTTCCTTAACGGACAATATGTTATAGATAATTCAGGTCACCGGTATATATATCTGAACGGTTCCTTTGCATCGGCAAATGTAACAGGAATTCCATTTACAAGGGGCTTCAGCCACTCTGGCATATGCTTCATTCCCCATTCCTCGGTACGTTCATGGCCTACAACAATAATTCCCTTGTTAAAATCCAGCATCTGTGCATCATTAACGTAGGCACACAGTGTCCATTCTGTAATTTCACCGCATACTATCAGGTCAAGATCATTTTCCCTCATTACTTCCATGGGCATTTGCTCGCTGCCCAGGCCAAGGCTTCCTCCTCCGGGAAGAATGCCTATCCGTCTGCATTTCATCCCCGGCTTTCCAATCAATTGTATAACATCCATGGAAAATTTATCTTTAAAAAATGCAGCAAGTTCTTCAATGGTGGTTTCTTCTATTTCATAGTAGTGCAGTAATTTTTGATCCTTCATCAAATATTTTTCCCAGCTGATTTCCTTTAAAAGTCCGGTAAAAATCCTGTCTGGTTTAGCCATATGCATATGATCGTGAAAACGCCAGATAACAATGTTGTTTTCATCAATAAGTTTTTTCTTGGCAATATATACGGGATCTCCGGCAAGCCAGCCGGTTTCATCAATACCGGTAAAGTAAGTAGGTTCATGTGTTATAATCATGTTTGCTCCAATTTTTATGGCATGTCGGATAACATCGACAGTTGCCATAAAAGTAGTTACTATACCTGTAACTTCCGTGTCACCGCTGCCGCTCATTATAAGGTCGCAGGTCCTTTCAAGCCTGAAATCACCGCAGCAGTCGGTGAGTATTGCATCAATTACTTCTTTAACTTTCATACTCAAACCCCTCTTTTACATATATTTTTTATTGCCTATTGTACTAGTGGTCTGTATCATCTAAAACGTATATTGCCGTCGGGGAAAAATTTTCGCAGGATAAGGCGGTATTACAGACCACCAGGCCTCAACCTTTAACGGCTCCGATTATCACACCCTTAATAAGGTATTTTTGCAAAAACGGAAATGTTATAACTATTGGCAATAGTCCTAAAATAGCCATAGCCATTCGAATCGATGTGCTTGGAAGCTCTACGTTTCTTCCACCCAGCAAATTGCTGGCCTGTGAAGAATTCAGAAACTGGATATTGTTCATTATCCTCATCAGCAGATTTTGGATACCATAAAACTGCGGTTTATTTATATAGTAGAGAGCATTTATCCAGTCATTCCAATAAATGAGACCGGTAAAAAGTCCGACTGTAGCTATAACGGGTATTGAAAGCGGCAGCATGATCTTGAAAAAGGTTCTGAGCTCACTGGCTCCATCTATCTGCGCAGATTCAATCAATGCCGGCGGTACATTATTGCTGAAGTAATTTCTGACCAGAAAAACATTAAAAGCAGTGAGCAGATAATTGGGAATTATCAATGCTGCAAATGTATTATTAAGATGGAAATATCTGCTCCACATTATATATGCAGGAACTGCTCCTCCACTGAACAGCATTGTGAAGAAGGTTATAAATGCAAGAACATTGTTGTATTTGAAATCCTTTCTTGACATGGGATAGGCCAGCATTGTGGTAATAATCAGGCTTATAGCGGTACCCACTCCCGTAACCAGAATTGAAACACCATACGATCTTAAAATCAGTGAAGAATTGCTTACCATATATGCATATGCCGAAAGACTGAATCTTTGAGGGAAGAAGCTGTAGCCGTTCCTGATCAGCATTGTTTCATCCGTCAGAGAAGCAACTGTTATTAGTATAAACGGTATAAATGCTAAAAGTGTAATAGCCGTCATCAGCACTGCCGAGAAGGCTTTAAAGGCCTTTTCACCTTTTGATTCCAATGTTTTCATATGCTTTCCTCCTAAAATAGTGCATTGTCCGGGTCGATTTTTTTAACAAGAGTGTTTGCCGTCATAACCAGGAGAAAACCGACAACAGACTGGAAAAGCCCCGCAGCCGAAGACATCCCTATATCATTCAGCTGCATCAAAGCGCGGTATACATAGGTATCAATAGTTTGTGTGGTGCTGTATATGGAACCCGAATTCATAGGAACTTGATAAAACAAACCAAAATCCGAGCTGAATATTCTCCCGACAGCCATAAGCACCAGGATAATGACGGTAGGCTTCAGCATTGGAAGGGTGATTTGAAATATCTGTTTCATTTTACCTGCTCCATCAATCCTTGCCGCCTCATATATGCTCTTGTCAATTCCGGCAATAAACGCTATATAAATAAGCGAGCTGTAGCCGGCAGTTTTCCACAAATTTACTATTATTAAGATAAAGGGCCAATATTTTGCTTCGGAGTACCAGTTTATTTCCTGCAGGCCCAGCGGCCTCAAAATGGATAGATTGATAAATCCGCTGTCGGCATTGATAAAGGCATAAACAATATATGAAACAATAACCATGGATATCAGGTTTGGCAGAACCAATCCGGCCTGAAATATCTTGGCACTCAGCATATGCATGACCTCTGTCATCAATATGGCTATAAAAATGGCAGTTATAATTCCCAGGACAATAAATGCCACATTGTAGAGCAGGGTATTTCTCACCATAATAAAAGCATCATTGGTTTTAAACAGGAATTTAAAGTTCTTAAATCCAACCCAGTCACTTTTCAGTATTCCCTTGGCAAAATTAATCTCTTTAAATGCAATAAATACTCCAGCCATTGGTATATAATTATTTATTAACAAGTACAGCAAGCCCGGAACTGCAAGAAGTGTCAATTGAAGTGTGTTTCTTCCCGACTTGCCTTTCCCATTTGTTTTCGTCCTCATAATCTGCATCCCCTTAAAAAGTCTGAACCGGTTAAACAAGGTTTAGTTGTAAAATGGAGAATGTAAGGACTACAGTCTCCATTTTACAAAGAAAATTCTACAAAGTAACATTGACTGACCTATTATTTATTTCCAGACAGCCATTTGTCCAACTGCTCCTGTTTCTTCTGAATTATTGTCTGTGCACCTGCATCGTTAAGTGCCTGAATATATTTTGGTATTGTTGTATCCGGGTCCAAACTTCCGCAAACCAGACCGGGAAGATATTGATTGTTTACGTTGGTGACAGCACTCAGTTCTGTCTTCACATCCTTCGGATCAAAAATAAATCCAAGGTAGGGAGACCTCTTTGTACTCTTATTTTCTTCCAATTTTACACCTATATCATCCCAGCTTACCCCTTCAAACTGCAATTGCAGGGATTCGGAACCAAGTATTCCCGAAGTCAGCTGCGCGGTATAACCAACAGTGTCGGCAGTTTTTCCGTCAGGATATTTGGCATGGTGTTCATCAACTTTGATGTAATCTTCACCTTCAACACCCCAGAGTATAGTGTTTAAGACATCTGCATCGGTATACGTCAGATTAAGCATCTTCATTGCAGCCTCAGGAACCTGTGTATTTCCGTTGATAGTCCACGTAACAAAAGTAGTGGCTAATGTATCAAAATAAAATGGTGCTATACGTTTTGAAGCTATATTTTTACCCAGCTGCATGCTCAATGTCTTGCCGATCTCCTTACCGCTATAACCTCCCAGGTATGCAAACCCTCTGCCTGAGCCCATCAATTGAGGCTGACCTGTGGTAGTGGTTGCGGCATCCTTTTGCAAATAACCCTTCCGATACCAATCCCTTATGATTTTAACACCGTTTTTAAACAAATCGGTGTCATACAGGTTGACCACCTTTCCGCTATCCCCAAGTACAACTCCCACTCCTGTATTGTCCGTGAGCATATCCACCTCGCCCGAACCCATTAAGAACCTTATAAGTCCTGTATCACTGGGATTGGTATTTATAGGGCCAAAGGGAACCACATCCGGGAACTTCTTCTTTACAGCCTCGAATACCTTTGACATATCATCAATTGTGTTTATATCATTTTCGGTAAAACCGGCCTCTTTCAGCATATCGGCATTGTATATAAAGGTAGGAGGCACCGACATACCCTTATTTGCAGGAATAGCATAGATATGACCGTCAAATGTAGTGGATTTCAGCAGCCCTTCACCAAAATCCTTATTTAAAATGTCCAGTGTTTCCTTTCCATAATTCTGTATTAAATCATCCAAGGGAAGAATCGAACCTTTTGATACCAGTGAACCGATGGACTCACTTGCCGGAGGCATAAATATATCTACCTGTTCTCCGCTTGCAAGTGCCAGGTTCAATTTCTGCTGATAATCGGCCGGTCCATAAAGTCTCAGATCCAATTCAACATTTGCTTTTGCTCCTGTCAGTTTGTTTATTGCCTTGCTAACCCTGCTGTAATCATCGGGAACCTTGTTAAAGGACAATAACGCCATTACAACCTTCTGCGGCTTTCCGCCTTCTGCTGTACCGGCCGCACTGCTGCCCGAACCCGAATTGGATGCACCTGCCGCACCGGCAGCACCTGACGAACCGGTTCCACACCCTGAAAGAATGCTTGCAAATATAGCCGCTGACAGAAGTAAGGCTAACATGCTTCTCTTTTTCATATTCCACCCTCCATTAAACTATTATTTTCTTTTGGAACTGATTTAATTATATAAAATTGATTTATAAGTTTCTTTTGAAAAACAGCAATGAATTTTAAAAAATCCGGCATTTGATCAAATACCTTTATATTCATCATGACAACAAACTTTTAGAGTGGTATAATTCCTTATCGGATCATAATTATGTTTCAGGGAGGAGTAATTATGTTAGAAAGCAGCAATCGCAAGCGTTCGCTGGTTTACAAAACCTCCATAAGAATAGCCATGATAACTTTTATTCTACTGATTGTTTTAATCCTAAGTAATGTTTATTCCTTTAATGTTGTTCAAAAAAATGTATTGAATTCCACCCGAAACACTTCCGCCGTTTACATCAACGACATCGAAAACAGCTTAAACAGTGTAACCAAGGAGCTGAACGAAGTATCCCTGAAGTACGTGGACAACATTTGGAACTACCCAAACATGGGTGAGCTGGCAAAATATCTGGCAGCTTCACAGCTGAGGGATGTCTTTTTAACAAAAGTGACAAATAATGAAAATCTGGACAGCCTCTTTATAATCCAGCCCGGCAAGGATTTGTTTCTGACACAGTTCAGTAACCGTATAACCCCAAATGAAGCCATGAACCTGGCCGACTTTTTTAAGGGGAAAAAATCTTTGACGGAATTTGGTCCTCTTAGCAGCTGGTATCCCTTGAAAATAAGCGGAGTGAACTATCTTTTGAAAACATATAAAATTTCAGGCATGCTTGTGGGTGCTATGGTAAAAACAGATACATTAATGGCATTTATTAAAAAGACATCGCAGGAAAACAATGACCAGTATGTTTTGACCGATAAATCCGGAAACATACTCTCTGTCTCGAAAAGTTCCTCCCTTGTAAATGGTTTTACTGCAATACACAACAGTACACCGGTCAATAAGAAATTTAACAAAGATTATTATATTGTAACCTCGGATATCTCTCTGTTTGAAGGTAAATTGTCCAGTATTATCGAGAAGAAAAATATTTTCTATGGACTTGAACTTATTCAATGGACTATTATAATTCTTGGAATTATTTCGGTATTTGTAATCCCGTATGTGGTATATTATTTGTTCCGTGGAATAATACAGCCTGTGAAAGCCCTTGTGACAGCAACAAAGGAAATCGAAAGCGGAAACTGGGATTACAAGCTTCCCCGCGCAAACACATCTTTGGAGTTTTTTACCTTGAATAATTCCTTTGAATCAATGGTAACGGAAATAAAAACACTTAAAATTGACTCCTACGAAGAGAAGCTCGAAAGGCAAAAGGCTGAATTGAAATATTTGCAGATGCAGCTGCGGCCCCACTTTTTTCTCAATGCCGTAACAACCATTTCCAGCCTCACCTACCAAAACAGAAGCGAAGAAATACATGAATTTATTAATTTTCTTTCAAAACACCTGAGGTATATGTTCAAGGGCGGATTAAAAAAAGTTACCATAAGTGAAGAAATAGAACATGTTAAAAATTTCATTCAAATGCAGGAAATAAGATTTCCAAATAACATTTTTTACATGACCCACATAGCACCCGATATAAACAGCTGCCCCATTCCGCAGTTTCTGCTGCAGACATTTGTGGAAAATATATTTAAACATGCCTTTACTGTTGGTGAAATGCTGTCCATCTTTATAAGAGCAGACAAGTATGTAAAGGGAAACGAATTTTTTGTAGAAATTGTAATTGAAGATAATGGTGACGGTTTCCCGGACAAAATCCTTCAAATAGTTAATTCTGCAAGTGATGACATTAATACCACAGGTGAAAAAATAGGTATAACCAATATCAAAAAAACCTTAATGTTAATTTACAAAAGGGATGATCTGCTGAAATTATCCAATTGCGAGCCATCCGGAGCAAGAGTTACGATTCTTTTACCCATTGACAAGGAGGATTGCCATGAAAGCACTGATAGTCGATGATGACATGCCTACACTTCAAGTAATACGCGATTCAATACATTGGGATGCCTTTGGAATCGATACGGTTTACACAGCCTATAATATTTCTGATGCCCAAATTGCTATCGAGGAAAACAGACCGGAAATTATCATTTGTGACATTGAAATGCCAAAAGGGTCGGGTATTGATCTTATAAAATGGGTGAGACAGGGCAGCCTGGAATGTGAATTTATCTTCCTGACCTGCCACGAAAGCTTTGAATTTGCCTCCACAGCAATAACCTATGATGCCGTAGCCTATGTGACCAAACCTTTTGACTGCAACAAAACAGAGGCTGCAATTGCAAAAGCCATAGACACTATTTTAAAAAGGAACCATTTGCAGGAGTACAGCAAATATGGGAAGTTCTGGGTCCAGAACAAGTCGGTTGTAGAGCAAAGTTTTTGGCATGATATACTGTTCGGCAGCATTCCCCCCAAATTTGAGCTTATTCAGGCCGAGCTGCTAAAGAGGCACCTTTCCCAGGGTTTATTGCATGAATATTATATTGTTTTATCGTCGGTAAACAAGTCTCAGGTTGATGAATCAAACTGGGATAACGATACCTTTAAATACGCATTCTGCAATCTTTCATCCGAAATTCTGCTGAATGAGCTGGATTTTATTCATATTTTCAGCTACGTTCAGAATGAAACCTTTTACAATGCCACCATTGTGGATGCAAGCTTTAAAATGAGTGATATAAATGCCAGATGCCGGAAATTGATTAAGGTTTGTGAGGATTACCTGAAGTGCAGAGTTACCTGTTATATAAGCGAAAAAGTTGCTGTTGAAAACCTGGGCCGGATACGTGAAGAGCTGGAATTGCAAGACAGAAACAATATTTTGTCAAGAGGCAGGGTAGTTTTGCAGAAGGATCAGCAGGTAAAACATACAAACGAGCAATACGCCCTGGATACGGCATTATACAATAAGCTCCTCATAGATGGCGAAAAAGTACAGATCGCAAATACCCTGAAAAGAGAACTGGAGATACTTGCCTCAGAAAAAAGACTTGATTCTTCGACATTGCACTCTATCCGTCAGGATTTCATGCAAATAGTTTATGCAGTGCTGTACAAAAGTGAAATTCAGGCTCATAAGCTTTTTTCAGACGAGTCCTCCAAAGTGCTGTTTCAGAGCTCGGAGAATACTGTACTGGATTTTATGAAATGGGCTGCCTTTATAACAAACAAAACAGTCGATTACATTAAGGAGGTTCAAAAATCTGAAAGTGTCGTCGACAAGGCAAAGAGGTTCATCCAGCAAAACTATACCCGCAATATCTCACGTGAGGATATAGCTTTACACGTTTTTTTGACACCCGACTACCTGTCTAAAATATTTAAGGCTGAAACAGGAATGCATATTAAAGACTTTGTAAATGAGCTCCGGATTGATAAGGCCAGGGAACTGTTGATTAACGGCAATTCAAGCATAAGTGATATCACCGCGGAAACAGGCTTTGAAAACTTTTCATATTTTTCTACAGTTTTTAAAAAAGTCACAGGTGAATCGCCATATTCTTTCAGAAAGACACGCAAAAAGTAAAACTGTTATTTCGTTGACACAGCTGATGAATTATGTTAGCTTATATTTATTCAAGCGCAAGCATCTATATCTTTAAAAATTAACAGGAGTAAACGAAATGAGCACGTTGAAGGATGTGGCTGAAAAGTCCGGTGTCACAGTTACGACCGTATCAAGAATGTTGAATGGGCGTGGATATGTCAGCGATAAAACCAAGAAAAAAATAAAACAGGCAATGAAGGAACTCAATTACCAGCCTAATGAACTTGCGCGTGCGCTTTCTTTGAAAAGAAGCAGTTTTATAGGTTTGATAGTACCCTCCGCCAGTAATATGTTTTTCTGTAAAGTCATTGATTCCGTTGAACATTTTGTGTCCATGAACGGTTACAAGCTGTTGCTTTGCACATCAAACCACGAGGTAAAAAAAGAAATAGAGTATTTCGATATGCTAAGCGCCAGTAAAGTAGCCGGTGTGATTTTGGCAAGCCACACACAGAATATTGATAAAAATATAGCAATTGATGCTCCTGTAATTTCCATAGACCGTATTATATCGTCCGGAATCCCTTCCATTTGCTCCGACAACTACCAGGGAGGAGTTCTGGCAGCCCGGCATCTGATTTCCAAAGGCTGCAAAAAGCTGGCACACATAAGCGGCAGCGCATACCTTGATATGGATGCAAACAAACGTTACTTCGGTTTTAAAGAGGTTTGCGATAAGGCAGCTGTTCAACATGTAGTTATTGACGCCGCAGAGGATCAGTTTTATTCCATGCATTATGAAAGCATAATCAACTCACTGATTGACAATAATCCTGATGTTGACGGCATATTTACATCCAATGATATAATAGCGGCGCAAGTCATAAATATTTGCATAAAGCGGGGAATAAAAATACCCCAGCAGATGAAGATTGTGGGGTATGACGATATTGATTTATGCACGCTTTGTTCCCCCGCCATCACTACCATACGCCAGCCGGTGGATGATATTTGCCAATATGCCGTAGAGAATATCATTTCGAAAAATGAAAATAAAGTCATCCCTTCCAACACAGTCTTCCCAGTTGCTCTTATAGAGAGAGAAACAACATAATTTGTAGCTACGATGTAATTCTGTGCACCAGGTTTCCCTTTTCATCCACTGCGTCAATTCTGAAGAAACAGCTTGATAAATCAGCTTCAAGAATAGCTCTGCAGCCATCTTTCTCCCAGCATAATTTCAGCATACAAGATTCAGACTCAAGTATACTCAGCCTTGCATCAAAACCGAAAGCAGGAAATGTGTTCCTGAATTTTATCAAGGCAAGCTGCTTACGGACAATGTCCTGTCCAAGCCCTTCCAGTGCCTGTTTCAAAAGGAGGTTGGTACGGTTTATTTCTTTATGTCCTCCCGGGCCGGCCTTTTTAACCGCCTCATGGTCATTCCTCCCGGCAAAAAGATCAAGATACCATATCTGGGGCATCCCGGGCATAAACATTTGTATTGCCCTTGCCAGAAGCATTTTGGCATCATTTTCGCCCAATGCACTGTAATAGGTTGAATTTACCTGGTAGTAGATATTCTTTTTCCCATGCAGGTCTTTAACATACCCTCCCCGCTCAACCACTTTTTTAATAAGATTTTCAATCTCCCCATCAGGTATCAGCCCTTTTAAATCCAGCAGCGGAATTCCGTCATGGCAGCCAAGCATGTTTACAACCCTGATATCCTTTTTCTGAATATCTTTAATCCACTCAACCAAAAATTCATTGGTGCTTCTTTCCAACGCGTCAATAAGCAAGCCGGGCAAGAAGAAATCATAAGTCATATAACCTTCCTGCGCCAGTTTTTCATGAATTTTTTCCTCATATTTTGAATGTATTTCCGGTAATAAGGTCAAGCCATACGAATCGGATATTTTCTTTATTTTCCCCAACAACTGCCATGTCCCCGGATCATTTAAAAAGTTTTTTGCTCCGGGTTCCTTGGGCGCATAGGCAAATGCATCCAACCTGACTATCTGCGCACCATACTGTGAAAGCTTTTCCAATGTGTCTCTGTAAAACTCCCACACCAGGGGAGATTTAATGTTCAAGTCCATTTGTCCCAGGTATTTGCGTCTGGATTCCAGCAATTCCATAACATTTTCCTTGTGCCGTTTAAATTGTCCGAAGTCAATATCACAGGGCTTAACACCTTCACTTATTGCCGTATTCACCATTTCCGACAGTCTTTCAGCCGAAGTATACTGAATTCCCGTCACCTCCATCAAATCCTGAGCATCAATTTTTCCATATTTAACTTCCTGGTAAAAGGTATTCCAATAGGGAACTTCCTTTCCGTCCGGCATACGGACATTCAGTATCGGCAGACCGGGCTTTCTGAAAAACATGTCCTTAATATATTCCTGGTCAGGCTGTATATAACCCTGTGCGGTCATCCGGCCGCAGCCTTCCCAGAATTTGTTCCAGTCTATAAAGAAGTCCTTGAATTTTGAGTTCTCACCATTTTTTAAAATATCCCGGAACTGCCTGGAAAGCACCGAGGAATGATTAAGGACAAAGTCAAATTTGAGAGCAATCCCCATTTCCTTCAAAGCATCAAGATCTTCATAACCGGCATACGTTTCATTTAATTCATAATCTATAACTGAAAATCCCCTGTCCAGATCAGTGTTAAAAACACTTGGAAGTATATAGAATGTTTGAAATACGTCTTCAAGTTCAGGCGTCTTTAAAAAACTTACAATATCGCATAATTTCCCGCCTACACTGTCCGGATATGCATTCAGCATTGGTCCGGAACTGATTACAGGCTTATCCGGCTTTTCAGCCTTTTTTATATTCATTTGAATCCTCCTTTACCAAAGTCAATTACGCTTGAAAACCTTCGCCTTCAAGGCGGCCCATAGTAGTTGACTTTTTACGCAGCATAACATCGAGTAAATTATTATATGACAGGAATTCACCTTTCCGGGATACGATCAGCTTTGCTTTTGAGGCCTGTGAAACCAGCAGTTCCTGCTCTATGGAAAGAACCATGGCTGTAAACGGGCTGTCGGTTCCGCCATCCCTGTTACGTGCCCTTCGGTGTTCAAGAGTTTCCTCAGGGGTGCTGTTAAGCAGTATAGGTATATCTACTCCCTGTAAATTGTGGTTGTTTCCGTGAGTCCATTCAATCACCATGACATTTTTACCGGTGAAATCAACAGGCTCATACCACAGCTCTGTATCTTCCCGCCCCATTCTCTTAAGGAATACCTTCGTACCGCCATTTTTAAACTGAGATATTATTCCGTTAAGTTCAGCAAAATCAATTTCATTTGAGGTACCCAAATAATTTTTCAGACCGCTGCGGCCCGCATTTTGATAGGTCAACAGCCATGGATATTTTTCTGCCAGCGCAGCATCCGCATCATCGCCCTTTCCTTGAAGCACTTTTAAGACAGAGCGTATCTCCTCTTTATACAACCCTCCGGAAATCAGCCCCTTGATGCCGCATTGCCTGAATATGCGTGTTCTCTCGGCGTCATTATATACAGGTATTCTGTAAGGATAATTATCTCCCGACAGCGTATAGCTTCCTACATTTATGCGGTTAAGATAATATGAAAGCAGAGATGCAATCTCAGACTTCCCTACACCAGATCCCCCGCAAACGCCAACAACGGCGCGTTGGTAAGAATTTTCCTCAAGTACCGGAATAAGCAGCTCCAGCAGCCTGGGAAAGATTATTTGAGCCTTTTGGATATGATTGTTACCTATCACAATTTTATCCCCAGGCATATCACCTTTGGGAATATTACCGCTATCCTGCAGGTTTTCCGGAATCCAGGGCAGTTTTATCGACAGCTTTCCTCCAATATTTATTTGAGTTTCAATTGTTTTGTACAGTGAATTATCTGTCATTTAAAACCTCCAAAATCTATATTTGTATTTCTATTGCTTTACTTTTATTTAGATTATAATTTTAAGCCAGCATAATGTCAACCGGTTGACATTATGCTGCAAAAAAATTGCCATTTCAGATTTACTTCTAAGCTAATTCTAATGTCTATATTTCTTTTATATAATTGATTATCAGAGTACAAATGCCCTCTCATGTCACACGTTTGATATTATTAATAAAGAGCGACAGCACTGACCCTTTACCCTGGATTAGCTGAATATTCTTTCTTACCGTTTTATTATAGTAGCTGCATATTTAATATTCTTTAAAAAAACAGCTGAGAATTTTTGAAAAGCAGGCATATATTAAAATTGTCCAGTCAGACAATGGTTTACTTTTTTTATACAGCAAAAAAAGACAAGGCGGATGTCATATAGAGTCCGCCTTGTCTTAACTTACGATCCATTTGATTAACTTTCTTTTAAAGGAACGTTATTGTATATGACCGGTTCCTGCTCTTTTTTTTGCAGCTGCTTTTGATTTAAATATTTAAGTTCAAACGCCAGCCAGATTCCGGTAATGATAAATGATATTAAATCGGCTAAAGGTCCGGCTGCAAGTATTCCATTCATTTCAAAGAAATACGGCAGTATTAACAGAGCCGGAATCAACACAAGTACCTGCCTTGAAAGGCTGAGTATCATTGACTTTACAGGTTTACCAACTGCCTGGAAATAACCCGAGCCAATAATCTGGAAGCCCACAACAGGGAAAAACAGCATAAACATGACTATAGCATGACTGCCAAAGGAAATCAGCTCCTTATCACCGCTGAAAAGAGCAACAAGCTGAGTAGGGAACAAGCGCGTGATGATAAACCCCGATGTTGTAATTATGGTTCCCCCGATAACAGCGATTTTCAATACTTTTTTTACTCTGTCGTAATTTTGTGCCCCGTAGTTATAGCCTATAATAGGCTGTGCACCCTGATTAAGTCCCAATACCGGCATAACCACCAGAGTCATAAGGCTGTTCACAACGCCCATTCCCGATATGGCAATATCTCCGCCATAAACTCCAAGCCTTAAATTTAAAATGGCTGATAAGGCACATTGGGCAACCTGCATTGAAAAGGGTGCTATACCGATAGAAAATATACCTGCTACTATATCAAGCTTCAGCCGCAAATTTTCCTTTTTAAGCTTTAAAGTGCTTTTCCCCAGGATGAAATGAGACATAATCCAGGTAGCCGAAACAGCCTGAGATACTATTGTAGCAAGTGCTGCTCCCTTCATTCCCCAACCGAATACAAAAATAAACAACGGAGCCAAAATCACATTAAGAACTACACCTATTATCATAGTAAGCATTGAAATAGCAGGCTTACCTTCGGCACGCATAAAATTGTTCATACCAAAGCTTGTAGAGCCAAATATACTCCCGGCCAGGATTATGCTCATATAATCTCTCGCATAAGGAAGCACCTCATCACTTGCTCCGAATACTCTCAGAATTGGATCCATGAAGATAAGGCCCAATGCCGTTACAATAACAGAAATTATCCCCAGGAGTACAACTGCATTCCCCATGATCAATTCAGCTTCATCTTTTTTCTTTTGTCCAAGCCTTATGGAAACCATGGCAGTGGCACCCAGTCCTATAAGTCCGCCAAATGCCATTTGTATTATCATGATAGGAAAACCTATGGTGATCCCCGCCAACCCGAGGGGGCCTGAACTGTTTCCGATAAAAATCCTGTCAACTACGTTATAAAGTGCGCTTACCAGCATCCCTACAATTGAGGGTATGGAAAATTGCATTAAAAGCTTAAGTATGCTTTCTTCTCCTAATTTCTTTGTGTTATCCATCCTTATTCCTCTTCCTAATAAAATTTAAACGATTAATATTATTGTTTGTGATCCTCTATCAGAAATACCAGCAAAGCTCGTTAATTTGGAGCCTCAAATGTATTATATGAATAGTTAGGACGCATATAATTAGAATTCTAACTATTAGCGTCCTAACTATTAGTATACTATCTATTTTTTATATTAGCAAGAGATGAAAATGTAATCCGATTCCTCAGCCAAGAAATACTGAAAACTAAAACATTGTTTAAAATTATAGCATTTTTATTCCTGGGATCCAAGGAAAACCCTTAGCAAGCCCGGAATCTCCATTTCTCTCTTTCCTGTCCCATATCCCACTTTTTCTACAATCATTTTCGGCATTACCCCAAACTCTTCTGCCAGTGTAGCTATAATAGCAGCTCCTGTGGGTGTAACCAATTCACTTTGTATTCCTTTTGTATAGAAAGGGATGGAATGTGAGGTCACAATTTCCATAGTAGCAGGAACCGGTACGGGTATAATACCGTGTCTGCATTTAATATATCCGGTTCCGTCATGTAAAGGAGAACTGATTATTTTTTCAACTTTCAACATACTTATGCATATAGCAGTTCCAACAATATCTACTATTGAATCAACGGCTCCAACCTCGTGAAAATGAACATTCTCTATAATGGTTCCATGTACCTTTGCTTCTGCCTGTGCTACCTTTAAAAACATAGATTTGCTCAGACCTTTTATTTTTTCATTTAAATCACTTTCATTAATTATGGTTTCAATGTTATGCAGATTTCTATCAATATGCACATGGTGATGCAGGTCTATGCTGTCGTGATCAGAAAATTCACCATGGCAATGCTTATTTTCCAGGAGAATAACATCCACATCCGTACCTTCAATACAATTTTTCATTTTCTTACTGAATTGTATCCGGTATCCATCCACATTCAGCTTCTTCAATTCACTAAGAAATTCTTCTTTATCCAGACCAAGATCAAGAAGAGCACCAAGTGTCATGTCACCACTAATACCGGAAAAACAATCAAAGTATAAAGTTCTCATATTTCTTCTCCTTGTAAATATTTATTATACACTGAAATATAAGCTGCTAAAATAGAATTATTCCCAATACACCTGAAGTAAGTATTAAAAAAATAGGATGTATTTTTGTTTTTATCAGTAAGGTAAAGGCTGCTACAGCAATTAATGTACTTTTTACTTCTAAAATACCAAATCCGGATAATGATAAATTAATTCCATTTTTGATTATACTTTTGGACGTGTATACAAAGATACCATTTTTTACAGCCAAGCTTACAGCGGCATAAATGATTATTCCTGTTATAGTAGGTCTCAATCCGCTTAATATTCCTTTTACTACAGGATGATTATATACTTTGAAGAAAAAAACAGCTGCCAAAATAACGATAATAGCACATGGAGCAGCCATACCTAAAAAAGCCGCCGCTGCACCTTTAAATCCAGCCACATGGTATCCAAAGCCAATTGCCGCATTCATGGCTACAGGTCCTGGGGACATTCCTGCCAATGCAATTACGTTTGTCAATTCACTGCTGGTTGCCCACTGATTGGCCTCCGACATTTGTATCATGCTTGGAATCATAACATAGCCTCCGCCAAAAGCGAAGGCACTTAATTTCATAAACATAAGGAACAGTTCGTATAACAGATTCATTTTATACTCTCCTCCTTACCTTTTTTCCCAGCCGTACGCCACAGATTCGCCATATGAAGCATCAGCCCTGCCACTGCACCTAGAATTATTATCTTTACCGGATCGACCCCCAAAAACATTATTGCAGTAAAAGATGCCAATGTGATTAATATACTTGCTATACCTGTTATTGAAGTTTTTCCTATTTTATATGCAGCATATGCAATCATACCTACGATGGTCGGATAAATCCCTTTGAATCCGGCTACAACAATGGGATAACTGCTTATTTTTGAAAATAGAATAGAAAGTGTTAAGATAATTATCACCGAAGGAGCGGCATTGCCTATCCATGCAACCAGCGCGCCAGGTATACCACCAACCACAAAACCGATAAAAGCAGACACATTTAGAGCAACCGCACCCGGAAGAGATTGTGATACTGCTAGAATATCAACAATTTTTTCTTTATCCACCCACTTTTTTTGTTCCACTACTTCGCGCTCAATAAGAGGAATCATTGAATATCCGCCTCCAAAGCTGACGCTTCCAAGTTTAAAAAAGGTTATAAATATCTCCAGCAGAATTTTAATTTTACTTTTTTTCATGGTACCACCTGATATGACTGAAGCGAACCTTTGTTCGCCTCAGCATCGTTAATTTTATTTTATATTCCCATCTTCCTGTATCTTTCGGCCATTTCATCAAGACTTAACTGTTCAATTTTGGGAGCGTATCCAACAGAACCGAAATCAACGATCAGTGTGCCTACAACTTCTTTGACCCCTCTTTTTATACAATCAATAATATCAAGTATATCAGTGTCAACGGTCTCCTCTCCGGTGATCAAAACTTCCATAATAGGTGTTATATATACACGGGGATCAAATTGATCCGCTTTTTGCTCCATCAGATCCCAAACAGCTCCTATTGATGTACTGCTTTGTTTTTTTACATTTTTCTTAAAGTACTCTCTAATATTCCGTGTCACCGCCAGTCTGATATCGGTATCAACATTTATTTTGCCTATGCCGGCCGGAATAACAGATTTTAATTGGTCAATAGGAATACCATTTGCACCTGAGATTTTGCCTCCGAGAGCATTTATCTCTTCTACAATATATGCAGGTACCGTGGAAGAACCGTGAGATACCAGAACACCGAATATACCTTCGTGCTTGAGATTTTCCATAGAAGCTATGGCTATTTCCTTACGAAGATTAACCTTGTCTCCTTTTACAGCCCCGTGCTTTGTACCATAGGAAATGGCAAGACAGTCAACTCCGGTTTTTTTAAAGAATTCGCATACCTTCATGGGGTTTGTATAGGTGGATTTTTCCGAAAAAACATCATCCTCCACTCCTGCCAGCACCCCAAGTTCACCTTCAACGGTAACTCCGCGCTCATGCGCATATTTGACCACTTCCCTGGTGAGCTCAACGTTATTGTCAAACGGAAGATGGGAACCATCTATCATTACGGATGTGTAGCCGCCATCAATAGCTGCTTTTACAGATTCAAAATCCTTTCCGTGGTCAAGATGCATTACAATTGGAATAGCGGAATTTTCTCCGAATTTTCTAACTGCATCTGCAATTCTTTTTGCTCCGATTTTTTTATCTTCGATAGTTCCTTTCATAAAATCCGCTCTGCCGCCCATAAAGGCATTGGCAAGATCAGCTCCTTGCAAAATCGCAGCTGAACGGAACATTTCGTGTACTTCAATAACAGCCTGAGCCTGGGCCACTGCATTAACATTAAATGCTCCATGGGCAAACCCGTATTTATAAGTTGCCTCCAAAAGAGGACGTAAAGGTATAATTGCCATAATAAAAATCTCCTTTTCACTGATAAAATTTTTAAATTACAGACATTGAACTATTGCATATAAATATCCCGTTACTGCCTGGATCATCCAGAGAAGTAACCATCCTGTCATTTGCTGTCAATCATGTCAAGATGAACAGCAGATAATTTGAAAGTTTTAGGAAGAGCTAGAATATTAGGCGAGTCACCAACATACTTTCTCGCATCCTTAAGAGCCTCCTCAAAGGTATCTCTGGTTTTCATCCCCATCCCTCTGGCAAAACCAGGTTCAATTGCTCCAACGATATAAATCGCCGAGCAGTTCATTTCAGCTATATGCCCGCATGATATCATTGAAAATGCATGATACGGGTGGTAGCCATAATTAAATCTATATTTGTCAATATACTCCCTGTTGTTGGAAAAGAACTCTCCATATTTTTCAAGACTTGGCAGGGTATTGTGATAATCCTTCTGGAACAACTCATACAAGGCCTTGTAGGACGGGAACTCCTCGTCGTGAAAATAGCCGTTGCATATTGATGAACAAATTACAACGCAGTTCTCCTTCATAACACGTTTATGCCGTATAATTTGAGCTGAAATGGCCTGAAGCATCAATATAGGATTGGTTCCCATACCGTTGCCATAGTGAAATGACTGAGGCATTCCAAAAACCATGACATCATACTTTTTCTCAGCCCATTTTATATTTGTCCTTTTATCACATACCTCCCAGGATAATGGCTGTATATCTTTTGCATAGCCTGTAAATACCCCGATTTGTCTTGAGTTGGTGTCCAGTGCTGCATCGCAGACAAAAAACTTCTTACCCATACACTTTTCCATATACATACCGATGGAATCAAATTTTTTACGCATCAGGCTCTCTTTACTGACAGGAGTAAAATCTCCGCGGTGCATGACATGTGGTACATGATGTGAAGCTATGCTCTTCCAATGGGTAATACCGGTTGTGCAATGCTTGTACCCTCCTGAGTATCCGCCGTAAGGATTTCCCATGGCGTGGCCGATCAAAATGGCAAAATCGGCTTCATAGACTTCTTTGTTCATAATAACAGGATTTCCCATTTCGTCGGCGCCGAGATCGATAAGCTTGTCGTAATTTTCCGAGTCGTGATTTACAATCTGATTTGTCCACCAGAATTCGTTAAACACTTTGTCTCCCAACAAGCTTTTAATTTCTTCCTTTGTGTTTTTTCTATGAAGCCCGTTGCTGCAGATCAATTTGATGTCCTTTTTCTCTACGCCGGCCTTGTACAATTCTTCGAGAATAATCGGAATGGCCACCTTACGGTGTGCCGTATCCTGAAATCCGCCCTTTACCCTGTCCGGAAATACAATTGTAACCGTCATTCCCTTTTTTACAGATTCTGAAATAGGTGGCATGCCTATAGGGTTCAATATTGATTTTCTTGTAACTTCTTCAATATTTTCAATATAAGGCGGATCGGGAACTGTTTCTCCAGGTATAAATACATCCGTATTATCCGGAAGATTTGCCTCCATAAGTCCCTGTCCATATTCAAAAGCTAATTTAAGCATTTTATTCCTCCATCACTCAAGATATTTATCGATTATTATTTTTAGGTCTTCAGGGAAAAATCCAATTTCTCCGCTGAATTTTGTTAATGCAACCAGTCCTCCGTCAATAGTTTCAATCCTGGAAATCATGCCTGCATTCTCTTCCTTAAGCCCTCCTCCATAGACAACAGATACATCGAAACCCAATTCATTTTTAGCGACTGATTTAATATAAGAAGAAACGAAACTTATATATTCTGCTCCCGGAGGTATTTTGCCCGGTCCGATTGCCCAAATAGGCTCATAACCTATAACAATATTCTGCTCAGGCTGTTTTTTCTCAACACCCTTCAGCCCTTGCAGTAATTGTTCTTTTAGAACAGCTTCAATCCTGGGCTTTTGTTCCTCAAATTCACCCGATCCCTTTTCATCTGCAGTTTCTCCAATGCAATACAGAACTTTGATGTCTGCATCCAAAGCGCATAAAACTTCCTCGTTCATCATTGCATCTACTGCTGCTGAAAGCTTCTGCCTTTTTTCGGAATCAGTGCTGCAAAGTGGTTCAAACTTTGAAATGATACCAATTTTATCCTTTCGTTCCTCCGAATGTCCGATAATAGCCCAGGAGCATCCAATATTTTTTGCTGCAGCAGCAGGACGGTTTGAAGTAAATGCCCCAAAGTTTCCTCCCTTTTTAATATCCTCACGGAATACTCCCTGGCAGCCTATATTTATGGTATTTGTCTCCTTTTCTGAAAAACTTGAAAGTATTTCATTTGCACTGATAATTAAACTTTCGGGAAGCAAGAAAGTCACCTGCATATTATCCAATTTTCCCAAACCTGCTTTTATACTCTCTGTAATTATCCATTCAATCCATTTCTTTGCATTATCAAAAGTACATATACCACCATTACTTTTAGGTACGTCAAATCTTTTCAGGTTTACAAAAATTTCTTTCATGTCCGGCCTCCAATTTTTTCAACAGCAAATTTGTCCAGTGAAACATAGTCGGGGAGATCCGCCCCAATTAATGGCGTACAGTAATCAATAAATGCTCGTTCTATACTGTTGCCCCGTTTGTTAATCCATTCCATTGGGAACTTTCTTTCGACATTAGCCACCTGTTCCAGAGGAATTAATTCAAACTCCGATTTATAAGGAACTGAAGATACTCTTTTAATAGAAACCATATATCCTGATTTTCCTTCAACAGCTGATTTTACTGCAAAGGAACCCACACCCATAGCTTCTTCCCTGTCTATTTCCGACTGCATAGGGATAGAAGCTCGGCCCAATAGACCGGGTTTTTCACTTCTTGACTTGATTCCCAGTTTATTCATTACAAGATTCGATAAGTGCTGTGCAACTCCCCCGGGAACCTTATGACCAAATCCATCTACAATTCCACTATCAGCCAATGGATTACCATTGGAATCAACCAATCCCTCACTCACCACTACCAGAACTCCCTGTACTTCTTTGTGAAGCTGCTTGACATCCTCAAGAAACTCTTCTTCAATAAATGGCCTTTCAGGTAAATATATAAGATGTGGACCTTCGTTACCGTTTTTCTTTGCCAATGCAGCAGATGCTGTAAGCCAGCCTGCATTTCTTCCCATAAGTTCCATTATACAAACATGGATTGGAAGAGATTCTAAATCCTTAGCCAACTCCATGGTGGAAACAGCTGAGTATCTTGCAGCACTGCCAAATCCAGGGCAATAGTCTGTATATGCAAGATCATTATCGATAGTCTTTGGAATTCCAATAACCTTCAAATCGTAATCATATTCCCCGGCAAGTACAGATATCTTGTTGCAGGTGTCCATTGAGTCATTACCTCCGTTATAGAAAAAATAACGGATATTATACTTTTTTAATATTTCAAGAACTTCAGGAAAATCCTTCTCAACCAACTTTCTTCGACAAGATCCAAGTGCTGATGCAGGAGTATAAGAAAGGCCCTTGATCTTTGTGGGCAATTCTTTGCCAAGATCAATGAAGTTTTCCTTTAAAAGTCCTTCTACACCATATCTTGCCCCGAAAATCCCTTTAATCTGTGGATGTTTTTTAGCTTCTTCAATCACTCCCTGCAATGAGGCATTAATAACTGCGGTTGGTCCACCCCCCTGAGCAATTAATAAATTCCCTTCCGGTAATACCGACATAGTACTTATCCTCCTTATGCATATTGTTTTATGTTGTAAAACTTAATCAATTTTTCCCAACGAACTAAACATATGAGTTTTATATGCCTCCACGCCAGGCTGATCAAATGGATTTACTCCCAATATGGAACCTGAAATATAACATGCATATTCAAAGAAATAAAACATTTGTCCCATATAATACGCTGTAAACTTCGGAATATTAAGAACAATGCAGGGTACGCCCCCTGAAACATGGGCTTTTAATGTCGCCATGTATGCAACTTCGTTTAAATAGGAAAAATCCTGTCCGTTAATATATGAAAAACCGTCATTATCCTTATCTTCGCTTGGAATTAAAACTGAACTCCTTCGGTCTTCAATATTTAGAAAGGTTTCAAACAATATCCTTTGTCCTTCCTGAATATACTGTCCTAATGAATGCAAATCTTCTGAAAATGAACAGGATGTCGGGAAAATCCCTTTTCCATTTTTTCCCTCACTTTCACCAAAAAGTTGTATCCACCATTTTGAAAAGAAGAACAAAAGCGGCTCGAAATAAGCTATTATTTCTATTGTGAAACCCTTTTCCAAAAGAGCATTTCTATAAAGGGCATACTGAACAGCGGCATTATTTTCAGGAGCCTCCTCATGAATGATTTTTTTAATATCCTTAGCTCCCAAAAGTAAATTCCTTATATCTACTCCTGCTACAGCCATTGGTAAAAGCCCAACAGCGCTTAAAACAGAAAATCTGCCACCTACATCAAGAGGAAAAGGCAATAAAGTATATCCCTTTTCCTTACCCAGTTGTTCAAGACTGCTATTGTTTAATGATCCGGTAGCTATAATTCTTTTTGCAGCTTCCTCCGGTCCATAAGTCTCTTCCAAATAGCTGCGGATTACTCTGAAAGTGATGCCTGGTTCCAAGGTTGCAAAGTTTTTGGCAATAACGTTTACATATACCGACTTTCCTTTAATCTCCGCCAGCACTTTATTGAGAGAATCCGGCGATAGAGTGTTACCTGCATAGATTACCTTTACAGTATTGTCACCCATCACCTCATTTACGGCTCTTGCACCCTGATTGGAACCCCCTATTCCAATTAATACAAATACATCCGCATTTCTCCTGATTTCCTTTGCCTTTGACTCTATTTCTCTTAGAAGTTTTTCGTCTGCAACTTTTTCAATATCTATCCATCCTAAAACATCGCTTTCTTTTTTTTGTTGATTAGTAACTTCTTTTATCAATGCCATGTTATGTTCAAGCTTTTCACTAATTTCTTTGCTGCTGACAAAAGCAGGCATATTGGAAAAATCCATCGTAATTGGCTTCATATTTTTATCTCCCTCAATGTTTTAGTATAATTTGGGTTACTCGTGTAACCTAGCATTAGGTTTTTATCAATTATAATTATTGCTTTGATGGGTGAGTGCAAAATAAGATTACACGAGTAACCACAAAAATTTTAACAAGAATCCCGAATACTTAATTTGCAAGGCAGCTTTAAATTAACCGGCATTTCAGGTTTATTGAGGCTGTCAATCAGGCCTTGAGCACAATTTACACCGAGTTCGTACAGTGGTAACTCGGATGCTGATAACTTGGGATAAGTATAATTTGCGGCATTATCACCGGCAAGCGAAATGACGGAGATTTCCTGTGGTACGTTAATTCTCATGCGGTTTGTATGATACAGGGTAATTAAGGCCATTTTTCCCCAGGCCGTGATAATTGAGGTATATTGTTCCCGGTCGGTCAACATCTGTACTACGTTTTCAGAAAATGATTCCTCTTTTTCTCCTGCACTATAAAGCTTCAGTTGAACCTTGTCAGCTTCAGAGACAGCTTTTTTCACTCCTTCAAGCCGTTGCCTTTCCTGTTCTGTGTTTAGCTCAGGTATTAAAAAGGCGATACTTTTATGCCCTTTATCAATCAAATGTTTAGTTGCTATATACGCTCCATGATAATAATTAATATCAACACCATTTATCATTGGATTCTGTAAATGATAGTCTGCAAAAACACAGGGTATTTGCTCTTTGAGCATAAATGAAGCTCTTTCCTCGGCATGTTCAATTTCCAATTGTTCCTGATAGGATATAAAAATAATTCCGTCAATCTTTTTGCTGTGGTACAGCCTTAAATACTCTGGATATCCCATACTATCCTTCTCATCAGAGCACAATAATATGCTGTATTTTTCCTTTCCCAAAACATCCTTAATTCCTCCCAGCACATAAACAAAGCGGGACTCCGTGACATCTCTCCGGGAAACAACCCCAATAGACATTGAACGGTTTGTTTTCAGGGCCTGAGCATTAATGTCAAGGTGGTAACCAAGTCTCTTAGCCGCTTCCAACACCCGGTCTCTGGTTATATCAGATATTCTTGTACCCTCTGTATTATTTAATATATAAGAAACTGTTGCTCTCGACACACCTGCTTCTTTTGCAACGTCAGTGCTGGTTATTCTTTTTTTCATATATCCCTCATAAATCTTTTAATAAACTTATTATATATGTTTTGGTTACACGTGTCAACATCGTTCCAATCTATAAGGGACAGATAAATTTTACAAATCATAAATTTAATACACAATATATATAAAGTAAGATATTTCAAATATTACTATGACTTTTTATTTACTTTTGGCTCTCCGGATGCGGCAAGTATGTATGTTCCATGTTAATTGCTTCTTGAAAATTTACTCTATCCAATCCAAGTTTCCTGCTTATCCTAGCTTGAAAGCCTCTTGCTCTTTCATCAACTTCCTCAGGATTGCAAATTCCCCTTAGCCTTCTATCACATTCCTTTACTACTCTCTTTACGATATCGGAATCACCATTGTACGTGATTAAGTCATAATTCTCATGCGGATCGTTATCCAAGTTGAAAAGTTGTGGATTACACCCCACATAGTATACGTACTTCCAGTTTTCCCACCGTACCATGTACATACCTCTGGGAGTTCCATGTCCATGGTATTCACTGAATACAAAATCTTCCCTCTTAAAATCTTCTTTACCCATAACCAAATTTAACAGTGAACTTCCATCAATGGAATTCAGAACAGGTATTTCCATTCCTTCGCATATTGTAGGAAGTATATCAACAAGTGAAACCGGATTGCATATTTCCGCACCCTTTTTAACACCGGGCATTTTAATCATGAGAGGTATATGTGCGGATTCCTCAAACATACAACACTTCCACCATAATCCATGACATCCTAACTGCTCACCATGATCACTCGTATATATTACCATGGTATCGTCTGCCAGCCCTTGTTGTTCCAGCACTCTTAAAAGTTTACCTACATTTTCGTCAAGTTGTGCAACAGAGGCATAGTATCCTATATATAACTTTCTGATAGTCTCTTTATCCAGCGTTTCACATCCAAAATACTTTTGCAGGGATTTCAGCGGTTCATTTAATGAAGTAAACGGAGCTCTCGCTTCTTCAGGTATATCCACCAGGATGTTGTTATAGTAATTCCAATACTCTTCCTTCACATTAAAAGGAAAATGCGGATCGAAATATCCTATATTGAGCATCCACGGCTGATCAGATTTCTTTTTATCCTTAAGCCATGCTTCTGCTAAATCAAATACTTTATCATCGTGACTTTTTTCATTACGAATTTTGATATCATTGAAACGTTCTGCAGCATTTGGTTTATACTCCGATGTATTTCTATAATATGCACCAACATCAAGCTTTTTCAACCATCCAGGCATAGAAGCATTAAAGCCTGCAATATCTGCATCAGCATGAAAATGTGTCTTTCCAAAACTAGTAACTTCATAACCCATGTCGGATAAATAATGGCTTATTCCTTTGACTTTTCCATCGTACGCTGTTGCGTTATCCCAAGTACCAAGCCTATTTACATATTTACCGGTAAACCAGCTCGCACGGGCAGGAACACACAAAGGAGAATTTGTGTAGCAATTAGAAAAGAATGCACCTTCACTTGCCAATTTGTCTAAATTAGGTGTCCTCAAAACCTTATGTCCGGAACATCCCATTGCATTGTAGGAATGTTCATCGGACATAATCATCAGAATATTCATTTTCCGGCCTCCTTTTCATACTTGTTTAATTGATTTTTCTGTGATATTGACTCAGATTAAGAAATATCATATAAATTCTTCTAATCCCAGACGTGTATACTGCTCCAGAGGTGAGTCATTTTCTTTCATTATTTTTACCATTCCCATAATCATAGACTTCTCAGCATCGGCATCTTCCAATGGATTGAGCTCCTGCGGGTCATTAAGAGTGTCAAAAAGCATCGGCCCAAAGCTATGAGCTGAAGATTGTCCAAAAGCATTTGCAGAGCATTTTAAAACTTTGAATTCCTTTGTGAATTCAAACTGATCTGTCAGTTCAGCATTAGCAAGTTCTTCACTCCTAAAAAACCCCCGCATATGAGTAGGCATCATCGTATAGTTATAGAGAGGCTTATTTTCAGCGGTAATTGGTGCCCTCATATAGACATATCTTCCATCAGTACAGTTAATATACCCTCCATGTGATCCGAACAAAGCATAATCTCTAATTGCCTTGTCAGTACTTATTGTATCCTTCAAAGCCACACCCTGCATATCTTTTGGAATATTTACTCCAAAAAACTCCAACAGCGTTGGTGCAATATCAATGGTTTGTACCAGAGACTGGACTGTTTTGCTTTTTCGCCCGTTTCTCGGATCCCATATAAATAGTGGTATTTTTGCCACTTCGTTGTAATACGGCTGTACAGTCTTTCCCCACCATTGGTGCTCGCCTAAGAAAAAACCATGGTCTGTGTTTACTATCAGCATTGTATCTTCCCATAGCCCCAACTCATCCATTATATCCAGAACTTTTCCTAAATACTCATCGCACATACTCACTAGTGCAGCATAATTGTTCCGGCAGTGAATAATTTGCTCCGTTGTTTCATTAACCTGTCTATACGGCGGATAATCAAAAAGCGGTCCTTCATATTCATCTGGATAGAGATCCTTATACTTCTGTGGAGCTACAAATGGCTCATGTGGATCAAAAGTCTCCAGTTGCAAAAACCATCCATCCTCATTCTTGTTATGCCTTATGAATTCCATTCCAAGTGCAAAAGTTTTTGCTTGTGGAAATTCTTTTTCATTACTAAGGTATTGACGGTTTACAAGGTCGTTCATTCTAAAGCGATTAGTATATTCATTTAAGGTATCCGGACAATCCGGCGCTTTTACATGGCCTTTCCATGCGTCCGATTGCTGTCCCCTTACAAGTTCATAAGAATTATAGCGGCCATGATAAGTACTTCCCCCATCTTCCCAGTAGTGAAAATGGTCTGTAACAAGATGGGTATATATCCCTTTTGCTTTTAAAAGTTCCGGTAGTGAATCATCAAAGGGTTCAATCGGCCCCCAGCTTCTGTGCAGAAAATTGTATCTGCCTGTATGAAGCTCCCTTCTTGCAGGCATACAGGGCAGACTGCCTGCATAACAATTCTCAAAAGTCACTGTACGCTCTGCCAACCGTTTAAAATTAGGAGCTTTAATCCAATCGTTTCCATAAGGAGGCAGCATATGCCTGTTTAACGAATCAAACATTACCATTATAGCTTTCATTACATTTTCTCCCCCTATTTAATTTTTCAAACCGGTTGTTACAATTCCCTCAACGAAATATCTCTGAGCAAAAACAAATAATATGATAAGTGGTAAAGAAATCATCAAAGTAGCTGCCATTAACAAATTCCACTGAATGTCGGTTTCGGTTTTAAAAAGTGTGAGAGCAAGCTGTACTGTTTTCATTTCATCAGTATTTGTAATAACAAGCGGCCAGGTATATTCATTCCAGGTCTGTGTGGCCTTCAATACAGCAAGGGTGGCAAAGACAGGTTTACTTAATGGAACATAAATTAAGCAAAAGGCTTTGAATCTTCCCAGTCCATCGATGCGCGCAGCATCATCTAATGCCTCAGGGAAATTCATGAAAAATTGTCTGAACATAAAGACTCCGAATGATCCTGCAATGTATGGCAATATAAGCGCATAATAACTATTTACAAACCCGATTCCACCATTGCCCAGTATATCATTCCCACCTACTAAAGGGAAATTCTTTAATACTGTAAAAAGAGGGATCATAGTAACTTGCGGAGGTATCATGAACCCTATAAGAGTAAATACAAAAAGCGTTTCACGTCCTCTAAACCTGAGCCTTGCAAAAGCATACCCCGTTAGTGAATTGGTAATAAGACTAAAAAAGACAACTACTACAGTAACAAAAAATGTGTTCCAAAAATATCTAAGCCAGTTTCCACGGGACATGGCATCAATAAAATTATGCCATACAACCTGCTTTGGTATAAAAGTAAAAACACTGCTTTGGATATCATTCATTGACTTCAACGATGTGGAAACCAAAATTACAAATGGTATAAGCATAACTACCGAAAGTATTGACATTATTACAATCAGATATTTTTTTGCTTTTATTTTTGCTTTCATAAATTTAACAATCCTTTCGCTTTACTCAAGATTCGAAACGGAAAAAAGAATTAAGTTTTCCCCATTTGTTTTATTACGCCTCCAGCTCCTGACCCTGGTTACCGAATTTCATATTAATCAAGGTAATTACAACAATAATAAGTAAGAGGACTATGGCCATAGAAGCTGCATAACCTGCTCTGTATTCCATAAACGCCCTGTTATAAATTTGGTGAACTATTGTTGTAGTTGAATTCATAGGTCCACCATTTGTCATAATGTTGACTTGTTCAAACACTTTAAAATTATTTATAAGGCCAGTTACAAAAAGAAAAAATGTAATCGGAGTAAGCATGGGTAAAGTTATCTTAAAGAACGCTTGTACAGGCCTCGCACCATCTATATAAGCCGCTTCATATAAATATCTGGGTATTCCCTGTAATCCTGCCATAAATATTACCATATTATATCCCAGCGCTTTCCATATACCCATAAGAATTATTGCTGGCAGTGCTGTGTCGACATTGTATAACCATTGCACACCTTGAAGGTTGAAAGATTGTAAGATTTGATTTGCAACGCCAAAGGATGGCTCATATATCCACAGCCATACCATAGCAACTGAAACCATAGACATAACATGGGGAATAAAAAAAGCAGTTCTAAAAAATTTTATTCCGAAAATTTTATCTTTAAGCAACAATGCTGCCATTAACCCTAACACCATGGTAAATAGCAATGTACTTGCAGAATATATAAACGTATTCTTCAATGAAACGATAAATACTTCATCGCTAAACAAATTAGCATAGTTTTTTATGCCGATAAAAGTTAAACTTTTTAAATTATAGTTTGTAAAACTTAAAGCGATATTGATTATAATCGGCAGAATTACAAATACTCCCATAAGAATATAAAAGGGCGCAATGAAAAGATATGCTATATTGTCATCTGCGCTGTTCATCTTTTTATTGACTCGAATGCCACGAGATCTATTCTTACTTACATTTGATATCATGTTTAAATAACCTCCAACTTCGTAAATAATTTTATTTATAGCAATCATAGCACTTAATATTTAATAAAAATGGTAACTATCATTTACTTTATAGTACACGGTAGTTACCATCAATAAATATATACGTATAATTCCACTCATTAGAAATTAACTATTTCTTTTGTCCCTCTGAACTAATATTACTCAACTCTCTGTTTAAATTTGCTTCGGCATCTTTCAATGCTTGTTCAGAATTTTTCTTTTTGTTATATACCTCTTGATATGCATTCTCTAAATATTTAGTGACCAATGATGTATATTGAAAATTTTCAGATCCCTTGCCGTATTTAATGTACTCAAGTATAGTTTCCCCAAATACAGGATCATTTTTCATAAACTCTTCGGTTAAGGACTTTCTCACAATAGGTGCGCCCATATCTTGATTTCTCTTAAGCATTTGTTCCTTAGACATCAAAAACTCAATAAACTTCCATGACTGATCCGGATATTTTGATTTAGCACCAATCGTGAACAATCTATTTCCGCAAAAATCAACTGTATTCTTATTTTCCAGTACAGGCCCCAGACCGATCTTATCTTTATTTTCAGGTTTAGCCATAAGAGTTTTTATTTGAGAAATATTCAAAAATGACATAGCACTGTTACCCTTTGCAAATGGGATATCCTCTTTTTTACTTAAGTCGAATGGAATACTTATATTTGCCTCTTTAAGTTTCAATACGAAATTAAACGCATCTATTGAACCTTGATCTGAAAAGCTTGGTATTCCCTTCACTTCATCAACAATTACTGACCCACCCTGTCTCATAAGTGGTTTAATAAAAGTTTCAACATTTAATGCCGGTAAGTCTAAACCAGCCCGTTTTACATTATTATTTGAATCCCTTACCGTCAGTTTTTTTGCGTATTCAAAAAGCTCATCCCATGTTTTCGGTGGTTTTTCCGGATCCAGACCTGCCTCCTTAAAGAAATCTTTCCTATATACGAAGACATTAGGAGATGGTAAAAATGCCAACCCAAACAACTTACCTTTATATCTACCCACATCATAGGTACTTTCTTCAATATCGCCCTTGTCGGCCCAATTATCTACATATTGTGTTAAATCCAAGAAATCTCCTCTAGGCGACCTTGTTCCCATAAACAGTAAATATGCCATAAATACATCAGGATACATACCCGAAAGATCAGCCGCAGTCAATTTCATATCCACATCCTTATTTGCTGTAGGTAGTATTGTGGTTTCAATTTTAATATCAGTATTTGCAGCTTCAAATTCTTTAACAGCATTAGTAAAATAATCATCATGTGCTTTATCTTGCCCAGGGAACCAAAACGTAATTGTAACCTGTTTGTCCTTATTCGTGGACTTTACCTGCCCAGTGCTATCCGTGATAGTGGCATCGGTTTTTCCACACCCTGCCAGGGTACTTACCAATAGTAACATTGCCAGTACAAGTGATACACATTTTTTTAACATGTTATCATTCCTCCTAAAGTAATAACTTGCATATACAGTTTATTAAAAATATCATCGTACTAAAAGTAATAAAATTCAGAGGAAGTATAAATATATTCGTTAATAAAAATAACATATTATCTTTCATATTAGAACTAACCTTCAAATAGCAAATTATTCAGGTAACTAATAATAAATTCATACTTATTATTAGCTTAAGATTAATGGGGTTAATTAATAACACTCTACAACAACCCCAGTCTCTCGAACTGTTCCTCAGGAGAATCATGCTCCTTCATTGTCTGAACAAGCGCTTCGATATACTCCTTTTCAAGCTTCTCATTTATAATGTCTTCCTGCTGCAAATAATCATTCTCAATATCAAAAAGATGATTAGAACTTATCAATGGACTATTTATGTCAAAAGCTTGCGATTTATCCTTTTGGTTAATTATCTCCCCTGGAATCCTATAAAGCGGATAATCAGTCCATTTCAAATACCTGCCCATTTCAATACGGGACAAATCATTCAAGCTGTCTGGTCCGTAGTATTGGCCTATAGTGGTGGGCATGGCTCCATAAACATAAATAGGATTATTGTCAGCATTAGCAGCAGTTCGAAAATAAGTGTATTTTCCATCAGTAATATTTACATTTTTTGCGAAATACCCATAAATCGCATAATTCCGGATTTTCTCCTGCTCACCTCTGATAAGTGAAAATAATGATTTTCCATGAATCGGGTTTTTACAAATGCTTTTCTCAATTCCATAATACTCCAAAAGAGTTGGGAAAATATCAATATTCTGAGTTAGGGCTTTCAATCGGTTACCTGCATACTCACCACCCGGCAAATGGACCATTAATGGAATATGGAATACTTCATTGTAAGCCGGCATATAGTTTTTTGCCATAAATCCATGTTCACCCAACATAAAGCCATGATCGGAAGTAAATATAACCATAGTATCTTTCCATAGATTATATTGATCCATTTTATCCATCAATTTACCCAACCATTTATCCGTCATTGTCAGAAGTGCGGCATATCTCTTCTTTATATGTTCCAATGCATCTTCAGGCACATCAACAGGCTGGTAATGAGGCCATTCATATTGAGGTCCCGTATATTCATCATTATACAACTTCAAATATTCTTCCGGTACATCAAAGGGTTCGTGCGGGTCAAAGGCTTCAACCCAGAGCATATAATCATCAGCATCTTTGTTGTCCTCCAACCAATCCGCGGCAGACTTTAAAGTAAGAGGGGTAGGATATTCTTGCTCTGATATAAACTTTGTTCTGTTATATTCATATTGCGGCTTAATTTGTCCATATCCTTCATGCATCTTAACCTCAGATAATCTAGTTACCCAAGGATCTACCTCTTGCCCCCGGAAAAACTCCCATGTATCAAAGGATTGACAATAGTTTTCCCCACCTGTTTTTAAATAATGGAAATGATCGGTAATAATATGAGAATAAATGTTTTTTGATCGTAACGCCTCAGTTACAGTATAATCAAAAGGTTCAATCGGCCCCCAGTTTCTTTCAAGGAAATTTAATCTTCCGGTAAGTATATCCCTTCTGGCCGGCATACATGGAGCTGATCCTACCCAATGATTGTCAAAAGTTACTGATCGATTCTGTAGACGATCAATATTTGGGGTATGTACCCATTCATTCCCATAGGCTTTTAAATATTTGCGATTTACTGAATCCAAAAGAATTAAAATTGCTTTCATTGGCTATCTCTCCTATACTTTATCTGCATTAATCTTTCCAATAGCTATCATACATAGTTTAATAAAAATATAATCCTACTTGAAGTAATAAAATTCAGAGGAAATGTAAATATATTCACTAATGGTCTGTAACAACTAAAACGTATATTGCCGGCGAGGAAAATTCTGCGGGAATTTAACCTTCGGCAATATGTGACTTTTAGGTGTTACAGGCCACCAGTAGAAATAACATTTTATACTGCAAGCTGTATCGCAAATATCAAATTATTCGGAAACTATTAAAAAATTCATACATTTATCTTTTCTCTTAACTTTACAATACTTTCTTCTTGTATGTGCAGGCTAATATCCTTATAATAAATACGTATATACATAAAAGTATTATAAGGGTGGTTAAATCATGCGATTTAGCATAAAAATTAAAAAAAGCTTACTATCGCAACTTTTAATATCATATATGCTTTTAATTGTTATTCCTGCCTCCCTGATAGGGTATTGGTCTTTTCAATCCTCACGTGAAATTATTGAATCTCAGTCCAAGGAATATTTTGATATGGTACTTATGCAAACGAGTAAAAATATTGAAATGCTTGTAGAACAAATTATGGCAACCACTACAATTTTTCATATGAACTCGCAATTGGAAACAAATCTGACTCAGCAATCAGAGGATCATCTGGCTCAAATTTATGCTATAAATGAAATAGAAAAATCTCTGGCGAATTATTCCATAGCCTTAGGGTGGCTTAAGCATAGCTCTGTTATTTTCGGTAAGAATGGTATAGTATATTCAAGCGGCTCTGAAACCCCTACATTGGATATAGATACCGTTAAGGCCAGCTCATGGTATAAAAAGCTGAAAAAAAGTGATGAAAAGATCGCTTGGTTTACCTTACCCTCAGGATTTACAAGAAATTTACAAAATGAGAGTGTTATTACAGCTGCTTCGATTCTAAAAAATCCAATCAGTGATGCTCCTTATGGCATCTTACTCTTATCAGCGGATGAAAAGAGCATTTATAACATATATAAAGACTTTTTAACCGATGACTCAATATTCTATGTTGTAGATGAAGACGGCATCATAATTTCTAATAGTATACGAAACGAAATAGGTTCAAAATCGGAATATAATTTACATGTTAATCTAGATGATAAAAGCGGTCATCAAACAGTACGCTGGAACGGAATTGATTATCTATCCTCCTACCATAAATTAGAAAATACAAATTGGTATCTGGTCTACAGTATACCTTTAAATTCTATAATCAAAAAAGTTAATTTTCTTAAACTTAAAATATTGATAACTTCCATAATCCTATCTTGTGTATCCGTTATTATTGCTATAATAATCTCCAGAAAAATTTCACTGCCTCTGGTAAAATTAAGCAAACGTATAAAAACATATAAAAATGAACTATCTCCTGTAATCTCACGTTTTTCCATTGAAGATGAGGTACGAATACTCAGTTCTGAATATGAAAACATTATAGAAAAATTAGAAAATACAATCCGTGACCTTTTAGTAGAACAGGATCAAAAAAGAAAAGCTGAATTACATGCCCTTCAAATGCAAATTAACCCTCATTTTTTATATAACACTCTTAATTCTTTAAAATGTCTGGTTTGGACAAATAAAGCCCACCTTATCGAACCTATGATAGATGCTCTGGTCAGCCTTCTGGAACAAACCATAGGTAAAGAGGATGAGCTAATTTCAATTGAAGAAGAAATCAATAATATTAAAAATTATGTTTATATTCAGGAAACCAGAATAGGGTTTAATATATTCGTGAATTATAAGCTTGAAAATGAATTATTAAGCTGCAAAATACCCAAACTACTCCTTCAGCCCATAATAGAAAATGCTATTTTTCATGGCATTGAATCCCGTAAAAAAGGAAGTATAACAATAATCTGCATTTCAAAAGCTGACGATATTATGATTGAAATAATTGATGATGGAGTTGGAATGAGTGAAGAAACCGTTACCGAGTTACTGTCTTCTCAAAAAAATATGTATTCAAGTAGTTTTAGCAGCATTGGAATAAAAAATGTGAACGATAGGTTAAAATTGTATTTTGGCCAGGAATATGGTCTGGAGATAACTAGTGCAATAGGCATTGGAACATCTGTAATCATCCATATGCCTTCAATCAAAAAACATCTCTAATCTTATAACAGGAGTAAAAAAAATGTATAAAATTTTGATTGTTGACGATGAACAATTGCTAAGGCAGGGTTTCATTTATATGACAGACTGGTATGCGATGGGATATAAGATTATTGGAGAAGCATCCAACGGTGTAGAGGCATTAGAAATAATTAAAACCGACCGTCCCGATATCGTGGTTACAGATGTTCGTATGCCAGTTATGGATGGAATTGAGCTTACACGTTTAATAAAAGAAAGCTATCCTGACATAGAAATCATAATACTCAGCAGTTATAGCGATTTTGGGTATGTCAAGGAAACTCTCAAGCTTGGATCATATGATTACATACTTAAACAGAAAATGAAGAGTAAAGATTTACTTGACGTGCTAGAAAATTTAAAATGCAGGATAGACAAAGCTAAAGCCATAAATGCTGATAACTGTGCTTATGATTTGTACAAAGAAGTAGAATTTTTTTATAAGTCGTTATGTACAGATAAAAATTTAGATTCCCGGTTCATTACCGAATCAATCGAAAAATTTCAAATTCCATTACTTGAGTACAACCTCAGGATTGTTATCATTGACTTCGAGTCAATTTCAGATGGAATTAGTCTTAAGTTACAGGAACAGGATGATTTAAACCTGCTTATACAAAATATTTTCAGCAGTAATTTGTCCAATGTTGAAAATTTGTATTCTTTTAAGCTGCTCCAAAATTCAATAGTCTTTATCTTTAATTTTGATACCCGGGATGAAGTTACTTTGAAATATCCTCTTGCTTGCGCCCAAAAAATTATAACCCAGAAGTACCCTGTAAATTTGGTAATCCTGGTTACTACTTTATTTGAAGGATATAAAAACATTGTAAAAAATATGGAAAAGCTTTTGCATCTGCGCGCATATACTTTTTATTCGGGTAAAAATGCCATTATGTTTGCTGATGATTTTCAACATACTACTTCCACATTGGATTACAATATTCAACAATTGGACAAGCAGATTTCTATTCTTGATTTTAGAGATATTATTACAAAGGTATCCGATTTAGTCATTCAGCATTGTAATTCATTACAGTATATAGAACCCTATTCTCTAAAGAAGTCCTTCATTTTGCTTTATCATCATATTATTATTAAAATTACTGAACGTGGTTATGATCTTTCATTTATTGACCAGAAAAAGTTTGAATTTTTTATTAGAATTGAAGAAACTGAAAATCTTGAAGATCTTTTAAGCGTTTTTAGTGATATCCTCGATATCATTTATAATTATATTAAGAGTGAGCAAATGAACTATTCTAATGTTATCAGAGAGATTATAAAATACTTGCAGGAAAACTATAACAGAGATATTTCTTTATCATCTCTCGCAAAGCAATTTCATATGAATAAAAATTACCTTTGCGAATATTTTAAACAGCAAACAGGTAAAAATTTTATTGATTACCTTTTAAATATAAGAATAGATAAATCCAAAGAGCTTCTATTGCTTCCTGATCACCACATTAATGACATTTGTTATGATGTAGGTTTTTCAAACCCCAGCTACTTTACAAAAGTATTTAAAAGCATCATTGGCATAACACCTTCTGAATATATAAGGAGTCAAAGAATCAGCAAGAATTAACGCAACTAATTTTAACTGGAAACTTAGATTTATACGGATATAAAAATTTTTTATTGGAGGTAGTACACATGCTTTACTTTCTTGAAAATAAAAATATGTCGGTCACAGTTAACTCAAAAGGTGCTGAACTAACAAGTCTTAAAGAAATATCCAATAATTATGAATACATATGGCAGGGAGATGAAAAGTATTGGGCAGGACAATCACCCTGTCTTTTTCCAATCGTTGGTAATCTAAATGAGAAAAGTTATTTGTTTAAAGGCAAAACATATACTCTGAATACTCATGGCTTTGCAAAGGATAAGGAATTTCTGGTAGTCCAAAAGGATAATACACATTTATACTGTTTGATATCCTATGATGATAGTACTCTTGAAGTTTACCCTTTCAAATTTGAACTTGCTATAGAATATATCCTGGAATCCAATAAGCTTTTTGTCAAATACGAAGTTAGAAATCTGGACAATGAAATTATGTGGTTTTCCATAGGAGCTCACCCGGGATTTAACTGTGCAGTAAACGCTTTAACCGGAAGAAAATGCAGCATAATTTCTCTCGACTTCCAGGAGACCGCAAAACGGATAATTAACGAATCCGGATATTTAACAGGAGAAGAAACTCCATTTTTTCAGGGTACAAAGGATATCGATCTTGGAACAATAGATTTTGACCATAGTCAAAAAGTCTTGATTTTTAAAGGATTAAAATCCCAACGTGCCACTCTCACAGGAGCTAAGAGCATTTCTGTGGGCATTGAAGGTTTCCCATTCCTTGGAATTTGGTCTCCTCAGAATTCAGCACCCTTTGTCTGCATTGAACCCTGGTATGGAGTAACAGATAAAATCGGAGTAATTGGTGAATTAACCAACAAAGAGGGAATTCAAAAACTTGAACCTGGAAGAACTTTTAAATGTACATATTATATCGAATGTCATATATAATTTACTTTTTCCACGCAAGGTTTAAACCCTTCTTTTACTCCTAAAGAGTACAGGTCACTTTATTTTCTCTGTCCAATTTAAATTTCCAGTATGAGTTTAACGATATTTCCTTTAGCATTTTTATAACCCTTTTTGATGATTGACTTGTTGTGCGGTAAATTTATGTATGTTTTAACAGCTGCTGTCTCACAAGTGGACAGCTTTAAACAAGCCAGTAAAAGCATAGTGTTCCCGAAGCAGCAATCTCATATATTTACATGTTTTACTTACTTCTTTACATGTTTACTTTACAGACCAAAACAGAAAAAATGCCTCATCTCCTAAAAGATTTTTGGGAACGAGGCATTTAAAAGGATAACGTTAAATAATCTGATGGGTTTTAAAAGAACGGTATGCAAACGGTGTAACCAGAATGCCGACTACAGCGGCAAACAACGGCATGAACACATACGGCTTCATGATTACACCGGATAATTCATACTGAATAGGGCTTGTCACGGAACCAAATTCCATCATGCCGGACGGCAGGAGATGTAAAAGATTGTACAGCCATATCCGGTCATGGGATACGTTTATAAACATCGGTACAATAAGAATTAAGGTGATAAGTATGATTACACCGTAAGCTGATTTGAATTTTGCCGACAAAAGCATGGTAATCGCGGCAGTCATCAGGCAGGCAAAAAAGACGCAGACAGAAAATAGCAAGGCTGTCTGTCCCATGGTCAGCGGATACGGCGACATAGGATAGTAGAGCTGTAATTGGGAGTTCAAACCGTCAAAGCCGAAGGTCAGTATTGTAAGAATATAATTTGTCGCAGTCAGGACAAGGCATATTGCCGAGGCTATGGTAAAACCTGTGAACAGCTTGGCTGTTATGAGCATATTCTTCCCATGTTTGGAAGCAAGGATGAGCTGATCTGCTCCCGAGACATATTCCCCTGAAAAAATCGGAGCAATACAAATTGCCATGACAAACGCAGCCATCAGACCAACGGTATACATGAGTGTAAGAAACCGGGTGTATCCATCTGTATAGGAAAAGGTAAACGGAGTTTTTATCTGCTCATCCAGAGCAATCAATTTCTCCTTTGCCTTGTCGCTCATTCCTGTTTCTTCCAGGGCCTGAACCTGCCTGCCGTGGCGTAAATCATAAAACCCGGCTGCCTGTTCTCTGGTCAGCAGCTGGAAATCTTCCATATTGAACCGGCGGGATTCACTGTTATAAATAGGCCGGACAATTGCGTATAATGCACTGTATTTTCTGGCAAATGCCTGGTACTCCGGGGTATCGTTATATCGATCTTTTTTGGGAATCTTTGAATAAGCCTCCGCCGTCTCCATAATCAATTTTGAGTCAATTTCCCGGCCGGAAAGGGCTCTGGCATAAGAGCGGTCCTTAGCCATGGCATCATAATTGGACTCGAATACTTTACCATCCACATAATAACTTCCCAGCAGTGTTCCCCACACGCTGACAGCGGTAGCAACGACAGCCAAAATCAGAATAATAATCACACTTTTTTTATGCAATATCTTTTTATATTCAAAACCGACCAATCTCCAAAAACTGCTCATCGTTCATTCACCTCACTGAAATAATACAAATAAAGATCCTCCAGTGAAGCCTGTGCAGTTACAGCGGAATCACAGGGTCTCTCTTCACTTATCAGACGTAAAAACATATTTTTGTCTTCATTCCGAAGATTTATAACAGGATATCTTTCACAAAGCTCGTCTGCAATAGAAGGCGGTATGCTGCATTCCCAAACCTTGCCCTGTATTGTACCGATAATTTCGTCCAGCGTCCCCTTATGTATAAGCTGGCCGTTTTTCATCACAAGGATGGTATCGGCAATATGCTCAACATCTGAAACTATATGCGTTGAAAGGAGTACAATACGGTCTGCTCCGAGCCGGGAGATCATATTTCGGAAACGTACCCTTTCCTTGGGATCAAGTCCGGCAGTGGGCTCGTCCAGAATTAATATTTTCGGGTCATTGAGCATTGACTGGGCAATGCCGAGCCTCTGTTTCATACCTCCGGAAAAGGTTTTTATTTTCTTTTTTGCTTCATTTTCAAGGGAGACAAGTTCAAGCAGCTCCATCGATTTTTCTCTGGCCCGGACTTTGGACAGTCCTTTCAGCACTGCAATGTAAAGCATGAAATCAAGCGCTGTAAACTCCGGATAATAACCGAAGTCCTGGGGCAGATATCCTAACACATCACGGTAATTCTCCCGGCTTACATCAATGCCGTCATAATTTATAGTCCCAAAGGTCGGGGTCAGCACGCCGCACAGCATGCGCATCAGGGTGGTTTTGCCGGCGCCGTTCGCACCCAGAAGACCGTACACACCCCGGCGGAGTGTTAGAGAAATACTGTCGCAGGCAATTTTACTGCCATATTGTTTTGTCACTCGGTCAAGAGTAAGTTCCATGTTCTTTCCTCCGTTTGTTTTATTAAATTGCGCAGCTGAAGCCCTGTCAGCATGCCGCCGAGTGCAAACAGCAGCAGCCAGTAACCCAGGGTTGAGCTGGAGTAGAGAAGCTGCATCGTGCTGCCGGTTATAATATTCGCCATGCAGGTAAAGCAGGCTGTGACAGCACAGAAGTATATACCTTCCCCCGTTCTCACCCGGTTCAGTATCAGCAGGCAAACACCGCAGGTTATGAGGTACGGTACTATCAGGTAGGTTATGACCTGGAGCAGGTTGAACGGGGATACCCGGCTAATAAAAATTAGAAGTACTGTCAGTATTATAAAATTTCCTCCGCCCAATATTGCTATCCGCGCCATGATTATCTGCGGCAGGTTGAACCGGAAACTCATTTCAAGTTCCGACATACGGCAAAATACCGAGCGGTAAATTTCTGCCGCCATCATCAGCGCCAGAAATGGAAGGATGGCAGAAACCGCCCATATTTTCCCGGCTTCAGCATTCCAGTCTATTAGCGCAGGTGACCAGAAGGTAACTGCCCAGCCCATAAAAACAATTACAACAGAAAAAGCCCATATCCTTTTTCGGATAAAGAAAAATTGGTTAAGCAAAAATTTCAGGTAAGTGCCGCCAGGATGCTGCAGCGTTTTTAAGAATCTCTCCTTATCCACGGGCGGCGGAGCTTCAAAGGATTCTCTCAAAGCATTTTTCATTTTTTTATTCATAGAGAATTCTCCTCTCCAAGCAAATTTTTCAGGGACGCCAGTGCAGACTTTATCCGACGGTAGACCGCAAAGCGGGAAATGCCTGTAATTGCGGCAATTTCCCCGACTGAAAGCTCATTTGCATACCGGAAAAGCAGCAGTTCCTGCTCCTGCTCCGGCAGTATTTTAAGTGCCTGCCTGATTGTATTCCTCAGTTCCAGCCGTTCAATAAAATCTGTGTCAGGTAACTCATCGGCCAGCTTTTCGGGTTGTTTTCTGCGGAAGGAATCAATACATAAATTTCTTGCTATGGTATAAAGGTAGGCAAGTTTCTTGCCGTATTCCATGTATGAGTTCTGCGCAAAGTATTTGAGAAAGGTCTCCTGGGTCAGGTCTTCCGCCAATGTGGCATTACCGGTTTTATAGTAACAATATCGATATATCTTGTCGTACAGTTCTTCAATATCAATCGACACCCTGCAGCCTCCTCTCAAATTGTTTAACGTATTATCCCATAAAAATGTGCGGATGAACAAAAATTTTTTCGATTTGTTTCCTGGTTACTTTCAGCTTTAAGGTATGAAAAACCTCTTTTCTTTGTGTAAAGCTGTATAAACTTTTTCATATTACACATAACAGTAAAGGGAGGACAGAATATCTGCCCCCCCTCAGGGATTTTACCAATATTTATTAATTTACAGTAAGAGCAGGCTTATTTGAAGCATTTTCCCTGCTATTGAAGCTTAAGCTTGCTCCATTATTATTCTCTACCTGCAATTTGAAGGTCACTTTTTTATCTCCGCTCATCTGGCTGTTCACATAGCTTGTAACATCTATGGTATACCAGCCCACAGCCGATACGTTAACCATGCCTATTGATACCGCATCTGTGCTGCCGGGCTGATTGTCCCAGGTTATACTTCCGCTGCCCGATTCGACCCAGGAATCGGTGCCCGAAAGTCCGTATATTTTTACAGGTGTGGCCGCAGATGCGGCATTGCAATATATCTTCAAGGCAGTCGATGCAACCGATATTCCCTCACGTCCGGTAAGGTCAAATTTTACGAACCCCTTCCTGTTATATCCGGCATCCGGATCACCTTTGACATCGATTGTAGTGGCTGTGCCATAATTGGTTGCGGAGTATGTCCCGTCCCTTACATATGCATCGGCATTTGCCGGGTAGTCCACCGGGACAGCTGAAGTCGTGGCGCTCACAGCCGTGCTCCAGGCACTCGAACCGGCACTGTTTTTAGCCCTTATCTTGTAGCCGTGTGTTGACCCCAGTGTTAAACCTGTATGCGAGTAGGGTGATGTTACGTTGCTTATTGTCGTGCCGTCAACTTCAAGGTCATAGCCTGTTGCACCGGCTGCTGAATTCCAGCTAACATTTATTTGTGACGGACCTGCCGCTGTGGCGGTCAAGCCTGCAGGCACTGCCGGTGCTGCCGGTATGTAGCTTCCTCCTACAAATGCTGTCATTGCCATACCTGCCGCATTTCCGGTAATAGTAACCTCATTTGTTGCATAATCTCTGCGGTTATCATGCCAGATCATGCGATTATCATTGAATTGCACTATGCTTGGATCTTCCTGTCCTGAAAGCAATGGATCCAACTGATCCACAGCATATTGGGCACTTGTTTCAAAACCTTCGCTCCATGCGCCAAGGAGCTCATACGCCGGATTACTGACGCGGTTCAAAGTTGTGGCACGGTGGCGGGGATTCTTGAACCAGGTGGTACCTGCTCCATTTAACATACTGACGCCCCACGGATTTTTGCCCAGCATAAAGTCCAGCTGCTGCTGTGCTAAATTTAAGTATGCGGAGCTGCCTGAAAGTTCCTGATACATTATAGCTTCAACCGCATTATTGCTCATTGCTTCAAAACTGCCCCATTGCGGCTGGCTGCTGTTATTCCAGAATTGTGCATCAGCGTAAGTTTTCTTTATATTCAAATGGTTGTTCATACGGGCTGCGACAGTACTCTTGTATGTTGGATCGAGAGATGCGACCTCATAGTTTGCCCATGCATATGACCTTGACCAATTAAGGCTGGTGTCACTTTTGTTATACCAATCCCCTGCGCTGTCACAATATGACCTTGCATCTGTCAGATAAGAAGCTGTTCCTGTGGCACGGTAGAGTTCTGCCGCCGCCCAGGCCATATCATCCCTGTAATCGGTATCCACATAAAACTCATCCGCATCTCCTGCAATTCCTGTTCTTGTCTTTCCCCAGGTGTATATCTGCTGTGCTGCCGCAAGATAATTGCCGGCCAATGCTGCATCATAGCAGGGTCCGCTGGGGTCTCCCCATATTTTCGCTCCAAGTGCCAGCGCTGCTGCGGCTTTCCCTGCCAGGTTGGCACCGGTCCCCGCCGGACACGGATGTACCGGACGTGCCGAACCATATATGGTATTATCATTTTCAGGCCAGCATTTGCTGCGGGAATCAAGATCATCATTTTCAACATCGTGATCAAGGCCGTCGGCTACTTCCATATATAATATCTTGTTTGTGTTGTCCCACATCTTTCTTATGAAGTCAAGTCCGACCCTTGCTTCGGTTAATACCCCGCCGGAGCTTCCGGGGGAAGGAAATGCCTCAGGACGGTGTATATATGTTGTCAACATTACATCCGTGACATGTCCTATTGTACTCATGAATTTAATATAATCGGACGCATCGTGCCATCCTCCGGTAACGTCAATTGTTTTGGATGCTCCGTCAGGTTTTCCGTCTATTGACGAATTTGAACCTGATATATGGCAGAGTCCATGATCCTTCGGATTGGTATTTCCACAGCGCTGTACTTTAAAAAATTGCATTGAAAGATCGGCTAGAGTACTATAGACTGAATCACCAACTGGAAAGGACGGCGATTTATATGAGTTGATTTTAATATAATATCCGCTGCCCGGTGTATTCAAAGCACTAAAGTCAAGAACATATGTATAAGCGCATTTTGCTCCGCCTGCGTCGCCCCAGCTTCCCTTATTTGGTGACGAAATTGTTCCATTTAACACTGATACATTTCCGGAATTAAAAACATCGTACCTGACACCGCTTAGGTTGGTGCTGGACAGCACCATAGCAACCTTTCCTGCTGACGGTGTATACCCAACCTGGTTCACTCTGATAAATATTCCGCTTGCATTTGCCCTGACTGTGTCTGTTGGCATTATCACTGCTGCCAGCATGATAATTGCAACCAGGAATGAAATAACTCTGCTTCTTCTTTTCATTTTTTACACTCTCCTAAACTTTTAATATATTTGATTTGACTTCCATGATCCCTTTGTCAATTCTACAAATTATGTTTAGTTGGCATATGTGTATAAGTTATTTTAATTGCAGCAACATTTGTTAGAACGCGTTTGAAGTTACAGTACCGTTAAAATTCGTTTACATAAAAGCATTCAAAACTTTTTCCCTGCTATGCCTTTTACAGCCATTTTCCTCTAAGGCCCATAAAACAGCTCCTGCTACAGGAGGCGACTTTAAGACATCATTGCAAAGATTAAAGTCTTTTATTCCCAGGTCACTGATTATCTTCGAAATAATTCCGTGCTGCCTTTTTGTATCCACTCCTGCCAAGCCGAATACACACTTTCCAAGTTCGTCTGCAGTTATACTGTTTTTATCAAAAACATATGTAAAAAGCTTGCCTAATTCTTCCTTAAGTTCACTATAGCTGCCTTTCAGGCATTCATGGTTGGTTTTTCCCCAGCTTATAAAATCAACCGGCTCCCCGTCCAAATTGAAAACAGAACAGTGGGTCTTTGTTCCCCCTCCGTCAATTCCCAGTATGTATTTCCTCATAGATTCTCCTCCTGAAACTGAGGTAAAAATTCCTTATTGGCGTCAAGCATCTCGTCAAGTTCGCCTTTTGCCTTGTAGTAATCCCCGACCAGCGGGTTTGTCAGCAAAGCACCCAATGCCGCTTCATAGCTTCCTTCAATTCCCGCCCTGACAGTTAATTTCTCATATGCTTTAACTGTCTGCATCAAACCTATCACATGCTGATTATTAAAATTATTTATTTTTACAGGAGTTGCACCCATCTTATTTATAATGCATTTGGCTTCAATAACGTCATCCTGTTGCTTTTTGTATTTCTCAACTTCATAATATCCCTGCACAACTGCAGTCTCAATGTTATATTTTTACTGATAATTCTTCTTTTTTTACATAATAATGCACTGGTATCCCATATAATTTTTATCACAGCAATTTTTGCAAGATAAACAGCAATCAAAACATATTTGTGTTATAGAAATGTTGCTAGTATTAAAAGCTAAATTGATCTTTTAATAAGTTGTCATAAATCAGCAAGCCTGGCATAAATTCTTATAATAATTTTTAATATTTAAAAGCAGGAATACGATTGCTAAAAAGTTAATGTTTACAGTAAGCAGCAAGTATTTTATTAAATTTATTCGGTGCTGAAGCACGATGGAGGTCACATGAAATTATCATTCAGATGGTATGGCAAGGATGATCCGGTCAAAATAAGCTATATCCGGCAAATCCCAAATATGTACAGCATAGTTACGGCTGTTTATGACGTTCCGGTGGGAGAAATCTGGAGTCAGGAAAGTATAACACAGCTAAAAAATGAAGTTGAAAAGACAGGACTCAGGTTTGATGTTATTGAAAGCGTTCCCGTGCATGAAGATATCAAGCTTGGACTTCCTTCAAGAGACAGGTACATTGAAAACTACAAGGAAAATATCCGGAGACTTTCAAAAGCCGGTGTAAAGTGCATCTGTTATAATTTTATGCCTGTTTTTGACTGGACGCGCACGCAATTGGACAAGGCTTTGCCTGACGGCTCAACAGCTCTGGTCTATTATAATGACCAACTGCAGAAAATGGATCCCCTGAAGGGTGAATTATCGCTCCCAGGCTGGGATGCAAGCTATACCAAAGATCAATTGACAGATATTTTTGAAGCTTATTCCAGAGTGGATGATGAAAAATTGTGGTCACATCTGGAATATTTTCTTAAAGAGATTATTCCTGTTGCGGAAGAGTGTGATGTTAAAATGGCCATTCACCCGGATGATCCGCCGTGGCCCATATTCGGTCTTCCAAGAATTATAACAAATGAAAAAAACCTGGACAGATTCCTCAAGCTGGTTGACAGTGAATACAACGGCTTGACCTTCTGTACCGGTTCGCTGGGAAGCGGAAGTTTTAACGACATTGTTAAAATGGTTGATAAATATTCCGCCATGGGCCGTATTCATTTCATGCATATCAGAAATGTCAAACTGCTTGACGACGGGAGCTTTGAGGAAAGTGCCCACTACTCGCCCTGCGGTTCTCTGGACATAGTTGAAATTGTAAAGGTACTTTATAAGAATAATTTTCAAGGTTACGTACGTCCTGATCACGGCAGGATGATATGGGGTGAAACCGGCCGGCCGGGCTACGGGCTGTACGACAGAGCTTTGGGAGCCATGTACCTGACCGGCATATGGGAAACTCTAGTAAAAACATATAACAAATAATTATAATTTAAGAATATTTTTTACATTTTACCGCAGACATGGAGGTTCATATGGATTTACCATTTAAAATCGATTTAAGCAATAAAGTGGCAGTTGTCACCGGCGGTACCGGTGTTTTGGGCGGATACTGGGTCAGCGCACTTGCCGCCTGCGGAGCCAGGGTTGCAATACTGGGCAGAGACCTTGCCCTTACTCAAGAGAAGGCTGCCGAAATTGTTAGCTCAGGCGGCTCAGCCATAGGAGTCGCCGCAGATGTTCTTGACAGGGAAAGCCTTAAAAATGCTCATAATATTGTACTGCAAAAATTAGGGCCTTGCGATATCCTTATCAACGGTGCGGGAGGAAATCATCCCAAAGGTACTACCACAAAGGAATACCTTTACCCGGAGGATCTTACGGATAAAAAGGACGGCATTACAACTTTTTTTGATCTGGAGGAACAGGGCGTAAAACATGTGATGGATCTGAACTTTCTGGGTACCCTGCTGCCTTCCCAGGAATTTTCAATAGATATGGTCGAAAGAAAGGGCTGCACAATAATCAATATTTCATCCATGAACTCCTATACCCCGCTTACAAAAATCCCTGCATACTCCGGAGCGAAGGCGGCTGTTTCAAACTTTACCCAATGGCTTGCAGTACATATGTCCAAAGTAGGAATCAGAGTCAACGCAATAGCACCCGGCTTCTTCCTGACAAAGCAGAATGAAGCTCTTCTTAAAAATCCGGATGGAAGCTATACCGAGCGGTCGCACAAGATTTTGAACAGTACCCCCATGGGCAGGTTCGGAGAAGCTCAAGAATTGGTGGGTGTGCTGCTATTTCTTGTAAACGAGAAGGCCTCAAGCTTTGTAAATGGTGTGGTTATTCCTGTGGACGGAGGCTTTTCGGCATATTCAGGAGTATAGAGTGTAAAAGATGCAGCGGGTAATTTCTGCTTCGTACGTGTGGTTACAATTAAGATATTAAAAAAAGACCTAATGAAGCGCACCCCATATATTATAGGAGGCTTACGAGCTAAAATCAGTCTCGTAAGCCTCCTCCAAATCCTTCAATTTTGCTATACTTTAACAATCCTGATATATGTGTGCGTTTTCCCTTGCTTAACAACCGGATAACGGTATGAAATATAATTATCGATAAGTTTAAAATCACTATATTGCGTGTATCTCCTCGCATCCGGTAAAATAATTTTCTTTATGCTGGTTCCATCATAAAGAAAGCCCTTTTTGCTTCCGGGCAGTACAGCACAAACCTTTTGCCCGGATTGTCTCGAAAACAAAGCTATTTGTTCTTTTTTTGCATCCTGGAATGTGACATCTGCCCCTCCGCTTACCATGTACACTCCATCTCCAATATATTTTTTTACAACAGGCAGTTCCAGGAAAACCTTTTTATATGGATCAAAAACGTAATCAACCGGACCTGCACGTGCATATAATTTCTCACCGGCAATATAATAAGTACAATTTTCTCCCGATAATTTTACTTCTTCTCCTGTATCAACATTCAACACAATTATACCTCTGGCATACATGTATCCCATACCGACTGCAACAATTTCCGAAGTGTATACCAGATAATTTTTATAAAATGCTATATTGTCTGCAGTTCCCTTTAAACTTATTATTTCACTCTTATTATTAAGATACGACAAATCTACAATCCATTCCTGCTCTGCCAATTTGTCATAGTTATAAAACAGTGAAATAGTTTTATCATCAAGACCAAATTCTATTCCATGATAGTTTCCGGGCATGGAGAAATTTTTAAATATACCAGACTCCAGATCCACTACAACATAGCTTTGGGGTGAGTTTATTATATAGAGACTGTCGCCATTCCTGTTCAGGTGAAATTGCCGAAAACTGTGTAAATTTTGACTCTCATCATCAAAAGGCTGATATGAACATACCCGGATTGTATCCCCGTCATTTTTTGCCCAATACACAGAATTATCCTTTACATAAATATAGCCATATTTTTTCGACTGAAGTATGTAATCGCTTATATTAATACCTTCAACATCTGGAAATGCGGTTAGCGAAAGATCCTTGGGAGTAAAAATATACATCTTGCCATTAATACAATAATTCAATGCGTTTTTATCATCCGATACAGTTGTACCAATTAATTTGATATTGGTAATTGAAAAATTTCTGTCGAAATCATATATGGCATCCTCGAAGGCAAATACCGTATTGTTACAGACAGTGCCAGATTCACGTTCACCCCTTAAATCAATATTTTCAGCAATTACCCTGCTTTTTCCGGTTTTAACACTGTACACAATTCTGTCATAGAGTTCTTCCTTTAAACTATCCTTTCTGATTTTTTTGATAACGATATAGTTCTCAGTTAACAGACTAATTCTTGCAGATTTGTCAAAGACAGCTTTATACTTTTGCTTCAGTGTTTTTGAGTCAAAATATCTTACAACTGCGCCACCCCGCGAATCCTGTTCAACGTATGCAAGAGAATTATTAAATTTATAAAGCTCCTGAAGCTCCTTTACAGTGTTCTTGCTTTCTTCAAATGAAACACTGTTACTGGCAGCCTTCATCGGCACCGTATAAGCAATTGAAAAAATTATAAAGGTTATAACAAGTTTAACAGCTATTTTTTTCATGAAAAACCTACCCCTAAATTCACTATATTATTATGGCACTCAGAGGTCGCCCTGTGCTTTTGTATTTAAGTACAGCCCTGCTGTTCCTGAATAGTACCCCAATTTTTGCACAGCTTTAAACGGTTCCATATATAAACCTTTAAGCATGTTCAGCAATCCGGTCGGTAAGCTGATTTTTAATAATATCAATAATGTTGTTAAATGTGCTGAATTTATCTTCAATAACATCTTTCTCCGGAATTGTAATATTAAATTCTTTTTCAATATCAAAAAATAAATATACCAAGTCTCTAGGAGACATTTCCCATTTCCGGCCTAACAACTCCTCATTTAGAATTTTTTCATATACATCCCATTGGATTAGCCCATATCGCTTTTCTAAAATGCCTTTTAACCTTTTTTCAATTTCTTCATCTTTGCATCCTATCATACAATCACATCCTCCGATGGTACATTATTTTTAATTTATTATACATATTCTATGCAGCCATATTTGCTAAGGACATTTAAAACAAGCTCGGTCATTTTATTTCTGTCTTCCATACTTAAAACATTATATACTGGAATATTTAGAGCATTGAATTGTGTCTTTTTATTTTCAATATATCTATGATCAATTGTAATAAGATGAGCTTCATAATTATTTTCAGAATCAATCATATCAAGTTTCTTATTAGCCAAATTATAACAATTTACTTCTATATTAAACTTATATCTTACGTTTGTTAGTAATTTTTCAAGAAACTCTTTATCGAAATCTGAGTAATGTATACTAAGTATTGCACTATCAGGAGTAACAGCCTGACATACTTCATACGCTAAAATTCCGAATCTATTAGTAATATTATTGTTAATTGGCATAATACCGCCAGGAATACCAATCATAATTACGTCTGGGTTTTCTCTTTTCTCTATTTGTTTAACAAAATGATTAAACAAGACTATTTTATTAGATTCTAAAATATCCTTACTATACATAAAATCAGGAAAAGAATGAAAACCTAAAAACTCACAAGAGTTCCTGGAACCAATCTGGCAAACCCTGTATCCCTCATTAATAAATTTTTCGCGTAAAGAAAGTTGAATTTCAAATTTATGTGTTCCCTCACAAAGCCCAAGTACAAAGACTACCGGCTTACAAATTTCGAAAAGATATTCTTTTTGAATTATCAACGGAGGCTGCTTTTCTTTATGTAAATAATAGTTTGTAAAACTTATATTCTTATCTGAACATAATTCTTGGACTTCTTGAATCGTTATATTATCAAGCTGTAGCATATTAATAATACTCTTTTTTTTATTTATTGCGGTTTTAATTTTGGGATAAATTTGCTTCTCAAAATCTAAAGGAGTTTCACTTTGAATGAATAATACAGTATCACAAATATCTAATGCATCTTCAAAATTATCACTCACTATAATGCCAGTGTTATCACCACCATCAGCGACACAGGCATCCTTACCACAAAATCCCCAGCCACGTGGAGATACAGCCCCTATAATCTCGCTGTCGTCTATTAAACTGCTATGCCTTATATATGGAACAGAATATATATCAAACGGATAAATTATTATTTTTCTCATATATTTTCTCCCAAATCTGTAAAAAGTTCTTTATAGAATAGAAATTGCTTCATTATGAATTTTTTTATCAAACTCAGATAATAAGCAATAGTCTTTAAATCTTTCTTCAACATTTCGTCGTACTCTTCCGCAATTGCTTTGTTTCAATTCAGCAGAAAGATCATCTATATTATCAGCTGCCATTGCACACAATGTACAAAACCTTATAGCCCAGCAATTTTTACAGCTATCTTCAGTTAACTTACCAATATTCAAAAGCCTTCTAGCTTTTTCTATATCGAACCCTGTATCAACATTACCAATTCTCATTACTGATGAGGTTTCACTTACCTTCTCACATGGATAAAAATTCCCATCTACATTTAAAAATAATCTTACCGCACCAGGTATACAAGGTCCTGCATGATGAGCCTGGGCAGGCAGAGATTTCTGTGGTTTAATTAATGAATTTATTCTGGCAATATTATTATAATACCCATCTACAAGCCTGCTGGTATTTTCTTTTTTTAGCCTATTAAGTTTGGATAAAAACAGTTTAAAAATTTCATAATATACTTTTGATGTGTAATTTTCAGAGTAGCTTATTCCTTCTTTTCTATATCCTGTACTTACTTCAGAACTACGTAAATTTGATTCTTTTACAAGCTCGTAGTTGGTAAAGAAATCTTTAGTGCAACTAAAGTCATCACTTGTATCTAGTACTGCATTAAACCTAACATTATTCTTGTAAAATTCAGGGCATCTATCTTTTATTAACTCCATCGTTTGAGTGACTTTATCAAAGGAGCCACAATTATTTGCAGCCATCTTCCTATTTTTATCATGCACATTCTTAGGTCCATCAAGACTTATTAATAGCTGAACATTATATTTTATTAGAGTATCAATTATGTTTTCATCTACTAAGGTAGCATTAGTGGTAATAGAAAAGCTTAATTCTTTTCCTTCTGCTTTTATAGTAGCGTATTCCATACATATCTTTATCAGGTTGAACTCAATTAATGGTTCGCCCCCATAAAATCCAATATTAATTGTTTTAGAGTTTCTCGAGTGGTCTATCAGAAAGTCAATTCCCTTCATTGCAGTTTCAAGTTTCATTCTTTTATTTGAATGACGCCTATTAATGTAACTCCCTGAATACGGACAGTAATTACACTTTAGGTTACACTGTTGTGTAACCTGTAAAGTAATCATACTTAGTTTACTTTCAAGATAATATTCCAACATTTCGTTTTCAGGGTGTATTATTTCTTTGACTCTTGTATTAGAAAAAAAGCCCTCATTTATTAAAAACTTTATGGAATCTTTTTCTTGTTGGTCCAACAGCTCATCAATATTGAAATCTTGTTTATGTATTAAACTCTTGTTTAAAGCATTATATACATTTTCGGTTATCCTTAAAATAGTATTCTTATTTACGTCATAAACATAATACTTCTCTGGAGTATTAAAAATATGAACGAACGGCATAATTATTGACATATAAGTCTCCTTGAATTTTACTTATATAATTAATCTATTGATAAATGTATAAGATATTTACCCAAATTAAATGAATGGGGAAGTGAGTCCCCATTCATCAATAAATATTTCTTGCATTAAGCAACCATTTCATTGATATTCAATAAGTGGTTACCAACCAGTAACAAGCTAACTACTTGTTTACTTAAGGCCATTGTGGCTTAATAGGTCCGCCCCAACCTACATCTTCTTGTTGTGAACGCGCTGGGGATTCACCAACTGATTCACCTAATGAATAAGTAACGCAATTGCAACTACAGCTATAAGCCTCAAGAGTTTCATTACTTGTGTTTGGTTTTTTTCCAAGTTTTTTCATAGCTTATCCTTTCTTCTTTCTGATTTTAACCTGTTGTATTATCAATGTACCATATATTGTATTATATGTAAATACTTTATAATGCTTCACTTATACAGTCTGCCCAATAAATAGTATGAAATTTGCCCCAAACCTAAATCATAATATTTAGGCCAGAATTGATGTTATTGAACTTTGATTTGATAGACACAGATAAACCCTCTATAATAAGAAATGGAGGGAAGAAGTATGAAACAGCAGGGAAAATATGATAAGGTGTTTAAGAACTATAAAGCAGATGGGAAGGACTCTTTCCCCGGCAGTGGGAATTTGAAGCCGGAGGATGCTGAGGTCCGCTCAAATTTTCATTTTATTCAATAAAACATTATGTATTTTATTGCAGTTTTATATATTACAAATCGATGCAAATATTAATTATTTCTATTGCAGATATTATTTACAACCCACAAAATATCAACTATCCTCAGCTCTTCTTACCGTCCATCACCAGACTCTTGGCAACCACATTCATCCTTCTGATGTTCAAGGCGGTAAGGTGCTTGATCTGTTCGCTGACCTGCTCCTGAACTTCTCTGAGCAGCTTTTTTATCATATAACCGTATATAAGTACAAGATCCATTTCGATATATATTCCGTCCGGTCTGTTTTCAGCGCGGAATCTGGATATTTTCGATACCCCTTCAATGTTGGAGGTGACATATTCAACTATCTGGTATATGGTGTAATCTGAAATAGTATAATTCCCCATATAGCTGAAGGTAGGCCTTACCATGGATTTTTCGCCCACCAGCTGGTAGCTGCCCTTACCCTTTCTCCTGAATATCTGGAGTGGGTCAAGAAAATACCCCGAAAAATCCTTCTTTATCTCAAAGGTAGGTACGGGAATTACATGTTTCCCCTGCTCTCTTCTGGTGGACAACGCCTGCTTTATTTCATATTCGCTGGCCACGTCGGTTATATATACCTTTTCGGCAACAGGACCTATCCCCAGACGTTCTGCTATTTTTTCCACCATTCCGTCTGAGGTCCCAATTATGAGCAGCACCTGGGTGTCATTATTTTTCAGCGCCTTAACAACATCCTCGGCGTGCTTCTGATCTGTAAATAAAGCTCTTTTGACAGAGGCTATCTTTGTACTTTCCCGTTTTGCAGAAACCCCCGCTACTATGGTATTCCCTTTTATCAGCAATCCATCGTCTATTATAAAGTCTGTCCCATGTTCTCTTGCAACCCAGGACGCTCTGTGACTTTTTCCGGTACCGCTTGGTCCAACAAATCCAATTACTTTCAAGGTCTTCCTCCTAATATGTCGTAAACACCAAACATAAAGCCTTTAATCTGAATTATTTACATGTTTTAAACAAATTATAAATTATAACGGCATAGTGTGTAAACATTGATTATATACATGCATAAACGTTTTCTCATACAAAGGGAAAAAGAGAGCCATTTGACTCTCTTTTCTTTTTCCCGGACATTTTAATCTTTTGTAATTTAAACTTTTTTCTGTTGTAGATTCATCGTTTTATCTTTAGTAAGGTATAAATTATTTATATTGGCTGTTAACCAATATAAAGTGTTTATTCATTTCAACTACACTTTATATAGTTACTACACGATATATTGTATTTATATACCAACTTTTTGTCAATATATATTGTGAAAAATATTATAGTAATATTTTACTATTTTTATTAGTCTGTCGACCCTTAGTCTTTCCTGTCGGATTTTGCAAAACTATATTCACAAACGCTGCAACCGCCACATAATACGACTTTCCCCGAAAAAACATTTTTAATTGTATCTAACAGTTTTTGGTTTTTAAACCTTTCCCAGTTATGAATTATTATGCTTTTGGGAGCCAGTGTTATCAATGAGCTGACCAGCAGGTCATCGTGATTTATTTCAGACTCGGGAAGCTCCGATATGAATTCCTGGATGCATTCATTAGTAATTTCGCGTTTCTTCTCATCCAGCAAAATGTAGTTTTCATCATACTGCATGACTACGTGAATGAAATTGAATTTTGATTCCTGTATCTCAACAAAATACCTTAAAAGCCTTATAAACTCCTTATACTCCCTTTCAACAAGAAAGTCATCTACTGCATTGTCAATAATATCTTCAAGCTCCTTTATATAATCCTTCAGTCTGAAATTTACAAAACCGTCTAAAATGATGCTGCTTGAGCTTTCAAAGTACTCCATTAGTTTTTTTATAATAAGATTTCTGCGTCTTATCTGAAACAGAGTATTGAAAAAAACCTTATCATCATTCCTGATTATTTTAAGCGAAATGCGTAATATTTCTTTTTTTTCCGATGAATTAAAATATCCATAGTTACTATTTATAATTCTATTTAAAAGTTTTTCTTCATACTGCTGTATAACATGGTCGGCAAGAGCATTTGACACATGATATTTCAGTAGCTCATACTGGTTGGATTTTTTCGAGAACAGCGGCTCTCCCTCTAAATTGCACAAAATTGAAGTTGTGCCCTCAAAATCAACCTCTTTAATGGAGTAATCTATATCTTTTTCCCTGAGTTGCTGAAGCTCTTTATCTATTTGTTGTATTATGTTTTCTGCGCTATCTGTTATCCCTATTGAGAGATATGGATACTGCATCAACTTCACTTCCCTTCGTGTGTAGTATATGCTAAGTCAATTACTATTACTCCAAACGTAAATGAATAGTTTTAACCATAATTGACTTTGGCAAAATGTTGTATACCGTGAGCGTTTTTACAGTTTATGCTATCAAAAATTAATTTTCATAATTTCCCACCGCTTTTAGTCCGCTCCTTTAAGTTATGCTACATTATATGCGCTGTATTTTTTATAGGTACTACACCTTCAAGATTAATTTATAACAGAGCAAGCAGCGTGTTTCCTTTATTTTCAGAACTCAAAAAGTACGCTGCCGCTTCTGTTCCACAGGAACTATTGTTCCTATATCCATTAGCTTGTCATCATTAAGCATAACCACGTCTACACGTTTTAAACTTAAAAAGTCCATTATTTTATGGTAATTTTTGTGAAAGCGTAAATCTCCCGCTATTGCAAGTTTGTTTTTACCTATCAGACCAGTCGCTCCTCCGAAAAAACCCATATTAAACGGCTCCAGCCTGACGGCTTCATCCGGTTCTATCAGTAATGAGTCCAATCCGGCGGCAGAGGCTCTTTTATGAATGTCTGAATCAGAGGTTATTATACTGCTTGAATCGGCTACACAGGTAAGACATTTGGAATAACCCTGATTTGTGTGAATAAATTCCACTCCTTTTGAGACAAGCAGCTCTCTGATAACCGGATCGGTATATTTGGTATTATGAATGGCATAATTCCCTACTCTTGCAACGTTATAAGCCACAGTCATAGGGTATTTGTCTCCCAACCTGGTATACCCCTGAATCAATTCAAAACCTCTCTCCCCAAGTGTCCCCAGTAACGGTTCCGGCGTACCGGGTGCATAGACAAAAGCATTCCCTCCTATATGATGCAGCATGATGTCGGGATGGAACGCAACGGCAGCATATACATCCGGATGGGCCTCTGTGGGTATTATGGCTATTTTGAGCTTTTCAAGTGCAGCTTTAATTTCCCGGGATATCCTCCCGTCAACTATGACTGTAGTTACTGCCTCAGTTGGTAAATTTGGTATCTCTATCGGGCTCAAATCCCTCCTCCATTACTCTAGTGGTCTGTAACACCTAAAAGTCACATATTACCGACAACGAAATCCTGCAAAAATTTTCCTCACCGGCAATATCCGTTTTAGATGTTACAGACCACTAGTTTTGTTATAAATAAATATTTTTAGTATCACACATAATTTTTCTTTTTCATATTATACTAAGGAATGACTTAATTAAATAGTTATTATTTAGAATTAAGTACTCGCCATTCCTTTGGAATGACTTAATTAAATAGTTATTATTTAGAATTAAGTACTCGTCATTCCTAGAATGATTTAATTAAACAGTTGTTGTTAAAATTAAGTACTCGTCCGAAATGTCAGTCCTTTGGATGACTAAATTAAAAGCATCAAAGTACTTCCAAATACATTAATGTTAATGTTACCTGATCAGTATTATTATCATAAAGCCTGATTATGGTTACAAAAACAGCGTTCTCTAAAAAACAGACTTCTTTGTACGCATCATATATCAGGACTAACTGCCTGTGAAAACAGACGGTTATTTAAATACACCGCATTTCCCGTAAAAAAGGAAGTGCGGTTATTTTATGCCTGTAATTGTAGAAGTGAATAAAAAATATGTACATTAATTATAATATATTCAAGCACAATTTCTGATATAGAAATTTGCCAAAACTATCAAGAAAGGAAGTTATGACAATGAGAACACCTTTGGATAGGGTTGCACTGGTATTGGTTATCATTGGAGCTTTAAACTGGCTTTCTGTTGGCTTATTCAGATATGACCTGGTTGCCTCCATATTTGGAACCGCTTCGCTTTTAACAAGGACAATATTTACTATTGTAGGTATTGCCGGTTTGTACAGCATAAGTCTTTTATTTAGGGAATCTGAAACTGCAAGAAATCATTAATAGCCTAAAGTGGCGGGTACCTGACGCCACTTTATTAATTTAACGAGTTGTGCTGTAAAATGACTATCAACACTATAAGGAATTATTTAACATTTTTATTTCCAGAATTTATTATTAAAAAGTTATAAATTTCCGTAATAATTTTTCCGGTATTGCAAATTATATTAGTACACCAGCAAAAATCACTGATTACAGTGAAATATGGTGACACTAAAAGGAGGAATGCGATTATGGCAAGTAGAAGTAATAACAGAAACACTGGTTTTGAGAACATGAAGTATGAAATAGCTTCTCAGGTGGGTGTAAACCTCAAAGAAGGTTACAATGGTGACTTGACTTCCAGGGAAGCTGGAAAAGTTGGTGGAAACATCACTAAGAAAGTATTCCAGACATTTAGAGATTCACAGGGTAAGTAATATTTGCAGGTGAGTGTCCTTAAAGGACGCAATAATAAAAGGATGCCGTTTAGGACGGTGTCCTTTTATTTAATTAAACATATTTACAAATAAACCCTTTATAAGTTTTGAATATTTCTATATAATTGAATTTATAAGTTAATTGCAGCAAGCCTGTACATATTTTGCGGGGAGAATTGTATTTTCTTATAAAATAATAACAAGGAAACGGTTTCTATGACAACATTTAAAACAATCCTCACAAGTCAAATGACAAGGCGTATACTAATACTTCTTGCTTTCGGATTAGGTATCTACTTTTTAAGAGGTATGGCAAACATGTTTTTGCTGACCTTCATATTTGCTTATCTTGGCTATACTGCGCAAAATTTTGTTTTTAAAAGGGCCAAAAATCTTAATTCAAGAGTATTAAAGGCTATTATCATCACAGTATATCTTGCAATCCTGACACTTGCCGTTTATGTACTGTATCTGTATATCCCGAAAATAATTTCCGAAGTAAACTCAATCATACAGCAGGCAATTGTTTTCTTAAACGGTACCTATGAAAATGACACTTTGAATTACATCATATCACTTTCAAAGGAATTTAAGGTATCAACATATATAAACAATAATTATGAAGGTTTGATCAAATCCATCACCAATATAGGTAAATGGGGAATTGATATCTTTATAGCCCTGATATTGAGCTTGTTTTTTATACTTGAAAAAAACAGGATTGTTAAATTCACATCAAATTTTAAAAATAGTAAAATTAAGGTTGTATATGATGAAATGGCATTTTTCGGAAGAAAATTTCTTCAATCCTTCGGAAAAGTGATCCAGACGCAGATAACCATATCATTCATTAATACTGTCCTGTCAGTTATAATGCTGTATGTACTCAATTTTCCCCAGGTATTGGGCCTGGGAGCCATGATATTCGTTTTGGGACTTGTGCCTGTTGCCGGTGTGGTTATTTCGCTGATACCTTTAGCAATTATAGCTTTTACCATCGGCGGTTTTAGAATGATTATTTATGTACTCATCCTAATTGCAATATTACATGCCCTGGAGAGTTATATTCTCAACCCCAAACTTATGTCCCAGAAAACAAAGCTGCCGGTGTTCTATACCTTCGTTGTTCTGATCGTATCAGAGCATATTCTGGGGATCTGGGGACTTATAATAGGAATTCCGATTTTTATTTTTATACTGGATGTACTTGAGGTAAAAAACCCTGACATTCCTGCTGCTGCAGAGCCTGAGTCCAGGGGCAGATGAAAAAGCACCGGAAGGTTTCGTCAAATTTTACTTATTTTTGAGGAGGTTGTTTATGGCTTGCTATAATGTTATGACTGTTCTGACAAGCAGCAGAACTGAAAATGTTCCTGAAATGCAGCAGGTTTTCACTAAATCAGGCTGTATTATAAAGACAAGGCTGGGGATTCACGATGCAGGTGAGGACTTTTGCTCAAACGAAGGCCTTATTATACTTCATTTGACTGGATCTGATAAAGAAATACTTGAGTTGGAAGAAAACTTGAACAAAATCCCGGGTGTTAAAGCAAAAAACAGCCAGATTTGTTCAGATTAAATACCACTAATTATTAATTATAATATATTACCGGAGTTATATATGGCTGAAACAAAGCAATGTAAAGAATGTATGGGAATGTTTCAATATACCACAAGTGACGGTCTTTGTCTGAATTGCAGCCAGAGAAACGAACTTGAATTTAAAAAAATAAAGAACTATTTGAAGCTGAATCCAAGAGCTACAATAGGTAAAATTGCCACTGATCTGGACATTAAAGTTGCCCATATTCAAAAATTTGTTGATGAAGGAAGACTTGAAATCATTGATAAACAGTAAAATATAAAGTGTAATATTAAAAAAGCCGGCATCAGCCGGCTTTTTACCAATCATTCTTCATCCTGTTCCCAGCTGTGATATACATTGGATACATCATCCAGGTCTTCCAGGTTTTCAATTAACTTATCCATAAACTTGATCTGCTCGGGATCGGTAAGCTTGGTAGTAGTTGCAGGAATCCTTGATACTTCAGCTTCGAGGAATTCATACCCCTTGTTTTCAAGTGCTTCACGTACAGCTGAAAAATCTGCAGGATCAGTCAATATTTCAAATACATCACCATCTGTCTTGAAATCCTCTGCACCGACCTCAAGCACTTCCATCATGAGCTCATCTTCGCTGATTTTTCCGTCATTCTCAATAACAATAACTCCTTTTTTATTGAACATAAAGGAGACACAGCCGCTCTGACCCAGATTTCCTCCGAATTTATCAAAGTAATGTCTCAAATCCCCAGCAGTTCTGTTTCTGTTATCGGTGGTACATTCACAAATAACAGCTACTCCGCCCGGACCGTAACCTTCATAGGTTATCTCTTCATAATTTGCATTATCACCGTCACCGGCAGCCTTTTTTATACTTCTCTGAATATTATCATTAGGCATATTGACAGCTTTGCATTTGGCAATAACATCCTTCAGTTTGGAATTTGTATTAGGATCTGCACCTCCACCAACTTTTACGGCAATTTGAATTTCTCTGCCAAGTTTAGTAAAGACTTTTCCCTTCTTTGCGTCGGCTTCTCCCTTTTGACGCTTGATATTGGCCCATTTCGAATGCCCTGACATAAATACCTCCCTAATGCTCACTGCATTATAATAAACATTGCTGATTAATTTTGAATTATTCCTTAAACATTATAATAGTAATTCCTCAAATAATCAACCTTCTAACATATGAGTTTACCTTCACTGTTCAATGTTATGTATTCCTTTTCACCGCATTCGATGATGGCCCTGCCATTTGTGTTCTCAACAATCTCCTTGATTAAGGCTTCCTCGCTTCCGTCTTCAATCAGGACTGTTAATTCAACATCCTGTCCATATTGTATATCTTTTATTATATTATTGTTTGTCATAAGCATATTCTGCAATTTTCCAAACAGTGTATATTCAAGCATTATGTTAATATTTACACATAATTTTCGAGTAACTACTTCAGCAGCCTCCAGGCCCAGAGAAGCCCCGTGGCTGTATGCACGTATCAAACCGGATGCACCCAGGAGCGTACCGCCGAAATACCTTGTCACAACAACGGTAACATTTTGCACACCCGTTCTCCTTATCACCTCAAGTGCCGGCATCCCGGCCGTACCTGACGGTTCGCCGTCATCGCTGTATCTCTGGATGAGGCTGTCACCGTTTATGGAATAGGCATAAACATTGTGAGTGGCATTCCAGTGCCTGGTTTTTATCTCATTTATAAATTCAACGGCGTCCTCTTCGGAAGATACCGGCTTTACATTTGTTATAAATTTTGATTTCTTTTCCTCAAACTCTGTCGTAGCAGTATTGAGAACAGTTTTAAATTCGGATATCATTTAGCCTCCATAAAAACGGTTGTAGCTGAATATAATTATTATACCTCAGTATACAGGAAAATTAAAGGCTGCAAGGTTTTCCATACAATAAAATCAGCACCCCCCGTCATAGAGAGTGCTGTAATATACCTGGTTTATTATTGTCAAACTTAATTAATTAAAAGCCCGCTGCAGTAGAATTTTCCACCTTGCAATACTTTGAATAAGAACAGTTTATAAGCGACCTGTCCTGACTGTAAGTTATTTTTTGCAGAGCTTCCTCAATGGTGAAATAACCTCCATCGGCAAAGTTCTCTTCTTTATTGATTTCAAATTTATCATCTAGGGATTTCATGACATACCATGTAATTTTATTGCAGACTGGTCTCTGACGTGTTACTGAAAAGAATTCGTAATTGGTATTACCCGCAGTAGAAATAATTTCGGCATTAATTCCTGTTTCTTCTTTAACTCTTCGCCTCGCAACCTCATCGGGATATTCCCCACTCTTTATTACCCCTTTTGGAAGCACCCACTCATCCTTCTCATTTTTGAGAAGAAATACTTTCTCTCCGGAAAAGACAACACCACCTGCGCAGTTTCTAACAAGCATAATCAAAACCCCTTCCCTGATAGATTTTTTTGAGTTTTCAGAATAATCAAATAATAATATAACTATTCATATGTATACATTATCAAACTATTCCTTATTATTTCCAATGCATAGAATTTAATACATTCTATTATTATAATAATACCGTACTTATATATATTATACAAGGATAAATTCTTCGAGTTTACCAATTTTGTCTAATTTCACTAAAGCCTTGACCTGTATTCCGTTTTCCAGGTACTCCTGATTGATGATTTGCCCGTACTTGTAGATATATGGCAATATCCATCCCTCATTATATGGTATGAGCAGATTTATTTCCCTGAGCCTGTCCTTAAACCCTTCGGTAATCTGTTCAAGGAGACGGTCAATACCGGTTCCGTTAACTGCGGATATTTCACAGACCGACGAATACCCCATGGAATTTATCCGGCCTCCCGAAGTCACAAGATCCTGCTTGTTCAGTACAAGTATTGTATTTTTCGAAGAAGCGCCCAATTCATCCAGCAGGCCTTCCACAACACTGATCTGCATGGCCGCATTCCCATTTGAAGCGTCAACAACATGCAGCAGCATATCTGCATGCACTGCTTCCTCAAGTGTTGACTTAAATGCCTCTATCAAAGCATGGGGCAGCTTTCTTATAAAACCGACCGTATCCACCAGTACTGCTTCCCTTCCGTCAGCCAGTATCAGCTTTCGGGCCGACGGATCGAGGGTGGCAAACAGCTTATCCTCCACAAATACGGTCGCTCCGCACAACCTGTTCATAAGCGTTGATTTTCCTGCATTTGTATAACCAACGATAGCTATAACAGGCACATTGTTTTTGCTTCTTGTGCTCCGCATAAAATCTCTTCTCTTCTCAAGCTGCTCCAGTTCTCTCTCAAGACCGGATATTCTCCTGCGGATATGCCGTCTGTCCACCTCCAGCTTTTTCTCACCGGGACCTCGTGTTCCGATACCTCCGCCCAATCTGGACAGTTCGGAACCCAGACCTATGAGCCGGGGAAGCTGATACTTGAGCTGTGCCAGCTCCACCTGAAGCTTGCCTTCCTTTGATATGGCTCTCTGGGCGAAAATATCCAATATTAATGCAGTACGATCAACTACCCGTACACCTGTTGCATCTTCTATATTTCTAATTTGAGCGCCCGAGAGCTCATCGTCAAAAATGAGCAGCTGGACGTCCCTTGCCTGGCACAACAGGGACAGTTCTTCGATTTTCCCTTTTCCCACATAGTAGGCAGAGTCCTGGGCCTGCTTACGCTGGAGGACTTTATCCATAACAATTGCTCCTGCAGTCCTGGCCAGCTCCTCAAGTTCGTCGAGAGAATCCTCCGCATCCTTGAGCGAGACACTCTCCAGCCTGCTCCGGCCGGTTTCCAGTCCCACAAGTATGGCTTTCTCGGCCTCTTCTTGAATTTCATATATATCTTCCCCCGCCGAGGCTTCAAGTTCCTCTATGATTTTATACAGATAGTTAAGCCTCGGCTCGCCCAATGTAAACGGGCCATACACATCCACATCCTGATCTGCCGAAATACAGCCTGCATATATTTCACCGGGCTGTCCGGCATTTATGCCCATAGCCAGCATTGCATCCAGCCTTAGCTTTTGCAGTGTACTTATATCAACCTGTGACAGCATCCCATTTCCTCCGGGATGTGTATGAATACATCTGATGGCTGAAAGTCTTGATTTTCCTCTCCTGTTGTCCAACTGGGGCAGCGATACCGTTCCGCTGTCGCCAATACTTATGTCAACTACAATACCTCTTCTGTTTATAAGAACAGATATCTCCCTGTTTATCTCATGAGAAATCCTTGCTATGGTTTCAGCCAATTCAACAGGCACAAGTTCCCTGGACCCGAATTTTTTATCATATAACTCCTCAAGCTCGTTAAGAAGCCTCTCCTTGATGGATTGGGTATTTCCGTTAATATTTATAAGCTCGCCTCCTATAATCCAGGTACGCCGGCACACTTGCGCACCAACTTAATTAATGTGGAACAATCTCTATTTATTATATATTACTATTAGAGAATAAGGCAGGCAAATAAAAAATTCAAGGGAGTACTTGGCAACTAATAAATTTAAATTTTGCTTTTCCGGCAAAACCGCTTTACCTTCGTCGACAATTTATCGTAATTGTTTTTAACCGTGCATCCTATTTCATGAAGTTGTCCTCGCGTACTATGCTTATCTGATCTCTGTCCATTATATCCTCCAGGGCCCATATAACAGCACCTATGACAGGAAGCCTATCCAGTATGATAAACTCTATAGCCATATCCCTGTTCGCCGAGGTCACACATTCTTTTAAAGTATCGGTAATTGTAGGATTATCCGCTTTTGTATTAATAGAGCCTGACAGTATGACCTGCAGCCCCGGCGTATCAAATTTAAGTTCTCTTATACACCCGTTAACTGCGTTTGCCAGACTCCGGCCAAGTTCTGTTAGTATTTTGACGGCAAGGGTATCTCCTTTGTTGGCAGCATCAAAAATAATTCTGTTCAACTCCCGTACACTTATGATTCCTTCTTCTATTTGATGGATGGCGTTATCAATAAAATCATATTTTGACTCTACCTTCAGTTCTTCCGGAATCATATCCAGCATACAGGTTTCTTCCCCGCATCTGAAATAGTAGTTATATACAGACTGTATAAACTTTTCTCCAAGATAGGATCCGCCGCCCAGATCTCCCGTAATGGCACCCATCCCTCCCACCTGAAGTGTGCCGCCTGTCCGGTCAATACCGGCCACACTGCATCCGGTCCCGTTGACAACTCCGATACCCCACCCGGTTTTACTTCCCGCTTTAATTGCAAGGTAGGCATCATTGTACAACTTAAAATCTTCAAAGCCAAGTTCGTTCAAAATGCCTGAAATGATCTTGTGCTGCCACCTTGTATCAACCCCTGCCATACCAAAAACACTTTTAACGATCTGGCCGGTTTGTAATCCGTTACGCTTCATAAGGTAGTTGAGCATCAGTGTCATTTCACTTTTTAAGCCCGTATAGCCACCCTTTAATACCTCGTGGTTTGTCGGCCCCCAATTAATCAAGTCAACTTCATTTCCCTCAATATCATACAGTGCACATTGTGTTTTGGTACCGCCTCCATCCACCCCAAGCACGTATTGCCTCATATTAACCTCCATGAGCCACATTTGTGGCCGCAAAATGTAATGAAAACCTATATCCCTTATCGCAATGTGGCGGATAAAGGAGGTAAACACTGTTTTTTATTGCTTATAAAACTGCGGCAGAAAATTCCGGTTGGCCTCAAGCATCTCATCAAGCATGGGCTTTGCCTTATTGTAATCGCCTATTAACGGATGGACCAGCAAAGCAGACAGTGCCGCATCATAATCCCCCGACAGTCCCGCCCTGGCAGCCAGCTTTTCATATGCCTTGACTGCCCTCATCAGTCCGATGATCATATTATTGTTAAAATTTTTTATTTCAACAGGAATAATTCCGTTCCTGTTTACAAGGCACTTTACTTCAACAACATCATCCATGTCCATAAAGGGTAATGCACCCTCATTCCTCACATTTACAATGTGATACTCATTTTTATCATTTTCCAGCGCGTCTATCAGTGAAACTGCCGCAGTGGAATAGTATGCTCCGCCCCTTTGCTCCAGCAAGGCCGGTTTATCAACAAGGCTTACGTCCTCATACATCTCAAGCAGTTCCTTTTCAAGCTCCTTGCACACCTCTCCCCTGGTTTTTTCCGCTTCCTTGCAGTGCCTTATCTGTGCATCCCTGAAATAGTAATAATTGAGGTACGAGGAAGGAATACCGCCGGTGGCTTTCAGCAGTGGTTTTTGAAACTCCATCTCCTGTATATTTTTCATTGTGGTTATTTCAAGTCCATTCTCAATAAGCTGAGGCAGTATATTCCTTCCATCGGCATATACTCCGGTTATCCAGCTCAGGTGATTAAGTCCCACGTAATCGTAGTCAAATTCCCCCACATCAGCCTGAACCATGGCTCTGGCATCTTTTATCATGCTTGTGGGACAATTGCACAATCCGGCCATCTTAATATTTGTGTTGTTCAGTATAGCTTCAGCCACCAAACCCGATGGATTTGCAAAATTGATGAGCCATGCGTCGGGTGCCAGTTTTTCCATGGTTCTTACGATATTCATAATAACGGGGATGGTCCTCATGGCCTTCATAAACCCGCCTGCCCCTGTGGTCTCCTGTCCCAGCATATCGTATTTGAGGGGTATCTTTTCATCACTGATCCTGGCATCCAGTTTTCCAACCCTGACCTGGGACAGCACATAATGAGCCCCCTGTATGGCTTCCTCAAGCTTCTCTGTCATAACAACCCTGCATTTCATGGAATTCTTCCTCAATATTCTTTCGGTCAGTGCACCCACTATACCCATTTTCTTTTTGTCTATATCCATAAGATAAATGGATTCTACGTCAAGGGTCTCTCTTCTGACGATAAACCCTTCAATAAGCTCGGGCGTATATGTACTTCCTGCTCCAATGACTGCAATCTTTAAATTTCTCATTATTCCATCCTCCTGATTAAATCTGTCATTTCTTTACTTCCGGGTTTTTTAGGACAAAACCGTTCATGATTTCAAATGTCTGGATAAATTCATACAGATCAAAAACCGGCTGTACTTCGTCCTCGATGCTGCAAATATACTCCTTGAGCCCTTTCCACGTACTTTCAACAATTTCAAAATTATTAAGTGTTCTGTACTTTAAAAGTTCAGCCATGCGTTTACAAATTTCCATATGAAAGATTAAATATCTCCAGGATATCCTTTGACTTTCATGCCCTTTTTCTTTGTTCTGATCTATTAACAGTCCGAATTCCTCACAAACCTTATGTATGGAATCATATTTGTTTGAAATTTGTTCATCTGCTGTTGGAATCTCTCCCCTCATATACGGTGGTGTAAATAATTCCGATAAGGTCAGCAGGTATGAAAAACACTGCTCTCCCTGTTCACCAAAAGCACTGCTGAAATAGTCTGCAGCTGCTTCGCTAAAATCCAGCCTGTCATTCCAAAGGGTCCGGACCATTATATAAACTCCAAGTCCCGTCGGAAGGAACGCTCTCTGGCACTGACAGCTGATCAGACCATCCAGGCCTATTTCCTTCAGGTTCCGTATATCTTCATAAACTGTTTTGGCTGTGTATATACTCCCCGGATCATAAAAGTGATCCCACATGAAATGATAATCAAAATCAAAACTGTCTCCGCTGAATTCCTTTTTCCAGCTTTTTAAAAACCCCAGGTTTTCATTTATGGTTTTTGGCAGCTTAATATTATTTCTTTCATGCCTGTCCCTATTTTCAGTTACGGTGCTTCCTGCAAATGAATGGGTATAGGTTCTTGTTATAGGTGCAAACATCATTATAAATCTGTCAGGGTTTTCAATGTGATACTGTTCGGGAGTCCACAGGAGATCATAATACAGCAGAAATACAATTTTTGTTTCAATATTATTTTCAGCCAGCACCCTGTCCAATTTATTTAATATCTGCACATAAAAATCTGCAGGTGTATGAATTTTGCAGTTCCCGCACTCACATTGGTTGTTGAACCCGTCTGCCAGCCAGAAATGAAGAATATCAACATTTTTATTGGACTTCAGGTAATCCAGTACATTTTGTACCATCATTTCCTGTACTTCGGGATTGGAATAGCACAGATTCAGGTTTAAAGGTATCCCGTCAACCATCTTTCTTTCACCCTTTACCATTGCGAAGTATCTGGTAATCTCAGGTCCGAATTTCTCCTCTACTGTGTCCCAGCTTACACCAGGTATACCCAGAGGTTCACAGGTCCAGCCGTGCCCCACTTTATGGTAAACCAAGCCTCTTTTCACTATCTCGGTTTCCAGTGTTTTTGTAAGCTCCCCTGCTTTTTCAATTGTAAACTGTTCGCCCTGCTTTTCAGGATTACAGCTATGGTTATACCACCTCTCAAAAAAAGTATATGCCTCCCTGAATTGGATAAAATAGCTGTTCAACCCTACTTTGGGAAGCCAGTCTATAGTATCCCTGACATTTTCAAGGCTGACCGCTCCCTCTATACATATTCCACGATGTCTGTATGATGGCTTTTCCTGCAGCCTGACTGAAATATCCCCAATACACCGTTCAGGAATGATCTCTCCTCCGATTCCGGGCCTGACCCATCTGCAGCCGGCCTCTGTAAGAAATCTGTATACCCCCAGCAGTACACTTCTGGGATTGGCTCCTGCAATAATACCCTCACATTTGTCAATATCAATGAAAATTTCATCATCAAATGCCTTTGTACTACCTTTTATGGGCTTTATATCAAAATCCTCAAATGCTCCAAGCTTTATCCGGTGTGCTTTTTCAGCACCGCCGGATGCCTTTGTCTCCATATTGAGCCGGTTGTTTTGCATCAACCCAAGATATCTTTTCAGTTCCTCTGCTGCAAAAACTGTTACTTCATTATGGGACTGCAATATAACCATCAAATTTTCTTCCATCTGCCCACTCCTCCCAAGAAATTTGCTTAATAAAAAAATACTGCCGTATAAAAATTATACGGCAGCAACTTTTTTTCATCTTTATGTATATTACAAATTAATTTATATATTCTCCTATGCTTCTGAAATCCTTCGGAAGTTTTCCGGTGTATTTTTTAAAGCAGCTTATAAAATGCGGCAGGCTCAGGAAACCTGTTTCTGCGGCAATATCTATAATTTTGCCGTCCGTTTCCAGCAGCATTTGAGATGCTTTGACTATCCTGAACTTATTTATATATTCAGTAGGCGTTGAACCAGTTGACTTTTTAAAAACCAGGTTGAAGTTGGATAAACTCATATTGACAAGATTTGCCAGCTCCTCTATCCTGATCTTGCCTGAATAATTTTCTTTAATATATTCGAATACCGGTATAAAAAAATCGTAATTTTTCGCGTTATTATGTAAACTACTTTTCAATTCAATATTAAAGCATCTTTTAATATTTGCAGTCATTTTTAAGAGGGAAGCTTTCACCACCAACTCATATCCGGGGTTTTTACCGATATTTTCATGCATTATCTCCATAAGGGTATCAATTATGTCCTCATAATGTCTAAACGATGGCGATATCTTGTGAAACAGCATTCTTCTGGCCTCCTGGAAGGTGTTGATATAATCCATCTCAAAAGAATATCCTGCTCCGTTATAAAGTAATGCAGGCATAAAAAGGACGACAAGCATTATCACATCCTTGTCGTTATAGGCCAGATGTATTTCATTGCTGCCGATAACAAAAATATCACCGGCTTCAAAGAAATATTCATTGCCATCGATCAGATATGTTCCGGTTCCCTGCTTTATATAGCATATTTCAATACAGTCATGATAGTGCAGCATGCAGCTGTTCTTATCAATACCGTAGGTTTCACCTATGATTACAGGAAAATCATCCTTTTTTTCCTTGACAATATCGGTAAAAATAAATTTTTTATATTTGTCTCTTTGTATAATCAGCGTGGATTCCCCCTATTTTACTCCTGTGGAGCCAAAGCCGCCTCCTCTGTCTTGTCCTATATCTTTCACCGACGAGATTTTTGTAAGCACCATTTTAGGTACTTCCTGCAAAACTATCTGGGCTATCCTGTCACCTTTTCTTACAATATACGTTCCCGGCCTGTTGCCCTTTTCCTCCAGTGTAAAAGGTGCCCGTCCGGGCTCACACACATTCCTGTCGGAATTGTTGCTTACGATTATCCCCAGTTCATCTCTGTAACCGCTGTCAATCGTACCGGGTGAATTGGGAATCCTTACGGGAGTTTTCAGGGACAGCCCGCTTCTGGGTCTTACCTGGATTTCATAGCCCTCCGGTATTGCAAGCTTTAAACCGGTGGGAACCACAACGGTCTCACCCGGAGCAATAATCATCTCTTCGGCAGCATATACATCCATCCCGGCATCTCCCGGATTTGCATATACCGGCAGTATTGCATCCTCCCTGCATACCTCAACAAAAACCTCAACCACGTACTCCTCCCTTTCCGGGTATAAACAGGTCACTAGACACCTCTGTGCAAGTGGCCTTTTGTTATACCTCTGCTCTTTATATTATCTATCGTTCCTTTAAAGGAAGATGTGTTTCGTCCTCCTTCAATCATATCCCTGTGCAAATTAACGATATCATAAACTTCCTGATTTGTTTCGTCAACAAAACTCACTCTCATATAAGCGGCCCCTGTTTTACATATATCGTCCAGCAGTTCAGGTGCAAACAATACATCTGAGTTGAATATGGTGCTTCTGCAATCCAGGCAGTCGCACTTGACAAGAAATGCCGCATTCTTTCTGTCCTTTAAATGAAAAACCCCGTTTTTACACTCTGTTTTACACCTGTGAGGCTCGGCATTTCCCACACTTCCTCCTACCGGACAGTACTCGCTGGTCATAACCGGTATTCTTCCGTAAACTCCAAGTTCGGCTTCAAAATCGCCCGGATAGGCAATGGATGCCAGCTGGGTCAAATTCAACTCGCAAGATAAGGCAGCTCCTTTATAGCCTGCTTTTTTGAAGAAGTCCAGGGTTGAACTATTCAGCACATTGAGAGTATAATCACCCATCAAATTTACCTTCTCACCCAGTACATCTCTCAGCAGTTCTCCGACTCCAATATTTCCCGTTAGAAATCCATCGGTCATTCCCCTGACAGTTTCAGCATTTTTAATGAGAACTTCCGTCTGCTTCCCCCTGATCACTGCCGGAATATACGCATACACTTCTTTTCCCAGGCCTCTGACTTTTGTTATCTGCCCACCGGTATCCCTGTCTAAAATATCATTTAAGGGGATATATAATCTGTCGGCATTAATCCTGTCCAGTTCCAAATCCTTGTTCAAGTGGTAGAACAGGGCAGATAATTTCGGCTTTTTGGGATTATATGACAGGTTTGCAGTATTGCCCGGTATTTCTTCATGGGGATTATATATATTTCCCGGGAAATATGTATAATCCCGTTGGAAATATGTCGAATCCTTCTGCAGCCCTTTTTTCCGCCTTCCTGTTAATATGCGCTTATTTTCCAAAAGTTCAGCCGCTTTTCTCCTGATATTGTTTAACTCACTTATGGGTATCACAATATCATTGTCCATATCTATATTTAATTCAATTACATTAAAAGGTGTGGAACCCATTTTTTTAAGCTGTTCGGATATCCGGTCCTCAGTGAGGGGCCTGTTAACAGCTCTTTCGGGAAATACCCCTCCCTCCGCAGTAACAACATTGCCGCTGAAATCCTCCAGGGTTAATTCCGGCAGTTCCCCGGTTCTCATTTTAAAGGCAGCCTTAATATCAGCTTTTCTGGAGGGTTTTGCAAAGGAGGAGGCGGCCTTCTCCAGCATTTCCTTATCCGAAGTCTTGTAAACCCTGCTCCCCTTTTCTATATTGCCCCTGACCACCGAGGCCCAAACCGTATCACCGGGGTTGGCGCGCTTGACCTGTTTGCCTCCGTCCAGTACTATCTTTGTGATAATGCCGCCGGGACTTTCCTCGTAGGCCTTCCCCGACCAGATCTCTATGCCGTCTCCGTTGCCCAGGGTGTTTTCCAGTCTGAGCTTTACAGCGTTGGTGCTGCTGTCCCGGGCAAGCGCAGTACCTAAATAGGTTCCCCAGTTTTTAGGCTTGTCATAGGCCATCATCTCCGGCCCGGTCTTGCCCAGCAGGTAACCTTTTGAAAAGCCCCCTCTGTTAAAGCTTTGCAGGAGCTGATGCCTGTCCTGCTCTGAAATCCCGGGACTGGAAATTTGCTTTTCACCGGAGACCGTTCTCTGCTCCTGTTGGAGCAGGTCCAGGTATTTACGATAGGTAGCAACCACTGTTGCAACGTATTCGGGACTTTTCATCCTGCCTTCGATTTTAAAGGAGGCCACACCTGCATCAATCAGGTCTGCCAAGTGATCTATATAGCAAATATCCTTCGGGCTGAGTAAATAGTTGCTTCTCAGATTTTTTCCGTCCCTGGCTACAGAATAAAACATTCTGCAGGGCTGAGCACACTTTCCCCTGTTCCCGCTCCTGCCGCCTATCATGCTGCTCATCAGACACTGCCCGGAGTAGCTGATACAGAGTGCCCCGTGTATAAATACTTCTATTTCAAGCCCGGTATTGCGGCAGATTTCCCTGATTTCACCAAGTCCCAGTTCCCTGGCAAGCACTACTCTTTCAAAGCCCGTTTTTTCGAGAGCTCTAACGCCCTCCAGGTTATAGACAGTCATCTGGGTGCTTGCATGTATTGGAATATCAGGAACAGCTTTTTTTAGATTTGCCGCCAGTCCCATATCCTGTATTATGAAAGCATCTGCACCCATCTCATATGCCCTGGCCGCATATTCCACAGCCTCCGGCATTTCACTGTCCTGCACAAGCGTGTTAAGGGTCAGAAGTATGCGTATTCCCCTGACATGTGCGTAATCTATTGCCTTTTGAAGTTCTTCATCCTCAAAGTTTCCTGCAAACTGTCTTGCATTTAAAAGCTTTCCGCCCAGGTAAACCGCATCCGCGCCATTTTCAACCGCAGCGAGGAATGCGTCATAATTACCTGCAGGTGCCAAAAGCTCAATCTTTTTTGCCATTGCTGTTTAATTCCCTTCTGAATAATTCTATGACAAAAGGCATTATGTCAACTAATGAGTTTACTTCCTTCTCCACCGGCTCAGCTTTCCTTCCCATTACAATTACCGGGACCCTGCTCATGGTATGAGTCCGGACCGATATATCCTCAAGATTACCATGGTCACTGGTGATTATAAGTACATCCTCCTGCTCAAAGTCCAGCATATCAACTAATTTCCCCAGAAATCTATCCAGGTTGACTACCACTTCGGTTGCCCTGTCCATTTCAAATTTATGACCCGCATAATCGGTTATAAAATGCTCATACAAGGTAAAGTCATATTGGCGGCTTAACCTGTAGAGGTTTTCAGCTGCCTCCTCCGGTGATATGAGCTTAACCTCATATCCCGACTCTTTTAATATTTCACCTGTTATATCATGATATACTCCGTTATTCTCTATAAAATCTTTTACAGTGCGGAACTTTATATTCTCGGCCATTCCCATGACGGAGGTCACAGATGGTCTGTTCCTCCTGTCCTTGACTTCCAGCATGTTGTTAAGGTATTCATCCCGGTAGACATTTGCATTGGTAAACGTCAATCCCATTTTCTTGAGTTGGCGAAAAATATTAATATCCTGAATAAGATTCTTCAATGTAACGGTAGGCTGCCCGCTGAGATGCCTGTTCAATACCGCCGGCGCATTTATGCCTGTGAAAATGGCGGTCTGTCCGGTAGCACTCTGAGGCAAGCCTGGCACTCCCATGGATGCGTCGGCCGTAAACCGGGCATTGTCGATCATTTTTGACAAAACCTGTGTTGGTGCTGCATATATTGGATTTGTATCCCTGTTTTTATTTCCCGTACCAATTCCATCTATAAATATAAAAATTACTTTCATATGAACCCTTCGTATGCATTTTTTGTTATTCCAAACCCTGTATTTATTATTATACTATATAATCCGGATAATCGGGGGATTTCACGGTTTAACTTATTTATGCCTATTGAAGAAAAAAATAATTATTTGCTGCACATGTTTTACTCCAAACAAAAAGCCTGAAGATATAATCCTCAGGCTGTGAAAGCTATGTACAACTACATGTCATATCCACTCAAAGTTTTTTGCATAAGAGTTCTGCTTCCCTTGTCTATTGAATTTCTGACTTCACCAAGCTCTGCTTCCCTTTTTGCAAGTTCCAGCTGAAGGGTAGTGTTTTTTGCAGCCAGACTGCTGTTTTCTTCCCTCAACTGCATAATTTCATTCCTTAGTTTCTCAAGTTCTTCATTTACAGCTTCTTTTTCCTTCGTGACATTAAGCTCCGCTTCACGGGATTTGAAAAAATCATCGGCCACGTTTATTGCGGTGAGAACAGCTGCAAGCGAGGTACTGAGCCTATTGTTACGCATCAATATTTCATTCATTTTTTTGTCGATATACAGTCCGACCTTCTGAATATATTCGTCGGACTCCATACCTACCAGCGTATAATCTTTGCCGGCTATACGGATAACAACCTTATTTTTTGAGGTCAAGGTAAATCAGCTCCTTTAATCTCGCTGGGAACGGCTTAACACAGCCTTCCTTAATTACCCTTTATTATACTATATTATTCTATAATTCGGCAAATAATTATTTTTGCTGCTCTTTAACGTATGCAGCAAAGGCCTTGTCCATACTGCCGATATGCTTAACCAACCAGTCTACAAACAATTTATTAACTGTAGAAACAAAAAGAACACCTGCACCTTTTTCGTCGAATTCCTGCTTAAGTTGTTCAAAATTCTTCAAAAAATTTTCATGTACATTTCTGTGATTGATCCTTTCAGGATAATTGAATTTCATGTGCAGCTGCTGTTCATCGGTAAAATGAACTTTTGTATAGTCCTCCAGAAACTTAAGGGTATTTCCCACTTCTTCCTTGCCTTTTCCCTGACCGCATGCTGCAAAAAGTTTGTCAACTGCATCAAATAACTGCTTGTGCTGATCATCAATCTCCTTGATACCGATTGAATAACTGTCTCTCCATTGTATTGCCGCCATTTTTCCCCCTCCAATACATTACAATATTAAGCTTATAATTTTATATATACCATATTATAATGCTATGAAACGACAATAATCTACTTAATTTTGATTAATTTTCCTGTCCTCGGATCTATAAGAATAATCCAATATCCAAAAGCACCGTATTTGGGCTTATAGCCTTCCAGCTGAGCCCAGCTTCCCAGATTTCCGAAGGGGTTCTCATCAATGCTGTATACTCCGGGAACACCGCATACAAAGCGCTCCCTTCCCGAATACCTGTCATACCGGATACCAAAAACAATATATCTGTACTTATAATGTGCCAGCATAACTTTCGGATTAAACAAAAGATATGTTTTCACATTGTTTCTGAAAAGTATATTATTGAGGTATCCGGGACTATTGATCTTCCACCACTTGAACCTCTTGGTCCGCGTATTGAAGGGATTGCATATTTCAAAGCTTTTGTCCAGTTCCTCCTTTAGAAGGTCAATATCAAGTTCCTTTCTCACCCTGTCCCCATCTGCATTTATTGAGGATATATCCCTGAAATTTTTTTCTGCGGCACTTATTATATCACTTTCTATATTTATTGCCTCGTTTCCCCTTTCACGACTGTATACGCTGGTCAAGGTTGATTCAAACTTGCTTGAAATATCATCCCTGCTTTTATCTTCCATGTTCTCCGGTTCCGGTGTTACGGCAGCAGGAGGGTCTTCAGCTTCATAATTCACCGAAACCTCTATCAGATCGGACAGCTGGCCTACAGTTTCCTCTTCAAGTTCTTCTCTTTCAAGGCCTTCTTCAGTTATTATGTTCACCCTTTCCTCTTCAAAGCTGTTCATTTCCCCCGGCGGGGCCATTTCTTCCGGGATATTGCCCTTTTCTCCGTCTGCCCGGATGTCAGCCGGCATAGCCTCTTCCTCTATAGCCTGCTGCTGCTCCCAGACAGGAGTATATTCGACTAAGGGACTGATTGTGTCTGCAGCCGTATCAACTCTTTCGATCATCTTTTCTGCTGCAGCTTCAACATTTGCCGGTGCAGCAGGTTTTTTCAGAGCAGCCTCCAACTCCTGTTTCCACTGCACTTGCCCGTTTCTGTATGCAACCAGCGGGTAAACAGCTGAATTGTATGCGTCTGGGAGTTTTGCCATGACTGCAAATACATTAATGTCATCGAAGCAAAGCCGGCTGCCTCCTATATTGCTGCTTTCCATATTAAACTTATGGTCCGCTCTGCCATTATTATTCTCAATATCACAAATTTCGGTATATTGCAGCTTATTTTCCTTCTTGCTTATACCATACAGCTGGTATCTTATTCCCGGCTTATTTGCCAGGTTGTTAAGAGATATCTGCAGCTTTGCAGTCAGGTCATTTATCTCAACCTTTATATAGCCTGTCGGATTACCCAGATTGTTATCCATGTTCTGAAATATATAAAACAGTCTCTGATAATTATTGCCCATGACAAGGATTCTCCTTTGCTTTATTATTATAAGGCTGGTAGATGCCTTAACATTAAAGTATATGACAGGCATAAAAAAATAAGACTATTTTTTTGAATAGTCTTATTGCATACAAATTAACCTGTTGTGCGGGTTATTTGATCAACTTTTTCAGTATAAAATCAATACTAATATACCGGTACTTCCGTACTATAATCAGCAATTCATGTTACAATTAACTCATTTTCAGACATCCTCTCGCAAGCTGTCCTGTATGATAATAGACATTCAAAAGTTTTAACCGGCCCAACGGTTAATTTAATTATAGAATACTACTATTCTTCAAAAATTGCGTCAGTTCCTCAGCCCCCTGGAACAGATGAGCTTTGAAACCGGCACTTTCGGCCCCGTCTATATTGGGCTGCAAATCATCTATAAACAGACATTCCCCGGCAGTCAAGCCGAATCTGGAACAAATACATTCGAAGATTTCTCTGTCGGGTTTGACTAATCTTTCCCTGGCGGATATTATAAAACCGTCAAAGTGTTTGAACATTTCAACTTTATCCATATAGCTGAAAAACTTCATACTTGTATTGGAAAGCAAATAAATATTATAGTTTTGACTTTTTAACTTTTCCACCAATTCTGCCATACCTTCTATGGGAGTCAGATCCGAATGCCAGTTATCCATGGCCTTCCCGACCAGATCCGAATATTGCGGAATCCTCAGACTGATACTTTCTACAGCACTTTCTTCCGTTATACTGCCGGCATCCAGTTCCTGCCACTCACTGCTGCGGAACAGTTCCCGGAGAACAGCTTCAGCGGCCTCCGTATCTTCTGTCAGTGTTGCGATATATTTATCCGGAGTGTATGCCAACAGCACGTTTCCCATATCAAATATTATATTTTTTATCATCAATGAACCTCCATGAGCCAAAATCACTTAAGTTTACCTGTTCAATTTATCCCGGAATTCCTTAGGCGTCACGCCCACCAGCTTTTTAAAAATCAGGCTGAAATACCGTTGATCCCTGTACCCTATCTTTCCTGCTATTTCGTATATTTTACCGTCAGGTTCACGCAGGTACTCACACGCCTTTTTTATTCTGTAATACGTCAGGTAATCACCAAAGGTCTGACCCACCTTTAACTTGAACAACCTGCTCAAGTAACTCTCACTTATAAAAAGGTTGTCGGCTACGGTTTTCACAGTGATATCCAGACTGTAATTCAGGCTTATATATTTGACAGCCCTTCCAACGTAATCATCCTCCGACACCTGGTCTACAATGTATTCCTTAAAGAGCATTACACGGCTGTCACTTATATTATCAAGTTTATCCCTGATTTTTTCAATCCTTTGTTTATCCCGTACCGCCTGACAGGTATTTGTCAGGGCATTGTCCAGATCATCATCGTCAATGGGCTTAACCAGAAAATCACGCACTCCCAGCTTCAGGGCTTTTCTTGCATACTCAAATTCTCCGTAGCCCGTGATGATGATAAATTCGGAATTAACCCCGTTTTCCTTGAGGCTTTCTATCATTTTAATACCATCCAGCCCTGGCATCCGGACATCCGTGATCACAATATCCGGCTTTACCCGGTCAATGAGCCGGATACCCTCAAAACCGTTAGAAGCCTCCCCAACTACTTCACAGCCGTACTTCTGCCAGTCTGTTGTCAGTATCAGACCTTTTTTCACCAGAATTTCATCTTCAACTACAACGATTCTAATCATGATCTTCAGACTCACCTTCCGTTTTTTCCTGCTGTATTTCGAAAAACGGCATGACCACCTTCATTATGGTACCTACATTTGCTTCACTGGTTATTGCAAGTCCATACTGTTCGCCGTAGTATAATTTTATCCGCTTATCCACGTTTGCAAGGCCGATACTGCTTTTTCCCATGTCCTCGGCCTGCACCTTTTTCCTTATGCCCTCCAGGTCGTCCGCACTCATACCCACACCGTCATCTGTAATCTCAAAAATAATTTTGTCATTATCCTTCCAGCCCCTGATTTTAAGATGAGCTTTTCCTATTTTATCTTCAATACCGTGGATGATTGCATTTTCAACAATGGGCTGTATAATAAGCTTGGGAACTTCACAACTCATAATACTCTGGTCAACATCCATATCAACTTCAAATTTATTGCTGTAACGTACTTTTTGTATCGAAATATAGCTTCCTATAAGCGACAGCTCCTCCGATATCTGTACAATGTCCCTCTGATTATTGATACTGCTCTTCAAAAGTCTGCCAAGCTGAGAAACCATCACCACAATATCATTAATTCCGCTTAGCTTTGCCAGCCATTTTATGGAGTCAAGCGTGTTATAGAGAAAATGAGGGTTTATCTGTGAATGCAGCGCTTTCAATTCAGCAAGGCGAAGCCTGTTTTGCTTTTCCAGATCCTTCTGATAGAGCTCATTCAGGTTATCCAGCATGGTATTCAGATTATTTCCTATATATCCGAATTCATCATTATTTTTGACGCTGACTCTTGCTGCCGTATCCCCGTTTCTGACCCTGTTCATGGTGTGAATTATTGTACTGAGCGGTTTGGTCAGTCCACGGATTATAATCGGGGACAGAATGAGACACATTAAAATGGCACCTATTGCCACCGCCAAAGTAGTAACTGTAATATAATTGCTGTTGATAACAACCAGTTCAACAGGCACGGAAGATATTATTCTCAGCTGATAATCGTCATTAGTTTCACTATAACTCAGCAATCTGTAGGGTTCTTCAAAATAGATCTTTTTTCCGGCCTGCATTTGATATATTTTATCCCGGATATTATTGTCCAGAAAGCTTCCCGGCCTGTAACCAAAAGTCTCATCATATAAAATGTAATAGTTCTTGTCTGCAACGGCATATTTCATAGGGATTGCAGGATTTACCGCACCAAGTGCCGCTTTGATGGCTTCCTCAGGTATATCTATGATAACATAACCCAACACTTCATTATCTTTTTTGATGTTATGAGCAACTGCCATACAATACCTGATACCGTTTTTTGCAGTATATCTGTTGGAGTACTCCATGGATTCATCATTTGAGTTAAGCTTACGGAATACTCCCCAATCCTTGTGATTTTTTATGTCGTATACATCCGGTATTTGAGATGTGGAAACGCTGAAGCTTCCGTCCGCCTTTATCAGATGCATTGAAACCGCTGTTGGTTTCCCCGCAAGCATAATAAACATTTTCTGATAAATTGAAGTACGGCTTTTTTCGGTAACACTCCCGGCATCAAGCATACCGATAATTTCCTGGTCTTTGCAGAAATAGGATATGGCAGACTTATACTCATCCAGTGTTCTGCCCAGGCTGTTTAATGCCTGGTCCACAGTTTCCGAGGCCTGGTTCTCAAGATTCCTCATTGATTCCCTGGAGGATATGGTGTATGTGAGTGTTCCCAGCACTAGAACCGGTATAAAGCTCATAATGGTAAAGCAAATGAATAGTTTTTTAATAAAACTCAACCTGATTTTTTTGTCAGAATGCATTCCGCACCGTCCGTCCAACGTGACTCAATTTCAATTGTATTATAACAGATGGTCACAATAAAGTTAACATAATTTCATGATGTCAAATTACGGAAACTTTTCCCTTACTTACCCAGTTAAACAATAAAAGGGACAGGATTGTGGTAACCGTCAATATGGAAGCTAATGCCGCAGCCGTACCAAAGCTGGAGCGTACGACCTCGGTGTATATTGCAACCGAAATTGTGGCTGTTTTACCGCTATACAGCATTATACTTGAACTCAGCTCATTTATTGTGGTTATCCAGCTCAGGATTGCACCTGATAAAACTCCCGGTGCCATCATACGGGCAGTGATTTTGAAGAAGGTTTTCATTGGTGAAACCCCCAGATTGATAGAGGCTTCCTCTATACTTGGTTCAATCTGATATAAAAGCGCACTGCTGGATCTGATGGTATACGGCATTTTTCTGATGACGTAGGCTATTATCAGAATGGCGGCAGATCCGGACAATACGATAGGCGGCTTGTTGAAGGCTACCAGCATGCATATACCTAATACCGCACCCGGAATAACATAAGGGAACATTATCAGCAGGTCAAGAAAACTGTTGATTTTACTTTTCCTCTTTACGATCAGGTATGATAACAGCATACCCGCTACTATTATTATTACGATGGCAATAATTGAATAGGTGAAAGTATTTGTTATATTTTTTGATAATTTATAGAATATTTTTTCATAACTCTCGAAACTGAAGCCCTTTACAAATATGGGGCCGCTTGTTTTTACAAAAGATGTAATAACAACAACTACCTGGGGCAGGAAAGCAACAAATGCCACAAACATACATATTGCAGTCAGCAAGATACGCTTTGCCATGGATAACTTTTCAATAATGGGGGGACGCATGGCAGTCATTATATAATTCTTTCTGGATATGACATATTTCTGAATCAGAAGTACTGCTGTGGAGCAAAATACTATTACAACACTGAGGGCTCCCGCCATGTTGGCATTACCGCCCATTTCGCTCATATATTCCTCATATACCAGAACCGGAAGCACTTTATAACCTTCCCCGATCAGCATGGGAGTACCAAAGTCGGCCAGAGAAGACATAAATACCATTATGGCCCCTGCAGCCAATGTTGGCATAATTACCGGTATTGTGACAGTAAATACCCTTCTCAGTTTACTGGAACCCAGATTTTCGGCCGCCTCCTCCAGGGAACGGTCAATACTTGACATTGCTCCTGAAACATATAAATAAACATATGGGAATAATTTAAGTGTAAATACCATGATTATACCTCCGAAACCATATATGGGAGGCATGGTAATCCCTATCTTTTCAAACAGATTTGTTATAAAGCCATTCCTTCCCAGCAGCATTATCCAGGAGTAGGCTCCTATAAAAGGCGGTGACATCAGCGACATAATAATCAGGAGATTTATTAACTTTTTGCCAAAAACATTAAACCTTGAAGTAATATATGCAAGTGGAACCCCTACCAGTACGGATAACACAGTTGTAAGGACGGATACCTTCAAGCTGTTTATCAGAGTGCGGTAATAGTATGCCTTGGTAAAAAACGTTTTGTAAAATTTCATGGTGAATTCGCCTTCACCGCTGTAAAAGCTCCGGAATATTATTGCAAACAGCGGATATACCAGGAATACCAGTAAGAGTATGATAAACAGGTATTTGGTGATATTCCAGAAGTTAAAATGATTTTTTATTTTCTTAGCGATACTTTCCTCATTTACCATAGATATGCCTCCGCCCCTTCCTGGTCAAACAGACTGACTTTTTCAGGGTCAAAGTCAAGCCTGATCTTGTCCCCAATAGCTCTTACAAAGTCAATGTCCTTGGTATACTCATTAGCTTCAACCACCTGACCGCCCGGAAGCTTGATCTCATAATTTGCAAAATCACCGAGAAAGGTATACATTTGAATTTCTCCGGGGATACCCCTGCCGTCCGGACCGTTTATGATAAACTGTTCCGGCCTGATTGACAATGTGGCCGTTTCCAGCTTTCTTTTCAACTTTACCGGATATTCCAGGTCACCCTCAACTTTTATATACGTGTTCATCTTATCATCATATCTCACCGGTACCTCCAGGAAGTTTGAGGTTCCAATAAAGCCTGCCACAAATGTATTCCGGGGCTTTTTATATATATCTGCCGGTGTATCCAGCTGCATGATTTTTCCCGACTTCATTATTGCTATTCTGTCTGATATGGCAAGTGCCTCTTCCTGGTCGTGAGTAACATATACCGTTGTTATTCCAAGATCTTTCTGCAGCTTTTTAATTATGGTTCTCATCTGCACTCTAAGTTTTGCATCCAGGTTTGAAAGCGGTTCATCCATCAGTAAAACTCCCGGCTTTATAACGATGGCACGTGCCAGTGCAACACGCTGCTGCTGCCCCCCCGACAGCTCGGACGGCTTTCTGTCCTTGAGATTCTTGATCTGAACCAGGTCAAGCGCCTCCATAACTTTGGCTTCGATCTGGTTTTTCGGAATCTTGCGGGCCTTAAGTCCATATGCCACATTATCATATACAGTCATATGGGGAAAAATGGCATAATTTTGGAATACCATTCCTATGTCTCTTTTATGAGCCTCTATCTGATTAATTACTTTATCTCCAAAATAAATTTCACCGTCGTCAATTGAATTAAAACCTGCGATCATCCTCAGCAAAGTTGTCTTTCCGCAGCCTGACGGACCGAGCAGGGTAAAAAATTCACCCTCACGGATTTCACAGGATATTTTATCTACTGCAATAAAATCACCATATTTCTTAACTACATTACAAACCTTGACACCGTGGCTCATCCACTCAACCCCTTTTCTCATAAAACCCGGCAGTCTGTGACATCTAAAACGTATTGTCCGGTGACAAGACAGAGGTTACAGACTACCAGATAGCCATATATTGTACAGGCGCCTTCCAAATTCTGAAAGGTGCCTGTATAAACTGATTTCCAATTATTTATTTAATGTATTTTTTAATCCTGTATTATTTCACACTAGGTTTATCCGACTATGATCTCTTTCCACTTTTCCAGGATATTTACTTTTTCTGAAGAAGCCCAGTTAAAATCATAATCTACAAATTTTATATCCTTTATTGCAGGAAGGCCTTCAGGAGCTTCGATGTCAGTTCTTACCGATCTTCTGGAAAAATCATTTGACATCATTGTCTGGCATTCCTTTCCAAGGACGAAATTAGCAAAGATTTCTGCATTTTCCTTGTTTTTGCCGCCTTTTACTATTGCGATTCCATCAGGAACGGCAGATGTACCATCCGCCGGATAAATGATACCGACATCGGCACCGGCCTGAACATATTTAACGGCTTCCTTTTCAAGAGTCAAACCGACACTGTATTCACCATCGGATACTTTTTTATAAACATCACCTGAAGAACTCAGAATTTTTCCGTCCAGATTGCCCACAAACTGTTTTACAAAATCCCAGCCCTTTCCGTCGTCTTTTCCGAAGGCAGTGAGCATTGTACACAGTATGGTATAGGAAGATCCGGATTTCGCAGGATCAGCGTAGGCAATTTTACCCTTCAGCTTTGCACTTGTCAGGTCGGCCCAACCTTTTGGGACATCGGCCTCACCTACAAGCTTTTTATTATACATGATTACCATCGGGAGCGGTGATTCACCTGTCCACAGATTATCCCTGCTTACGTACTGCGGATCAATACTGCCTATATCCGCGGGCTTGAAGGTATCAAAGTATTTGCTGTATGCAGCCAGTGAATCTGCTCCGCCGCCCCAGAATACATCACACAGGGGATTGCCGCTTTCCGCTTCTATTCTTTTAAGTAATTCACCTGTTCCGGCAGCTACAAGATCTACCGTGATGCCTGTCTTTTCCTGGAATTCCTTAATACCTGCATTTAAAGGATCTGCCGGGTGCGGAGAATAGACTGTGACTGTTTTTGAACCACCGGCTTTTGCAGCTGTGCTCTCGCTTGAAGCTACAGAAGTACCGGCTGCTGCCTGAGAATTTTCAGAGGAACTTCCGCTGGAACTTCCACAGCCAGCCATTGCACCCATAATCATAATTGCAGCTAACATAGAACTGAGAAATTTTTTCATTTTCATTTTCTTCCTCCCGAGTTTTATTGAATATCTACAAAAATATTATTGCATCTTAGCTTTTTTTATACAATGTGACGATTCTGAACTTTTGTTGAGAATTCTTGCATGTTGTTCAGATTTGTTTCTAATTCCTTGAAAATTGATATGGCGGGTGTTAGAATACAGCCATAAATGGTATTTACGGAAGGATTAATTGGAGGTATTACTATGATAAAATTTGGAACAGGCGGTTTTCGTGCAATAATAGCTGAGGATTTTACCCGGGAAAATCTGGAACTCATATCCCTTGCACTTGTGAGAATGATCAAGCGTGATATGAAACAATCACTGCCCGTGGTTATTGGATATGACCGGAGGTTTTTATCGGATCTGGCTTCCAAATGGATGGCTTGTGTGTTTGCAGCCGGTGGAATTAAGGTCAACCTTATAGACTATGATGCTCCTACGCCGCTTATAATGTATGAGGTTATGAAAGAAAATGCCGCCTATGGCATGGCTGTAACCGCAAGTCACAACCCGGCTCAGTATAATGGAGTAAAAGTGTTCACTTCAGGCGGCAGAGATGCCGAAGAAACGGTCACAAACGATATTGAGTCCCAGATCGCCCTTATATCAAAAGATGATATATGCAGCATGGAATATGCCAAAGCAATTGCTGCAGGGCTCATAACCGTTATAAACCCACAGAACAGTTACATAGACAGCATTCTTAAAATAATTGATTCCGAAGCAATTAAAAATAAGAACTTAAAGATATTGCTTGATCCTATGTACGGTGTCAGTAAAACCACTCTTCAGACAATTCTGCTTACCTGCCGCTGCCAGGTGGATGTTATACACGACCGGCATGACACACTGTTTGGAGGAAGGCTTCCCTCGCCTAACAGTTCAACGCTGTATCACCTGTCCCAATTGGTTGTCCAGGGAGGTTACGATATGGGTATCGCAACAGACGGGGATGCAGACAGAATCGGTCTGATCGACTCCAGCGGCACTTTTATACATCCCAATGACATCCTGGTTCTGCTGTATTTTTATCTGCATGAATTCAAAGGCTGGAAGGGAGATGTTGTGAGAAACATTGCGACAACCCACTGCCTCGACCGGATGGCAGCTGCATTTGGAGAGAAATGTCATGAGGTTCCGGTAGGCTTTAAGCATATTTCATCAAAAATGCTGGAAACCAATGCCCTCATCGGAGGAGAGTCTTCCGGAGGCCTTACGGTCAGAGGGCACATACAGGGTAAGGACGGTGTTTATGCCGGTTCACTTTTAGTTGAAATGCTAAGTGTAATTGGAAAGCCTCTGAATGAAATATTGAAAGATATACACACTAAATATGGAAGTTTCTCTATGGATGAATTTGACTGCAGTATGACAGGTCAGCGCAAATCGGAACTGTCAAATCTCCTGTTTGAAAAGAAGCAAATTCCTGAATTCCCATGGGGTATAGAAAAAATTTCATACCTGGACGGCTGCAAGATATATTTCAAAGACGGCGGTTGGGTCATCTGCCGTTTTTCAGGAACCGAGCCTGTTCTGAGAATTTTCAGTGAAATGTCGTCCTTGGGAGACGCAAAAAGTGTAATAAATACCTTCCGCAGCTTTCTTCAGCTTTAGTGCAATAACCGTGCCTGGAGTTTTAACAGTGATTGAAGGTCATGTCTGCTGTATAGGAACAGGGAGATGTTTCAAAATGAGAGAATTCTATGTTTTAGTTAGGTGACACTCCCTGAATTCCTTTAATAAACGCAGTAACCGTATCTCTGTCAAACAGCCTGCCTCCCTCAGCCTTAAACATATCAAAGGCTTCAGCGGGAGTGTGCTTTTTTCCGTACACCCTTTCGGAAGTCATAGCATCGTATACATCCGCCACTGCTACTATTTTTGCAGCCTGGCCAATTTTTTTACCCGTATGGCCAAACGGATAACCGGTTCCGTCCTCCCTTTCATGATGCATTATTATGGCACTTTTTACACTGCCGCTGATTCCCTTTATTTTATCGGCAATTCTATAGCCATACAAACTATGCATCTTAATAACTTCATATTCCCCTGGCAGCAGCTTGCCTTTTTTATTTAATATTTCTTTTGGTATCCTTATTTTCCCCATATCATGCAAAAGCCCTGCCTTGATTACATCTGAGATTTCAGCTTCATGCAGCTCCGCCCATCCCGCAAGCATGGCAGAATAATAAGCCACGTTCAGACTGTGCTTGTAAGTGTATTCATCATAATTCCTCAAGGCGGAAAGGCAGCTTGCAATATGCCGGTTTCCGCCTATTTCGGAATTTATCAACTCAAATGTACTGTCAGTTAAATCAATAGTTATTATGCTCATGTTCAGTTCCCCGCAATTCATAGTTATCCGCTGCAAGACAGTACAGGCACTCTTACCGCCTACTGGGGTATTAATTAAAGCATTGTGCCGGGTTGGTTAATCGGATATTATTTTCTGTATACCGCCGGCATGACACACCTGTACTTTGAATCCTCTCTGTTCAGGGATTCGGAGTGACCGATAAAAAGGTAGCCTCCCTCCTCGGTACTTTCATAAAACTTATTTACCAATTCACGCTTTGTCTCATTATCAAAATATATCATCACATTCCTGCAAAAAATAACATGAAACTTTCTCTTAAATGGAAAATAGCTGGTCATTAAATTAAATCTTCTGAAAATGATTTCCTTGCTTATTTTGCCGGAAATTTTAAAGGCTTCCTCCCCATGAGCGGTGAAATACTTTTTTCTCCACGCTTCCGGCAAGTTGGATACGGTCTCTCTGTTATAAATACCCGCAACAGCTCTGTCCAGGACTTTTGTGGATATGTCGGTGGCAAGAATGCTGGTGTCCCAGTTACTCTTTGAAGTTCCGAAGTAATCGTCTATAAGCATGGCCAGAGTATAGGGCTCCTCTCCCGTAGAACAGCCGGCACTCCAGATACCAATATCCTTCTTTTTACTGCAGGCCCTTTCAAGATGAGGCAGTACATGATTTCTGAAGAAATCAAAATGTTGATTTTCACGCATAAAATACGTGTGATTTGTTGTCAGTCTGTCAATCATTGCAGCAGCAGATCTTCCGGTTTTATCAGATCTTATGTGATTCATGTAATCGGTAAAACTGGAAAAGTTATTTTCTACAAGATAGTTTATCAGCCTTCCGGAAACCAGTGATTTTTTGTGTATAAGATTTACCCCATAGTTTTGCCTGACATAATCAACCAAATCAATAAATTCCTGCTGTGTTATTTGCCTCATTTTGAGACAGCCTCCTATTTTTGCAGCTTAATATTAATACTTGCCATAATCATTGTCATCAAGAGATATTTTGGGTTTTGAAGCCGCTGCTTCCTCCTCAGATGTATGAGAGGTCTCCTTGCTCTTTTTTCTTTCAAGCATTACCTCTATGGTGCGGAGCATTTCCGGTGTAAGTACCTCATTGGATGTTAATGCGGCTTTGGCTTTTTTCAGTTTGAATCTTGCCACCGACTCCTTAAGCATATCAGCCTGTCCTGAAAGCTCTTCACTGGCAGCCGCACACTCTTCGGCAGTAGCTGAATTCGTCTGGACAACCTGTGCAACCTGCTCAATGGCCGAATTGATCTGGGAAATACCTGTAGCCTGTTCATTTGATGCCACAGCAATATCTCCCACAAGCGCTGCTGCCTTTGCCACACCCCCAACAATTTCGTCCAATGCAACTGCGGTCTCATTGGCTATTTTTGTACCTGCTTCAACCTTCTTAATGGAGCCCTCTATCATTTCGGTGGTTTCCTTTGCGGCATTGGCACTTCTTGCGGCAAGATTTCTTACCTCTTCGGCAACTACCGCAAAGCCCTTCCCGTGCTGTCCGGCTCTTGCAGCTTCTACAGCTGCATTCAACGCCAGTATATTTGTCTGGAAGGCAATTTCATCAATCACTTTTATGATCTTTGATATATTGGCAGAGGATTCATTGATCTCGGCCATTGCTTTTACCATTTCCTGCATCTGGGAATTACCCTTGGCTGCATTATCCTTGGCTGATACGGCAAGCTCATTTGCCAGACTGGCATTCTGGGCATTCTGCCTTGTTTGTGCCGCCACCTGGGTTATTGATGAAGTAATCTCTTCCACCGAGCTTGCCTGCTCAGTAGAGCCCTGCGATAGCATCTGGCTTGATGAAGAAACCTGTCTGGCTCCCAATGCCACCTGCTCCGAAGCAAAATTGATATTACTTAACACCTCATTATTTGTTTCTACCATTTCACTCAGCTTTTTACCAAGGAGATCCTTATCTGATCTTGCTTTTACATCGATGGTCAAATCACCGGCTGCCATGCGCTCTACAATCAAGGCCTGATTCCGGATGTTTTCCACCATTTTGGAGAAAGAGACCATAAGAGTACCTATTTCATCTTTTGTATCAGCCTGCACATTTACTTCAATATCTCCCAAAGAGAGTCTGTCGGCCGCAACAACCAAATTTTTTATGGGGTTGCTGATCATCCTTGATATTATCATTCCCAATCCTATGGCTAAAAACATTCCCACAACAATAAATGCTATCATCATAATAGTAGCTGTTTGTGCCGCACCGTCGTTGCTGCTGGATTTTTCCCTGGCACCGTCCACTTTCAGCTTGAAAAGGTTGTCGTAATTGGCCTGGATAAGCTTATTTAATTGATCTCCCTTGGTTTTGGTGAGCTGATGTGCTTCATCGTTTTTATTTGTCATAGCTAAATCAATGATCTGTTTGCTATATGGGAGAAATTCCTCATCAACGGTTTTTACAAGTGAGTCGTATTCTTTTCTCACCTGACTGTCCAGTATAGTCTTTCCGAAGCTATCCAGCGCAGTCTGCATTTCCTCCTGGAATTGATTGATTTTGGTCGTATTTTCATTCATCGATTGAGCATCTTTATTTAATATAAGATTAAGCATATTGAGTCTGATTCTCTGGTACTTTTCATTTGCTGTGGCCAACTCGGTTATTGGTACCGTATTTACTTCATACAGCTCGGTATCGGCATTATTTATCTGAACAATGTTAACTACACCCACAACGCCTACGATACCTGCTATCAATGCAACAATTACAAAGCCTGTGATAAGCTTTGCCGCTATTTTCATATTTTTAAACCAATTCATATAAAGCCTCCCTTTAGAATATGTATTTTCATTTAAAATTAACCCGTTGATACGCTGTAAATAATTACACCAACAAAACAATAAATTAAGCCAGAACCATGTTTCCCAGCAGTTCAGTCTCATCCTCGCTCAATATCTTCCCGCAGTCCAAAAGCAGTTTTACTTCATTTCCAAGCTTACCTATTCCTTTTACATATTTATTATTAAAGCCTGTTTTGGAATTTGGAGGCGGCATAATATCCTCATCATCAATTGAAGCCACCTCCGATACCGTATCGACGATAAGCCCTATGGAAGTCTCATTTATGTCGATTACTATTATGCAGGTTCTGTCTGTGTAATCCAGAGGTTCCTTCCTGAATCTGAGTCTTACATCCATTACCGGAATTATTTTACCCCTGAGATTAATAATACCTTTTAAATAATCCGGCAATTCAGGCACCTGTGTTATGGGCTGAATTCCAATAATTTCGGTAACATATTTTATTTCTATCCCGTAATCCTCCTTTCCCAATGTAAATGTCAGAAACCTTCCTTTTTGAGTGTCTTCATTTTCAAATTCCAATTTATCCTCCAATACCGAAGCCATGTTGGTCTCCTTTCACCGTTTACTGTTGATCAGACTTGCTATATCAATTATCAGGCTTATACTTCCGTCACCCAATAATGTACATCCTGAAATTCCCTGAACTTGTTTTATATATTGAGGTAATGCTTTGACCACCACTTGCTGTTCGCCTACAAGATTGTCTACAAAGACACAGACACTCTCATTTTCGCTTTCGACCAATATCAGGATACCCTCCTCGAGTTTAGTGGTACCGGCTCCGACATTAAAAATCTTATGTAATCTTAATATTGGATAGCATTGCCCCCGGATCATAATCATTTCATTTTTATCAGGATCGCTTATCACATCTTTTTGATCGATTTTAAGCGATTCACGTATGGCTACCGTGGGGATGGTATAGGTTGCCGGTCCGACTCTGACTGTCATTCCATCCATAATGGCCAAAGTCAGCGGAATTTTTATGGAGAATGTAGTGCCTGTTCCGGCATTACTGTCAATCTGCACGGTTCCGCCGACTTTATCAATATTTTTTTTGACAACATCCATTCCAACACCGCGGCCTGAAAACTCCGTAACTTCTTCTTTCGTCGAAAATCCCGGCAGCAGTATGATTGAATAGATTTCCTTATCGGTCATATCGCTTGACGGCTTTTGAAGAATATTATTTTCAATGGCCTTCCGGATAATCTTATCCCTGTTCAGGCCTTTCCCGTCGTCCTTCAAAATGATCCAAACATCCCCTCCGGAGTTCTTTGCCTCAAGAGTGATCTTCCCTATTTCATCCTTGCCGCCGGATTTCCGTTCTTCCCTGGTTTCGATTCCATGATCTATAGCATTCCGGATAAGATGAATCAGCGGATCGGATATATGTTCGATAATATTTTTGTCAACCTCAGTCTCTTCTCCGATTATTTCGAAAACAATCTCCTTTTCCAGCTTTCTGCTCATATCCCTGACAATTCTGTTCATCTTTTGGAAGGTAGTGGAAAGCGGAACCATCCTCATAGACATGACTATATCCTGAAGCTCCCCAGTTATCTTTTTTAAATGTCTGGCTGCCTTTTTGAAGCTTTCCAGTTCAAGGCCCTTCAGGTCAGGATTCTGAGTGACCATTGATTCGGATATGACCAGTTCCCCTACCACATCCATCAATTTATTCATTTTTTGGATATTAACACTTATGAAATTTTGTTTTGACAGGTTTGTCAGCTTATCTGCATTTATAGACTCTTCAGAACTCTTATCTCCGCTATTCCCTTCAATATCGGGCAGACAAATTTCAGCTTCTTCCGGGTTTCCAGGATTTATGAGTACAGATTCACATTCAATAGTGAGTTCCCTCAGAAACATGGTTTCTTCCAAAAGCCGCCTTACTTCACTCTCTGGCAGCCGGCTGGAGAACCGTACTGTCAACCCCTTATCCCGGATTTTCTTATTGCAGCTGTCATCATCGGAAATCTCTTCTGGAAAGTGGCTGATTCCATATGCCACCTGCTGAAGTGCATGAATCACCGCAAATGCTCTCATACTCTCCATTTCACAATCATCTTCAAAAGTTACGACAGCTTTATAGGTATAATTGTGTGCGTCCGGGTCGTTTTGAGGGTCACCGGCCTCAATTATACAGCGGTTTATCTCGTCTTCCGGCCGGACCGTTTTAAGATCAGACAGAAAATCTGCCAGCAGGTGAATGATATTTGACGGATCTTCATCCGAATCTTCCTTATTTTTTATTTTTACTACCTCATTTCCAATGAAGTCTATAACCTTCAACATGATGTCGGTAAGATACATGTAGTCAACCTGCTGTGGTTTGTACTCCCTTAAATAAGAGAATAAGTCTTCAACAGAATGCGCCAGTAAGGAAATATTATTAAAACACATCATGGCGGAAGAGCCCTTTATAGTGTGCATAATACGGAATATTTCATCTATTTGGCTTTCAAGTCCGTTTTTCTTTTCGCCGTAGAGAATTATCTGTTCAAGCTGTTCAATAAGCTGGGCAGTTTCAAATACAAACATTTCCTGTAATGGTTCAGTATTAATATAGTCCGACAAAATAGCCACCCCGTATTATATATTTTGTAACCAAATAATTATTAACGAATTGTCTGCTGCATGAATATATTTCATGCGTTGCCGTGAAATTTGCTGAAAGCCTTAATTATGCTTTCCTCTTTGAAGGGCTTTACAATAAAACCTGCAGCCCCGACCATAATGGCTTCCCTGATATGACTTTCCTGCCCCAGGGCTGATATCATCACTATCCTGCTGCCGGGACTGATTGCCTTTATTGCTTTTACTGCTTCAATCCCATCCATCTCAGGCATTGTGATATCCATTGTTACAATGTCCGGTGACAGTTCCTTGTATTTCTGAACCGCTATCCTGCCATTTTCGGCCTCTCCGACTACTGTAAAACCGTTTCTTTCAAGTATCAGCCTTAAAGCCTGTCTCATGAAAACGGCATCATCAACTACCAACACTTTTAGCATCCAATCACATCCTTGTTTGTCAATATAGATAATTTATAAAATTTTCTGTAAATTTATTTACATAATGTTTTCATTTAACCATGTAACAATATTATTATTATGTTACATTTTTTTCTGATATATAATGTATACTATAACTGTAATAACGCTGATAATTTATAATAAATTATTTTAAATCAATAAAAATAAATGTATCAATTTTTATAAAATATGCTATAATAGTTACATTATTTTATATCACATATCTACAATCCGCCATATTTTTTTACCATATGAATCTGACCTCGGAGGAAATCATCATGACAGTAGAACCTATACGGGATAAAACAAAAATTAAGCAAATTTATTATTTTCTAAACGGGAAGGATCCTAAATATGGTCTTTTATTTAAATTTGGATTAAATACCGGTTTAAGGATCAGTGATATTCTTGCCGTAAAAGTAAAAGATATCCTGAATGAAAAAAGAGAGTACAGAGACTACCTGATATTAAAGGAAATGAAAACAGGTAAGGAAAAGAAGATAAAGTTAAATGATTCCTTGCGCAAAAACATTAATTCATATCTTAAAAATTCCAATATAAAGTATGATTCTTATCTGTTTTCAAGCCAAAAAGGCGGATATATCGGGCGGGTTCAGGCTTACAGGGTTTTAAAGGAAGCGGCAAAATTCTGCAATGTTGAAAACTTCGGTACTCACAGTCTGAGAAAAACCTGGGGATACTGGACATATAATATGTCAAAATATAATGTAGGCTTGATAATGGACACTTTTAATCATAGTTCCCAGAGTATCACTTTGCGTTATATTGGAATAAATCAGGATCAAAAAGATGAACTCTATTCATTGGTACAATTCTAAGATTTCAACGAATTTAAATTTAAAATTAATGTAGAAATTGGAAATATTATAGTGTATAATGACAAATAAGGTCGAATGTAACATAATAATAAAATTGTTACGTTAATATTTTCCGGCGGATAAAATAAATGCCAATTATGATTTTTTTAAGCATAATTGGCATTATATATTTTTTATGCTATTCAGTTTTTAAATATCTGGCAGCCAGCCAATCTTACAGGCTTTTAAAGTTTTTCTGCTATGTATTCCCATACCACAGGGAATAAAGGTCTGCTCTCCAGAGACTGCACAGCGATTACCGCATCCTTCTCCGGGATGACTATCACATACTGTCCATATTTGCCGTCCGACCGGAAAGATCTTCCGTCGGGATTTATGTTGAAATGATATCCATATTCCATTCCCAACTGTTTACCCAATTGGTTTTTTGCGGCCTCCTCCACATAATCCCGGGATACTATTCTTCTTCCCTTATAAACTCCCTTATTGAGCAACATCTCGCCATAATTGCCCAGTTCATCAATGGTTACGTAAAGTCCGTTTGCAGCATGAACGTGTCCCTTAGGGCAGAAAGTCCAATCCGGACTGTGTATTCCCAGCGGCTCAAACATGCGCTGCCGCAAATACTCCAGCAGATTTGCACCCGTTTTCCTCTCAATAAGGCAGCTGAGCATATAAGTGTTAAAATTACTGTAAAGGTATTGCTCTCCGGGTTTTTTACAGAAATTTTGCCTGAAAAAAAATGAGATCCAGTCCTCAGTTACATACCGTAATGAATCATCGGTAAAGAATAATGCATTTTCCAGACCGGTTGTCATTGTAAGCAAATGTCTTACCGTCACACCAAGCAGGTTTTCATCAGCCTTACCGGGCAAGTACTCCTCAAAACTGTCGCAAAGCCGTTCCTCCATTTTTATAATTCCCTCGTCCATAGCTATACCGGCAGCTATGGAGATAAAACCCTTGCTTACCGACCAGGTATTCAATCTTGTCCTGGTGTCAAGACGCTGGTATTCTGCTATTACCCTATCCTTTCGGCGGACCTGGACGTAATTTACAACCATATTCTCCTGTCTGATTTTATTTAAAAACCCATCCAACACTTTTTGCATTAAAATCTCCTTTGCAGCAGATTAAACAGGAGATATCTCTCCTGTTTAACTGTTGAAATACTATTAATTTTATTATAGAAGGCCCTGCTTATTTTTTCAATTTTTCATACAAACTCTGGAAGCCTGCCACATATTCATCCACTCTCAGTTTTTTGCATTTTTCCAGGTGTGTATTCCATTTTGTATCATCTATGCCCGACATAATGGCCTCAATGGTGAAAGACTGGATGTAAGGATCTATCTCGGCAAACATTTCGGCCCGGGTTGCTGTGGCTTCTGCCGTATCTGAACCCTGAGGGAAGGTTTCATCATATGCATAAGGCTTATACATTTTTGTACCCTTTTCCATATAAATCCCCAGGGAACCGGTATATAACCTGCGCAGTTCATCTTCCTTATTCAACATGGTAGCCATACTATAGTTTGTTCCGGAGGTTGATCTGGCCTCCTGAACATTTTTATACGGAGTACCGGTAAAATCATTTATCTGCTCCAGCATCTTGTTTGAGTCATATTTCCATGCATTACCCTCAGGCCCGTAGAAGGATGAAATACGGTTATCAAAATTGGAATTGCAGTATTCCAGAAACATCATTAAATTTTCAGGCTCTTTACACTCTTTGGATATGGTGAAGGTATGTAGCCCGATTTCACCTGGCGGAAGCAGCTGCTTTAATGTAATTCCATATTTATCTTTCATCGGAAGTATATATTCATACTTGTTAAAAAGCTCGGCACCCACAGGCTCTGTCAGTTCTCCTCCCGATATGATAACTCCCAGACGGTTCTGAGCTCCCTTGGTATTTCTGTCGGTACTCTTTTGTACAAAACCGTCAGGGTCAAGCAGTCCGTCAGCATACAACTTGTGAAGATATTCCAGCATTTCGCGGTAGCGCTCATGGGTTGGAGTAAATTTTACCTTACCCTCTTCTACCATGATATTCTGCTCGGCACGAAGTACACCGTCATTTACCAGGCCAAAGCTTGACATAAAGCGCGTAATACCAGTGTTGTTATTATAGCCTACAAAGGAAAGCGGAATTTCATCATTGGGATCACCGTTTCCATTGGCATCCTGGGTTTTAAACGTCTTGAGCACATCGTACAGCTGATCGAGTGTAGTTGGAACTTCCTTGCCCACGTTTTTCAGCCATTCCTTATTGATTGACCAGCCTTCAAAGGTGTACACACCGTTTAACCTTGCCTGCGGCAAGCTGTAAATTTTGCCGTCAATAGCCTCGGCCTTTCCTATGTCCGGATAATCTTTAAACAGATAATTTGACATGTAGGGTGCATAAACCGGAAGTAAATCTGTAAGCTCCAGGCATTGGTCTACATAATTTATGAAACTGGTTGAATTGATAGGTCCCATTATTACATCCGGCAGCTGGCTCGATGCAAATATTACCGATATCTTTTCATCCCAGCCCGCTTCAGGCGTTTCCTCTATTGACAGCCTTATTCCGGTTTTCTCCTGAGCATTCTTAAGAATCTCCTTATCCTGGGTCTTACCCACATCGGTTGATTGCTTTCTCCATAAAACCTTATAGGTTTTCTCCTCTTTGACCAGAGGAAGCCTCATCGATCCGTCGTCATCGAAATATTGACTGTTTAAGCCTTTAGTATTAACATTTGCCTCTTGCTTTACTTCACTTGTATCCTCTTTTTTTTCGCCGCACGAAGCCAGTGTCAATAGCATAGCTGCTGTCAGTCCGGCTGCCGCCACACGCTTCATAAGGATTTCTCTTTTCCTCATACTATTCCTCCTAGTACAATATTGTTGTAATTAAACAGCAAACCTTTGGTCGCTGGAATTACCGGTTCTATTACACGGTATTTATTGATCAGCCCTTTACCGAGCCTATCATCACTCCCTTGACAAAATATTTCTGGGCAAAAGGATAGGCACAGATGATGGGAAGTGTTGAAACAACAATTACTCCATATTTCATTAATTGCGCGGTTTCCTGCATTGCCTTAAGAGCTTCGCCGTCCAGCCCCTCAGCTGCCGACAAATTCTGCCCCTGAAGCAGGAGATTGCGTATAACCAGCTGAAGTGTCTGTATTTCAGGTTTGCTGGTATAGATCAATGCGTTGAAAAATGCATTCCATTGCCAAACAGCTATATAAAGCGCTATAACTGCAATTATGGTTTTTGATATGGGTATGACAATCGAAAAGAAAAAGCGTGTATTACCGCAGCCGTCAATGGATGCAGCTTCAAACAGTTCACCGGGTATGGAATTTGAAAAAAATGTTCTTACAACTATAATATTAAAAACAGTTATGCAATTTAATATTATAAGCACGGCACGGGTATTCAGCATATGAAGATTACTTACAACCAGATAGGTAGGAATTAATCCTCCATTAAAAAACATTGTAAAAGTCAGCAGCAGCATAATGCTTTTACGTCCAACCATATCTTTTCTGGACAGTGCATAGCCCGCCGGGATTGTGACTGCCAGCCCGAACACTACCGAGGCAATTGTATAAAAAACAGTGTTGGCATATCCAAGCCATAGAGCTTTCTCCTGAAGGATATATCTATATGCTGCGAAAGTAACTTCCTTTGGAAAGAATGTAACCCGTCCTGCGGAAATTGCAGCCGGGCTGCTGAAAGAGGCTATAAAAATAAAATATAAAGGGTATGCTGCCAATATAAATGCCAGTACTGCCAGGGCAAAAATCACTGCATTTATTCCTTTGTCGGCCTTGCTGATATGAACTGCTTTCATGAAATATCATTCTCCTTTACCACAAGCTGGTTTCACTGGTTTTTTGAGCTATTTTGTTAACTATAAGCAAAATAACACAGTTGATCATATTGTTAAAAAAGCCTATTGCAGCAGCATAGCTGTATTGTCCGCTTTGCAGACCTATTTTATAAACATAGGTGCTTATTATTTCAGATGCCGAGAGATTTGCCGAAGATTGCATCAACAGTACTTTTTCAAACCCTACATTCAAAATATTTCCGCAATTCATTATCAACATAATAATGGCTGTGGGCAGCAGTGCAGGTATGTCAATATGCCATATGCGCCGGAGTTTATTGGCTCCGTCAATCATTGCCGCCTCATGCAGTTCAGGTGAAACCCCAGCCAGTGTTGCAATGTACAGGATAGCATTCCATCCGCAATGTGACCATACATCGGACAGAGCATATATATGGGCGAACAAATCAGGCTTTCCCAGGAAATCCACCGGCTTGAACCCCAGGTTGGACATAAAGGTATTAAAAACACCTGAGCCCGGCATTAAAAAGACATTAAGCATACCAACCAAAACTACCGAAGATACAAAATGCGGTGCATATGTCACCGTTTGTGTCACTTTCTTCATTGTTCCGAAGGGTATATAATTGATTATCAGTGCAAGAATAATTGCAAACGGATAACTGATTATCAAGGTATACAAACTGATTACCAGAGTATTCTTCATAAGCGACCAGAAGGAGTATGATGTCAGAAATTTTGCTATGTATTTGAGACCAGCCCAGTCACTTCCCATAATCCCATTAGCAGGTTTAAAGTTGCGGAATGCAATTTGGAGTCCATACAATGGAGCAATATGAAATATGATGAAATAAATCAGCATGGGCAGAACAAATACATAAAGTGCAGTATTGCGGTTAACGCTTTTCCAAAGACGCTTCCATTTATTTTTGTTTGCGGTGCCAAATACCGGCACCCCTTTTGCTGAAACAGCCAAAATATCACCTCGATGAATAGTATAGTTGAATTTGTGTAATCATTATATCACCGCAGCTTAAGTGATTTGTAGGTTACAAACTCTTATCTTTATGGTATAAAACTCATACAATTTTAATTGATCTCCCCATGTATTGGAATAAACTCAGAATATTAGGTATTTAACTCAGATTACCTGTTTCTGCGATTGAATCAGGATATATTCCCTGCTATACTTATGATGAATTTTATGCTGCAAAGCCACTGGAGGCGGTATTTTATGGATAATTTGCTAAAGATTCTGTTGATAGACGATGAACCCTGGGCTTTGATATATCTAAAAAAGCTGTTTGACCGGCCGGACATGGGATTTCAGGTTATTGCATCCGAGCGCAATTCTTTTGAGGCCCTGGAAAGGTTGAATGCCGAACCGCCTGATATAGTAGTGACTGATATCAGGATGCCCGATATGACGGGAATTGAATTTATGCAATATATACGCAAGAAGGGAATCAACTGTGAGGTTGTTATTGTAAGCGGCTTTGCTGATTTCTCATATGCCCAGCAGGCAATTCATTTCGGTGCATTTGAATACTGTCTTAAGCCTTTGGATAAGGAGAAAGCCGAGGACATTATGAACCGGCTTCATAAAAGGTTCACAGAAAAGAATTTTTCGGCTGATTTCACGGACAAAGCATCTTCATACGGCCAAAAAGAACTTGATCACAATTTTTACAAAATGCTTAAATATATAGATGCCCATTACAGTGAGCGGCTGTATTTGAAAAATTTGTCCCATCAATTTTATCTGAATCCCAACTATTGCTGTTCCCTATTTCTAAAAGAAACAGGGATGACCTTTTCACAATATATTACCAGAATCCGTCTGGATAAAGCCATTGACTTACTGCTGAATACCCATATGACCATAAGTAGGATAGCCGTATTAACCGGATATACAGACAGTCTTTATTTTAACAAGGTATTTAAGAAACAATTCGGAATTACCCCGTATCAATACCGCAAAGATAATTCGGGCAAAAATGCTTGTAAATAGACATGTAATTATATTGAAAATGAGGTTTTTAAAATGAAAAAGCCAAAAAAAAATTCATATCTTAAAAATAAATTTATAAAGATCAGCATTTTAACGGTCATCCTTTTGTTGCTGGTTCAGGGAATATTCCTCTTTCAGCTTTATTTAAATACCGAAAAAATTGTAAATAATCTGACGGTGGAGATCTCTCAACAGGTCAACACCTCAACCACACGCGTCTTTGACTACATAAAAACCACAGGTATGCGGATTTTGTACGGAGATATATCCATGAAATACCTTCTGGCAAGCGGAGACTTTATGACCTATCAAACCCTTCAAAATTTAACAAGGCAAATAGAATCGGTTGTGGAAATAAACAGCTACATTCAGGGTTTTGCATATTTCCGGGCAGATCATAAATATACCTACCATCAAAATAATGCAAACATAGATCAGCTATTATTAAGCCAGAAAGTAAGATTGGAATCCAAGAACCTTTATGCCGGATTTCAATATCTTGTGGATCCGGATGATCCGGACAATTCTTGTGTCGCATATGTTCAGTCGGTTTACTGCACTTCGTTCAAACGGAACGGCGAATTTCTCGGGACAGGTGTAGTTTTGCTTAACCCGGATATCCTCAATGAAATTTTTATGGATAAATTCAACAATAACAAGCCTGATCTATATTTATTGGACAGTCAAAATAAAATAATCTGCTATAATAATCCCGCCATAATAAAAAATGATGTGAAAATTGATGAGATTATGAAAAAAAGCACTTCCATCGTTCAGGAAATCGGGGATACGGGACTGAAGGTAGTATGTGACGTCAATATGAAGAGTGTACTTGAAAACTATAGCTTTTCAACAACATATATTATAATTGTACTGGTAATTATAATTTTACTTTTTGTAATACTCATTGAATTATTAAACCGCAATATTATTTCTCCTATCCAAAAGCTCTATAAGGAAATTGATCTTGTGAACAATCACGGTTTAAAAGCGCGAATCCATATGCCTGGCGGCGGCGAAATCGGAGAAATTGCAAATACCTTCAACCAGCTTCTTGATCATCAGCAGGAACTCTCCTATAGGATGCTGCACACACAGCAGAACCTCTATGAAGCCGAACTGACCAGGAACCGGAATGAAATCCTTGCACTTGAAACCCAGGTAAATCCTCATTTTCTGTTAAATGCCCTGCAATGTATCTGCGGCATGGCTGTGGTTTACGATGCTCCGAAAATAGTTGAGATATCCACCTGTATGTCAAATATATTCAAGTACTGCCTGAGGCAGCAGGATGTGGTTACTGTCCGGGAAGAGATTGAAAATGTACGCCAATATATGAAATTGATTGATATCCGATTTGATTATGCTTTTAAATGGGAAATAAATATACCTGATGAACTGCTTGGCATTCCCATCATTAAAATGGTTTTGCAGCCATTGGTGGAAAATGCGGTGTATCACGGTCTTGAAAAAAACGGGAAAGGGAACCTCTGGATAAGCGGTACGGTGCAAAATGAAGCCATGCTGATAACCGTAAAGGACAATGGCTATGGTATTGAGGCCCATAAGCTTTCAGAATTGAATGCCATTTTAAATGATCCCAAAAGACTTGAACTGGAAGTCATGAAGAGAAAAAGGATAGGTATCGTAAACATATGCAGAAGATTGAAACTGATCTACGGTGAACAATTCGGCCTTTATCTGTCTGCCAATGGAACAGAAGGATTTCAGGTTGAATGCCGTATCCCTGTACAGCAGCTAAAATGAGCTGATCCAAATACCCGGATCAGCTCATTCATATAACATACTGTTACGTCCCATCGGCACCGTACAGAACTGTCTAATGTCCCAGCAGGTTTGACAACTCCCCGAACTGCTGAACTGAGAGCACTTCACCCCTTATATTGTCTTTTAAGCCCATGCTCTCTATTATTTGCTTTAATTGTTCCTTATCCTTTCTAAGAAAACCGGCATTGGCAAGCCCGTTTACAAGGGTCTTTCTTCTCTGCCCAAAGGAGGCCTTAACCAGTTTGAAATACAAATCTTTGTCGTCAACCTTGACCGAAGGCTCTTTTAATATGTCCAGCCTGATAATTGTTGAATGCACCTCCGGCTGTGGAATAAAACAATGGGGAGGTACATCAAATATAATTGCAGGCTTGCAATAAAACTGCACTGCAACCGACAGTGCGCCATAATCCTTTGTTCCCGGACCGGAAACCATTCTTTGTGCAACTTCCTTTTGTACCATAAATACCATTCCGTCTATTCCTTTGACCTCTTCCAGAAATCTCATGATTATTGGAGTGGTAATATAATAGGGAAGATTTGCAACCACTTTTACAGACTTTGAACTGAATTTATCCTTGTATTCCGATATTATGGCGTCAACGTCGGCTTTCATAACATCATTGTTAATTATGTCTATATTTGAAAACTCACTTAAGTTGTCATTAAGAGCTGGTATCAGATGCTTATCAATTTCTATGGCTACAACTCCAGCCGATCGCCGGGCAAGTTCTTTTGTCATGCTGCCGATTCCCGGTCCAATCTCCAGAGCAAGCGTATCCTTATCAAGATCGGCTGCATCAACTATTTTCCTTACGACGTTATCATCATTCAGAAAGTTCTGACCGAGGGACTTGGTCAACCTTAGATTATGCTTTTTTATAACGTCCAGTGTATTGTTTTTAATCATTACTTCTCCTTCAAAAATAAATTTTAATATTATTATATCCTATAAAATTGTTATTTGAAGGCTATTTTCTTTTTTTTATCCCTTTTTGTAAATACGGTCCAGGGGATGCAATATATCCAGTGTGAAATCAATTACTTTAAATACAACAATATATGCTATAAGCGAATATATTGTATTTTCCCACCCAAATATAAATCCGGCCGCAATTACTATGAGAAGATTAATTAAAATAAATATTTTATTTGGTGAATAATTGTTATTAATCTTAAATAATATTCTTCTATGCTCAATGCCGTCTAAAAAACCGCCATATTTTAGAATCAATCCCGAACCTACACCAAGACAAATTCCTCCCAATAAGGTGGAATTCAGAATATCGTATGTTTCCCAGTTATCGGTATTTATTGCGGATATCCAATAAATAAGTGATATCAATGCAAATAATATAGTAACCAGTTTTTGCTTTCCCCGGTGTATGTATTCAATAAGAATAAAGGGAAAATTCAAAATAAAAATTATTACTCCCAAGGGTATTTCACTAAGATAGCTCAATACCACTGAAATCCCTATAATTCCGCCTCCGATAAGATTATGGGCTTTGAAAAAAACCTCAAGACCCAGGGCAGTCATTATTGAACCCACAAGAATAAAAATGTATTTCATAACAATTATTGGAAGCATGCTTTTTTTTACATTCATATATCAACCTCCATAAATTCAGTTTTGAAAACATTGTTCTTTTTAAGAAGTAATATTTCCTTTTCTGCCGGATATCTTCTGATATATACGATTGCAGAAACCATATATTTTTTTTGATTCTTTTGTAAGCAGCGGAGCCACAATAGCCAGAATCAGCACATATACTACAACAAATGATTGAAGTACCGGCAGTAATCCCCCTGCCTTTCCCATGTTGGCCATAATTATTGAGAACTCACCTCTGGCCGAAAGAGTAAATCCAATATTCGCCGAAGCCTGATTGGATATTTTTGATAGGCGCCCTGAAAACATCCCTGCGATTATATTCCCCAGAATGGTGAGAATAGCCGCTACAATCGCCATAACTACACCTCCGCCCAGTGACAGCGGATCTATTGAAAGTCCGAAGTTAAAGAAGAATATTGCACCGAAAAAGTCCCTGAAAGGCAGAATATTATGTTCTATCTTCTTTGCATGCACCGATTCGGCCATAATCAGGCCAACAAGCAATGCACCTATTGCTTCGGCCACATGCAGAGTTTCGGAAAATCCGGCCACCAGAAACAATACTCCTATAACCACCAGCAGGAAAAGCTCTGCCGATTGTATGTTAAGCAATTTGTCGATGTACTTCATCACCCTCTTGCCGCCGATAAGTATGGCCAATATGAAGAAAAGCGCTACAAGTGATGTAGACAATACTCCCCAGACCGATTTTGAACCGCTGAGAAGCAATCCGGATAATACAGATATATGGATTGCTATAAACAAATCATCAAACATTATCATTCCCATGATTACTTCTGTTTCAGCATTTGCCGTACGCTTCAGGTCTATGAGTACTTTTGCAACTATGGCGGTTGAGGAACTGGTCATGATGCCGCATACTACTATGGTTTCTTTGATGGGAAGGCCCATGATCCAGCCAAGAAGCAATCCGGAAGAAAAGTTCAGCAGGACGTAAACCGTCCCCCCAATAAAAATTGACTTGCCTGACTTGATGAGACGTGTTACCGAAAACTCCAGCCCCAGATAAAATAATAAAAACAACACGCCCAACCGGCCCATAAAGTTTATAAATGTGGAACTTTCAATAAACCTTAAATCAATGATGCCAAAGCGCGGGGCATGAGGCCCAACTGCCATACCTATCAATATATAAAACGGAATTACTGAGAAGTTAAGCTTATTTGAGATGAACCCCACTATGGCTATCAGTGTTATTGCCAAACCAATTTCAAAAACTAATGTATCCATTCTACCTCCCTATGATGTTTATATTTTTCATATTTCTCCTCCGAATAAATAATTTTTAAACTCTTTTATGTGCTTTCGTTCTCCGATTACTACTATGGTGGACTCCGCTGAAAATACGTAGTCAACCCCGGGATTTATGTGTTTGTTTTGCCCCTTCTCCATAACTGCTATAATCGATGCTCCCGTCTTCTTCCTTACCTGCATTTCACCAATGGATTTACCGATGCATTTTGAACCGGCTTTGATCTTATACCACTCAATTACCAGGTCACCCAAAGTCATATCAACCGTTTCAAGGGCTTTTGGCTTGTATGCCAGTCCTCCGATAATTGCAGCAACATACCGTGCCTCATTGTCATCCAGGGTTATCATTGAGACACAGTTCTCAGGGTCATTGTGATAAAAGTGATACAGCTCCCGCCGTCCGTCATCGTGCACCACAATAACCAGCTTGTTTCCTTCCTGAACCTCTACTTCAAACTTTCTTCCGATATTCGGCAGATCAGATTCTCTAATGGTCATGACTAAATACCTCCATTTTGTGTATTGACATTAGAAGTATACCAGCGATCAAAATAAGTACTAAAAATAGACTATACTTCTGACCGCTATTTTATTCAGTTTTTATTTTATGCTGCCTTAGCATTCTGACAAACATATGTTCACCCCCTTCCAGATATGGCATGATGAATGTCTTTTCTGTAGTGTGTGGACACTATTAATGATTTAAAAAGATTATTCTTAATAATAAGATAACACCGATCTGATTTTAGAAATTACTAGAATTTCAGAAGTATCACAAACCTATTTTAACCGATTTTGTGCGGAATTTCAAGAATTATTTTAAAATTCGAATAATTTAATTATCTATCTTTCATTCTCTCTTATTTTCTTTTATTATCTTACATTATCTCCGTCAGATCAACTTTGTCCTATGACTTTATTGCCCATAAATGAATTCGCTTACCTTAAAAACTTATCCGCAAATTTTGATTAAGCATTTCCTAATAATAAAAAAGCCATACCCATAAATATGCTATCCGCTTTTTACAGGCAGGCTTTATATAATTATTTACTATTAACCATTATCTATTCACTATCTGACAAACCCTTTGACAAGCCCGATTTTTAATGCTTCAGGCCTGGAGCATTCTGTTTTCAGTTCAATGTAGCTTCTTTTTTCAGAACTCTCGTGGAATGCCTGCATTATTTCAAGTACATGGGCTGCCAGTTCACCATTTGCTATATTCTTTCTGCCGCTGCAGATTGCATCGGCCATATCTGCCACACCTAGACCTCTGCTGTTCTCAGAGTATATATGGGTTAGAGGCAGTTCCTTGAATTCTTTCTCAAAATAGGTCTGGATTTTCACCTCGCCTCCAAAGGTATTGGGGTCAGGGACGAGAAGTGTACCTCTTGAACCGTATATCTCTATTCTGGGAAGTGTACTTCCCCATACATCAAAGCTGGTTATAACAGTAGCAATGGCACCATTTTGAAATTCCACCGTTCCGGCCACATGTGTGGGAACCTTGACATCAATAACCTTTCCGAATTTCTTCTCACTTGTTATGGTTCGCTGCTTAAAGGTTATTGAGTTCATTCCGGCTACCGTCCTGGCCGGGCCAATGAGAGAAACGAGAGCTGTCAGGTAGTACGGGCCCATATCCAGCATCGGACCACCACCGAAATCATAATAAAACTCAGGGTCGGGATGCCAGCTCTCGTGGCCATGGCATACCATAAAGGCCGTGGCGCCTGTAACATCACCTATCAGGCCGTCATCTATGGCCTTGCGGCAGGTTTGAAGGCCTGCGCCAAGAAAGGTGTCCGGCGCGCAGCCCAGCAGCAGATTTTTTTCCTTTGCGATCTTCACAAGCTCCAGACCCTGCTCAACTTTAAGCGATAAAGGCTTTTCCACATAGGTGTGCTTGCCCGCTTCCAACGAACGCCTGCATATTTCAAAGTGATCCTTTGGAGTTGAGAGGTTGATAATTATTTGAATTTCCTCACTATTGAGCATTTCCTCAAGGGTACATACCCTGTTGATCTTATATTTTTCCTGAGCTGCCAAAGCCCTCTCTTCCATCAGGTCACAAATTGCCCATACCTGGGTGTTGACAAAAGCTGAAGTCAGATTCTGCAGATAAATATCACTGATATTTCCGCAGCCGACTATTCCAATCTTAACCTTATCCATACCTGCCTCCGTTTCGGCATTGACTAAACCGTCTTGAGCCAATACACATTAATATTTTATACTTTTATTTATATTGGTTTACCTTTTCATATAAGCTTGTTGGCCCACAAAAATCCCCGTTTCATCAGCTCAGCCGCTTCAGGAGCATCAAATACGTCGGCATGATGTCCCAGAGAAGTATAAAATATTCTGCCGGCGCCCCATTTTTTTGTATAGGCTATAGGCATGAGAACCGGGCCGTTTGTACTGTGAGGTCCCGGAACAAGAGGAAAGCTTGTGGTTGCAAGAACATTTACAACAGGATCAATATGCAGGTAATAATGTTCCGTTTTAACTTTAAAATCCTTTAGCCCTTCAACAATAGGACTTGAACTTGCTCCGGCGATGTTAACCTCATACTCGACGCCGTCATTTCCCGGGTGCTCCACCCATTGTGAACCAGTCAAGAATTGCCATTTGGTGCTGTTTCGGAACGAGTCGCACATTCCGCCATGGCAGCCGGCCAGTCCGATACCGCTTTCCACAGCCTTGCATATGTTCTGAACATATTCCTCCTTGATTTCACTCATAGTATATACAGGTATGATCAAAGAGTATTTCATGATGCCTTCCAGGTTCTCGAAAACGTTGAGCTCCTCAAAGATATCAACTTCAAAGCCCTCTCCCTTCAGCAGCTTTTCAAACACCTGAGACACTTCTACAGGCTGATGTCCATCCCAGCCGCCGCGTACAATCAGAGCTTTTCTTTCCATAAAATCTCTCCCCCTTATCCGGTCAATTTACCCGTTAACTCAAGTTTATTGTCCGGCTAAATTATTTTTATTATCTACTAAAATCATATTACCCTTTTGTTGCTTCTAAAAAAAGTAAAATAGCATATGTAAAGTAGACAATAATTGCAGTTAAATGTATTATATTGATATGGAGCAGAATTCAAATTTAGTGTGTTTCAGCTTACTATTCCAATAAGGGAGGAGAAAACTTTAATGATTTTCTATGAGAACAAATCCGGGCATTTATATTGCTGGCAGGGAAGTAACATGACCTTTCCTCCCCATATCCACAAGGAGCTTGAAATATTGTGTTTATTAAAAGGTGAAATTGAGCTGACCATTAATTCCAGACAACAGGTGCTGCATGAAGGGGATATCAGTTTCGCTTTCCCCAATACCATACATGGGTACAAAACCATATCTGAAAGCCACTATTATATTATAATATTCAATGGGGATTTACTTCCTCTGCATAAAAACATATTTTCAACCTGCAAGGCAGCAGAATGCTACCTTCCGGGCTCAAGCATACCCACCGAAGTTTACTCCTGTTTCAGCAGCATATTCCAGGAGACCCAGTCTGGAAATAATCCCGGAATAACCACAGGATACCTTTATGTTGCAGTAACAAGATTACTGGAGCTTTTAACCCTGCAGAAAATAAATAAAGAAGTATCGGGAAATCTTGTGGAAAGGGTACTGGACTACATCCAGCAGAATTACCTTAATGCCGTTAATCTTAATTCCATTGCTGCCGAACTTAATATAAGCCCATTTTATCTGTCGAGAGTTTTCTCAAATAATATAGGCCTGAGGCTTGACACATATATAAATGAATTACGGATAAATTACGCAAATCATCTGCTTTTATCTACAGACAAGCAGATAACGGAGATTGCCATGGAAAGTGGCTTTGAAACCTTGAGAACCTTTAACAGAGCCTACAGAAACATTACCTCCCTCACTCCAAGGGAATACCGGAAGCAGCATCTGCGCTAATTCAACCGGTTGTACCTGTTGAATTAAGTATGCTTTCCATATTGCAAATCTGCTGCCGCCTCGTAAGAATACTTAATTAATATATGCATAATAATAGTGCTCCCGGCCGGTAGCCATCAATGGATTGCCCACGAAGTCCTTGCTGAAACAGTATGGTTTACCCAAGCACATCTCCACCGTCGCAACAACTCGCCATCGTGGCTCGGTGTGTTGCATCAAATTGACATCCTGTCAATTTGCCGGCACGATGTACTTGTGTAAACCTACAAGTTTCAAGCAAGTTCTTCTACTCGGGCATCCCATTGACGGATACCGGCCTCGCGCACTATTATTGTATTATTTGCAAAAATTTTCTTCCGGTCCGGCGGCAGTTATCTTTAACGGAAAGCAGTACTTGCGTCAACTTAACCGGTTGTACCAGTTTAAATTTACTCTGGACATGACAATTAAATAGGTTATGCCGGTTAAACTGGTACGTGAGTACCGGTATGCTCATTAACAATTTCTGCTGCCTACACCTTAAACTTCGAAACCGCTTTAATCAAAATTTCTGATTTTCCTTTTGCCGACTCTGCCATCTTTATAACACCACTTGACATCAGGGCTATAACCGATGCAGCTTCAGCAATATTTGTAGCCCCCTGCGCTCCTTCATTGGAGGCATTGGCTATTTCGTCTATTCCTTTCACCATACTCTGCATGGAAGCAAGAAGCTCCTCGGAAGTAGCGCTGAAGTCGGTTACCATATCGTTTATGCTGGTTGAAGCCTGACCATATTGCCCACTGGAAGCAACCAGATAATCGTAGTCGTTTAAAACCTTCCTGTCGATAAACTCCATGATCTCCCCTGAGCTGGCGGATAGGTCCCTGACCGCTTCGAATATTATTTTGGAAATCTCCTGTATCCTTGCGATGGTGTTCTTGGAACCTTCCGCAAGCTTTCTTATTTCATCGGCAACAACTGCAAAACCTTTTCCGGCTTCCCCAGCCCTTGCAGCTTCAATCGCCGCATTCAGGGCAAGTAAATTTGTTTGCGAAGTTATTTCAAGAATAGCTTCCGACAGTTCGTTTATCTGGTCAACAGCTTCAGCCTGTTCAATTGCACTCTGCAAATCCTTTTTGGTCTTCTCATATATCAATAAGGCATCAGACTTTGAAGAAACAGCATTTCGTTCCATATCTTCAGTCATTTTATTCAGATCATTTATAGTAAGTGTACCTTCATGTGCCTTTGTAGCAATAGACTCAATAGCCGTTTCAATTTCAAGAGAGGTTGCATTCATTTCTTCTGTGGAGGATGCAGTCTCCTCAGTGCCTGCTGAAAGCTCTTCCGTCGTCGCAGAAATTTCTTCTATGTTTTTGTTGAGTTTATCCATTTCAGAATTTATAGTAACCAGCAGCTTGCTAACCTCTGAAGACTCATTAACAACCTCCTTAATGATATTTTTTACAGCTTGCTGCATGGTATTGATTGAGTTTGCAAGGATACCGGTCTCATCTGTCATTTTCAACAGCTTCTCAGGCATATATCCTGTAAAATCTCCGGTAGCTACAACCTTCAAATAGTCTGAAGCTGTTTTTATAGGTTTTGTTATATTTCCTGCAATCAATAATGTAATTGCCATACTTGCCAACATGATTATAGTTGAAAGTATAACTATAATTACAGCCAATTTATTTATTTCTGCCATGGTTTCCGATTCCGGAGCCGCTATAGACAGTGACCAGCCAGTGCCCTGTACCGGAGAAAAACCCATATATTTTGTAACACCCTTAAAATGATATTCCCCGACTCCTGATTTCTGCTCAGCCATTTGCTGCGTCAATTCAGCCAATCCGTTTAATTGCGGATCTTTTTCAGCTTCTTCAAAAATATTATACATATCAAAGACGAGATTTTTATCATGATGGGCTATAATTGTTCCCGACTTATTGATCATTAAAGCTTCCGAGCTTTTTCCATATTGTATGTCATCGATAAGTGCACTTAATTCATTACCATCCCTGGCTGCAATCAATACCCCCTTTATGGTATTCCCGTCTTTAATCGGGACTGCATAGCACACTACCAAACTATTATTTGTTTTACTTACAATAGGGTCTGATACGGCTCTTTCACCCGATTTCGCCTTTATAAAATACTCTCTGTCTGCAATTATAGAATTTTGACCGTTGGTATATCTCGCATTACCCTCCATATCTGCAAGTATCATATATAGATGCCCGCTTCTTTTTACCTCATTTTCCAGCAACTTCAGCTTTTCATCATACGTTGCAGTATCATTTTTTATGTAATCTTCTTCGGCCAATGCTTCCAAAACGCTTAACTGGACATCAACCCTTGTCTGCACAACCTTTGCGGCTTCCTTCGACATTTGAGTCAGCGATTCATCTATAGTGGATGACAGTGCTCCGGTTGAAACCATATCTGCTGCAACTCCAAGTCCTACACAAATAATCAGCAATAAACCTCCAAAAAACAGAACCAACTTTGTTTTAATACTTTTTAGCTTCAACATAAATACCCCCATAATGTGACAAAAACATTAGCACAATGTATGTTTTTTTGACAACTTTATCTCTTATGATATATTAGTAACGCTAAGTTTGTAATATATTATCAATATTTGTCACTTCCGTGGTTATGACAAATATTTGAAGATAGAGAACATTCAGTTTAATTGATATATAGTATAATACACCACTGATTTAAGGAGGCAAGCCATGACAACCAACATTAAATTCGGCGAATGTCTGAAATTGCTTATTTCGGCTTTGGACATAAGTATAAATAGACTGGCCAAGGCAATCAATGTGGACAACTCGCTTGTTAACCGCTGGATTCATGGAAAAAGAGTTCCTTCTTATAATACACTCTACATTGAAAGAATTTCGGAATACCTGTCTAAAAACGTTCACAATTCCATTCAATTGGAACAATTGAATAATATACTTTTAGAGGTATGCCGGGACACCGGAGCCGTAGCTGACCTTCAGGAGAAAATCAGGATAACACTAAAAGAATCACAGGGTTATTCCTTTGAGTGTAAAAAAGCCGAAAGAAAAGAAAGTAAAATCCATACGGTAAATATGGAAGAGACTCTTAGCAATACAGTGGCTTTATCAAGCAGGGATAAAATTATTTTTGGAATCAGCAATATATTATCGGCTGCCATTTCCCTGCTTGAGACTGCCGTAAGCCAGACACGGCAGGAAGATAGATCCATATTCCTCACTCTTAACAGTGATATGGAGCTGCATACTTTACCTTACAATAAACTTGCACATTTCAAGGAGCTTTTATTGAGAACCATAAATCACGGGTGGGATGTGGTGTTTTTATTGAGATTAACCAACAATACCTCAAGAACATTAAAATTTATTAATTTCATACTGCCATTTATGAAAACAGGCAGGCTTAACCTGTATTACTTTAAAAAATACGGTGTTTTTGCAACCGAAAGGGAGCTATGCATTATTTCCGGGGTCGGAGCACTTTCATGTTTTTCTACAAGTCCAACTTCGGAAATAAATTGTGCCTTTTATTTGGAAAGTAAAGCTGCCGTCAACCTTTTGAAGGACTACTTTAATATACTTTTGTCCAATCATTCCAAGCCGCTCATCAAGCATTATCCCCGGGATATGAATACCGACTATTATTGTATGCTGACGGAAAGTGAAGAAAATATAGGCACCCGCTATGTTTACAATTATGGACTAAGTGAGTTTATTTTACCTGAGAAGCTGTATAAAAAAATCATGGGTAGAAAAAATATGCCTTATGAAGCAATGCAAATGTCTCTGAAGTACCGCAAGAGACACATTAATGCAATTATTTCAAATATCAAGAATTATGAGCATAAGGATATATACCTTGTGGATTCAATAAAAAAGTTGATCAGCCGCAGGCAGCTTTATATTTACACATATTCAGGCGTTGAAATTGTAGAGCTGAAGGTTAAGGATGTTATTGAAATCCTAAAGAATATGATCACTATCCTTCAAAAGTACAGTAATTATAATATAGCATTCTTATCCCCGGATGGTGACAATACCTTAATAATTAATGATTTATATTGTACCGTCAAGGAGAGACACTCGGTACATTTTGAAGCATTCAAACCTTTAAGCGGCAACCCCCAGGTCCGGCTGTCCATAGAGGAACCCATGCTGGTGAGAGCTTTTGAAGAATATTTTTGTGACCTCTGGGATCATATAGCTCCATTGAATAAAGAAAAAAGTGATGTTATTGCCTGGCTGCAAAATCAAGTACATCTACTCACAGCAGAATAGTCATTTAAAATCATAGAAAATGAGCTGATCCCACAAATCCGGATCAGCTCGAACAGTCCCTTTAATACTTTTATTTGTTTACATACATAAAATCAAATGCTATTTAAGTATATAAACTTTTACTTTTTTTACGCCCCATATGTCCACGGCATAGCTGGAATCAAGATAAACATCTATCTTGTTCCCCTTTATTGCTCCCCCAACATCTGCTGCAACTGCATATCCATAGTCAGCTGAAGCTCCCGGAAGCTCGACATAAACCCGGGTCCCAAGTGGAATAACTCTGGGGTCTACTGCTATAATTCCTCTTCTGACCTTTGCACCGGTAGCGGTAATTCCAAAGCCCGGATCTCCGGGATGCTTGCCGGTGTCGGCAAAAGACGCGGTATATGAGGTAGCCTTCATATTCATAACCTTTGAGTATCTTAGTGTATCACCTCTTGATGTCTTGTAGTTTAAAACCGTACCGACTTCAACAATCTTATCCAATGGATTTGTTGCAACAATATCCTTGACCAATTGTTTGGCGGTCTGCTTTCCATTCTCGAAAACTACATTATATGTTTTTTCTCTGACGCCTTCTTTGCCTTCTCTAACTGTATTTTTTAATCCTTTGTCCAGTCTGTTGTTTTCTTTTGTAATTGTTTTAAATGGTATGGAAGAAGTTTCTTTTACTGTCTTTTCATCTACACGAATTATTGAGATACCCATATTAGGTACAATTTTGTCTCCCAATTGAGACTCGATGAACTTATCGTCTTCATCGACGCTGATAGCGTTGTCGCTTAGTACCTCTTTGACAGTGTCCTTATAAGTTTTTACATCTAATTCCTTCCCATCCACCATAATTGAAACAGGTACAGCTCTTTTTATCTCGATCCTGTTCTCCTGGATTCTCGCAAGCTTCGAGTCAAACGGCATGCTGAGGAAATCTTCCTTCGCAACTGTTACGCCTGTCTGCTCCAATACCTCTCTCACTGTTGCTTTCATTGTCTTTACTGCAATCTCATGTCCATTGTCGTTGATTACTACGTGTCTTTTCAACCCATTAAATACAAAGACTCCGGCAGTAACGGATATAACAACGGCAATACAGATTATTGCAATATCCAATGATCTGATCTTGAATAAATCTCCGTGCTTCTTTCTGCCAAAACCACGAAAATTCATTTGTGAAAAATACCTTTTAATATTCTTCGCAATCGGTATCATAAATACTAA
>JAEWJR010000057.1:0-15443 GCA_023386445.1 Bacillota bacterium | reverse complement strand
TGCATCCAGCATTGCATCCTCGTAGCCTATATCCTGCCTGTAAGCCCATTCTCTATGTCCAAATACATTTAGCATTGAAAGTATCGATCTGCCTTTGGTATCCTTTGCTATAGCATCGGTATATGTTGGCTTACCATTTACCATTGTGTAGGTCTGTCCTTCTATTCCGAAGTTCATTAACAGGCTTCCTTCCTCACTGTAGAAATAGTCAAACAGCTTAACTATTTCCTCTTTATGCTTGGAAGTTACGCTAATTGCGGTGTACCCTCTTACAGGCTGCATCTGACTGGTAGTCATCTGTACTCCCGTAGGACCCTTCGGCGGAGGAACTACAACAAGATTTGCACTTTCATTGGAACTGGCCTTCCTGATAGCATCTCCCAAGGAATATGCACGGGCTGTTGTATCCTGACAGGAGCCTGCAACTTCACTCGTAATTCTTGAAAGCCAAACTTTGGTGTCATTTGTAGCATATTCCGGATCAATGAGCCCTTCCTTGTATAGCTTGTTGATATATGCAAGAGCTTCCTTGCATCTTGGATCGGTGTATGCGTATTTTACTTTATTATCTTCTATAAAGAATTGTTCGTTTGCCTCAAAGCCACTGATTCCGAAAGCTTCCATAAATGAAAGCACACCTGCTTTTGTGTTTCTGGTGGTATAAGGTATCTCATCCTGCTTTCCGTTTCCATTTGGATCCTTTTCCTTAAATGCCTTCAGCATGTTATACCAGTCGTCAAGGGGTTGAGGCTGTTTGAGGTTAAGCTTCTGGAGCCAGTCTTCCCTGACCATCCACACTTTAAACGTCTTTACGGCACCTATAAAGGGCATGAAATAGTCTTTACCGTCTGAAGATCTCAGATCCTTGATATACTCTGGATGTTCATCCAGGATTTTTTTGAAATTAGGAGCATTGCTTGTAATGTGTTCATCCAGAGGTTCAAAGATTCCCTGTTCGGCCACCTTAAGCATATCATCCCTGTATGGACTGACTATAACATCGGGTATACTGCCTGATGCAATTATTACATTGAACTTTTCACGGAACTGGGCCTCTGTTGAAGGTCCCGGAATAAAATCAAAAGATACGTTTGTCTTGTCGGTGATTTCCTTAATAATTGGTAAATCCGGGCTGATGGCCTGATCTGCCGAATCCTGCAGAAATAAGCTGATTTTAATTGGTTCTTCGATCAATTTTCCGCTAGATACCTTTGTTTCTCCTGATTGGTTTGTTGTTCCTCCGGCCTGGGTTTTGTCATCTTTTGAACCACACCCAGCCAGCACCGACATAAACAGTGCAGCCGACAAAGCTAATGATACTGCTCCCTTCCATTTTAACCTAATCATAAAAATCCTCCTTGTTTTGTAATTTTAACTACAAATACATCTATATAAATTTCCTTAAGTAAACAAACACGGAAATTTATAAGCCCATATGAAACCTATCCTTTTACCGAACCCACCATAATACCTTTTATAAAATACTTCTGTACAAATGGGTAAACAAGCATAATTGGAATGGTTGCAACCATAATGGTCGCATATCTGATGGATTCACTCACCTGATCCGAACCTTTGACCAGGTCTATTGACAGATCGTTTGTCTGATTCTGAATTACTATGTCCCTGAGTATTATCTGAATAGGAACTAATTCCCGGTCCCGAAGATAGATCATTGCAGGAAAGTAACTGTTCCATTGATAGACCGCATAGAATAATCCTATAGTGACCAGTCCGGGTACAGCAAGAGGCAGAATGATAATAAAAAGTGTCTGCAGGTGGTTACATCCGTCAAGTGACGCCGATTCTTCCAGTTCGTAAGGTATCTGTTCAAAAAAGTTTTTGAGAATTACCAGATTAAAGGATGATATTGCAGTAGGCAGCAGTATGGACCATACTGTATTGTAAAGACCTAAACCCCGTACCACAAGAAATGTAGGTATCATACCTGCACTAAAAAGCATGGCTATTACAACTACCTTTGTCAGAAAGTCCTTCCCTGGAAAATACCTTCTGGATAAAGGATATGCTCCTAAAATACTGAGCAGGAGGCTTATGGAAGTTCCGGCAACCGTGTAAAACAATGTGTTGATATAAGATCTGCCGATCATCGGATAGGTAAGTACCCGCTTGTAAGCTTCCAGATTTAAGCCCATAGGAATAATTCCCACCTTACCCTGCGCCAGAAATTCATAACTGCTCAGGGATGCCGCCAGTACATAAAGTACAGGATATATGGCGACAATCATACAAATTGTGAGAATTGTATAGTTTATGCATTGAAATATTATTCGGCCTTTTGTCTCTCTCATTATTTAAATCCCTCCCGTTACCATAAACTTGTCTCGGTATACTTTTTAGCCAGCTTATTTGCGGTTATTACAAGTACAAGCCCTATTACCGACTGGAAAAAGCCCACTGCCGAAGCAAAACTGTAATCTCCGTTGAGTATTCCGCGACGGTAAACATACGTACTGATAACATCAGCAGTCGAATAAATACTTGGATTATACAGCAGTATTATGGATTCATACCCTACCTCCAGAAGACTTCCAAGCCTCATGAGAAGCAAAATGACTATTGTGGATGAAATACCCGGAAGCGTAATATGCCATAACTGGCTCCATCTGCCTGCACCGTCTATTTTTGAAGCTTCATAAAGTTCTGGATTAATTCCGGTGAGCGACGCCAAATAAATAATTGCACTGTATCCGGTTGTTTGCCATATTACCATTAAAGTATAGATTAACCAGAAGTATGAGGGTTCAGTCAAAAAATTAACCTTTTCCATCCCAAGTTTTGAAATTATACTGTTCACCACACCTGTGGTCGGAGAAAGAAAAACAACCACAATACCCACAACAACTACGCTGGAAATAAAGTTCGGCAAATATGTGACCGACTGTACCAGTCTTTTAAATCTTGATGACCCTATTTCATTAAGAAGCAAGGCAAGAATGATCGGGGCGGTAAATCCCAATATCAGCTGAAAAAAGTTAATAGCAAGTGTATTCCTTAACAGCCTCCAAAAGAATACCGAATCTATAAACTGAGTAAAATACTCAAGACCAACCCATTTACTGCCCATTATCCCCAGGGCCGGCTGATACTTCTTAACCGATATGATAAATGCCCCTATCAAAGGAATATAACGGAAAACAACATAATAAACAAATACGGGTAAAAACATCAGCAGCAACGGATAACTTGCTTTTAACATCTTTAGCCTACTTGACCTATTGCTTAAATTATTGTTACTTAAATTATTATTACTTGACTTTTTTGACTTGACTTTTGCCACGATAGCAGCAGGTGTGATACGCATGTCAATCCTCCATTCAGATTTGTTCTTGTGGTTCACTATGTGGTTACTTTACTCCCAAATCGCCTCTTGCGTAAACCATTCAATTTTTCGATTTCGGGTTTAATTTATAGATTTGATGTGGATTTTTTTACGATTATAAGCCTGAAAAACACTGAATTTATCAGGCTTGGCCGGAACATGCCGGAATTCCGCATTTGTAGGTGACAAACAAAAGACAGCCCCAGATGAGGCTGTCTTTGGATTTTGAGAATATCCCCCGGCAAATTACATTTCCCTGAATTGCCCGGGGGATACACCGATATATTTCTTAAAGGTCTTGCTGAAACTGTTTGCATTCATGTACCCTACGGTATCAGCTACCTGGGCAACAGTCATTGACGTAGTTGTCAAAAGTTCCTTGGCTTTTTCCAATCTGAATTCATTAATAAAATCTACAAAGTTCTTTCCCGAGCTTTCCTTAAAAATAAAGCTGAGATAAGACGGTGACAGATTGACAACTTCTGCAGCTTTTTCAAGTGATAACTCCTTATTATAATTTTCTGCAACAAACGCATTTATTTTATCATATACCTTTGTATTCTGGCTGTGTTTCCGGTCACCGGCGTACATTGCAATGGATTTGAATATGAAATAAATATAACTCTTTTTTTCCTCTACAACGCCTTTTGCCCCCATCTCGGCATAAATATCGGTTTCTTCGCCGAAAATCCTCATTATGTTAGCCTGCATTTCATAAATAGATCTGATGGCAGTGCCAACCAATGCACTGAATAAATTATTTATCATTTCAGGTGTCATAGGCCGTTTATCCAGATTATCGGTAAATATCTGCAGAAGAATTTGATTTGTAGCTACAATGTCACCTGATTTGAGAATGGTTACCAGCTGTTTTTCCTTTTCTATGGGATATTCAAAAATATTCCCTGAAATATTCTTCACCTCATCAATATATATGACAGTATTTTGTCCTTTTACTATCTTGTATTTCAGCGCATGAAGCGCTTCAATAAAGGACATGGGACATTCCTCCAAACTGTTGTAACGCCGTCCGACCCCGATAGTAAAGGTAAGGTCATGATTGAGTTTAAAATAATCCCTTACTTTATCCAGATATTCATTTATGCCTTCAGATTCATAAAAACTTTCATTTGAATTTATTATTGAAACCAATATATTTTCATCTTTTTGTATGGAGTAGCATCTTGCATTGTCATTTAAGGCTTCACCGGCAATTTCATACATTTTTGGAATAAAATCAGAAGGTTTTCTGTATTTTTTCAAGGTTTCGGGCACATACTCATCTATTTCAAATACAATGATCTGATAAAGAGGAAAGGGCATATCTATACCTATATCGCTTCCTATCTCTTTATAACGTTCTTGAGTAACACTGCCATTTGCAATATCATTCAAAAACTTCTCCCGCAATATGGGCTGGCTTTTATTAAAGGAGTCCCGCAGGCTTTCATTTTCATTATAAACATAGCTTATTATCCTGTTTATGAATTTGAGTTCATCCTTGCTGCCTTCTGTTTGTTTATCCAGCTTTTTATTATTCATAATGTTTATATAGTTTAAAATATCATTTATAGGCCGGTAAAGACGCTGTACCAGAAAGTATGCTAAAATAATGCTAAGAATCATACTGATCAGTGCTACCCAAATAGTTACATTGCGGATACCGTTTGCCTTTTCGGAAATATATCCTGTGGGTGTTATGGAAATATAATTCCAATCATTTGCTCTGGACTTTATATATTGTACCGTATAGGGCTTTCCGTCAAATTTGGTATCAAAGGTTCCCTTATCGGAATCCATCCTCTTGACAGTATTGTCCAGAACAGATCTGGCCAGCTTTTGATCCTGGTTTTCCTGGAAGGATTTCTCGTTGGTAAATATTATATTTTTATTAGAGTCAACAATATAGTTGATAACTACTTTTCCTTCCTTATTTCCTCCCATTTTATTATAGAAGAACTGCTCGCTCAAATTCACGACCAGAGTACCCTTAGGGGTAAACTCATTGATGGGCAGTGACTTTATAAATACCACCACCGGCATTCTGTTGAGATCGTGCTCTACTTCCTGTCTCCCCGCGGAACGGAAACCTACGTTCTTTAAAAAGACATTTTCCCAGTCAATATTTGAATAATATTTGGAGACATTGCTGAAAAACAGTTGTGAATCATACTTGCCCTCACTTCCCAAAACAATGTCGGATTTGTTAAAGTACACCCAAAGATCGGTTATATAGTCATTATTTGCTTTTATCGAACTTAAATATGTTATAATATCCCGGTAAATTTCGGCTTCATAATAGGAGTCCTGCCGGGAGATATAAAGTGCCTTAAGCAGTCTCCTGTCCAGAGCTGCCTGCATGGTGCTGCTTTCAATTGATTTTACCTCCCGGTCGATACTTTCCTGGGCCTGTTCCAAAACCAGCATGTTATTGCTTTTTACCTCACTTATCATCATATTGGTGGAATTCCAATAGGAAAGGCATGCAACAATAAGAACTGATGCCAGAACAAGTCCCATAATGGAAAAAAATATTCGAATGTAAATACTGTTCATTCTGAAACTGGTAAAACTTTGTGGCAAAAGCTTCATAAGAACCTCCCACAATAATAGATTTATATATGATTGAAATATATCAGAAAATGCACTTATGCCTTTTTATTATCAACTCATATTTATTTTTTGTCAAGTTGGTTGTTATGTAGCTTTTTATAATAATAATTTCAATCTTCCAAATTAATATAAATCTATACTGTTGTTATACAGGCCTATACCTTCAAATACTTCCATCTGCCTCTGTTCATTCTGACCAGATACATGATTGATCTTGAACAAAAGTCAAAGAATATACCGATCATAACCGCAAACAAGCCCATCCCAAAAAAGTTGATAAGTATAAAGGACAAGCCCACCCTGAAAGTCCAAAGCCCTACAAAGGAAGTAACCATAACATATTTGATGTCACCTGCCGCTTTTAAGGTTGCCGAGCATAAATTCAAAACTGCCAGCAGCGGTTCTATTAATCCAAATGTGCAGACTATGGCCACAGACTCCTCTATTACGAGATGATCATTGGAGTACATGGCTGCCAGCTGTTTTGAGAATATAGCCATAAGTATACCTATAACAAACCCCACAACCATTGTTATCTTCAAACTGTCATAAGCATAGGTTTCGGCCTTTTCGTACTCCCTTGCCCCAAGGCTTTGTCCAACGAGGGTAGTGTTTGCAATGGCAAACCCGAATATTGGAAAGAAAGCAAGGGCATTTATATTTATACCTATCTGGTAGGCAGCCATAGCCACCGTTCCAAGGGAGACAATTATAATCTGGAGTACAAGAAAACCTCCCTGCATGACGGCTTGTTCTATGAAGCCCGGAACTCCTATGCTGACTATTCTCTTCATCATTTCGGGTCTTATAGTGTAGTCATCCTTCACGCTCAGGTTAAGCTTGAGCTTTTTGCGGTTATACAAAACCAGCACTCTCACCGTAACACCTACAATCCTTGAAACTGTTACCGCTATGGCTGATCCGACTATACCGTAGGCAGGTATATGAAGTGCCGGAAGCCCAAATATCAGCACCGTATTCAATATTATGTTCAAAATGTTGACTCCGCCTGTAATGACCATTGGAGTTTTTGTATCCCCGGCACCTCTCATGGCTCCTGATATTATGATATCAAGCACAAGAAACGGCATATTGAAAAGCACAATATTGAAATAACTTATTCCGGCTTTAAAAACTTCCGGTTCTGCTCCCCCAAAAAACAAGCCCAGAATATTAAATGAAAACAACTTTCCCGGGACTACCATTATCAATCCCACAAGAATTGCCATATAGCCTGATTGTATCAGTGCTCTTTTGGCATCTTCCCTGTTGCCTTCACCGGTGACTCTGGCAATAACAACCGTAGTTCCTATAGATAAGCCCGAGAAAACCGTCTGCATGAATCCCATAAGCATGTTAACCATTCCAACGGCTGCAACCGCATATGTACCGATCCTGCCCATAAATATGGTGGAAACCATTCCCACCATCATCTCAAGTATTTGCTCCGTTATGGAGGGCCAGGCCATGGATATGATTTCCTTATCCGCTTCAGCATTTAGTTTGTACCATTTTTTATTCATCATTAACCCCATTTTTTCAGCTATAATTTACAATAATAACAGGTATCATATAATACCGCTGCTCCAGCTTAAATTAAAATACACCTATGAGGAGTAATTATACGAAAATTTGTGATATATTGTCAAATGTCAAATATCGCAGACTGAGACTATTATGCTTTATTACCCTGTAATAACAATGCACAACACGTACATTATAAACAGAGGGTACATATACATGAATAAAAAATGGTGCTGAATTTGATTTTCTTCAAATTCAGCACCATCAGGTTTTTAACCAAACCCTGGTTTTAGAATGTAGTTATAATACCCAATAAATATTTTTTCATAGTTGCAAAATCCAGCGCGTCTACCTGCCCGTCTCCGTTAACATCAGCATTGGTAAGATTTGTTCCTGTAAGCGGCGTCACACCAACCAAATGTGCTCGAAGTGCTGCGAAGTCCAGCGAGTTGACACTTCCATCCCCGTTTAGATCACCTTTGGTCTGAGGATTTCCGACATTAATAGACATAGTGGTTACGTCAGCTCGCCCGCTGCTTTGATATCCCTCTACCACAAACGAAACTTCATACATCTTGCCCATTGGCATTCCTCTGCTTTCCCAAGCTTTAAAGTGTTCGCTGACAGGTATTGTTCCGCTGGTGCGTTTTGATGTCCGAACACTCCAGTACTGCTGAAAGGTTGCAGTACCTTTAATGGATGGCTGGTTGACCCGCGTGGTCTCGTATATGTCATATGTAGCGCCGTCAATGGTAATAGTACCCTTTGACGTTGCTCCAGGCGGTCTCCAGCTGCCCCAGCTCTCTATGATGTAATATTCTACAAGCGGGCTGGTGGTCCACCCATATACCGACAGATAGGAATTGCCCGATGGCTGGTAGTTGCAGGCATAGTTCATTGAAATGTTCCCAAGCTGCTGGTGTGTCTGGGTCTCGTTGTATTTCTTGCCTGTGCGGAACAGCGCATTATTGATATTACTCCACTGGCAGCTGAATGTGCCGCCCCCGTTGAGAGTCATGCTTGTAGTCCCGTTATCCTTCCACAATTCATAATCATAACCGTCAATTGTACCTGTTTTATTTTCGGTGATTGTTACTGCCGCATGTACATTTAATACAAACATGGAAAGCAAGATGGTAAAACACATTATTATCCGGGAAGTTACCATCATTTTTCTTTTCATTCTTTACACCTCCTTTCTTAAATTAATAATAAAATGCATTTTATTCCATAATTATATCATAATTTGTTAAATATTACCATATTATAAAATAATATATATGCAAATTTCATTAAATTTTATAGAAAACATGAAATTATAGTAATTATACGGAATAATTAGAAACTAAAAAGGAGTCTACCTGTGTAAACCCCTTGTTATTTCTGAATTATTAAATTTATTTAAATAATACCCTCTATTAGCGATTTGTAATACGTTGTCAATAGAGGGTAGCATCTTTTTTATAATATATCTAATTTCTCTTTTTCCTTATCAAGTATTTCCAGACACATTTTAAAAATGACCCTCTTTCTTTTGTCACTTTGCTGTGTCGTCGAATAAATATCCAAAAGACATAACAAATATATTACGACTCCACAAAATAAAAGATAAACAAAAATAACGCTTATCCCAATTTGCATGAGAGCTATCAAAATAAACATCAAAGCCAACCCGGAAACCGTTAATGAAGAAATTCCGCTCACTCTGGCTATAGAATCACTCGTATCCAAATTATCTATTTCAGATGACAGGGTAATTTTTAACTTATTATGCTCACCCGCTTCAATCATGTTGCTATACATGAACAGCTGCAGTTTAACCATAACCCTGTCATGCAAATGTGACAAATCATTAATATTTTCCTTGCTCAAGGCTTCCAGTGAAGCTTTTAGTTCGGAATAACACTCTGTTAACTCCATATTAAACTTCAGATATTATAAATTATAATATCTGCCTCCTATGACAATATATATAAGACTAATTCTTTTTTTAACAGCTAAATCCCAACAAAAAAATTAAAGCTCCATAATATATTATCGGAGCAATTAATAAGAAAATTAAGGAAAAAAAATATGAAATATAGAAAAATCTCCTGAAAACAGCTAAACTCTTTGCTTCCAGGAGGTTTATGATTTTGATACCCTCTATTGACAATGTACAATACGTTTTTGAGTGGCAAAATAGCCGGCGTGAGGCGTGTTATACATTGTCAATAGAGGGTAAAGTACTTGTATACATATTTTATGAATTCTCAGACTTCAGCCTTGGAATTAATACTGCAGCCTCTGCAGCACCCGCATTCCATACAGCTATACTTTTCTGAAAAATCCTCCTGCCGGCGCCATAAGTTTTCAGCTATCACCGACCAGCTGTCAGCAGCATCCCTGCATTTTCCGGCAAGCTCCTTTACATTTTCCGGAGCTTTCATATCTGTGGATACGGCTCCGGAGAGCTCTACCATTTTTACAAGCCTGTCGGGATTATCCAACAGGGGGCAGGGCCTCAGATGATTTTCATTAAATGGCTGGTTTTTGTAATATTGCATAAACAGAGGCGATTTCAGTGCCTCCAGCAAGGTTTTCTCCCGGATATTGGAATCTGAATAGTGTATGAATGCACAGGGTTCTATGTCTCCGTTTGCATTGATATGGACATAGTACCGACCTCCGGCTACGCACCCGCCGATATACTCCCCGTCATTCCAGAAGTCCAGTGTAAAGATTGGCTTTGTGGATCTAAAATCCCTTATCTGCCGGTACATAAATTTTCTCTGTTCGGCAGTGACCATCAGATCGGTCGGAGCATCAGTACCTATTGGCATATAGGTAAAAAACCATGCAAATTTTGCCCCAAGTGAAACCATTTCGTCAAAGTACTCTTCGCTGCCTATTGTTTCAGTGTTTTTACGGGTATAGCAGCAGGATATTCCAAACAGGAGCTTTTTACTTTTAAGCAGCTTCATTGCTCCGGTGGCTGAATTATATACTCCTTCTCCTCTACGAGCATCCGTATCCTTTTCAAAACCTTCAATACTTAAGGCCGGAATAAAATTTTTCACCCGAAGCATCTCATTGGCAAATTGTTCATCAATCAGTGTCCCGTTTGTAAAGGCTAAAAATATACAATCATTATGCTGCTCGCACAAACGGATTATATCATTTTTCCTTACCAGCGGCTCTCCACCCGAAAATAAAAAGGTGTAAATGCCCATTTCCTTAGCCTGCCGGATAATGTTATCCATTGAATCATAACTCAATTGAAGTCCATTTTTGTACTCTGCCGCCCAGCAGCCTATGCAATTGAGATTACAGGCTGTTGTGGGATCCATCAGTATGGTCCAGGGTATATTACAATTGTTGGCTTTTTTCGTTTTGTCCTGTTTGGGACCGCCTATTATTGTGGAATTGATGACAAGATTTTCGAATACTTTTCTGCGTACTTCCTTGTCAATATCAGTCCACAGGCTTGTCACCAATTGATACCAGTTTCCCTGTCTATTCTCAATAGCTGCTCTGAAAGTTTTCACCTGCCGCTTTACACTTTTGGTTTTATCAAATTTTCCTATCCACTTCAAAATTGCAGGTATACTTTTTACAGGATCACTTTCCATATATTTAAGAACTTTTTTAATAAAGATAATCTTAAAAAAGTTTTTTATTTTTTGGAACATAATTCTATACCTCCAAAGACACATATTACTGTATCATATGCATCGAAGGTAAGATACGTCACTAATAACCTAAAAACTCTTTTCATTCAATTCAGGGTTATAGGTTTCCATAATGTTAAATTATTGCACCCTGTCATTGCTCAAAGCATAATATACTATAGTGCATTATAGAACAATATGTAGGAGCTTCGATAATATGAAATATTTAAAATTACTGATTTTATTTGCAATCGGAGGATTTTTTTACTATTTTCTTGAACGTATGTATAATGGATACTCTGCATGGCCTATGATTATTGTAGGTGGTACCTGTTTCGTGCTTATAGGACTGATAAATGAAGTGTTTACCTGGGGAATGCGCTTATGGGTGCAAGGCATTATATCGGCTTTCATGGTTACCGCCGTGGAATACGTGAGCGGTGTGATCTTAAATATATGGCTGAAGCTGAATATATGGGATTACAGTGATTTGCCCTTCAATCTTCACGGACAGATCTGCCTTTATTATGGAGTACTCTGGATTTTTATAAGCCTTGGAGCTATTATATTTGATGATTGGCTCAGGTATTGGCTTTTTGATGAAGAAAAACCCAAATACAAGTTATTTTAAACCATGTTTGAACCGGTATACCGGAAAAGACAAGAGCATCCAAAACTGCTCTTAAGTTGACTGGATGCTCTAATGTTTGAGCTGTAATCCTATTCAATATTAATATTCAAATCCTGATTTTTCTTTTTGTCAAGTAATTTCTTGGCAATATATACAGCCCCTCCGGTACCAATAGCAGTCGCTCCGCCTAACAGACACCCTTTGGCAACATCGTTTTTTCTAACCGCCTTGCTTAAGCTTAATATTAATTTTAAAAATTCCATTTGTTTACCCTCCACATTAATATAATTTAATATATTATATTAATTTTCATATAAATCAGTGAACACAATTATCATATATATAATCAAGTCCAATATTGTGAATAATAATAAAAAATACTGAGGTAAACAGATATGACATATTTAATAATAACCTTCCGGATTGTCTCTGTGATGGCACTAATACTGTTTTTGGTCTTAAAAACCGGCAGACGTAAAATTGCCGAGCTTCCCGTCTATGATTTTTTATCAATTCTGGTTCTTGGAAGTGTCATCGGTGCTGATATTTCCGAACCCGATATTCCTCATGTCCCTACATTATTTTCGGTTGCGCTCATCGTTGCCCTGCAATATATTGTAAGCCGTCTATTGATAAACAACAAAAAAATCGCACGCAAAATCACTTTCGGTCCCACTGTAATTATCCAGAACGGCCAATTTATCAAGTACAACATGGAAAGGTTGAAATACTCAATGGAAAATGTTCTGATGGCATTGAGGGAAAAGGATATATTCGACTTAAACGAGGTTGAATATGCTATTGTGGAGAGCAGCGGAAGCATCAGCGTCCTTAAAAAATCACAGTTCCTTCCGCTGACCCCATCCGACATGAATATCAAGGTAGCCATGAAAGGCCTTTCCATACCTCTTATTATGGATGGAAAGGTTTATGACGGCAATTTGAAAAAGCTCAACCTGGACAGAAATTGGCTTTCTTCACAGCTTGAACAGGCAGGTATCCATGATTTCAGTGAAGTATTTTATGCAGATATCGGCACTGAGGGCAAAATGTATGTATCAAAGGTGTTTCAGGCACAAAACTTTAGCGCCGACTTCACTTTGTAGCATTAATTAGTTTATAGTTAGCTATCCTGGAGTTAATTGAAAAGGGAGAGCCGCCAACTTTAACAGCTGGCAGCTCTCCCTTTCCTTTAATGCTTATTGTCCGGTGCTCATTTCTCCTGCTTATTCAGCCAGATTGAACACCTGGTATATAATTACTGCTGCTTGAGCTCTTGTTGCATTATTCTTTGGAGCAAAGTTATCATTACCTATTCCATTGATTATTCCTGATTTCTGCATGGCACTTATTGAATTTACAGCATATGCCGATATTATTGCGGAATCCTTAAATTGTGCCAGACTGTTGGTTTCTTTCATCTCTACTTTTAACAGTTCCGAAACCTTATATACCATTACAGCCATATCCTGTCTGGTTATTGCATCATTGATTCCAAATGTTCCATCTGTCTTTCCTTGTACTATGCCAAGTTTTTGAGCTGTCGCTATTGCATTGTAATACCATTTTCCGTCGTTTACGTCTTTAAACGTGCAATCAGAATTTTCATCCGTCAAATCGAAGGCATTCAACAGCATTGCCAGGAATTCGGCTCTTGTTATACTATCGCCCGGCATGAACATGTTGTCTCCGCGTCCGGCTACAATACCTCTTGCTGCCAGTGCTTCAATACTGCTTCTGGCCCATGCGGCTTTTGACAGATCACTGAAGGTCACATCATTGTAAGAGGCTGCATATTTGTTGAATTGTTCAGGTTTAAAGTGAACTATTCCTGTGCCGGCATCATACCAGCTGTTCTTAACGATTTCCAGCTTACCGCTGTCGCTGATATCATATACTATAACCTTGTTCGGGTCCTGTCCGGGTTTTAAGGTATAAGCTACATCAACACTTACTTCCTTATTTTCAAATGTGCTTATTTTAGTGCCGTTTATATTCAGGCTGAAGTCATATACTTCACTGCTTCCGATCACACTTCTGACTGCCGCAGGTACAGCAGAGCCGTCAGCCCTGGTTACGGTAAGCTGCAGATCGGCTGTTTGAGTAACATTATTGTTCTTTAACAGGTCCGGATTGATATTAAATGTTGCAAGACCTGTGTCAAGCTTGATATTATTAATCTGCTTATCCGAAGCAACAATTGGCTGTGCAGGAATACTTACCTTAATTTCCCTGGCTTTCTCATCCACTTTTACTTCTACTCTAACAGTACCGTTATTGGCATTATTTACTGCTGTCTTTATATCGTCTCCCTTAATGGATACCGTTACTTTTCCGTCTTTATCAGCCTTGGCTTCGACTCTCACTGTTTCCCCGTCAACCGCAGCGGGTTTTGTTACCGGAGACGGTGCAACTGAAAGTGTTGTTCCCGATGATGTTCCTGATGACGCCCCCGGCGTTGTTACAGGTGGTGTTACAGGAACAGCATTCACTGTAACAAATGCCATTGCAGGGATGTTCGTATTTTCTACCGCACCTGACACATTAAAGCTTCCCGCTTGTGCGTACTGTGCCGGGCTTATTGCTGCCCATTGAACAGCCGCACCTGTTGTTGTATTATCGCTGTAAATTGCTGTTACAGCGGCCGGTAATACCGGAGCAGTTCCCGCTGTAGTTGATACATATACAGGTTGTATTGATACTATGGCCGGTTCTTCAGGCTGTGTTCCTTCATCAGTCACTGTTACATTGGCCGTTGCCGGTATAGCTGTTCCTGCTGCCGTACCTGTTACATTAAAGCTTCCTGCCTGTGCATATTTCTCCGGAACTATTTCCTCCCACTGAACGGCTGCACTTTTTGTAGTATTGTCGCTGTAAGTCACTGTTACAGCGGCAGGCAATACAGGCGCAGTTCCCACTGTTGTCGTTACACTGACAGGTTGTATTGATACTATTGTCGGTTCTTCAGGCTGTGTTCCTTCATCAGTCACTGTTACAGCAGCCGTTGCCAGCATAGCTGTTCCTGCTACCATACCAGTTACATTAAAGCTTCCTGCCTGTGCGTATTTCTCCGGAGCTATTTCCTTCCATTGAACGGCTGCACTTTTTGTAGTATTGTCGCTGTAAGTCACTGTCACAGTGGCAGGCAATACAGGCGCAGTTCCTGCTGTTGTCGTTACACTGACGGGCTGTATCGATACTTCGGTTACAGGTTTGGCATAATCCCACAGGCTGTTCGTTCTGTCTCCTTCAAATATGTATATCTTGCCGTATGAATGGTCGCCTCCCCAACCCATATAGCGGTCAAAGGTCATCATTTGATAGCTGGTGCCACCATTTGCATTTATATATGGAAGAATTACAGGCCATATATTGTTGGCAACAGGCCCCTCCGGAACATTCAGACGTCCGATCAGGCTCAAATCAGGGTAAATGTATACCCACATTTCTCCGGAAGTTCCGCGTCCGGTAAAAACGTAATATTTGCCGCCCATTTTTTGTATTAATGCTCCAGTTTCAGATACAGCTGTATTATTTTTAATAACTGTATATGGGCCTGCATAGTTGTCTGCCTCGGCCATCCTCAGAGCAAAACCGCCCGACACTGAAGCAACCCATGCCGCTCTCCACTTATTTGCGGCTTCATCCCATATAATGCTTGCATCTTCACCATCCGGCAGAA